>DBYI01000045.1 GCA_002310115.1 Ruminococcus flavefaciens
GAGCACGGAAATGTCTGCGTTTTCAACAATTATCTGATCTACTGCGGCGATGTATTGAGTTCTGCGGGAGAGGAACTGAAAATGGAGCAGAAAGGCGATGCTCAGGTGAGAGAGGTCAGAAGTTATACTATCAGTGAAAAGCTGGCTGATATGAGCGATGCTCCGGACGGAGCTCCCGTAATGACAGTAAAGATGTACGAGCCTGTTTCCTGGGGCGAGTGCGATGTTGATTTCTGCCATGTCCGCTTTGACAATACAGTAAATAAAGTGATAAGCAACAACTTTACTATTGAAGAGGATGAGGCTCAGAGTATGAACTTCAAGATCGTCAAGAACAATAGCGATCTTCCAGAATGGGTGCCTACGGATTATACTCAGACCGTGAAGTTTGAAAATGAGCACGGCGCGTCATATGTTGCAGACGGCTATGTATGCTGTATACGTAGGTCTGACAGATACGGCAAAGGACTTTCAAAGAAGATATATATGGATCTGCTGGATGGGGAAGAGTACAATCCGTACGAATGTCAGGTGTACTCAAAGGTCTTTACCTTCCCTGAGCCCGAGGGCACTCCCTCGGAGGCATATGAAAAATATCTTTCGGAGCTTAAACAGCTTGGTATTACGGAAAAAGAGCTGGAATACGCCAATAAGGAAATACGCTACAGCGTTAATGTATTCAAGCCTAAGCCGTCTTCAAGGCTGAACGTGTACTTCGATGACTACCGTGGTAATATCGGACGCGACTTTGGAGGAAAATGCAATCTAAGCTTCAGTATAGACAAGGACGGCGTTATAACCGAGAATGATCTCTTCAGCTGGGTGCCGGATACTATCGCAGAGACTAGGGAATACATAAAAAAGAACGGCAATATTTCCACCCATGATGAATATCTGGTATTTTGCTCAGTCAGCAATGCTTTCAGCATAGAGCTTTCGCAGGATGGCATACCCGAGCTTGAAAAGAGCTTCGATTACCATCTTGAGAATGCGCAGCTGGTTGATATCCTTGGCGCTCCCTATGCAAGAGTACTGCTTTATAAGGGAAACAGGCCAGGCACCTTGACTGCGGATTTCGGCTACAGCGGCGGGAAGAGCGAGTATGAGCCCAAGGACTCAGAAGTATCTGTCAGGTTCGATAACGATCTTAACCCGAGCATCATCAGCAGGGAGGAGTGCGATCCCCTTATCCTCGGAGACTGTAATTATGACGGCGTCTTCGGAATTTCCGATGTGGTTGTCCTTCAGAAATGGATCCTAGGCAGCGGCGAGCTCAGAAAGCCTGAGAATGCGGATATAAACGGAGACGGAATTCTAGACATATTCGATCTGCTCAGCATGAAGAAGCAGGTCGTAAAGGGTGAGGGTGGCTCCTATGGACTTGTTGCGGAGCCCAGGCCCATGCTGCTTGTTGTTTATCAGAATTTTGCCTGGGGAACGCAGCAAAATATGACTTTATATGATGAGAACGGAGCCGCATACAGTATGTCCTATGGCAGTTCCCAAAACGGAACGGATAAGAATAAATATGACGAGTTATTCAGGATAGGTTACGACGAGAACTGGTACGAAAGACTTACAGCCATGATGACGAGTGAAAATGCCGACGGAAAGAATCTGCCCGACCAGCTTGTAGGCAGAGCGAGAAAGCTTTCCCGCGAGCTGGACAAGCATCTAAATGATCAACCTGGCAAAATGATCGGTCAGATGTTTGACGCGGGACAGTCCACACTGTACCTTATCGGCAGCGACAGCGACGGAAAGCCTGCTTTTCTCGAAATATTCACATCAGGAGATGTTTTGGGCTGGGTAGACTGTGAGGAGATACAGGAGTTCCTAAAGATTTCCAGCTACACTACCGCAGGTCCTGACGTCTGGTCTATAAAGACTCTCGAAACAGGCGTATCAAGGTACGATCCGACTTACTGACATAAAAACATAACTGCAGACGGAAAAATGCTCCGTCTGCAGTTTTTAGACATTACCTCAATTTCGGCTTTTCTGATGTTTACTCATAGTGATTAGCACTATACAAATATTAGGTCCTTAAGTATTGGCTGTACCAACTACGACCTCAGCTGGCTTCTCGTGATAAACCTTGTTTCGGCCGACCTTACCATCACTGTTTTTTAAGATATTGGACTTAGTCGTCCGCGAAATCTCTCGGGGTAAGACACACAACCTTCTCTCTTCTTTCCCAAAGAGAATTCTCATTTTCCACTTGCCCCTGATTTACCATTTGAATTTTACGTTTACCTTTAGGATTGGACTTGATAAGCAGTCTCTCCCACCCTGCTGGCCTTATATCAGATTTCTGTTCGTAGTCGTGAAAAAATCGCTACACCACTTTCTCCATCCCAGCCTCACGGCTTTCGACTTGTGATTCACTACACTTGGCAGTAAATACCTGTGGTTGTGCTTTCGCCGACTGGCTGTGTATCATGCCCGACACACCAAAAAAGAGCTCAACTGCGACAGTCAAGCTCTTTGGGCTTTATAATTCACTTATTTACACGTCCAATACTCTGTTTGGTAAGTTCATGCCTACCATATAAATCTCCCTATCCAGTACTCTGTTTTACTTGTGTCACACATTAGAGTTTTACGCTTTGTTTTTTTGTCCGTCACATAATAACAGTATTCTTTTTTATATCTATACCAAAGTAGTTCACCACATTTTACACACTTAACAGGCATCTTATAATAAATATCAATATCATAATATAAACTTGACGATTTTCTCATAGAGATATATTCCCAGTTACCGTCCTTGTTGCGTGCTGAAGCACCTGCTACATGATTACATGAGGCTGCATTTGCTATGATGGCGTTATCAAACTGCGGAGCAATGTTCTTTGATACAGCTGCTCCTGTTCCGAGCAGAGTAACCGCCATAGTAATACTTGCAATCCTTTTGATTACGTTTTTCATTTTTATTACATCCTTTATTTTATATTCAAGGCCAATTATATAACCTTATGCGTAATATAATACAACAAATATCTATTATTGTCAAGTTTATTTCCTAATGTGCGCTATTCATTTCCCACTTATAGAGGTCGGAGACTTCTTGCCGAATAAGGATAAAATACTGTTTTTTTACAGTTACTTTCAGACGTAAGGATTCTCTATCGTCCAGTTAACGGTCTGACCGTTATATGCATCCTTTGGAACAGTTACTTGAGCAATGCATAATGATACGACGCTTTCCAGAGCCTGACCTTTACTGAATGTATATATCACGGATATTGATATTTTATCATCTGAGAAATCCACATTATCAATCTTGTATCCGACTTTCATACCAGCCGACTGATAGATTGAGTCAAGCAACAAAGTATTGTCCTTGAAAAAGCTGTCATTGTATTTTTCAACATAAGTTTCTATGGCTTTTTCCTGTAAAACTTTACTGAGATATACTTTCAGTTCATCTGTATTTGTAATTACAGCGGAATATTCGCTGCCAAGGCATATGTCCCAGAAACTTTCAGCCGTATCGCTAATATACCAATCTACTGTTTTGTCAAATGTTACTTCGGCACGATCGTCTAACCCTAGCAACTTTCGCTGTATAGTCTGAGCATCGCCTACTGTAAGACCGTCACCGTTCATATCACCGTTTAACTTACCCTGTTCTGTAAGATGATGCTCTGCTGTACCGTCTATACCATATTTATTAGGATTTGCAAGAGCCTGCATAATGAGCACAGCATCAGCCATATCAACTGAACCGTCGCAATTTGAATCTCCCTTAATGATACTCACTTCTGCAGAAGCTGAAAGATATTTCTCTACATCATCGGTGCGGATATCAATATAGTTTTCACTGCCAGAATAACGTAATCTTGCGTAGTCAATCTTATAAAGCTCTGCACTTCCAACCGTGAGAGTATATCCGTTTCCAAGATCATATTCAAGAACAAAAATTCCCGAACCTGCTATAACACCTTTGAACTTAATGAAATCCTTAACTGTAAGAGCACTGCCCTTTTTTGAAAGCTCAATGACATCATCAAGCGTCATCATTTCGCCTTCCTCAAACACACCAAGGTCCTTAATTGTTGAATCATCAACGACCTTGACCTCAAAGCTTACGTTATTAGCATCAGCGACCTCTACTTTATAAGTGCCTGCCTTATTACTGCTGAAATCAGAAAACAGAAGAACTTTCGCCGGCTTTGGAGTAGTGGAATCATGGGCAAAAGCAATATCGGGATATGTATAGACAACAGGCTCTTCATTAGCTTTTGTAACTTCTATTTCCAGACCTTTAAGATCTATCATTTCGCCGATCTTATATTCTACCTTATCAGGGAGCTTGACTATCCTATATTCAGGCTCTTTATTGACATCGCTTTCGGAATCCTTCTTTGAAAGCGGGACTACTATATTTCCGTCAATCGCAGCAAAGGTATAAATATCTCCTTCCTTACCACCAGTAGGATTAACGCCCAGTGAGGAACCGAATGTACTCAGACCGTAATAATATTCTTCTCCGTTCTCATCCGTATAATAAATGCTCCAGTGCGACGAGCCGTCATAAATTGCTCTTTTGACAGTAAGGTCTTTTTTCTCCATAAGCTGAGAGCAACTGCCCACCTTTGTAAGCTTTGCTGAGTCGTCGAGTTTGTAGTAATAAGCCATAGCATAGACAGGATCGGACGCTGGTCTGACCTGCTCCATAATGACCTTTCCCTCAGCCGTCAGAACATCGCCGTAACTGAGCCCCTGAGGAGCAGCTTCCCATACTATCTTTTCAGCCGCATACGAACCGTCAGATCTGCGGGTTAGATACCTGAGCTGTGTAAAACCTCGGTAATTTCCGACAACTACATAGAACTCGTCTTCGTTAAATTTTACATCCGATGCAGATGCAGCAACATCTGTTCCAGTCTCAGCATTCATTTTTTCAGGAATAGTTGCTGATTCGTCTGTCAGTATAGAATCATCAACTACCTTGACCTCAAAGCTTACGTTATTCGCGTCAGCGACCTCTACTTTATAAGTGCCTGCCTTATTGCTGCGGAAATCAGAAAAGAGAATAACTGTTGGAGGCTTTGGAGTATTGGAATCATACGCAAAAGCAATATCAGGATATGTATAGACCACAGGCTCTTCATTATCTCTTGTAACTTCTATTTCCAGGCCTTTAAGATCTATCATTTCGCCGATCTTGTATTCTACCTTGTCGGGAAGCTTGACTATTTTATATTCAGGCTCTGAATAAACATCATCTGTTTCAGCTTTTCCGCTGCAAAAAGCAAAAGCTGTTTTTTCATCGTTCATGAGCTTCTTTAACAGTACATTGCCAATAATCGAAGGCTTCATAGAAGATGTTTTATTATCATTCTCAGAAACATACTCTATTTTGAAAGCTCCGCTGCTCCTGTTATCAAGGACTGTATACGGAAGTCTCAGACTGCCGCATAAGATTGCTTCATCATTCAGTGTTATGACAGAGTCTTCAGATCCATAAAAACAGATAGGTATATACTTATCATAGGTAATTATACAGCCATCGCATATATCATGCCATACAATGCCCTTGCTTTCTTTTCCACAGATAAGGCTTCCCTTTATAAAAAACGTCACAGAGCCCTTATCAGCTTTTACAGTCACGGTCTTTTCGAGAACAGCTTCGTCAAGCAGAACGATAATATCATTATTTCCTGCATCTATAGTAAGGTCTCTGCCGAGACTTTTTATAGTACAGCTGCTGCTCACTGTATCGGAAGAATAGCTCTCGTCGATTATCAGCTTAGCAGTATCGGCTTTTGCATTCTCGCTTATCTCGCTGAGTTTAGAATAATAATCCACGTAAATGCCAACAGACTGTTCACCTGAGATAAGGCTGCTGCCGCCTGCTTCCTGAAGTCCCTTCACGCCTTTGTCCGTATCTTCGGCAGCTGCATCTACAGGCATCACCCCTGCAAAGCAAATTACCGCAGTCAAAAACGCAAGTATTTTCTTTTTCATCATATCAACTCCTTTTATTTTTATTTAACGAAAGGTGTTGTTAGTTCATTAAGTATTTGAAGTGGGGGTAATATACTGCTGCATCTCACCTTTTTCGTAAATATAAGCACGTATTCTTTAACAATTTAACAATACTACATATTTAGTGAAAAATCAATACGTTTACATTAAATCCAATTTACGAATGTCATTATTATTTTGCGATAAAACTAATTTTTGCCGTATTTCTTTGTAGAGTCGCCCACAATAAACAGGCAAATCTAATCTTCTATGTATGATAAGACAAGCTGAATTGTATATAGAAGTAATAGTATTTTCACTCGGATAAATATGCGAAATTTCTTCCGTGAAGGGCGAATTTTACCTCATTGTATCAGCATATGTTTTTGTTTATGATATTTGCTTCTGCAGGAATATGCCTTCTAAGCCTATTATACATTATTCTGGCCTAAAAATCAATTGCTTTTATGCTTGACGGTTTATGATAAGCGGTATATAATATAAGTAAAGAAAAAGCACCCCACGAGTGCTCAAGAATCATTTTTCTTCATCAGGTGTAATATCTACGAGGTCGTCAATGTCATCAGAGGCTATCGACATTTCTCTTTCATCTCCCCCCTTTCTCCAGCTAAATGCCTGTGAATATCGACATATCGAAGGATGCATTGTATAATCATAGAATATCAAATGCATACATTACATCTCCAAATAACGCTTCGTATCAGCCATTCGTATTTATTGTTCTAATAAGTGTTCTGCTTATTGATCTAGAAGTATACATGGAATATCATAAGAATACTACAATTCGTGAAGCAGAACCAAACGGAAGAGTATGGAATTGATTTATAGCAGAGCCAGATAAAAACGCTTATTTCGTGTTTAAGAAAATGCTGACACGGAAAAATCCGACTTTCACATCTGTATAATCGATTTGTGTCAATATGCTCTCATCTTTTCTCGAAAAAAAAATATTTAAAATATGTGAGGTGTAACTGCAAGTGGCAATGTCAATCTATTATACTGCAATTAGAAAACGTACACTTGATAAAGAAGAAAGAGAACGTGTCCAATCTATTGTAGACATGTACTGCGCGAAATTTCCATTTGAAAATAAGCATGAGGATTTTTGCTTATACAAGGAGCCGTTTGATGAACCGAATATCGTTCTGGATGGTGCAACTCGTATTCCTTGGATTCGAAGCATCTTTTACGATGTTATTGTGTATTGGCTCAAGTGTCTGACGGAATTAACTATGCTTCTTTCTGATTGTGAATGGAAGGCAAGGTTGGATAATGTAAGCTTGATTTGGGAAGGCGGAACTGGTTGGCGTCTTCCGACAGATGAAGAATATGCAGCAGCAAAGAGAAAACAATCTTAAGCAATGTGAACTCCCCATACCTGCCCCCCAAAAGCGCTCCACAAGAAACTGCGGGGACAATACAGCTCGTACATCGTCATCATCGCAGTGTTTGCAGCGATTGTCGTATTCTGTACGGTGTTCTGCGGCACGCAGCTTGGCTGGACTCATATTTTTGCAATCATAGTAGCAGTTCTCAGTGTTGTATCAATTGCTCTTTGTGTAATTGTACTGTTGAAGCTTATGGACATTGATACAAGTATTAATAATTCGTGCGTTGTATAAGAGGTTAGAAACAATGATCATTAAAAAATGCAAAGGCAGATGATGCTGGGCAGATATCCGAGATAGTCGTCGAAGGCTGAAATACTTCATATGATAAACTTGATAAGTTCTCACCGGTCCAGAAAGATAAAGTCAAATTTCTGTGCAATGAATGCTGCTCGTTTTAATGATATTGTGTTTTCTCAGGTTGAGTGATATAATAGAGAAGCAATAGCAAACACTAAGCTTGCTAATCAAAAAGGGGAATGACATATGAACGAAACAAACCTTAATTCTAAACAGCGCTCTGACCTTAAGGGCGCGTACAAAACATTTGTAAGGCAGATGTCGGACTGGTACAACGGAGGTGAGCTTCCCGAACTGGCAGGTCAGGATCTGCGCTTTGTTTTAGGGCTACAAAAACAAAAGCTGCAATCCCTTGGAATTGATATAAAGTACGAGATCCAAATGAAAGGTTCAGGCAGAACCAATGTGGCAAGCCTTTCTCTCAGCGACAGAATATTTAAAAACACCATCATCAGCGGATATATGGATATGACAAGAAGCATTGGCAGCTCGCAGGAGCAACTCAGCAAAAACACTACTGACATCGGTCTGACTGTGATGATACAGGAGCTGAAAAACGGAACTCACCCCGATGACAATATGGCATTATGCTGTCCTCACTGTGGTGCGCCTTCAATGATCGGCATGCTGCAGTGCGGTTGTAAATACTGCGGTACGAAATTTATTATGAGCGAATTTTATCCGAAAGTCATGAACTATTCAATTAATGAACGCTATATTAGCGAAAGGATAAGAAGCAAAAATAAACGCGATCTGACAATTCTGATAACAGCGTGCAGCATACCGTTAGTAATAGTTGGGATAATAATTGACATGTTCGCAAGTCAGGGCAGATACATGATACTGAATATTATACTCGGTATTCTTGGCAGAATCGTTGGCGGAGCGATGTTCGGCGGCATGATTTTTGTGTTCAAAAAGCTTTTTGAGACCTTCGGAATTATTGGAAAGGGTCTGCGGGGCGGAAGACATACGATCTCAACGCTGATTAATGCGAATAAGATCAAAAATTACGATCCTGAATTTTCATCAGAATACTTCCGTGATAAGATAATATCTCTGTTCAGAATGGCTGTTTACAGCAAAGATGCTTCGGAACTTGCCTGCTGCAAATGTCAGTGTCCAGAAAGGGCAGCTGATATCATTGAAGCACAGCTTTTCAATTTCAACATAAACAGCTGCAAAATAACAGACGGCGTATGCGATGCGGAAGTTACGCTATTTCTGGATTGTCTGCATTACAAGGAAAGAAAAGTCGTAAGCAAATCGGACAAGTTCAGAATGTGTATGAGGAAGCGTATCAAAGCTCCGACAGAACTTGGCTTTTCTTTTGCGGCCGTAAAATGCCCGTCATGCGGTGCAAGTTTTGATGCCCGCAATGTAAAAGCCTGTCCTTACTGCAGCAGTGAGTATTTGCATGAAGAGCACGACTGGATCATTATTGATTTGAAATGATTTGATTTGTGAAAATGCGGCATAAAGGCACTGTATCAATAATAATTCAAATCAATCATTAAGCACTTGTCCAATTAAAACTATATTTTTGAGTCGTGAACTCTCCCCTACCTAAAGAGGAAGGGGCTTCATAAGAATTATTCTCCAATATCGGTATCTCCCGTGAAGAACTACTTTCTCAGCTTCAACTGTCTGAGAATACAGTTCAGAGCAGATTGAGAATGATACCTGATACACTGCTCATTGAAAATCGTCAGAAAGGGAGGAAGTATTATCTTCTTGACCTTGATGCAGCAGATAAGCTTTTTGAAGATTAATATTTCGGTACCGCCTTCAGGCGGTGCTTTCTTTTTATCTTTGCTAGTTTGGTTGCCAGACCATTACTATTTTAGCATTGAAGGTTATTATTTCCTACTCATAGCTAAAGCCTTTTGACCCTCCAGCAAATGTCGCCCGTAAAGGGCGACAATAATAGTAAATAAAACTTTCTGTGTAATGATATTTCATCGATAATCTATCATAATTACGACTTGATCTCACTACCGCCCCATTCAACAACTGTAAAACCTTTTCTCTCAAAAGTCTCAAGCTGCTGCGGCTGGATATCCACTGCATCGTCAAGTGGAACATAAGTCATGAATACGCGGAGCAGACTGTCAGGATTAGGAGAAATACTAAGCTTTGCGGAATTAGTATAAGCGTTACCCTGGAAAGCAATGAGATTATACTTGTTATGCTCCATTCTTGGCAGCCAGTATACGATAAATTCGTTCATTTCTTCTTCGGTAAGTCCCATATATGTGAGCTTTTCCTTAAGGAAGCTCTCAGCATCACTTCCTGCAACGCAAAATCCCTCGGAGAAATCAAATCTTGTGCGGCAGTTTAATGCGTCCCAGAACAGGTATTTATGATGTGTACCGTCAGCCATATTTAGAAGAGAACCATCAGGATATGCTGTCACGTCCCAGCCATTGTTATACTTTGGATAGGTCGTTGAGAGCTCAGCTTCTGTAAGTTCCAACTCCACATGGACATCAGTCTCTTGCTCGGGATATAAGTATATTACAGGTTTAGCTGCAACAGCTTCATAGTTTATCGTGGGAGAAAAACCATCCTCTTTAACTATTTTTATCCAACCGTTTTGGCCGTTATATTCTGTATATAACCATTTACCATCA
Source organism: Ruminococcus flavefaciens (assembly GCA_002310115.1). Lineage (GTDB taxonomy): Bacteria > Bacillota > Clostridia > Oscillospirales > Ruminococcaceae > Ruminococcus > Ruminococcus flavefaciens_K. The sequence goes on from DBYI01000045.1 coordinate 10,319, forward strand.
TTTCTCATATATCCAAGCTCTCTGATTCGTGTCCCCGCAGGTATATCAGCGATACAGTCATAGCTTTCGTTAGGTCCAAGATATAATTTCAGATTATCTTCGCGAACGGTCAATGAGTTACTATATCTGACAAACTCATTGGGCTGGATAACGGCTCTGGTATTATGGTAGATTAATTCCTGCCTCATCAGTATCAGATCAAATACATCAAGTTTGTCGTCATTGAAGTAGTCAGCCGCCCGCCAGTCTGCAAGAGCTGCATCGAAAGCGCCAAGCAGCCATTTCTGGAACAATACAATATCCGATATACTGAAATTGCCGTCAAAATTCACATCACCTGTGGGAATAAAACTGATCGGAACAATAACATCCATAGAGTTGTTTTCATATACAGTTTTTTGGATATCATCTGTTATGATATTACAGCTGTTTGGAACTGCATATAAACTGATATCAAATCTACTGATCTTATCTATTTTCAGACCCGAAGACACTTCGGAACTGAGATCAAGGCTGTAAGGATTAGAATCAAAATAAAATTCCTTACTGATGAAGTATGGGAGTGCCTGATTTTCAATATAGTAGTTGATAGCAGCGTTTAATCCAAATGGATATCCATAATCGTCGAGACAAAGAGTTTTACCATTATCAGCATTGATGAGCTTAAAGCGAATAGTATCTTTCTTGGGAATTAATCCCCTATCATCATTCAGATCTCCGAAGGTCGATGAGGCGGTTTTGAAAATCAGATCCATTGCGCCGTTGTCATAATATATGATCTCAGGCTGCTCTTCTGTTGTAATTTCGAATTTGTCCGCCTTCTTATATGCCATAGAAAGTGATGAAAGGCTGGGACTGAGATAGCATTCTTTTAAAATACTTTTATTCTTTGTCACAGTATAATTAGCAGCAGCTCCATTGAGGGTTGAAAACAATTCGTCTTTATAGATAATATCCGCATGGAACTTAAACGGATACGATTCCAGATATTTATCTGATATCAATTCCCCTGTCTCTTCATCGGTTACAGTTACTCTTGTCTGACCATTAAGAAGAACAGTCTGTGCATTGTCAAGAACAACACAGTCAGCGACTAGTGATTTTTCAGCAGGCTTATCGGATTCACCGATAAGATCATCTCTATATTCAAGACCGATAGTTGCATAGCCGTCATTTTTAGCCCTGAAAGCCCTCAATAGATGATTTGTTCCACCGTCAAGGGGAATCTCTGTTTCCTTACTGCAATCATAGTACTCATACAGTTCAGCGTAATCACCGAATCCAGTATACATCTGCTGCCATGTGTATGGTGTACCAACAGCAGAATCAAGACAGAATATGATAAGGTCATCTTTAACAGAGACTTCACCATTGTTCTTCTCATAGTCCAGATACTCTGTCACGCAGTCAGGCATCCAGCTGAACTGGTCAGTCTCAGTGATGGTTTTATCTTCATTAACATAGAAAGTATGGTATGTCAGATAATGTACATATCCAAATTCGGATTCAAGGGATGATGACTTCACCCAGTTGTCAATAAGCGATATTTCAAACTTCCCCTCTTCTAGCGGTTTGTAAACAACAACCTCATAATCGGAACTGCTGTTTTCAGTACCGTATGTGTCGTCCTTTAACTGCTGCATTACGCCGTCTGTAGCACTTATCCGATAATGCGGCTCGCCATTTGTATTTCCCTTGCGTTCACATTCGCGTTCTTCGTTGAATACAAGACACACAAGCCCGTCTTGTATGTGTGTTGTACCATAGACATTGCGGAATTCAAGTGCAGATCCAAAATCTGTAGGCACCCAGTCGGGAAGAGTTGCATTATCACTTGTCTCCTCTGCATAACCATTCGCGGGGGTGAATAAATTCCCTGTATGTGTGGGAAAAGGAATAATCGCTGTTGAAGCCGCTATCACTGCAGCTAAGAGTTCCTTTAACACCTTAATGTCACCTGCCATCTCTCAAATTTACAGTATATAACTGTTTATTCTAATTATACATCAATACGCCTATAAAAGCAATTGTAATATATTTAATTTTAGTAAATATGCTTCTATTATTTAACTGATAAGGATGTCAAAATTTGCGGCAGAAATCGCAGACTTTCTATGAACATACTATGGTATTTCTATTGACAGAACTTCAATGCTCTGCTATAATTGTTACTAACATAAATTTGAATTATAGAGGCAAGCTACGTGAAGCTGAGTAAGTATGTATGCGGTGCAGTCACGCAGTTTTCTTTATTATTTGCAAAAGGCAATCTTGGTTATTTAAGGAAGGAAGAAAAGAATGGAGCATAAGGGAACACAGCGCCTTGAAACGAAGCATCTGATTCTGAGAAGATTCTCTCTTGAGGATGACGAAGCCATGTATGAGAACTGGGCAAACGATGATGAGGTAACGAAGTTCTTGTCCTGGCCTACTCACCCGAATACCGAGGTTACCGGATACGTGCTGAAGGACTGGGTAAGTCATTATCCCGATGATGACTTCTATCAGTGGGCTATCGTTCCAAAGGTAGGCGATAACAAGCCTGTGGGTTCTATCGGTGTTGTAAAGGTCTTTGATGATATCTCGGCTGTGCAGATAGGCTACTGCATAGGCAGAAAATGGTGGCATCATGGTATAACAAGTGAAGCATTGAAAGCCATTATCGGATTTTTCTTCGATGAGGTAGGCACTGAACGTATCGAGGCCATTCACGACACCCGTAACCCGAATTCCGGCGGTGTGATGAAAAAGTGCGGCATGAAGCACGAAGGCACACTGAGAAGAGCTTTCAAAGGTAATCAGGGCATAGGTGACGCCGAAATGTACAGTATACTGAAAAGTGAACGTTGATATATCAGACTGATATATTCGATCGAAGAGCAGTTTAGTTTTAGAAGATAAAAAACGCATTCTCAAAAAATTCCATGCAAACAATAATAGGAGGATAAAAGTATGAAATATATTTGCGTATCTTACTATCAAGATAAATACTATATGGAATTAGACGAAGAAAATACAGCATTAAGAGAAATAATACTTCATGACCAATTAGCCTCTTTTGAGATATCATGCTTTGATAATTGCTTAGCGGAAGGAGAAGTGAATATTGACCAAATTGAAGGTGATATTTTAAAACTTTCAAAAGAGTATTTTGAGAACTTGTGGCAAACCTATACAGTACAGTATAAGTCTAAGTGGGATGAAATAAAAAAGTCTATGACTATTGGCACGATATTAGAAATGAAACAGTGTTACATTTATCCACAGGGAATTATACTGAAGCAGGATTATTTAACAGGCTTATGCGAAAAAATTGATGATTTTTCGCTAAATAGAATCGCAACAGTGCGTATAATCGGATATGATGATTTGAATATGTGGCTGATTGTTGATAAAGCATAATAGTCTAGTAACGAATCGGAGGTAATCTCAAAACCTCCGCAGTTATAGTAGCAGCATAGGATTTGTTTTGTTCAGAAAGGAAAAACATAATAAACAGCTTATTATATGTAAAAACACTGCGAATAAATCGAAATATGATATGATCCAGGGTTTTACAGTTGTGATAAGGGAAACAGCTTTCAAAAGGCGTAGATACATAATTTGAAAGCTGTTGTTATTTTTTCCTGAAGGGTAGTTGTTTTTTAGCTCAGCGATGTTTGCTTAATTTTTCAATATTCTTCATTCTCGGCTTGGTAATGAAATCAAAATCTGTTCTGAAACCAACGATTTTATGAAGATCATCCGTGATCCTAGTCCTTTCATAAAGAGGTATATATCCTTGTTTCTGAATATCTGCAAAATTCATTGCTTTAAGTGTCTCCAGTATATCATCACATGTGTATTTTTCTCAAGTCTCTTTTGAATATCTGAAAAGATAAGCGACAAACAGAACACGCCACGATATCACAAATTATCGGGCTAAGTATATCCGGCATGATATCACCTCGTTGCTTTTTTACTATTATAACATTTAACAGTCAAAATTCAAGAAAAGTATTATGCAGCAATAGCTTTACTGAGCGTTATTACCCTTTTAAACTAAATGGCGAATGACAAAAATGAATATATGTGGTATAATTGATATATAAAGGCAGGCGAGATAATATGATATATATAACCGGAGATATACACGGCTCTCTTGAGCCTATATTCGACCTTGTAGAGAAATATGAACCCAAAGAGAATGATATAATAGTAATTCTCGGAGATGTGGGCGTAAACTATACAGGAAGATTACGAGATAATTATATAAAAGAAGAAATGAATAATATTGGGGTTACATTTTTTTGTATTCACGGTAATCATGAGAACCGCCCTCAGAATATAGCTTCATATCAGGAAATGAACTGGAACGGCGGACGCGTTCTCTATGAGGAAGATTATCCGAATATACTGTTTCCTATAGACGGAGACATATTTGAGTTTGAAGGCAAGAAGTGCATAGTTATAGGTGGCGCATACAGCGTTGATAAATTCTATCGTCTGAGAAACGGCTATAATTGGTGGCCGGACGAACAGCCGTCACCGACAATAAAGGAATATGTTGAGGCGCAGGTAAAGAACAATAAAATAGACGTAGTGTTTTCTCATACCTGTCCATATAAATATATCCCCATAGAATGTTTCCTTTCAGGAATAGATCAGTCAAAAGTAGATAACAGTACGGAACAATGGCTTGATACAATAGAAGAAGCAATAGAATATAAGGCATGGTACCTCGGCCATTGGCATACTGATAAACATATTGATAAAATGCACTTCCTGTTTCATGGCGTTGAAACATTATAAGATACAACCGAAGATCAGAGCTATGATAAAAACAGAAATAAGAGGTGGTATCTGATGCATTACGTTCTCTCGGATATTCACGGCAATAAGGATGCATTCGATACTATACTCTCAATGTTTGATTTGCAGCCAGAGGATAAGCTGTATATCCTCGGAGATGTGATTGATCGTGGAAAATACAAAATCGAACTACTGCAGCAAATACGGACAATGCAGAATTGATAAATGCTCTTCGGCATCCCGAAAACTTACACCGCAAATATATGTGGAGAAATAATAGAAGTCTCGATACCTTTGATAAGTATTTCACCCTTACAGAAGAAGAGCAGGAGGAGCTGATTTGCTATCTGGAGAAGTTTCCAGTACAAATAGAGGTAACCGTAAATAGGCATAAATTCATACTGGTTCACGCTGCACCGGATGCCAAAGACGGATATCGTTTTTCAAAGGCAATGAAAAATCCCAGATTTATCAGTATTGATGACATCATCAGCACCTATCTGCCACTCGGCTTTTCAAATTTCAAAATAGAAGGCAGAGGAGTCGGAAGTGCTGTCGATCTCGAATTCCTGCTTTATTATCTAACAAAGCAGGAATACCAGCTTACTGTACGTGAAGAGATCTATCTTGACAGTATCCTGGATCTTTTCTGAATATCATAACGGAACGGCAATTACACATGACATATGTCGCTGATTTGTGCATATTACAGCATATCCGTATATTGACATATCGGCGGGTGTACTGTATAATCATAACAACGGGAAATCGGAATTTTATTAAGGGAGTGTATATATGACTGAAGCTGAAAAATATAAGAAAATAATACTTTTAGAAAAACAGACAAACCAAGTTATTTCGGAAGCGGTTGTTGATGAAATGCTTGCAGAGCAACTGAATGAAATGGGAAAGCAATTTTACGACAAAGCACAATCTTTAATTGATTGCTTCAAAAAAAGAATTCTGATTAATGATTCGTGTCTTGAAGAATTGCAGGAAATGCTGGTTGAAATAACTGACGCTGCGAGTAAAGAAACTGCAAGAAAAATCAAATCATTCGAATTACAGCCTTTAAGAATCCAAGCAGGTTGGGAAGTAGCGTATAATAATTTTTCGGAATACGACCCCGGCATAGACGGTACACAATACGCATATGAATTGTGTGAAGATTTATTACAATTAAGAAATAATAATCTATTGTTAGATTTAGGATGGTATCCATATGGAGATATTGAAGGAAGTTATAAGCTATATCTCGTTGATTTAACAAGGGAATCTCCGTTTGAATCACCTCTTGAAGTATTTATGTCCAAATCAAAACAAGAAGTGATAAAGATAATAGAATATTGGACAAACTATGGTTTCTTTTCAAAATACCTGCATTAAACCCTGATTATGCTAAGAGTAATGTAACATTTCAAAGATGTAATGTTCTGTAAGCTTAAACACAGGACAAAGGCTTTTTTAATGTTGTATAATAAGATCATGGGAAGGAAAAAAGGCTCCCGAATGGAAATACCGAAAGGAAATGATCTGATGAAAAAGCTTACTTTTAACACATTACAGAAACTCACAAGACTCAGCAAGATACTATGCGTTATATTCAGTATTGCAGAATTATACGATATATTCAGAGTAAAAAGTATCGAACACCCAAGAAGCGATCTGCTTCTTCTCATCTGGACAGCTTCACTTCTTATTGACTATGTACTGTGCAGATATATGAACAGTCGCTATCCAAAACACAATTTCTAAATAACATATAAGCCCATTATTAATACAACTGCTTAAATTTTAAATGAAGGTAAATATATTGGGAAAGCTTATTAAATGTTCGAACGTAATTGCGAGACAAAAACGCCTAACAAGTTTGTAAATACAAAAATATATTTAGCAATATCTATCAATGGCTAGAAATGAAAAGCTCCATGTGTAATAATGGCATATCGTAACCCTTATTTTAATACAAAATAAGGGTTCTTCTTTATGCTCGCAAAACCTGTAACAATAGGTGAATACGGCTATATGCCGTTTCCTTTTGTCATCATGAAGGTTGTAAACAAGAGCGAAATCTTCATAAATTAACATATATTTTATGGGCTCTGATTATAGAGCATTCTTTTTCCAGACGGAGGACATCTTATCGGCTTGAAAAAGGAAAGGTTTTGACAGCTTCAAGCATATGTTTGATTTTTTGTGTTCAATGTTTAAAAATTTATTTTTGCCGTTCGATTTTCTTGACAAGCTTGCATTGTTAATGTATTATTTGCACATAAGGTTATGTATTAACCTTAAATATACAGAATAGGAATTCATACTATGAAACTGGAAATCAAGAAAGTAGTTGCTGCTATGTTATCCCTAACATATATTTGCAGCACAATGACACCAAGTACAAATATCCATAAGCTAGTTAAACCTGACCATATAGCTGATGCTGCAAGCTTATGTGTTGAGTGTGAAGAAGAAATAAACACATTCAGCAAGAATATCATCCAAGAAGGTCAGGATAATCTGAGTAATACCGAAAATTTGACTACTCCATCAGATCCTGATAAAACTGAAACTATCACGTCATCTACAACAACAGCAGTCGCAGCTACGACTACAACCACTAAGGTTACAACTACAGAAACATCAGCAACAACCTCGATGACAACAGCTGCTGCTCTTACAAATGAACAGCTTTTCAAAAATGCGGATGTGAATGATGACGGAAATGTTGATGTTGTAGATTCTTCCAAGATACTTTCAAGTTTACTCGTTAAAAGTGAACTTCCTGAAGGAAAGGGAGATGCTAACGGCGACGGAGAAGTTAATATTATAGATGCTATGATTGCAACGGAGCATCGTGCACGCATCTCAACAGGCAGTGATTTAAGTGATTTCTTTATTAACCTTTCAAAGGCGCCAAGAACCATGGAGAAAAGTGTCACGATAAGTCAGGATATTTCTTCGGGCAATGATAATGATGAATACTGTGAATTTGTATTTAAAATAGACTCCGAGCAGCCTGTCATTGCTGCTACTGCTACATTATTGTTCAACGGAAAGACACCTGCTGAGGCAGGAATAAAAGAAATAGATATTACAAGTGAAAGCAAGAAATACGTTAATGATATAAATCTAAAAAACGGTAAGCTCCTTATCTCTTCAAGTTTTCGATCTACAATGGTCAAGGATAGCTTCATATTCCATGTTTATGGTATTAAAGCAGGAGAATATGCTATTTCCTATGATAATCTGAAATTCTACGGAACTGACGGCACAGAGTACAGCAGCTACACTAAGAAGGACTTTAATCCTTATATGACTGTAAATGCAACACCGTCGGAAACAGCAGTTACAACTACCAAATCAACAATAACAGCACCTACCACTACAACCACTAAAGCTACAACTACAGAAACATCAGCAACAACCACGGCAACAACTACTCCTGCTCTTACAAATGAACAGCTTTTCAAAAATGCGGATATAGACGGCAACGGACAAGTTGATTCTGTAGATTCATCCTTATTGCAAGGGGTCGTGTTATTCAAAAATTGGTCGTATATATTAAAAAGACATGGCTTGCCTGCAAGTTCACTGCTCCCCGAAGGTTTTGGCGATGTTAACTGCGACGGAAACGTTAATGTTGTCGATATATTGGCTATTATGGGGTATTATGTACAATTCGTTATGAACTATGATGTTAGTGATTATTTTATTAACCTTTCAAAGGCGCCAAGAACCATGGAGAAAAGCGTTACGATAAGTCAGGATTTTGCTTCGGGCAGTGAGATTGATGAGTACTGTGATTTTGCATTGGAAATGGATTCTGAACTGCCGATTACAGCTGCTGAAGGTATATTATTGTTCAACGGAAAGGTGCCTGATGAGGCAGGTATCAAGATGATAGAATGCGAAAGCAGTAAGTACTCCGTATACATAAATGATGATGACGGTCACTTCATAATCCATTCATCTTTACGATCTTCAAATGGCAATGGTCGCGTCATATTCCACGTTTCTGGTATTAAGGCAGGAGAATATGCTATTTCCTATGACGATCTGAAATTCTACGGAACTGACGGCACAGAATACAGCGGCTACACTGAGAAGGGCTTTAATCCTTATATGACTGTAAATGCAGCATCGTCAGAAAGCAAAAGGTCTCTCGGTGACGTCGACGGTAATGGCATTCTTGATGCAGTAGATGCATCAAGAATTCTGGCAAACTACGCAAAGTATTCAACAAGTACCTCAACTCCTACAGAAGAAGATTTAGCTTTATGCGACATAAACAAGGATGGTTATATAGATGCAGTAGATGCATCTAGAGTTCTCGCTTTTTATGCACATACTTCCACAGGCGGAAAACTTTCATTTGAAGAGTTTATGAAAAACAAGTAAAATTATAGTACCTTCTTCAAAAAGTGCAATTATTAAAATTTCTAAAGGGTGCACACTGTGCACCCGCAGTCCGTCAAAAAAACACCTCTACTGACAGAGGTATCTATAACATTTATGTCACTCCATTAAGAATACATAGAAATTCTATCAAGTAATATGAAATAAAGGTGATTTCTTGAAAAAGTATATACCGTTAATTATTCTTTGTACATTCATTTTATCAATGTGTGGATGTGGAGAAAAATTTTCAGAAGATGAAATAATGTCAACCTGTATTAATTCCACAGAAAATGTAAAAATACAAGGATTAGACGAAAACGTCATTAGATCTGATGGCGTGATTGAACCAATGACTACAAATAATCTTGTTAAAAAGCTATCTATGCTCCATAATGGAACTACACTTGAGGAAATGATCGAGATTTTTGACAAGGAGCCTTTTGTAGTAAAAGAGTCAAATGAAAATATATTCAAGTATTACATTGGAGATATTACTGTCACTTTATGGGGAACTGAGCTTTATCAAGTTGCAGTAGAATGTGATAACTCAGTTTTTATGATAGACCTCGGAATTGCCCAAAAGTCTTCTGATTAATTGATATGACTAAACCTTTCTTAACTCACGAGTTCAGAAAGGTTTTTCATTTATAAGTCGTTGTTGCCAATATCGTTGTATTGAAGTCAGCATTGAGCTCCAATTTCGTCTGAGATAGTCCAAATTCAAGATGACGTTCTCTTAATAATCATGATCACGTTCTGTTGTATTCATAAGCAATTTGATGGAAACTAAAAAGAACTAAAATTTTTATTTTGTGTAACACTTTATGATTTTGCATCGATTATAATATATGAAAGCACAACTTATTATGAACTGATGCACCTGAACTGTAAAGAAATAAAGCACAGCCCATGTGGGTAATCTCATTGATAAGTGACAAAATTCATCTTATCAGACTCTTGAAAAGGTGGTATCATAAGGACATAATAAATATGCAGGTAATTTTATAGGCATCATATTTATTGCAAGATAATATGAAATAATTGCTTGTTTATTGAAATCATGTTTCAGGAGGTGAGATCATAATCAGGACAATAAAGTAAGATCCATTTCACTTATACTAAGGTATGGAAATACTTTTTTTATCCGTATGTATTAGAGAGCGGCAAAAACAAAAAAGAATAAATGTCATACAATCATTATAAAACTGTGAATTCTAAAAACAAAAGGAGTAATTACTATGAAAAAAGCAATTCTTATCTTAACATTTGCTACAGCAGTCTGCTCATTTACTTCATGTGATAATAAACTGAATACATATATGCAGATGAATGCTTCAAACACTGGAAACATCAATACGGTTACAAATTACGAAAGTACGCAGAATACTGTGGAGACTGAAAGCACTTCTCACAAAAAGGATAATACCTCATATGAGGATATTGCATTTGATCTGGTTGAAAGATACTATAAAATGATGCCGGAATTTATGCTGAGATTCTCTTCATATATTGATCAAGATGATACTGTTACTTTTAAGCTAGACACCCCATATGACAATTACCGTACAGAGAGTGTTCCTTTCGGACATATATCCGGAAAAGGTCTGGAATTCAATTCTATCGACGATATACTGAATTACAGGAAGACTGTATATTCCGAAAGATATGCAAGCGACACGTTCAATTATGAATGTGTCGATATCAGCGACAAATATAAAGATGGTGATTATATTAATGATGCTGATGTTGAAACGCAAGGAAGCCTTTATAGTACACAGTGCATCATGTACAAAGGAAAAATGTATGTAAGCATGAAACCGTTTAATGGTGGCTGGATAGGTCATATGAAGCCTAATGAACCTATAATCATAACCGATGTTACAGATACTTCATTCAGAGCATATTATCCTAGTATCTACGGAAGTTTCGGAGAAGTATCCTCAGTGGGCTGCGACATTGTTGATTTTATAATTGATCAGTACTGCGGAGACTGGAGGATAGATAATCTTGAACCCCAATCATACTCGTTATATGTAGAAAAAATGGAAGAGCTGTCAGTACCTGACACTATAAAAGATACAGACGATCTCTCGGCAAATGATTATACAGAAGCCCGTCAGAGAATACTGGAAGAAATTGAACAGTATAAAGACGATACTCCCGCAGAACCAAAATTCACAACGGGTGTATCTAACGGTAATACATACACCTCGGAATATGCAGGCTTCAGACTTGTTGCTCCTGAGAATGCTGAATTTCTTGATCAAGCCAATCTATATACCGAGTATATGATGCCTACAAGGTTTATGTATGAGGAAGAAAAAACTTATTATCTTACAGCCAAAAAGGATGCTTCGGTCTCCTATTACGACCCATACGGCAACATAAGCGTATGGTTCTATAACATTAAGGAAAGGTATCCTCTAACCGAGAACATGTCGGCTGAAAGCTTTATACAGAGAGAGTTCCGCAATGATCACGGAAAGGGGGATTTAGAGGAAATCAACGGTCCTGATGCAGTAAACATCTGTGGTCAAGAGTACTTAAGGATCTCTTCTGTCGACAGTTCTATTGCTTATTCCTATTATGTTAGAAAGATAGATGACGAATATATAGTCGTAATCAATGCTAGGGGCAGTGCGGTCGATGATATCGAAAGCAGATTTGAACCTATCTGCTAAATTAGTGTTATAAAATACACCATAAAGAATATTACGAAGATAATAATTATCCCTTTGAGGCGAAAAAATACTTTTTCAAAGTTCGGCTCGATGACAATTAATATTCAAGAAAGCAGCGGAGCAATAAAACAGCGTTTCGCTGCTTTTACTCTTATATCTTTTGTATTGATCGAAGGAATTATTCCAAAAAAAGTCACATTTTTCAGTGTTACCCTTATCATATAGTGACGTTCCCCCCTCTCCTATATGTATTAATATCATTAAAAAAACGCTGTCTATGGTTGATTTTTAGGAATATGTGGTGTATAATTTATGTAAAAAGAACTATAAGGATATAAAAACTAAGGAGCAATACAAATGGATATAGATTATCTATTAATGTTGCAGCGTTTCAGAGAAAGAATCAATGATGCACTGACACCGTTTATGGAATTTGTTTCAATATTTGCTATTTCATTTTTGATACTTATACCTGCTTTCATATACTGGTGTACAGATAAACGTATCGGTCTTTATACACTTTCATCATATGCCTTCGGTTCGGTGCTTACTGTTGTCATAAAACTGTCTTTCTGCGTCTATCGGCCATGGATAAGGGACAATCGTATCATTCCTTCCAGAAATGCTATAAGATCTGCAACGGGCTATTCATTTCCCAGCGGCCATACAACCAATGCAGCAACAATTTACGGCTGTTTAGCTCTAAAGTCACCGAAAAAGCAAAGGTGGATATCGTTCATCTGTATGTTTATGATACTGCTCACTGCTTTTTCTAGGAACTATCTTGGTGTACATAATCTGCAGGATGTCCTTATGGCTATGCTACTTGGAGGTGCTGTTGTATTCGGTATATCAAAGCTGTTTGAATACCTGTCAGCTTATAAGGAAAATGAGAATATATTCTTGGCAGGAGGAATAGCTTTGAGTATTTTGGCACTGATATATATATCCATAAAGCCATACCCAAGAGATATGTTAAATGGAGAACTTCTCGTTGATCCTGAGGTTATGATGAAAGACGGATTCGGGTGTATAGGCAGATTTACTGCTCTTTGCAGTTCCAGATATGCCGAAAAAAAATGGGTGAAATACAGTTCATCATTATCGTTAAAAACCGCTGTTCTTGGGATAATTGGTTCTGTTATAACCATGCTGATAATAACTTTCGGTGGTTCTCTGATGGAAGGCATATTCGGAATGCATTGGGGGGCATTTATCAAGAACTTCACTATGATGACCTTCATTATTGTGATATGGCCTGCTATTATGAAGATGATTACCAAAGATAAAGCTTTTTATAAATGATATATCTCCGAAAGAAAACTGTATAAAAAATATACATATTTTTGTATCATTTATACTTGGGAATGCAGGAAAATTCATGATTTTCCAAGAAAGCCACATAAACTGTCACACGAATAATAATTAATGAATAAGAAAGTGATGATACCCCATCACTAAAACACTTGAAAAAGCCCTAGGTTTAATTGACCCAGGGCTTTTGAATATACGATTTAAATAGTATCTGTTTGTATTGTTACTGCAGAAGATTATTAACCTGCTTTTGAATATATTTACATACAAAACATCCTATCGAATCATGGAGTATAATCGCTTCCACGATTGTTGTAAAGATCAACATAGCTTAATACTCTGTGCAGGTATGAACCACTTTGCACTCCGTTTTTCTCCGCATAATAAAGCAGATGTCTGATATAAAAAGTATGACCGTCGTTACGATAATACTCACGCTCACAAGCTGTTGCAAAGTCCAAATAGCCATATGCTGTATTGTTCTGAAGATTCTGAAGTGCTTTGCCTACACCTCTTTTAGCACATTCAAATCTTGATTCCAGATAAGTTCTATCATCGGCTTTTCCGACTTTTCCGCTTCCGCCTTCATGGTTGATCTTTTCACCATATATAGTATATGCTGAATGTGCAAAGGTGTCTGCTATAATATGCATGGATAGTCCATATATGAAACATCTTCTGTATCTTGATGCACGTTTCCTGTCTGCCTCAGTATTTAAACTATATTTATACTGTAATTTGCAATTATCATTTATTATTGAGGCATACGACTTGTCGCAGAATGTCGCGGAATTTTTTCCAAAACAGTTCTTGATTGCCAGATAATCACTGTCGCTTAAGCCTGGTATTGGATTGTTTCTGTCTGAATAGCTGTCTATATTTCCAGCGCCTTTTGCTATTCTTTGTACAAGCTGATAGCATCCTATATAGTTACATGCATTATAATAATAACCATGCCATTGAGGATGAGGTGTTGCTGTTTTCAGTGCATCTATAGTATCAGGATATACAGCGCCTAATTTTATTACCTTAACTTCATCGCTGGTCAGCTGTAAATTAGTGATTCCATTAGAAATTGTCGTCTCATGATCTGATTTGTTCCAAAGACCTTCGACATAATTTTCATCGTCACTGATGTTTTCAAATATATCTGCAGCTTCAGTATTTTCTGGAATTGTCATAACATATTCATCAGATTTTTCATTATCGAAAAACTCTTCAAAATCATCGTATATGCTTAATGCATAATCAGCATCTATAAGACCGCAATCATCGTTGTTTTCAATATTTTTTGCACTATAATCGATCAACTGACGAATAAACTCACTTGATTTTGATGTATCCTTTTCCCAAAGAAGTGATGCAACACCAACTACATGAGGAACAGCTATACTTGTTCCGTGAGTAACAATAGTACCGCCAAAGAAACCAGCAGCCTTTATCTTTTCACCAGGAGCTGCAATTTCGAGTTCTTCACCTGTATTACTGAAATCACTTATCTGAGCTTCAGGATTAACAGAAGCAACTGCCATTACTTCATTAAATGCCGCAGGATATTCTACATCAGTTGCGTTATTGCCTGCTGCTCCGATCATAAGTATTCCTGCATCATAAGCAGTTTTTACAGCCTGCTCAAGAGCTGCAGAATACCTGTTTGTACCAAAACTCATATTAATAATATCGATATCATTATCAATACACCAGTAAATACCTTCAATTATCCTACTTATAGGCGCAGCATTATCTTTGTCCAAAACCTTTACCGAGTAGATCTCTGCATCAGGATTTATTCCGCGAACTCCGTCTTCACCATCACCTGCAATTATACTTGCAATTGATGTTCCGTGTCCTGTAAGGTCCTCAAACATAGGTGTTATCTGGTCTTCATCTGTAACTAAGCAAACAGAATCCGCTATATTAACATTACTAATGCGATCCACACCTGAATCAAGTATTGCAATCTTGACTTTATCCTGAGTCTCAATCTTTTCATTCAGTTCTTCAGCATTGATTGACTGAATGTTCCATTCATAATCATCATTTACTGAATAATTTTGGAGCGCCTGATTTTCCATGAACTCTGGATTACATATAAGTTCAGGATCATTCAAGATCTCCGTATCATTTATAAGTTCAATGTTATCCGTTAACTCGGAAATAGTTGCTGGTTCAGGCTTCTCTGTAAGTTCAGGCCTTACAATAAATGCAGGCTTCTTCAGGAATTCAGTTTTTTTCGTATAAAAATTTTTTAGTAAGTTTTTTTCTTTTTCGATTCTTTTTCTGATACTAGGTTTAGTATTATTGCTATTAACACTATTTGCAGAAACAATGAAGTCTTCTTCAACAGCAACAATATTATCATCGTTGATAATATTAATAGCCTCTTCTTCACTCATGTTTACTACATACATCTCATGATCCGTATCCATGGTTTCAGTCATAAGTTGTTTTGATTCAATATCATCAGACAGTTCTTCATTGGTTACAACTATGTATTGATCATCAACCGATTCACCATCCGAAATCAGTTCATTACAGGAACTTACATCAATGTAATCTCCATAGTTCTCCCAATTTTCAACTGCACCGTAGGTTATGCTGTTAGATAGCATAGTGGCAGTTAAAACCGAACTTAAAATTGTGGAATAAATTTTTTTGCTCATTAATTAGTGCATCCTTTCATCGTTTTATAGAATATATTTGATACGTTTAATTCTTGGTACTAATGCTTTTGAATTTATATAATAATGTTTTATCACTATCACATAAATCGGTTCCTAAAACCAATACACTATTATTATCAAGAACTAAAACAGAATCAACTTCAACATTTTGTGGTATAGAATCAATATAATTTATAATGCTTTTGTAATTACCATTTTTATCTAAAGAAAAAAGCCCTATACTTGAACTCAAATATAATAAATCATCTCCATGTCCCGAAGAACCGGCAATCAAACATGCAGTTCTCGTATTACATCCAAAATCTTCACTGCGAACACTAAGCATTTCATCTGATTCAAGTTTACCTTTATCATAGAAAATCATTTTTTCATACGGTTCATCGGTATCATAATCAGAACCGATGAAGCATAATCTGCCGTCTGAAGCAACTTTTTCAATACTCGGTCCGTAATACGGAATATAATTCTCTATTTGTCCTGCTATATCTCCGTTTTTATTTACAACATAGTAGGCTGTATTTTTATCACCGTTTTTTACAGCCATAGCTGAAACGACTATTTTATCATCCCAGTAATCATTAATTTTAAGCCAATTCACAGGCATTTCAGGATCAAAATCAATATTAATCTTGTTTTCTGATATAATTTCACCGTTTGTATTTAGTTCAAAAAGCTTATAGTTTACTTTTTTTGCCTTGCTGAAAAGATAATCTATATGATCCTGAGGATAGTTTTCTTCAACGTCATTACCCGGATTTTTTCCTAATCCGTACTTAGGTTCAATGGCTGCAATAAAAAATTTTCCATATTTTGTTCCCAATACAGAATAGTATGCTGTTTCATTCAAATTCAGGTCAGGAGTAATTTCAGTAATGCTACTGTTCTGATCATCGGCAATATACAGCTTCTGATTAACTGCATCACCATATCCTGACGGATCTGAAATTACAAGGAAAAGATTGCCATTTAAAGGTGAAATCTCAGAAATATGCTCTATTTCACTTAAATAGCCTACCTCAGAAACTTCATACTCAGTGTCGGGGAGTTCCTCTAATTCCGAAGAGTCAACTGTCACCATATCAGTGATATCTGCTTCGGTCGTTTCTTCACTGATTTTTCCACATGAGATAAATGAGCTTGATATAACAGCGATTAATACAATACTTGCTAAAACTCTTACATATGTTTTCATAATTCATCACCTTTTGCATTCGGCTTCAAAAATTAAAGCTATTATCTTATATTATACACTAAAAAAACGATTTTGTCAATTATATTTCCAATTTCAGATAAGTATGTTATTCTTATTATATACTACATCACAGATTACTGCTCTGCTTGATAAGAAGTTTCCTCAAAAGGCTCATATCAAACACATCAAGTATGTTATCTTCGTACAGGTCAGCTGCCTTCCAGTTTTTCAGTTCTGAATTCTGCACATTAAGCAGCCATTTCTGGAACGTTACAATATCCGATACATCGAATTTGCTATCTGCATTCACATCACCTTTGAGTATGGTTTCAGTATTTGATAAATTGTAGTATTTATCATTTTCAAAGCAGTAGCTCCAGACAGTACCGTCTGTTTTAAGAAAATATGCGTATACTGATTTTCCATCGCTGCTTTTCCTTGCAGCGATATATCTGTCCACATCAGCAATAGCAACTTTTTTTCCGTTATATTCCATGCAGAGGGTATTGTCATATGTAACATGATAATTATAACTGCCGGAACTATCATACATATATAGATTTGAAAATTCAACTATAAATCTTCCTGCACTTTTATAGGATTCAGGCGCAGTTTCAGTTAATATAGCTTTTATGGTAGTACCTGCTCTATAGGCAGTTCCGTCCGAAGTAATATGAACGCATCCGTATACTTTTCCGTCACTGTAATACTGATATCCCACATAAACTACATCTTCAGCACGTTTTCTCACTGACGGTTCACTACCCACATGGCGGTTGATCTCCCACAAAACCTTGTCTTTATCAATAAAGAAATATCCATATGAATCCACCACATCTGTAATGCCGGTGGGAAATGCCTGATAACCAATAGTAGTTGAATCATTCTTTTTCAGTTCTATCTGTATTACCTCTCCGGTATCTGAGATGAATTCAAGCGATGAATGTTCAAGGAATCTGTCGAAGCCTTTGTAAATCAAATCAACTCTGTATTTACTATTTTCCTGACGAATTGAATAAACATAACCGCTATCCGTAATACCCAAACCGCGTCCTATCTTTGTGAATTTCAAACCATCTGCGTTTATGAGCTTTTCACCGTTTACCTCAAGTGTACCATCCTGATACAGAATTGTTTCAATCGATATGAACTCACCGTTCTCATTATATGTGTAATCCATATCAAAATCAGCAACGTTTTCCGCTACCGGGATAAGTTTGCCGTCAGCCAGCTTATAAAGTGTTCCGTCCTTCAGCACCACCCTGTCCGCTTCGGAATAGATGTTTGAGCTATCAATTTTGGGCATTGCCTGACCTTCTACTGAAGGCAGGACTGTAGCAGTTGTCTCGCTTACATTTATGCTGCCCTTGTGTATTTCCACACCTTTAAGTTTAAAACTGTATTCCGTTGAGCCTGCTGATTTTCCAAAAACATCTGCATAACTATTGTTGATAGGATTATCTTTATAAATATCAAAGTCTGCAATGCTTGTATCTGAGATTCCGAGTGATATCTGATCATATGTAAACATTCCTGTAGGGGTTGCTCCGATAAGGGCAGCAAAGCCCACGGATGTATCTGCATCATGGAATTTCATTACCGCTATCTTCTGCTCGTCTGTAATCTGATCCATATCACTGATATAGAATTTCAGAAGATTCATATCCTTGACAAAGGAAATATCCATAACCTGCGGCATATCGTTTAATTGCAGTGCCTCTAAATCCTTGAACTTGGTGAGAGGAGAAAAATCAGAGATATTGCCATTGGAAAAATACAGATATTTTGGGTTTTCCAGGCGTTCAAGAAAGTCAATAGACTCTACTCCGTCAAGGCTAAGACATAACGATTTTGCAGCACGGTATTCCTCCTCTGTTACGATACCGTCTTTGTTGTTATCAATATAATCATCTTCAAGAAGTTGCTGATAAACAGATTCAGGCAAATCGGCCTTTTCAGGCTTGTCCGCTGCCAAAGACGCGAAAGATGTTGCTGACAGCGAAACAGAGAATCCCATTGCTAATGATAATATCTTCTTCATTGAGTATTCTACCCCCTTGTTAATTATATTCAAATGACTTAATATACTATGAAGTATCATAAATAATATAATCTACAGTTTTATTATACCACATGATAAAAGCGATTTCTATGAGAAATTGTAAATATTGGAACTCAGCAATCACCCATTACACTGTACAATAGATAATCTGTAGATCAGAGCTTACATTTTCAATCATTAGCACATGCATTTCCGTTTCGCTATGTAATAAAACTGATAGTAACTGTAGCAAATACAATACAGCTGAAAAGGACGGTATTATTGCTGTGGAATTCCCACATTCGCAGTTAGATTTTGTAGCTGGCATTATTGGCATTACATCCCTGAAATAGAAAGGTCAACTCATTTATAACAATTGTATTATAAATGTAAAGAAGGACTGCAAATTTACAGTCCTTTGATTATTCCGAAGAAGATTATACTAATTGATGATACTATCCTGTATCACAATGCTCGCAACATACTCACGCCGTTTAAGTAAGCTTCTCGCTCGACACCACCAGAGAATTAAACAAAAGAGCTAATCCGTATGTCCAACGATTGATTTAAGAATATGAGATTATACTAGAAAAATAGCTATTATTCTTTTTAAAGATTTATTCATTGTAATTCTCCTTTGTATAGTATGTTAATTGAAGGGCGTTAAAATGAATAATATGATAATTATTTTAAATCCTTTCACTTATAAGAATCTGCACCCTGTTTTGTATATTCGCTGCAATCTGATCTGAAGTCTTTTCATTTCTGAACATAGCAAATATCTCATCATTTATTATTTCTAAAATATCATCTTCCATACCAAAATTTAACTTATGGGTATTATTTATCAAGTCAACAAGTCTGTCATATTCTTTTTTTGTAAGATATCTGTTTTCTGGTTCATCGCTTGGAAAAGAGACATTTGATTCATCATTTACTTTGGAATACTGATCTCTCCCCATATCCTCAAATGCTTTCTTATTTATAGGGAAAGCATACTCTGACTCAATATTTTTATCCATGCTGAATCCATTATTATACTGGCAGTCGTAGGATATAAGCATACGAATAAATTCCCATGCACCCTTTTGTTTTTCAGCTGATGATGATGCACATATAGCAACTTGGTTTAAAGGTCCTCCAAAATAAGAACCACTTTTATCATTTGAAGGATAACCTATAAAGTTTATATCATCAACAGAAGTCGAATAAAATAAACTATGGAATGACTTAAACCCATCAATTATACAATTATTAAGAAAAGCTGGTGACATAAAATCTATTTCTTCTTTAGTATCTGTATAATCGTCAAACGAATCCAAAAAATCAAGTATGTGTATAAATTCGTCAGAATCGTAATGACATTCCGCTTTATCATAATCTATGAAACTGCTTAAAATACCGCGAAGCAGCGTGTAATACACATAATTTTTGGTCCTATGTCCGCTAATTGTTGAACCTTCTGGAGCCTTCTTCCAATGTTCCTTCATCTCTTCAAATGTCCAGCTTGTTTTTGTTCCAACATATTTTTTATTGCCCGAAAGAGTATCAATTGAAAAACTCAACGGCATATATCTTAATTCATTATTAATTTCACAGGCTTGTAAAACATTTTCAAATAGTTCGCCTTTGATTATCAAATCATCATTATCCATAAAAGAATACAAATTTGTAAAAGCACTTTTTTCTGCAAGAATATGAAATCTTCCCTGATTTATAAAGGTATTAGGAACTATATCTAATACCCCGCCATTCATTATATCGAGAGTTAATTCTCGGTCCCAATCAAGTATACCGTCAGTTGGTTGCCCCGTGTTAGCTGTTGGATCAAATCCTTCAGCGTAATCCTTTAAAACAATTTTATATCCATTATCTTTATCGTTGAACTCTTTGACTAAATCTCTACCTTTGCAGTAAAATGGATGATCTACCATTATTCCCATTGTTAAAACAACGTCTTCATCTGAACAATTTTGAAGAGCGTCTGTTTCTATTTTTACTTCAGAATTATCTTTTTCTTTATGTGACGTTATAGATGTTTTTGAACTGTTACAAGAAAAAAGTGAAAATACTGACAGAATACTTATTGCAATTATTTTTTTCATTATTATTCTCCCTATGATTAAATTGTTTTATTTATTATACATATTGAAATTAAAATTTGATGGTATGTGCATAGGTGTAGTGATAAATTAAAATAATATGATTAGTTGTTAATTATAAAGTTAAGTTGAATATTTTTTTATTATACCACACTTTATATTTTGTGTCCAGTATGACATTTGCAAAGTCAAAGAGGTCAAAAAGCATGAAGATTTCTTGGGGAAGCCACAAATCCCCACTCGAAATCCTCCTGAATTTTACAAATAGAATGTCTTCAATCCTTTTAATATCATGTTCATTAGCCATGAGAAATCTCTTCAAAGGTTTACTCTCAAAAGCAGGATCATATTTTCTCATAAGAAGACAGAAACGCTTTAATATAGCACCATTCTGTACAGCATTTCCTTTTTTGGCAGTCATCTTGTCTTCATTGAGCTGAACATCCAGCAACCAATGCTGTACCTCAACATTCCAATGTGAAAGCTTTATTTTGAGCATATTTTCTATTGACATCTTTACAAAACTAGTTGTTACTAAAGCTCTTTACTGTTTTTTCGACACCATTTTCTAACTATACAGTTTTCTTATCAATCACACCGATTCTTGCTATAGTTCCATAAAAGGATTCCAAACCCAGTTTTTAAAAAAAGAATTGTTTTTTATCAAATGCATAGTCATCTTTTCATATCAACCATGTTCTTTTATCGTCCTTTCTGCTTTGTCTAGTTCCTAGAATTCTCCTTCTTTTTCAAGTTTTACTATACTGTATGAAAAGCTTGAAAACTTTTCATACAGTGTCTACTTGAATTCATTTTATCAGATCATAAGTGCTATGATAGACACTTTCTATTTGACACTTACCTTAGTTTTGCGGAATCAAGGAATTACAAATACCATGGATAATAATAAGGCCGACTGATGTCGGCCTCATTGTTTTCCATATTACACTATTTTGAAAGAAAAATACTTACCAAGGAAACTCATTGCTGTAGAAGCGATATTCTTGAGTGTAGGATTATTTATATTGTTGTACAGATATGAGATTACATTCATTGTTTTCTCTGGAATAACTATAACTATAGTTGTATCCTCTTCACCTGAACCATTGAACGATGTAAAATAGCCTGGAGCTGCTTTTCCACCGTCGATGCAAGCATAGTTTGCGTCAGTATGATTCTCGTTATATTCTGTTCCTTTGCCGCCCTTGAGTTTTTCACATCCAGCAAACATATCATAGGATTCTTCTACTGACTTTGTTGACCAACCTTCACCGACTATTATAGTTTCAAGTGAATTACATTCCTCAAACATACCTATCATATCAGTAACATTAGCAGTATCAAAACTACTGAGATCAAGTGACTCAATTGCCCGACATCCCCAAAACATGCACTTCATATCAGTAACATTTGACGTATTGAAATTTCCTAAGTCAAGATTTTCTAAATTATCGCAGCATTCAAACATTAAATGCATATTTGTTACATTTGAAGTATCAAAACTGCTGACATCAAGTTCAGTTCCATAATATAGCCAAAACATTCCTTCCATATTTGTAACTTTACTTGTGTCGAATCCGCTTACATCAATGGATTTCAGTCCCCAAGGACTGTCATCCCATAAAGCGAACATATAGCTCATATCAGTAACATTTGAAGAATCGGCATTCTTAAGATCTACTGATTTAAGATATGGCATACGCATACAGAAATAACTGCAATCCTCAGGAAGAACAGTCCCTTCTTCAGCAATAATATGCTCAACTTTCATTCTGTCTACACCATTTGGAAGAACAAGTCCCTTAAAGTAACCTGCACCTCTTACATAGCCCTTAAGGTGAAGCGTTCCCGTCTCTGCGACAAAGTATGACTCATCTTTTGTAGGTTCTTTAAATGTAAATAATCCCGGATTTTCTGCTCCGCCATCTATATGAGCGTATTTATAATCGTAATCATTAGTATAACCAACTTGTGTTCCTGCACCACCTATTAAACTTATGCAGTCCCCAAACATAGGAAACCATGGAGTAGCTACAACATTTTCTGTTG
The DNA here is from genome assembly GCA_002310115.1 of Ruminococcus flavefaciens. Classification (GTDB taxonomy): domain Bacteria; phylum Bacillota; class Clostridia; order Oscillospirales; family Ruminococcaceae; genus Ruminococcus; species Ruminococcus flavefaciens_K. Next base: position 33,568 of record DBYI01000045.1, read on the forward strand.
TCCAGTCTGGACCTACATATATAGTAGTAAGGTTCTCACAGGCTGCAAACATACTATCCATATTAATAACATTTGATGTATCAAAGCTGCTGATATCAATAGTTTTTATGTTGTATTCCCATCCAAACATATTTGACATGTCAGTAACTTTTGATGTGTCAAAATTACTCAAATCGAGCGAATCAAATGCGCCCCATTCGAACATACCTGCCATATTTGTTACGTTTGATGTATCTAAACTGCTTACATCAAAAGAATCATCAGCACAAGCCTCAAACATATATGACATATCAGTTACTTTGCTTGTATCAAAGCCGCTTATATCAATCGGATCTGAAACATGATACCAATTGGCAAACATTCCTTGCATATTCGTAACATTTGATGTATCAAAATTAGTGAAATCGATAGATTGTGTATTATATTGCCATTCAAACATATATGATACATCAGTTACATTTGATGAATCGGCATTTCTAAGATCTATGGTTTTAGTTGCTAGAGATGCAAATAAGTGACTGCAATCGGCAGGAAGTACTGTTCCTTCATCAGCGATTATATGCTCTATTTCAGATCTGTCAACTCCGGCAGGAACAATTATACCTGAACCGTTATTTCTATTTCTTATTTTACCCTTAAGATGAAGTGTTTTCGCCTCTGCATCATAATATGATTCATCCCCATTCTGATCTTCAAGAGTAAAGTATCCCGGATTCTCTATACCACCGTCTGCATGAGCATATTCTGCACCTGTATGATCTTTGTCATATACTGTTCCTGCGCTGCCTTTAAGATTTTTGCAGTCACAGAACATATCTGAATCTTCCTCAACTGATTTTGTTGACCAACTATTACCAACTATTATTGTTTCAAGCGAATAACATTGATTAAACATTTCCTTCATATTAGTAACCCGCATTGTATCGAAGCTACTTATATCAAGTGACTGAAGCTTATTACATGACCGGAACATCCACATCATATCTTCAACAAGTCTTGTTTTGAAACCACTTATATCAAGTGATTTAAGTTCATTACAACCAGAAAACATCATACTCATTTTATGAACATATCTTGTATCGAAGTTGCTGAGATCAAGAGAAGTCAAAGACTCACAACCAAGGAACATTTGGTCCATCTGAAATACGCTTCTTGTATTGAAGTTGCTGAGATCAAGAGCTTTAAGATTGCAACAGCAACAAAACATTTCACTCATATAACAAACGCCACTTGTATCAAAGCTACTGAGATCAACAGATTCAAGACGGCGATCAAAGAAAAACATGGACTCCATACTTCTAACGAATGATGTATCAAAGCTGCTGAGATCAAGAGATTCAAGACTTGTACAAGCAGCAAACATTCCACTCATATCACTGACGTTACTGGTATCGAAGCCTGTAAGATCAATTGATTTTACGTCTGACCAAGGCACCACATAGGACACTTCATGTTTATAAAATACATCATATACATCTGCATCTGCAAACATATAAGACATGTCTTTAACATTGGAAGAATCTGCTTTTTTAAGGTCTATAGTTTCTACATAATCAAGCCCCAATAGTAACCATCTGCAATCCTCGGGAAGTACAGTTCCATCCTCAGCAACAATATGTTTTACATCATATCCGTCAACGCCTTCTGGCATAACTAATCCTGTCTCAACTCCGCCGTTTCTTACATAGCCTTTAAGGTGAAGCGTCTTTGTCTCTGCGTCAAAATATGACTCGTCTGCAAATGGATTGGAAGTATCATTGCTGACTGACGCTGTTTCTTTCTTCTCGCTTTCCTGCGAATTCGTTTCTGAAGCTTTTGCAACGATATTGCTTGAGAATGTACCTGCTGAATTTCCTGCTACAAGTGCTAAAGACAGTGCAAATGCAACAGCTTTTTTCCATTTGTTTTCCATAAATGGTTCCTCCTTGTTAATAATTTTGGATTGTATGTTCAGGATCCTGCACAAAAAATCAGTTCATAAAGTGCTGACCTATGAGCATCAAATAATATTTGTTACATATGGTTTATGTAATTTAAAAACACCTCCTTTTATAATAACGCATTTTTTATATGAAGTGTAACAGGTTTTTAAAAATTTTTCTTCATATATGCACTGAATCCGATTCTGTTATTTTCTCTCGTGTTCTATGACAATTGTTTAATAATCCTTGATAGTCAGCTTTGTCAAATTATTCCGTTTATTTTATGCAGCACATACGTTAAATTGTATCAAATAAAAAACAAGCTCTAATCATCATTAATTGCTGTTTTTCAAATACTTTTCTTAGGCAGATATGTAATTGAAAATGCAATACCTGTGAAAGTAAAACAAGACAATCTCTTGATTAAACACTATATTTATGGCATCGAAACTTTATTCCCATAGTTGACTGCTCAATACAAGCAATATGTGGAACAAATATATCTATTATAGAGTAATTAGTCTCTCCTCAAGCCACAAATATTCTCCAAAACATCGACAAAATCAGAAGAATGTGATATAATAAGAGTGCAAGAACAAATGTGAAAAATGGAGAAAAAGCTTGCACTTCGGAGGACGTCATGTATAGATTTGAGGAAAACAGTTATCATTTACAGATTTTAATCAGCCGCAGGGACTGCAGATGAATCCCGAAAACAGATGGATCAAAAAGGCGGCAGATATGTTGTAGATAGCCTCAGAAGTGATGTTATGATAATGTAGAAATCAGATTTCTACGAGGAAGCTGTAAAGCAGGCTATAGCACTTGGAGATGATACTGATACAACAGCTTGCATTACAGGTGGATTAGCAGGCATTAAATTCGGATATGACAATATCCATATCCGTTGAATCAAAGCACTTAAAGATAAGAATAAGGTCGATAGACCGCTGGATAAACTAATTCTGAATATAAGAAATCATGCAGGTGAAAAAGAATGAAGATACTTAATTTACATGGCTTCATGGGCGAAGCCGATAACAAAAATTACAAGGCGCTTTGTAGCCTCTTCCCTGAAAATGATATTATATCGCCAAGGCTTAATTACATGGCTAATGCACCTGAGGAAATTCTTAAACATCTTTCGGATTTGATTGACTCAGATAATTTTATATTCGTTGGTCAGAGTTTAGGCGGTTGGTACGCTGATCAGTTAAGTCGTAAGTTCAAGCGTTCGTGTATTCTTACAAATCCCTGCTATTATCCGCATGAACTGGAGCTTATAGAAACTTCAGGCATTCCTTCGGAATTCTTAGAGCAGTATCGTAAAATGTCTGATATCGACAAAAATGAACGTGCATATACTCTTTGTAGTGATAAGGATACTATTCTCCCAGATAATTATTCAAGCTGTGCAATGCTCTCCGAACGTGTAATCAGGGTACAAGGAAGCCACAGCACAATTGAATGTCTAAAAGAACATATATCTGAATTGCTGACAGAAATACAGAACGACACACTTTTGCTTTTTTGTGGCAGAGGCTCAGCATTTGCAGACGAACATAATTCAGCGTTCTTTGTTGATGATAATGATCTCGTTCTTATTGACTGTCCTGCGACTTCATATCAGAAAGTAAAGAAAATGAACTTGGAGAAGTATAACAATATCTACATTCTTATTACTCACACCCATGGTGACCACAGTGGTGGTGTCGGAACAATGCTGCAGTATGTGTGGTTCGCAAGCTATATGAAGAAAAAAGTAACTATAATAGCTCCGTCAGCAGAAGTTAAGGAAGATCTGCTTCTTCTGCTTATGAGAGTAGAAGGCTGTGAACAGGAGTGGTTCAATATAATTACAGCCGAGGAACTGAATAAGGCTTGGTTTGTTGCAGCTATACCGACTACTCATGTTATTCCACTTGAGGGAAGATGCTTCGGTTATCACTTGAATATTCATGGAAATAATGTAGTTTACACAGGAGATACTTCAACACTTGAACCATTCAAGTCGCTGCTGAAAAACGGGTCGTTCCTCTATACTGAAGCGGCATACTATAAAAGTTCAGTTCATCTCTGCCTGAAGGATATGCTGCAGGAGTTAATTGAACTCTCGGCCAGCGGAGTTCACGTTTATCTTATGCATGTTGATGTTGAGGAAAAAATAAAGGAAATGATTGCTGATACGACTTTAAAACTTGCAAGGCTATATGAGGAGTGACCTACTCCTTGCCTCTTTAAATATGAAAGAGGGTCAATACTGTTCTCCAGATATTGAATATGATATTTCAGTAACATCTTCGTAACGGGACTACTGAAATACTACATACATTTTTATTGTATAATATAATAATCCGCTCATACTATTACGAGCGGATTATTTGTTTCTATTAAGCTTTAAGGTAGATATTATTACGGCTTGATTACGCTTCCACCCCATTCTACAACTGTGAAGCCATTCCTTTCAAAGGTTTCAAGCTGCTGAGGTTCAATATCCACTCTATCATCAAGTGGAACATATACCATGAATATGCGGAGCATGCTGTCTGGCTGAGGTGAAATATCGAGCTTTGCTGAATTCGTATAAGCGTCGCCCTGGAAAGTTATGAGATTATACTTGTTATGCTCCATTAGCGGCAACCAGTATATAATAAACTCATTCAATTCTTCCTCTGTCAGTCCCAGATATGTGAGCTTTTCTTTGAGGAAGCTCTCTGTATCACTTCCTGCAACACAGAAGCCTTTTGAGAAATCATATCTTGTTCGGCAGTTTGAACTGTCCCAGAAGAGGTACTTATGGTGAGTACCATCTGCCTTGTTGAGAAGCGAACCATCAGGATACGCGGTAACGTCCCAGCCGTTATTGTACTTCGGATATGTTGTATACAACTCAGACTCTGTCAGCTCAAGTTCTACATGAACGTCAGTTTCTTCTTCGGGATAAAGGTATATCACGGGCTTATAATCATAATTGTCATAAACACCGGTTAATGTTTCATCATCAATCTTAAATACCCTAGTCCAGCCATAGTTACCGTTATACTCAGTAAAAAACCAATCATCATTGTTATGCTGAATTCCAATCTCTTTAATGCGTGAACTCTTTGGGATTGAAGTGATATACTCATAGCTTTCATCAGGCCCGCTGTATAGTTTCAGATCGTCTACACCAACAGTCATATATGATCCGTATTTTATGATCTCATCAGGCTTAACATAGGACGCAGGGGTATAATCGGAGATTCTCTTTCTCATTTCGCAAAGATCATATATGTCCCATTTACCGTCACCGTTAAGATCGTAATCCTTATTCATCCTGATTAGATATTCATACAAATCCATTTGTTTGTAATCATGCAAAATATAGTCATCACATTTAGGTGATTCATTTTCTTTTCCCAGAATGTAGTCTTTCAGAAGCTGCATATCTTCAGCACTAAATGTCTTACTTTCAGGGATTGTTCGCTTTATTCCCGTATGGTTGAGATATGCCGTACCTGCTGTATCATATGCAGATAATGTAAATTCCACTTCACTTATACCTCCGAGATCAAGCCCTACTTCTTTAAGTTTGCTAAAGATATCAGTAATGCTATATGTGTTTTCGTAACGGATATATCCAACTGGTATATTATCCGCAGTTACTGGTTCAAGTTCATCTTTGCGAATAACACTCACTCCTGAATAAGCAAAACTGTTTTTAGCTTTCATAAACCAGACATTGTATTCAATACCGTTAGATTCGATTGTACCCATATCAACCGGAGCGTAATAATAGAAATCTTCGTAATCTGTACTCAAATTACAGTTTTCGTATTTGTCATAAATATTTATATACGATACAGGATCATTTCCAAGAAGATCAGAAGATGCAGATTGAGACAACGTATCCCTCATACATTGTATATCTGCCCCTATGTACCATCTGGATTCAGACGTTTTTTTCGTAATGCTGCCAATATCAACGCTATATTCAAGTGAAAGGTCATCAACATCATCGAAAGACATAGATCCCTGATGATCTATGATACTATATGAGCTGTAAACATTGCGTGCGTTGAAATAGACTCCCCTGAATTCAGGCTCTGAATAATCTGGGTCTTCATCTTCGTAATACTCCCATTTACATTTTATAGGCTCACCAACATAGCCTTTCATTTCTATATCATATCCGAATGCACGGTATCCGTAATCCTGAGCAGCATGAGTCCAGTGAAAACCATTATCAAGATAAACTCTTTTTGCTATATAATCATGTATATCTTCGAATTTTGGAGTATCAGGAACTATAATCTCATTTCTAACAAGTTCTGCTCTTCCTTTGGATACTCCCCCGTTGATACCGACACTTATAGAATTTGATTCAAATTCACTTGAATAGATTATAGCGTCAATAAACGGAGCAATATCATAATCTGCTGAAACTCTTCCATCTTTTCCGTGGTCTTCTGCATATCTGTCTACGATATAAAATATGTCTTCCGATATGTCTTTGCCTGTGTCAGTCAATCTCCGGCTGTATTGGTACACACTGTATAAGGTGCCTTTTCCTGTTCTAGTTGTCAGATATATCGCATCTTCAGGAACTTCCCAGTTTAAAGAGGCATCTATAATATATATATCAGTTTTTGAATAATACTTTTCAGTTTCAGGACCGTTCAGAGAAATGTGAGTACCTACAAAAAACGAACCCTCAGCTTCAAACTCCATTTCATAATCGACATATGATTCCATTGTCCAGTTGAGTCCCTGTCCCGGTCCAAACTGTTTTCCGCGTTCAAATACAGTGGTTTCCGTATCCTCGGCTCCCGTTGAGTCCCATTTAGCTTTAAAAAGCGAGGGAGAAACCAGTTCCATTTCATCATCTTCAGAAATACTGTTGAAACAATAATAATATCCGTCCTGAGCTCCAATGCTACTATTATTGAGAATTGCATTCCCATTTTCAGATACATCAGCAGCTGATACTGATGTATCAGCTGTTATCACATCTGAATTTGCTGAAATTCCAGATACATTTGCAGCACATAATGCTGTTACCATCATGGCTGACACTATGCATTTTACCAGTACTCTCATTTTTAACCTCCATTTCTATCGTGAGTAACGTCCTTACTATGCTTTCATTATATAACATATGGAGTAATAAAGCAAGTATGATATTGCTATTTTACTGCAACTAATGGCCTTTCAACATCGCCCCCTTTGTTAAATGCTTTTCTTTATCATTTTTTTACAATTGCCGTTGCCGGCACCAATTCATGGTCTGCTACAATTAGCTATTAATACCTATGGCTGGCCTTTCACTTGAAAAACTTTTCCATACCTGGCACACTCAAAAAAACAAGTCCACTTATATTGCTAAGTGGACTTGATGTAGTGAATTATATAATTAATCGTAATAATTCATTCTAAAATGATTCTGCTGACCATCACCCGTGAAGAAAAGATAGCCATTCTTAAATTTACTCCTATTAGAAAAATAATAATTAACTGCTGCTTTTACATTATCATTAACTTCACTTGAGTATTTGCCAAGATCAACATAACCCTTTGCACCACTGAAGCCGTTAATGAGAACTGCTTTGATATTGCTTCCGAATCCTCCGAATGCAAGTCTGTTCATTATTACTTCAACAACTTTTGCCTTATTAGTCTTTGTTATTTGATTACTCCTTGCCTCATGAGCGACCGCATTACATATACGTATGTAATCAGCTGAACCTACCTTTGACGGAGAAGGACTCATATTCTTTAATTTATTAGTAACCTTTTTATAAATATCATTTTTCAGTAATGTAATCATCGTTGAGCGTGAGTTCTTGCCAAATTTTCCGTCAACCGTCAAGCTATTATCTTTCTGGAATGCTTTAACAGCTTTTTCCGTAGTTGGACCGAAATCGCCATCTACAGTACCAGCATTGTAACCTAATCTGTTAAGAGCACATTGCATCCACTTAACTTTATCATTTTTACTGCCTCTTTGTAGACAATCACTTGCTGTTGGTGAGTGATGATTGTAGTAATCGGTAGCATTTGCTGCTGCATAAACAGTTATTGATGTGTCGGCTAACTGTGGTGCAACTAACTTTGTGATAGATGTTCCAGAAGATAACAGAGTTAATGCCATCACGAATGCTGAGATTTTTTTGAGTGTGTTTTTCATTTTTCTTAGTCCTTTTCATAGTATTTAAAGCTAATAAAAAGCTTTATGCATTATATATTAATACATATTTCATCCTTTGTCAATAACATTAAACATATACCATAAATATTTAAACATTATATTCTTAATTATTTAAAAATCTCAGTAATTCTACTTGGGGGTTCAATTACGATTATTATAATTCTTATCTCGTTTTATTGTGCCTAGCATATCACTGATTTGTCTTTTCGTCGTGCCTAGACTTTCTCAAAGCTAATGTGTGTATATACTATTATCTCAAGCATAAATTTGTAATAATTCCGTTTGGAGTAAGATAATGACATTATCCTCATAGGCAACTTATTGCTGAAAGATATAAAATCATTACTGAATGTCAATGCGAAGAAGGTCTTGCTTGCAGAAACATTTAACAGGATTTCGTTGTTTATACTACAAAAAGTAATCCTGTAACATTCCCGCCTTGAAGTATTTTGACTCGCATCTGATTGTTATCTTGATTTTTCGTAGAAATTCTGGTATACTGAAAACGAATCCTATTTCCGGTTTTGACTGGAGATAAAACCAATATATCTTAATAAGAGAGTGTTAGTAATGATTAAGAAAATTATACGCAGGACAATTCTCATATGTACAATTATTCTTATGATTGTTTACGCATTGATGCATTGTGATAAAAGCGTATATACAAAGGAAAACGTTGAGGAATATGTCTCCAAGATGTGCGAGATCAACGGTGTTCCGGGACTTTCCGCAGCTATAATCGATGGCAAGGATGAGTATTACATTAATCATGGACAATCCATCGATGAAAACAGCAGATTTGAATTAGGCTCGACTACAAAAGCGTTTACAGCGTTGGGTATTTTAAAGCTTGAAAAAGAAGGAAGGCTTAGTATATCAGATAGTGTTTCCATTTATCTTCCATGGTTCAAGCCAACATTCAAAGAAAAGGCATATGATATTACGATAGAAGAGCTTCTGTGTCATATGAGCGGAATACCGGTCTGGACGATTTCAACCATTCCTGAAGGAGAGGACACTGATGAAGGATTATTAACAAAAACGATCCAGAATATTAAGAATGTTAAACTAGATTCAATCCCCGGAACCCATCATGAATATGCAACAATCAATTATGATATTCTTGCATTGATCATTGAAGAAGTAACAGGCCAGAAGTATGAAGATTATATATCGGCTGAGATTCTGGATTCAATGGATATGCATGACTCATTCTTCAGAACAAAGGATTCGCATACTGATATGACGGTTCAAGGATATAAGACAGGATTCCTTGTTTCACTTCCTTATAATGCACCGACTTATTATGGAAATACTGCAGCTGGATATTTGGTTTCTGATACGTCAGATTTAATGAAGTGGATGAAGAACTGGACGATAAATTCACAGGATACATCAGGATTAGTGAATGATGTACTGAAACACGACGTTTCAAAAACCGGAAATTACTTTTCAGGATGGAACATATATGAAGAATATATCTGTCACGGAGGTAACAATCCTAATTTCTCTTCACAGGTCATAATAAGCAGGCAAAAGAATCAGGGAGTTTTCGTATTATCAGATCTTGCCGGATCTTCAGCCACAAATATCGCAGATGGAATTTACAGGATACTTTTGGGTGAAAAAATAACAATTGGATTTCAGAATGATGCAAACAAGTTAACAGATTGCCTGAGTATAGTTGCAATTTTGCTGCTGATTTATTTTACTTTGCTTCTATGGGATAAACGTTCCCGAATGACAAACATAGTACGCATTATAGGTGGGGTTGTATTTATTGCGGCAGTTTTTATTTTACCCGTGATTTTCCATTATCCATATAATGCTATGTATGTATGGCTCCCAATCACTGTATTTATGCTTCTGGGAGTATCTGTTGTACTGGCTGTATTCAATATTTTTACAGGCTGTTTGAGATGCATCAGAAATACTAAAGGAATCTTATGAATGCATTCGGTAATCAGATTTTTCTGATTAGAGAGGGATAACTATGTTTTTAAAATTTCAGTCACAGGAAGAAAGAAGACAATTCGGCGGATCATGTTTCATCGAATTACAATTTTGCAAATCATCTTCATCTAATAAATTAGAAGAAAACTTAAAACAAATCAAACACTGGCGAAATGATTCGCTTTATGTGCATGGTGATGAGCCATTATATACAGTCTATGGTAAGATTTTCGGTAATGGAATGCATCCAAATATGGCGGAAGGATACCTTGATCCCTGGGGTATTACTTATTATAAACCATGCATGATTGGTGAAATCATAGACCGTGCGCTGCAAGCCAAGCCTGAAGGATATGAAATGCTTATTACCTGGCTTAACGAAGCAAAGAAATATAATGGTTTTTTTGTTTTGGGTGTGTGAAAAATATATCTATTTTTTCAGGAGAAATGTAAAATGGAAAATGAAAAACAAATTATAATGATAGAGAACGGGAAACAAATCGGTTATAGGCATTTGGATGGAGATATATTGATAGAATGCGGAATTCAAAAGAAAGATGCGCTTTACTACGTATATTTCCTTAAAGGTGATCTGCAAAAAGATCCATTTGGAGACAATGGTACATTCAATGAAGAATTCTATTCATTTACAGATATCAATAAAGCAATTATATATATAAATTCAAGAGGTTTTATTTTTAGTGAATTCAAAACTCAAAAGGGACAAAAGATATTCTATCTTGAAAACAACGAGTTTACCCCCATGTAGATGTTATGGAACAACATGATAAAAGTCATCAATGCTAATACATAATTATAAAAAGCTGTTCGTTACTGCAAAAGCGATGATTCTGCAGCGAAACAGGAAGGAGAACTGGACTATTTCCCAGTAGTAATAAAAATGTCAGATACTATTTTTTACTCAATGAAGCTTAAAGCAAATATAACTCCGAAACAAGCTTTTGAAAAGATTTTAAAAGCAGTTAAACCTAAAGGAGTAACTAAAAATTGGAATGTTTCTACAGAAGGAAATGCATTATACATTGATTTTGGAGATGAAGTAAGCGAATCATTCTGTTTAGCTTTTGACAAAAAAGAAGCTAGTGGTTCCTGCAAAGTTTCTTTTCCGATGGAAGGAAAACTATTTGAAGATGAAAAGAAAAATGAATGGAAAACTCTGATTGCCATATTGCATTCTATCAAATTCTTATGTTCAGAGATCAATGTTGAGGACGATTATGATATTGCAGGTGAATACTTCAAAAGTCTTGATTATTCTTTTGATATCAGAGAATTGACACAAGATGAGAATGCCCGGCTTGACAGACTATTTCAGGAAGGGTATAAGAATCATGAAGCCTTCCTGCTGAAGATTTTCTCAGAGGATACAAAAAGGGATTTCCCTAAACACTGGACCGATGCTCTTGGTCCGTGTATATTGTTGAGGGCTCCGTTTCCTAAGATCTCAGCTGTATGGGAAACTTATGTTTATGAAACATCTACACTAAAAAATAAAAGTCTGCGTGAAATATACTACAACAGGAATTGGTATCAGATCAATGGTGAATATCACTTAGGTGGAGACCCTCCTGCAGAAATCTATACATTCTGTCTTGGAATAGGAAGATTGTTTTCTTCTTATGACTTTGTTGATAATACATTCGGGCGTGGTAACAATGTTACAAAGTATTATAATGATAAATTCCTTCCGCTTATCGTTCAGACAGATGCTTATGGAAAGTGTAGAATGGCTTATCAGTTCATGCTATCTTTATATGATTACTGCAAATTCAGGTTTGTAGGAAAAGATGTTATAAACGAAATGAACACATCGTTTGATAAAGAGCATCCTTCGGATTTACCCAAATGATTTTTATAATCCGAAAAATCGATTAAAATGTTAAAATCACTATAAAACAGCCAGCGCAGTGAAAGAAATCATTTACAGATTCGCAAGCATCTGTAGTATCAGTGCTTAATAGGCATGCATGAATTTGAATATATGATACTTTTCATACCTTCGTTTCACTTTAAGATACATAGACATCTTTTTTAAGAGGTGTTAAATAAGATCAACAGAATGATCATCGAATCCAATACTATGAACAAGTGCGTGTAAACTATGGCTGGCTTGTCATGGATTTATACGACCAAATATTATTATTGTAGGTGTTATAATGATTAATGGTGTGATTTTTCAAAAAAAGAATAATAATACATTATATAGAGGAGTTGATGGCGAAAACTGGTATCTTAACTCAGAATATCCTGAGACAATAGGTCTATATTTTGATGAGAATATTGAAAAATCATGGTTTGAATCAAACTATGTAGACGTTTGTTATGAAGATAGTTTTATAAATAAGTATATAGAGTGTTTATGGTAAAATAGAAATGCAGA
>DBYI01000050.1 GCA_002310115.1 Ruminococcus flavefaciens
GCTCTTCTCCGTGGTATCACAAGAGACCAGGTTGAGCGTGGACAGGTTCTTTGTAAGCCCGGCTCAATTCACCCACACACAAAGTTCTCAGGTCAGGTTTACGTACTGAAGAAGGAAGAGGGCGGTCGTCATACTCCTTTCTTCAACAACTACAGACCTCAGTTCTATTTCAGAACAACTGACGTTACAGGTGTTGTAACTCTTCCTGCTGACAAGGAAATGTGTATGCCTGGCGATAACGTTGCTATGGACGTTGAGCTCATCACTCCTATCGCTATCGAAGAGGGACTCCGTTTCGCTATCCGTGAGGGTGGTAGAACAGTTGGTTCAGGCGTTGTTACAAAGATCAACGAATAATTCAGTTCGTGCTGATTTGATATAACGACTATAGGCGGTCGTGCTTTATGCAGGGCCGCCTTTTTGTATAAACATACTTTGTTATAATATAAACAAAAGACAGGAAGGTGACAATATGGATCACATTCTCCAGACCGAGAATTTGACGAAGTCATATGGCAAGTTCAAAGCCCTTAATGACTTAACTATAAATGTTCCTAAGGGCGCCATATACGGTATGGTCGGTAGGAACGGTGCTGGTAAAACTACACTTATCCGTATAATAACGGGTCTTAACAATCCTACTTCGGGAAGCTATTCTGTTTTCGGAGTGAAGAATAATGACAAGAAGCTTCTTGAAGTTCGAAGAAAAATGGGAGCAGTTGTGGAAACTCCTTCACTCCATCCTGAAATGACTGCAAAGGATAACCTTATACAGCAGACAAAAGCCCTCGGTATTTCCAATGAAAAGCTGGATGACATTCTAAAGCTGGTAGGTCTCGCTAATACAGGAAAGAAAAAAGCTAAAAATTTCTCGCTCGGTATGCGTCAGAGACTTGGCATTGCATTTTCTCTTGTAGGAGATCCCGAGTTCCTTGTATTGGACGAGCCTATAAATGGTCTCGATCCCCAGGGAATCATGGAAGTTCGTGAGATGATACTAAAGCTCAACCACGAAAAGGGCATCACTATACTTATTTCCAGTCATATTTTAGATGAGCTATCTCGTCTTGCCACACATTACGGATTTATTGAGCAGGGGCATGTTATCAAGGAAATGAGTGCGGAGGAGCTTGAAAAGGTGAGCCGACATTCTGTTCATCTCAATGTCAACGATACAAAGCTTCTTGCGGAGGTGCTTGATGGAATGGGCGCTGAATATAGAGTATACTCTCCGAATGAGGCGGATATTTTCACTCCTGTACAGGTAACTCCTCTTGTTCTGGCACTTAACGAGAAGAATTGCTTTGTTAAGTCCATGAGCGAGCATCACGAAAGCCTCGAAAACTATTTTATGGGACTTGTAGGAGGTGTTCGTAATGGTTAATTTACTCGCAGAGGGCTATAGACGACTTTTCAAAGGAAAGAGATTTTATATCGTTTTAGCGGTTATTGTTGGCGTTGCAGCGTTCATTCTTACCATTGTTACTATTCTTTCGAACGCTTTTGATGACAGTGCTTCGCCTAAGGCTGACGGAATGTTGTTTATGATGACAGGAACCATGCCGCTTCTTATAAGTATCACGGCTGGCCTTCTTATAGTGCAGGATTTTCGCAACAATACTATCAGAAACAAGATCATTATAGGTCATTCGAGGACGAATATTTACCTAGCCAGCCTAATTGTTTCAATTACTGTAGCGGTTATTTATCAGCTTGCATTTTGGCTGACTGTAATCGGACTTGGCGCTATACTTATGGGCTTTGAGGCATTTCCTTCAAAGGCGGTATTTGTAAATATGCTTGTTGCTTTGGCTATACAGCTTGCTTTTACGGCAGTTATTGTTTTCCTTTGCAACTCGATGAAAAATGTAGGTGGATTTGTTATTTCGCTTACAATGCACTATATCGTATCCATGCTGTCAGCATTCCTGTTTTTTGTTAAGAGCGAAAAGGTGCAGCAGTTAATAATGGAATTGGTTCCAAGTTATCAGGTGAATATTGTGGAATATGGATATACCGAGGTTCCGGAACATTTGCCTGTGATATTACTCGCTGATCTTGCAATTTTTGTTGTTGCAACTATCGGCGGTATACTTATATTTAATAAGTCGGATCTTAAATGATATTCAGAGGCTCCTTATATTGGGAGCTTCTTTTATTTAAACATAAAAATAAATATAATTTGGTAAGTTAACATTGTTTTGCCATGAATAATCATGTATAATGTAATTGGTATAGAATGAGCTGCTTTCAAATCAGGGAAAGGAGAAAATGGTTGTGCGTGATTTTAATTTAGATTTTTTGGATTTATATAAGAACGTTGACAGTTTCTTAAAAGATGCTTATTCATCAAATAATGGTGTAACTAATTATATTCAGGAAATGGAACGTCAATTCGAGGATGGAAATAAATATGTCCAAAACTGGAGAATTGATTATGATAGATTAAAGCACATGCGATGGCTAAGAAATCAGTTTGCACATGAGTTAAGTTTTGATGCAGAAATTCTTGAACAAGAGGATTATGACTGGCTTGATAGTTTTTACAAAAAGTTGTTTTCAGCCACTGATCCGATAGCCTTGCTATATACTGTCAAAAGGAAACAGAAGGTGAAAGCTGTTCAGAAGCCGCATCAGATGATTAATAATGCTTCAACTTCACAAATTACGCTACCTTCACAACAGCAGACACAGTATAACTATTATACATATACGCCAGAAAAAAATGATAAGCCTAAGCGTAGAAGCTTATGGCAGCGTATCATAGACTTTTTTTCATAAAAATGGAGTTTATTATTTCAGTCTTATATCAAATCTTTCCAGCCAGTAGTTCAGTTGTATGAAATAAGCTATGGTTTGCGGCAAATTCATAAGCTGACCGTACCATTGAACATTATCCTCGTGGTGCAGGAGCCTTTCAAGCTCTTCACGTTTTACGAGCTGTGTAAGTTTCTCTCCTCCATTATCAAGTATACTTTGGAGCTTTTCTGTAACTCCTGCTAAAAATGCAGGGTTATGGGTCTTAGGATAAGGACTTTTCTTTCGCCACAGGACTTTTTCAGGTAGCCATTCCTTCATGGCTTCGCGAAGAAGTCCTTTTTCTCTGCCCTTATAGTCCTTGTACTTCCATGTTACATTGTACATATATTCAGCTATACGATAGTCACAGAATGGCACGCGCACTTCAAGTCCGCTGTACATAGACATTCTGTCCTTGCGATCAAGGAGGGTCTGCATGAACCAGTGAAAGTTCAACTGTGTCATTTCACGCATTCGGTATTCAAGAGGACTGTCTTCGCTGAGTTTTTCGGCGTAGTCAGCGGTAGCTCTGTATGCGGAGTAGATGTATTCTTCAGCGTTTATGCGTTCAGCATAGTCATCGCAAAGGAAACGTTTTCGGTAGGCAGTGCTTTGAGCCCACGGAAAACCGTCCGTCATGCGGATATCCTTATCTCTGTACCACGGGTAGCCACCGAATATTTCGTCTGCGCACTCACCCGAAAGTGCCACAGTGCCTTTCTTTTTAATCTCACGGCAAAAAATCAAAAGCGAAGCGTCAACGTCTGCCATTCCGGGTAATCCACGAGCTTCAACTGCCTCGTCAAGAGCTCCTATCAGGTCGGGAGTATCTACAACTGTCCAGTGATGGTCTGAGTTTAGATATTCAGTCATGCATCTAATATACTCGGGGTCACTGTCAGGTTGGAAATGGCTCTTCTGGAAATATTTTTCGTTGTCGCGGTAGTCTACTGAAAATGTTGTAAGTTGCTTGCCCTGTTTTTTCATTTCCGCAGCTGCAACTGAAGATATAAGGCTGGAGTCAAGTCCGCCAGAAAGAAAAGTACAGACTGGTACATCGGATACGAGTTGACGCCTTATGGAGTCAAGAACGAGTTCACGTACATGTTCTGTGGTTTGTTCAAAGTTTTCGTGTAATTCAAAGGCCTTGAGGCGCCAGTATTCCCAAAGATTCAGACCGTCAGGAGAGTAATATCCGCACCATCCGGGTTTCAGCTCCTTGATTCCACGGATAACGCCGAAGCCCAAAGTCCGTCCTGGTGCCATTATAAGTAGCTCAGCAGCTCCGTATTCGTCTATCTCATGAGGAATTTCTGGATGCTCTAGGAGAGAGGAAAGTTCTGAGGAAAAAATGAGCTTGTGGTTGCTTTGGTAGTAAAACAGCGGCTTTACGCCTATTCTGTCACGTGCGAGGAACACACGGTGTTCCTTTTCATCATAAACTGCAAAGGCGAAAATGCCGTTAAAACGCTCTACGCAGGAGCTTCCCCACTTTATGTAGCTTTTAAGGACTACTTCGGTGTCGGAACGTGTGGTGAACTCAAAGTCGCTTTCAAGCTCCTTTAAAAGCTCAGAGGTATTGTATAGTTCTCCATTGTAAACTATAGTGTAATTCCCGTAGTTCATGGGCTGTCTGCCTCCGTTTATGTCAATGACTGCGAGCCGTGTGTGTATCAGAGCGGCTTCACGAAACAGCGACATTCCACGCTGGTCAGGACCACGATGCAAAAGTGCGTTCTGCATTTTTTCATAGATTTTCATATCTGCACGCATATCTTCTTTAAAGCTTATTGCTCCTGCAATTCCGCACATAGCTTTTCTCCACCGCTTTTCGGCATACGGCACGCCGTGATTAGAAATTAGTATTGGATTGCTTTAGACAGGTAGTTTTATCTGAAATTATTAACACTTTTCATAAGGAAACTGAGATCGTTTAATAGAAAAAAATTTATGCAGTTCTGTGTTTACATAAATTCAGTTGCTATGATTTTTGAATATTCATATTAGGAAACATTTGGTGATTAACGGAACTATTTCTACTGTAAGAAGTCATTACTATGAATATTGAATTTACTATCATTACAATATTATATGAAAATGACCTCTGCCGTGTGACAGAGGTCGTTGAGTATTATTGTTGCTTACGAAGTCCTGATTTTATGCCTGAGATTATGGTTTCCCGAGCTTTTATGGCTTCCGCTTTTGTAAGAGGCGGCGTATCGCCTAACGGGTATTGGAGGCCGAGCTCGGCATATTTTTGCTTTGCCATGTCGTGATAGGGAAGTACATCAAGGGCTTTAAGGTTGTTCAGTGTGGAGAGATATTCTCCGAGGGCAAAGAGCTCCTCATATTTGTCGGTTATTCCAGGGACAACGACATGACGTATCCATACAGGTATGTCAAGGTCGCGGATATGCTCTGCAAAGTCAAGTATATTACGGTTCCCTCTGCCTGTCAGTTCCTTGTGCAGTTCGTTGTCGATGTGTTTTATGTCGAGCATAACAAGGTCAGTGTTTTTAAGCACCTCGTCTGTTTTTTCGGTATGTGCAGGATCGAAAACTCCTGCTGAGGTGTCAAGACAGGTATGGACTCCTTTGCTTTTCGCAAGGGCGAATAACTCTGCAAGAAATTCAGGCTGAGCGAGAGGCTCACCACCTGTTGCGGTTATTCCTCCTGATTTGAGGAATTCTTTGTAGGAATCGTACTCTTTCATAAGCTCCTCGGCTGTAGTTTCAATACCTCCCGAAAAATCCCATGTATCGGGATTGTGGCAGTATTTGCATCGTAACGGACAGCCCTGAAAAAATACCACAAAGCGTATTCCCGGTCCGTCTACCGTTCCGAAGCTTTCTGTCGAATGTATCCTGCCATTCATTTTTTGCACTCCTGTTCAGCATATTTAAGCAGAGCTTCTTTAGTGTTGGGAAGCTTGTCTTCTATGACGAGTTCTAGTAGCTTATGTTGCATTTCGCCTATTTCTGCACCGCTGAGACCTATATCCATGAGTTCTGAGCCTTTTACGGCAAGCCCTCGGAGACTACGACATTCGTCATTTGCGATTACTTCCCTGCCCATTTTTGCAAGCTCCTCAAAAAATACATTCTCATCAAGTACGAAATCGTTTTTGGCAGAATTATCGCATTTTTTCATCTCTGTAAGGGCAAAAAAGAGCTCATCACCGATACGGTACATCATCTTCTTTACATCGGATTTGCTGCGGAGCTTTTTGCTGTGATTCGAAATCAGAGCCGTTGCGTAGGATATGGATTTTGTGTCATAACGAAGTTTTTTCATGACTTTCTCAGTTATTTCTGCGCCGACACGGTCGTGCTGTTTGAAATGGCCTCTGCCTGTTTCGTCAAACTTCATGCATGCAGGCTTTCCGATATCGTGAAAAAGCAGAGTCCTGCGCATTTTAACGTTGTCTGCAGGGGCAAAGCTTATAGCACGTGCGGTGTGTTCCCATACAGTGTACTTGTGATATGGAGAACACTGTTCAAGGCCGATACTTGGCTTGAATTCGGGGATAACAGCTGTTATAACGTCACTGTAGTCAAGTAGTATTTCAACGCAGTTGCTTCCGCAGATAAGCTTGTCAAGTTCATCACGGATACGTTCGTGGGAAATATTCTGCAAAAGATCCTTCATGCGGTGGATAGCGTCTGAGGTGCTTTCCTCTATTTTAAAGTTCAGCTGCGACGCAAAGCGTACAGCTCTCATAATGCGTAGGGCATCCTCTGTGAAACGTTTTTCGGGTTCGCCGACGCAACGTATTATACCGTCTTTCATGTCGTGAATACCATCAAATGGGTCAATAATACAGCCATTTCTGTCCATAGCTACAGCGTTTATAGTGAAGTCGCGGCGCGCGAGGTCAGCTGTGATATCTGATGTGAATTCAACGCTGTCGGGGCGGCGGTGATCAGTATATTCGCCGTCAATTCGATATGTAGTAATTTCATATGGGCTTCCATTGCACAGTACTGTGATCGTTCCGTGCTTTATACCAGTTGGTATAACTTTATAGTTGCTGAATACCTCAAGCATTTCATCAGGGCATGCATTTGTTGTGATGTCGATATCGTTGTATTCCCTGCCCATGATAGTGTCGCGAACGCAGCCACCAACCATATATGCCTCAAATCCGTGCTTTTCAAGTTCTGAAAGTACTTGTTCTGTATTTTTATCTGCTTTCACGGCTGCATCTCCTTCCTTTTAGGCAGTTCTACAATAATATTATTATGCAGGCGGATAATACCGATTCAGATATATTATAAATCAATCATTATTCACTATTATTATACATCAAATGAAAGGATTTGGCAAGATATCCAAATGAAAAAGGACTTTTTTGTGCGTTATTCTAAATTGCGTTTATTCATTTAATAGAGTATAATAAAAGTACAGACATTTTATTGGTGACTTAACAAAATTATGCCCAATCATGGTAATCTTTAAGCAAATTTAAGTTAATTTTAAGGTTATTTCAAGGTGGAGCCTTTATAATCTAACCATAGTCAAACACGGTTTGACCTTATGATTGGGTGATATTAAAAAGGAGATTTGATCATTATGAAAAACAATGGCTTGAAAAAGCTCATTGCAGGGCTTTCGGCTGCTTGTCTGGCAGCTGCGGCAATGCCTTTTATGAGCTTTGCAGCAGAGACTGAAGAGGTCTCGACAAAGGTTGGAGACTCCAACTGCGACGGCGGCGTGGATATGTCCGATGCTGTTATGATAATGCAGGCGCTTTCCAATCCAAACAAGTATGGCAGGGGCGGTACTGATAAGAACGCTATAACCGATCAGGGCTGGATAAATGCAGACTGTAACGGTGCTAATGATGGTGTTTCAAATAACGACGCACTTGCTGTTCAGATGTATCTTCTGGGCAAAGGGGAGCTCAGTAGCGGTAAAAATGATAATCCGCAGGAGAAGCCTGCCGTTGATGCGGTAAAGATACATCTCAAAAATACTTCTATCGAGGTAGAGGGTGAAAATGCCACTGTTGAGGGTGCTAAGGTAACTATAACCCATTCGGGTGAATACTATGTTGATGGTACTCTTGACGACGGTCAGATCATAGTTAATATCGCTGACGAGACTGCCGATCCTGAGACCGTAAAGATTTTCCTTAACGGAGCAAATATCACGGGCAAGAGTGCACCAGCTATCCTTGTGAACAATGCTAAGAATACTTCTATCAATATCATTGACGGCACAGAAAACATTATTTCTGACGGCGATACGGTTTATGCAGGCGATTTCGCAAAAGCAGCCGTTATTGAGGCTAAAGATGATATAACTATAAAAGGTGGCGAAAAGGGCGACGGAGTCCTAAATATCACCGCTAACATTCAGGATGCTGTTTCCTGTAACAACGATATCAAGATAAATGGCGGAGATATAAATATTACTACGCTGAATACTGAAAATAAGACTGATGGAATTAAAGCTAAAGAGTCGATTACCGTAAAAGACGGAAGTTTAAAGGTCGAAGCCGAAGGAGACGGTATCAAGTCAAGCAAGGATTCTGTTGCTTTTGAAGGCGGTAAAACTAAGATTAAGGCAGGCAATGACGCTGTGCAGGCTGAAACTACTATTGACATCAGCGGTGGAAAACTCATTGCAGGCGGTGATCGAGGACTAACTGCAGTTACAGGTATCAATATCACAGGTGGTACGGTCATAGCTACAGCTACCGATAAACAGGTCGATGAAAAGCTTATGAGTGGCACTACCCAGACCACGGCTCTTCTTAACTGTATCGATGATCCGTCTAACGAGAAGGACGGTACATGGAAGAAGGACAATGCTATAGTAACAGGCAATGTTGATGTAAAATATCAGAAGAAGTTCAAATACGTACTCTTTAGTGATACTTCCATTAACGGGGCTAAGTCGTGTAGTTTCCATAACCTTGCAACAGGTGCGACTGTAACGCATACGGACGGCAAGCAGACGCAGTTCCAACTCAGCCTTGTTACTGTATTTAATAATGTAGATCCTGCAGGTATAGCTTCAGACATAAAGGATGATGCTGATACTGCTAAATAAGAGTTTTCAGGATATTTTCTGAACATGAATGCTTCTTAAGAAGCTCATGAAACTGTACTATCATTCAGAATGCGAATTGCAGCGAACATCATAGTGCAGGCTGAACCTAGAAACGACATCTTCATGATCATTCAGATCCTTTTCTCAAAACGCGCCACAGTATCCCAGTACTGCGGCGCATTTCCCTGTTATTAGGTATTTTAATGAAAAACGCCATAGCAATTTGCTATGGCGTTTGTGTCATTATCAGCCCTGACCACCGTCATCTATGGTGGTAGGTTCAACTACAGGCGGATTCGTAGGAGGATCCGTTGGTGGATCAGTAGGCGGTTCTGTAGGTGGCTCAGTCGGTGGGATTGTAGTTGTCGGCGCCTGAGTCGTTGTAGCAGCCTGAGTTGTTGTAGTGGCATGTGTGGCTGTAGTTGCGTGAGTTGTAGCTGCTTCGGTGGTTGTGGTAGGAGCTTCTGTAGTAGCTATTGCGTTTTTGGAAGAATAATATACCATTAGTTTCTTGCCGCCTGAGCAATCAAATACTGTTCCTGTAGCTACAAGTTTTCCGTCTACACGGAGTTCAACTATAGAATCTGTCTTACTGTAGTCTGTTGGAGATTCAAGGAACTGGTAGTTATGGGACGAGATTCCAGCCTTTTCGAGGGCGTTCTTGTACTGCGAAACTGTCATGCCTGCAAAATCAGGGATAGTAGCAGAACCCTTGCCTTTGCTGACATGGATAACAAGAGTATCACCTTCTGCTATCATTTCACCCGCCTCGATGTCCTGTTCAAAAATCATATCACTGGCGTACTTATCGTTGTATGAGAATACTGCCTCAAGCTTGAAAGAATCATTGTACTTATCCTTTTCCAACTCGTAAAACTTGCCTACGAGATCAGGTACCTTGACATTCTTTTCCTTTGTGGCTGAAGTTGAGACTTCATCAACAATGCTGTCACTTGCCAACTTGGAACGTCTGCTCTTTCGGATGACCTCGCTTTCATCGTTTTTGGGTAGCAGATTCATAACGATGACCACTAAAGCCATAAGTATACCGAGAAAAAGTATGCCTATGATTATCGGCACCTTTATTCGGTCAACTGTGTTTATCTTTTCGTAGCTATAGCTGGGATCGCGCTGAGGTTTTCGGTACGAATGAGCGCTGCGCTGATGTATAACCTCTGTTTCAGGCAGTGGTTGTACAGGTTGTGTTGCATGGTATGCAGGGGCAGGAGTTGATTCCTGCTGAATGTCTGGACGGTCGTTAAGGAAGAGGGTGCTGTCAAACTCTTCTTCCTCCTCAAACTCTTCGGTTTCCTCGGAAGGCTGCTCAAAGAGCTTTGTTACGAGTTCAGTGATAGTTTGAATACGTTCTCTGCCGTTGAGATTCATACCATCCATTATGACACGTGAAACGTGCTTAGGTATACTTGAGTCAAGAGTATGTGGTTCGTGAAGGTCGTCATGGTTCTGACGGCTAACGGAATCAACTGGCATGCAGCCTGTTAAAGCTCTGTATAGGAGAGCACATACTCCGTAAACATCTGTCCATGAGCCCTGACGGCTGCTGCTGCTAGCTGAATACTGCTCAGGAGCTGCATAGCCTTTGAAAAGTTCATATTCAAGACCTGCATTTGCTGTTCTTACTGCAGAAACACAGAAGCCAGAGAGCTTCAGTTCGCCCTTGTCGGTGATGTACACCGTATCAGGGCTTATAGCGCGGTGTATAATACCTGCGTTGTGTAGTATCCCGATAGTTGTGAAAAGGGGAGGGAATATCTTCGATACCTGTTCCCAGCTGAGCTCGCCTGCGTTTTCCTTTAGGTAGTCAAGCATTTTCACACCCTCAATGTACTCAAATATGGTATAGGTTGTATTGTTTTCTGCAAACATATCGAGAACAGGGGGGATATTCGGGTTGTTCCTGAGTCTTGCAAGAGACTTGTTTAACTCAGTATACTCGGCCATAAAAGCTTTGTATTTTGCAAGATTGTTATAATTAACACTGATAGTTGCTTTGTTTTTTACACGGGTACAAAGGTTTATAGGCATATATTCCCTGATAAACACCTTTTTGCCTGTCGTTATATCGGAACCGATATATGTTGCACCTTCGCCGTTGTATTCAAGAAGATTACCGCAGACGTACTTGCTGTGAAGTATCGTCGCAGGTGGAACGTACATAGGGTTATATTCAGAGCTTTCAACATATCCGCATGAGGGACAAACATGAAGCGAGCTGTCATATTGTTCCATGCATCTGTTACAATATTTACTGTCTCCCAAAGCAGCTCCTCCTCCTAAAAATAATATATGCACAAAAAAGGCATCATATCTATTTTATCAATAAAATCGCAAAATGTCAACTGTTTGGGGCTGTATATTCCCGATTACTGTGAATTTGTATTTTTTTTGTAATATTTTCAGTGTGAATTTTTCTTAATTGTAACATTTTAAGAAAAACAGGTTCGGAAAAGTAGTAATACCTTTCCGAACCTGAGAGTCTGTATATCAGAGATTTCCGTTGTTAACGGAAAGTATCTTCATTGAATTGAATCGGAATGTTCCGTCTTCCTTTTCAGTGAGCTTGTATTCAGCCTGTTTTGCTACATTTTTTTCCATCCATTGCGGGAGTTCTGCAATATAGTCAACGGTGAGAGTATACTCCTTACCACTTTTAACTATGGATTTAATTTCTGGAGCATATGTATGAGTAATGGTTTTTACCTTGACATTGTATACTCCGTCTGCATAATAGAATCGGGACTCGACTGGACCTACAGTGGTATGATTGAACTCAGGCAGTTTTTCACCAAAGAGTTCCACTGCGTACTTTTCAACGTCTACATCTGGAATAGAAATAGTATCGAGAGTGAGCTCGTAATTGGATACTTTGTCTTTGTCCATGATTATCGACCATATTGTAGCAGTGATGATCTGCTCTGAAGTAAGCTGTGATGGCTCATTGAATGGTTCTATGTCCATTATAGCTGCAGGATATATCATCTGAGTGAAACTATCCTTCTTAACCTCGCCTGAAGTAAAGCTGTGGAAACAGCCTATTGCCCATATTATTGAGGAAATGATACCGATAACTGCAAAGGCAGTAAGGACTACACCAAGTATGGTATAAAGGCGCTTTCTTCCATCAGGAATTGCAAATGCGCCAGCAGGACCTTTTTCTGTGTGTTCGCTACGTTGTTCGATAAGCTCGTCAGGGTTTTCACTGAGTATGTTCTCAAAGTCAGATTCAGTTTTATTCTGAGTTTTTTCGATGTTTTCTACAGGAGCTTCTGCTATAGAGGGTTCTTCTTGCTGTTCTGAGATTATTTCATTGACAGATTCTGTTTCTGCAAGAGCTTCACTCAGTTCCTCAATGGCAGGCTCTGGAACGAATTCTTCGTCTGAAATAAAATCCTCTTCTGGGGCTTTTTCAGCGGCAGGGGGAGCGATCGCCCCCATCTGCGATCTTCTCATATCTATTACCTGTCTCTGCTTGTCGGGATCAAGAGCGTCAAAGCGTACCTTTAGTTCAGGTGAGAGACCTGCAATTATATCTTCGTCAGTTAGGATAAACTGCTTCGGCTCGGGAGTTCCGATATCAGCAATGGCTTCGGCAGCTCCCTCACGTATATTGTCAAGCATATTGCCTACGGGATCGCTTTCAGGAACTGGAGATTCATCCTCAGGGTGGTTAATAGCGGCAATTGCAGCATCGATAAGATCTGTAGCTGAAACTTCGCTGTTATCATGTTCTGATAGAGTGCCTTCGGGAATATTAACTTCAGCAATTTCAGATTCTTCTCTAGCTTTGTTAATGAGCTTTTTGAAAAATCCCATCTTCTTTGGCTTTTCAGCAGTTTCTTCGATGGCTGCTTCTGCAACTGGTGAAGTTTCTGTTGCATTTGCAAGAGCATCTATTGTCGAGTCTGATTCGTTTGGAATGTCATTATTGTCAAGTCTTGCTATTACAGGGACTGCCTCTTCTGCAAGACGCTTCATTTCCTCTATCCTGCGTTGCTGCTCAGCTTCCATTGCAAGACGAGCTTGCTCAGCTTCTTCCGCAATACGTGCTCTCTTGGCTTCTTCTGCAAGGCGAGCTCTTTCAGCTTCCATTGCAAGACGAGCTTGTTCGGCTTCTTCCGCAATACGAGCTTTTTCGGCTTCTTCTGCAAGGCGAGTTCTTTCAGCTTCTTCCGCAAGACGTGCCTGTTCAGCAGCTTCTTCGGCTCTGCGCTGCTTTTCAGCCTCTATTTGAGCTATGCGACGCTGTCTCTCAGCTTCTTCCTGCTCTAGCTGTTGCCTTTCGGCTTCTTCTCTGGCAAGTCTGCGTTGTCTGGCTTCTTCTTCAAGACGTGCTCTTTCAGCGGCAGCTTCAGCAGCTCTTCGTGCTCTTTCAGCGGCGTGAGCTTCCTCGGCAGCAGCTTCAGATGCTCTTTGAGCCTGCTTTTCACGTTCCATTTCTTCTCGGCGGAGAGCCTCATAATCAGGCAGTTCGCCAGTTATAACTATTTTCTTTTTCTTGACGGGCTTGGGTAGTTCCTCGGCAGAAGGTATCGAATCAAATACTCTTGTTACTTCAGTAGATGCCTCCGTGTGCATTACCTCACTGATGATATTCGGGACGTTTTCGTCTTCTTCAGCGGATGAGGGGGCATCATCAGACGGGGGAGCGAACTCCCATACAGCTGGGGGCTCATCGTCAGGAACGTCAGCTTCATCGTATATGTGCTGCTTTTCTTCCTCCAGTGCGTGGAGCAGATCGTCGACAGACATATTGTCGAATTTGCTCTTTCTTGTGGCACGTGGAGTATTATGACTCCTTGCGGGAGTACTTCCTGCGCTGCTACCGCTTCCGTCCATAAGACTGTTGAGCATATCGTCAAGATCTTTTCTAATAGCCATTTCGACCTCCAAAAATTTTATCTGATCTGTCCGTTTCCGTTGATCAGGTATTTAACAGTAGTAAGTTCTGTGAGGCCCATTGGTCCTCTTGCGTGGAGCTTCTGTGTGGAAATGCCTATTTCTGCGCCGAAGCCAAATTCACCGCCGTCAGTGAAGCGGGTAGAAGCATTTACATAGACAGCTGCTGCATCTACCTGCTTCTGGAATTTCTGTGCGTTTTCAAGTGAGCTTGTAATGATACACTCAGAATGCTTAGTGCTGTACTTTCTTATATGAGCGATAGCCTCGTCTATATCGTCGACTACCTTTATTGCGATAACAAAATCATTGAACTCTGTTGCATATTCAGTTTCCGTAGCTTTTTCAACGGAGCTGCCGAGGATAGCTATTGTTCTCTCGCAGCCGTAAAGCTTAACGTTATGGGATTTGAAGCGCTCTGCTATCATTGGCAGGAACTTCTCTGCAATATCTTTGTGCACAAGAAGGCTTTCAATAGCGTTGCATACAGAAGGACGCTGAGTTTTCGCATTGTCTGTTATCTCTACAGCCATATCAAGGTCTGCAGAGGAGTCTACGTATACATGGCAATTACCTGCACCGGTTTCGATAACCGGTACGGTAGCTGTTTTTACAACAGCCTGTATGAGGTTTGCACTGCCTCTTGGAATTATAACGTCAACATAACCATTGAGGCGCATGAGTTCGTTTGTAGTTTCACGGTCAGTATTGTCTACAACCTGGATGATATCAGCCGGGAGACCAGCCTTTTCAACCGCATCGCGCATTATCTTTCCGAGGCAGATGTTGGAGTTTATAGCTTCCTTACCGCCTTTGAGGATAACTACGTTTCCTGCCTTGAGGCAGAGTGCAGCTGCATCAACAGTAACATTGGGGCGTGATTCATAGATTATGCCGATAACGCCGAGAGGTACTCTTGTTTTGATTATCTGTAAGCCGTTTGGACGGCTTCCGCCGCCGATGATTTCTCCAATAGGGTCTTTCAGAGCGATGAGTTCGTCAACACCCTTTGCAATGCCCTCTATGCGCTTTTCATCAAGCTTGAGCCTGTCCTGCTTTGCTTCTGTCATTCCGTTAGCCTTTGCAGCGGCGATATCCTTTGCGTTTTCTGCGATGATAAGCTTTTTGTTTTCAAGGAGAGCCTTTGATATCTCTGCGAGTGCTTTGTCCTTCTGCGAAGTTGAAGCAACTGCTGCTGCTGCCTCAGCAGCCTTGGCTCTTTTCCCCAGTTCCTCTGTATAACTCATATTTACACCTCTTGTTGTTAAATCTGAATAATAGCTTTGTTTACTGTGCCTTGAAGAGAGTACCTATCTCCTTATCCTCAAAGAGGTCGTAGAGCTTTTCTGGATCTCTTCCATTCATTATGATCATGTCTATGCCTGCATTTGTGGCTATTTTTGCGGCATTTATCTTGGTTGACATACCGCCTGTGCCCAAAGGTGAGCCTGCACCACCAGCCATAGCCTCTATCTCAGGTGTTATCTTTTCAACGATAGGTATAGGCTTGGCGTCGGGATTCTCACGGGGATCTCCGTCATAGAGAGCATCAATGTCTGAGAGTATCAGCAGCAGATCAGCTCTGGAAAGCTCCGCAACAAGGGCGGAAAGAGAGTCGTTCTCGCCAATTTCTAGTTCCAGCTCATCGATAGCGATAGTGTCATTCTCATTAACTATCGGGATAACATCCATATTCACCAGTTTCTCCACAGTATTCATGAAGTTTTCACAGTGATTGGGGTTGTTTATAATGGTCTTGGTGAGCAGTATCTGCGCTACTGTCACGCTGTATTTTGCAAACATATCGTCGTATACGTGCATTAGTTCACACTGACCTATAGCAGCAACCGCTTGCTTGGTCTTGGTGTCTTTCGGTTTTTCAGGGAGACCCAACTTACCTGCGCCGAGACCGACTGCTCCAGAGGATACCATTATGATCTCACGTCCGGAGTTGTGCAGATCGGAAATAACGCGGACAAGGTTTGTCATGCGTCGTATATTGAGCTTGCCTGTTTTGTGGGCAAGGGTCGAAGTTCCAAGTTTTATGACGATACGCTTTTTTTCAGATATATTTCTCATAAGTGTATCTTCCTTTAGTTGACTTTATTCTGTGGACTGCCTTTCTGCCATGCTCTGACGTTCTCGCATACTATGTCCACAAGGCGCTGTCTGGTTTCAAATGGAGCCCATGCTGTATGGGGAGTAATAACACAGTTTTTTGCACCCTTGAGCGGAGTTTGTGGCGACATAGGTTCCTTTTCCAGCACATCAATATATACGGCTGCGATTTTTTCACTGTTTAAAGCCTGAGCAAGGTCGGCTTCGTTTACTACTCCGCCGCGTGAAGTGTTTATCAGTATTGCAGAGGACTTCATGTGAGAAATAAGCTCGCTGTTTATCATTCCTGCAGTTTTGTCCGTAAGTGGGCAGTGGAAAGTTAGCACATCAGCTTTTTCAACGGCAGTGTAAAGGTCAGTGACCTCATAAGGGCAGTCCTTTGGCTGTGTTCTTGTGTTTACAACAATATTCATGCCGAATGCAGAACCTATCTCTGCAACCCTGCGTCCAATAGATCCGAATCCCACTATTGATAGAGTTTTCCCCGAAAGTTCATAAGTAGGAACAGGAAAGTAAGAAAATGTTGGAGAACTCTCCCATTCACCGTTTTTTACTGCGATATCATAGTCCCTTATGCGATTGAAACGGTCGAGTATGTATGCGAATATCTGCTGAGCTACCGAATTTGTAGAGTATTGTCCTGCATTGCAGACAGTTATACCTTTTTCAGCGGCATAGGCGATATCAACATTGTTGAAGCCTGTTGCGAAAATTCCTATATATTTGATGTTAGGGCAGGCGTCTATGATTTCCTTTGTGATAATTACCTTATTGCAGAGCACGATGTCAGCGTCGCCTATATTTGCGGCGGTTTCCTCGTGGGTGGTGAGAGGTATTATCTTAACGTCGCCTAGTTCTTCAAGCTGAGTTGTGGGGATATCTCCGTTTATAGTGACTGTGTACCAGTCAAGGACTGATATCTTCATAGCTCAGTTTTCCTCGCTTTTGCTTTCCTTGTCAGAAGCAGCTGCTTCTTCGGTCTTCTTGGGCTTGCATATTATGGATGATATGAAAGCAGCAAGTATAAGGATGAATTCTATAATTCCTACTGTATAGAAAACCGTTTTGTTCTTTGAGATCAGCAAAAGCAGTGCTATAGGAGCTGCTATTGCGAAAATAAGCTGAAATGGTTTTTTCTGTACAGCAAATCTGTAGCCGAAAAAGATAACGGAAGCTATTACTACTCCGATAAGCATCCATGAGGGAAAAGGAAAAATAGATGGATCCTCAACGTCCGATATTTTAGCGATAGCTGTGAGCATATTTGAAAATAACATTTTTTACTCCGATCCTCCGCCGTATACGTTATCTTTTGAAGTCTGAATATGGCGGAATTATATAATTGTGCAAAAGTCTGCACATTACAGTATAACACAAACAACTCAGAAATTCAACTATTTTTTAAAAAATACACAAAAATTTTATGGCGCATTCTACCGTATTTTCGGCTGTTTTTAACAGGGACTTGAATTTTCCAGTATTTAGACGTATAATTATATATTAAGCAGTAGGTCCGTTTGACATGTATCTGGTAGAGCGAGATATACTATGCTTATGGTTGTTAATAATGTACTAATCTGTATATTTGGTCTTGTGTGAAACAGAGATAAAAATATTTTTGTAAAATTGTTGTGCTTTTGTTAGCTTAGCTGGAATTTCAGCTCTGCCTTCATAGCAATTGGCTTTCGGATATCGAAAATAATTTGAGAATTAAGTTTTGCTCTAACAGGGGGTGTTATATATGATCTATATGCTTGAAGATGAATCAGGAATAAGGAATTTCGTGCTTTACGGCTTAAGGACCTCGGGGATGGAGGCTGAAGGATTTGAGACTCCGTCTGAACTCAGGGAGGCAATGGAAAAACAGCTTCCAGACTTGCTTCTTCTTGACCGGATGCTTCCTGAAGAGGATGGTCTTACTGTGCTGAAAAAGCTGCGATGTGATCCAGAGACAAGGAAACTTCCCGTAATAATGCTTACAGCAAAAGGCTCGGAACTTGATAAGGTAGAGGGACTTGACAACGGAGCTGACGATTATATTGCAAAGCCTTTCGGAATGCTTGAGCTCATATCGAGAATAAAGGCTCTTCTGCGGCGTACTTCAGATAATCCTGCAGAAAGCGAAAGACTGGAACTAGGCGGAATCTGCATATTTCCTTCGAAGCATGAGATATATGCGGATGGTGAAAAGATAGCCCTTACGCTCAAAGAGTATGATATGCTGCTGTTTCTAATCAGAAACAAAGGAGAGGTCTATTCACGCGACAGTCTTCTGAAAGAGATATGGGGCTACGATTTTTCAGGCGAAAGCCGTACGGTAGACGTTCATATAAGGACTCTCAGGCAGAAACTTGGCGGCTGCGGAGATATTATTCAGACTATCCGCGGAGTGGGTTATAAGGCAGGTGACGAAACAGGTGACTAAAAAAATATTCCTTAGTATAATATCAATATGTATAATGACATTGCTTGCAGCGATATTCCTCATTACGGCTGTGCTTTACAGCAGGTCTGCAGAAATAGCGGCTGCCGAGGTCAAAACCAATGCAAGGCTCATAGCTTCGGCTGTGGAGCAGAGTGGTGGTAACTACCTCGATAAAACAGATTTCGGTGGAAATATTCGCGTAACATGGATAGATTCTGGTGGAAATGTAGTATATGACACTGATGAGGATCCGGACTCTCTTGAAAACCACTCCGATCGCGAGGAAATATCAAAGGCTTTTGAGAGTGGTGAGGGCAGCTCTTCAAGATATTCCAGTACTATAATGCAGAAAACCGTAAATCATGCCGTACGGTTGCATGATGGCTCCGTTATAAGAGTTTCGGGAGTTCACAGTTCTCTGACGGCGTCATTGGTAAAGATTCTGAATCCGATGCTTGCGATACTTATCGCAGTCGTGCTTTTTTCGGTTCTTGCTGCTTCAATGGTATCAAGAAATATAGTAAGACCGATAAATAATATTGACCTTGCTCATCCAAAAGTAAAGAAGAACTACAAGGAACTTGCGCCGTTGCTTGAAAAGCTGAGCACGCAGAACATCAAGGTCAGCAGACAGATGGACGAGCTCCAAAGCAGCAGAGAGCAGTTCAGTCTTATGACTGAAAGCATGGAGGAAGGGCTTATAATAGCTGATCCGAAGCTTATTGTTCTCACTTGTAATTCCAGTGCATTAAGGCTTTTGGGGGCAGGTTCATTCACTCAGGGACAAAGCATTTATGCTCTCAATAATTCCGATGTTTTTCGTCGATGTCTACTTAATGCTCTGGGTGGAAGGCGTTCGGAGTGTATACTACGTACTGGCGGTGGTCAGAGAGAGGTCATCGCAAGCCCAGCCAACAGTATTGATATGGTCTGCGGAATCGTCGTTTTTATCATGGACATTACAGAAAAGCAAGAGCTTGAAACTATGCGCCGTGAATTTACGTCAAATGTTTCTCATGAGCTGAAAACACCACTTACAACCATCTATGGTATCGCGGATATGCTGGCAAACGGTATGGTGCAGAGCGGAGATGTGGCGGAGTTTGGCGGAAATATCCGCAGTGAATCTGAAAGGCTCATAAACTTAATCAACGATATAGTTTCACTTTCAAAGCTTGACGAGGACACTGCTCCACGTGAGAATGAGAGCATTGAGCTCTATGCTCTTGCAGAAGAAGTTCTTGACAGATTAAAGCTGAATGCCGAAGAAAAGGGTGTCGTAACATCTCTTACAGGTGAAAAGGTGTCTGTAACGGGCAGTCGTACAATTCTAAGTGAGGTCCTGTACAATCTATGCGATAACGGCATAAAGTATAATGTCAGCGGTGGAAGCCTTAGCGTGAAGGTATCACACGTTCCTCAGAGAGTAATAATCACTGTCAGTGATACGGGAATTGGAATTCCTAAGCAGTACTTAGGACGTGTTTTTGAGCGATTCTATCGAGTGGATAAGAGCCGTTCAAGCAGAGTAAAGGGTACAGGTTTGGGGCTTTCAATTGTAAAGCACGGTGTTCAATATCATAACGGTACTGTCAGGGTTGAAAGTGAAGAGGGAAAGGGAACCGTGTTCACAGTGGAGCTTCCTATTGAGAAAAAGTAACATAATGAAAAACAAGGAGTGTTTTGATGAGCAGAGGCATTACTGCCGAGGAGCTTGAAAGGCTTGACAGTTCTGAGTATTTATTGATAGATATCCGTGACAGCTCAGCTTTTGAGTATGGTCATATTGACGGAGCAGTAAATATATCACAGGATAAGCTTTGTGCTAAGGAGCTTCCGAAAGATAAAAAAATCATTATCTGTTGTAGAAGCGGAATCATCAGCGGACAGATCGCAGAAGAGCTATGTGACATGGGGTTGGATGCATATGACCTGTTGGGTGGCTATGTAGACTGGCTCAGAATAAAAATGGCTGACCGTCAGGTTACTGCTGATGTAGAACTAAGTTTGCGTAAGAAGTTCAAGAAGTCTATATGGTGTAAGTTCACAAAGGCTATTAACGAGTACGAGCTAGTGAAACCAAATGATAAGATAGCTGTCTGTATTTCGGGCGGAAAGGATTCTATGCTTATGGCAAAGCTGTTTCAGGAGCTTAAAAGGCATGACAAATTCCCATTTGAGGTGGAGTTCCTTGTCATGGATCCGGGCTACAGCCCAGAAAATCGCCGTGTTATAGAGGAAAATGCCCGCTCAATGTCAATACCAGTGCATATTTTTGAGTCGGATATCTTCGATTCGGTCTATAATATCGAGAAGAATCCCTGCTATATATGTGCCAGAATGAGAAGAGGCTATCTTTACAGTCACGCAAAGGCACTTGGCTGCAACAAAATAGCTCTTGGTCATCATTTTGACGATGTTATCGAGACTATTCTCATGGGTATGCTTTACGGTGGACAAGTCCAGACCATGATGCCGAAGTTGCACAGTACGAATTTTGATGGAATGGAGCTTATTCGTCCACTTTATCTTGTTCGTGAAGCTGATATAAAGCACTGGCGTGACTATAACGGTCTGCATTTCATACAGTGTGCTTGCAAGTTTACGGACACATGTACCACTTGTGCTCCAGACAGCCGAACGGTGTCAAAAAGAATGGAGATAAAGAATCTCATTGCTGAGCTGAAAAAAGTCAATCCTCAGGTTGAGAAGAATATATTCCGTAGTGTAGAGAACGTTAATACGAATACGGTCATCGCATATAAGGATAATTATGGAGTTCATCGCTTCCTTGATACATATGACAGAAAAACGGACTTGAGATAAGTCCGTTTTTCATTATTCTAGCGCTGTTTTTCGATATGAAATAACAAGGTAGCTGATATTTTGATATCGAGAGCGTAGTTTATTCTTTTTTGATTAATGTAAGTAAAGTATTTGAATTGTCAGTTGATGTTATTGTTCTTGATAGTTACAGTATAAGTGTCGTTCTTTTTTTCACCTATCTCAATGGTAAGGCCTGTATCTATAGTTTGTCTTCCTTTATTGTCATACCAGTGAAATCCCGCAATGTTCCCGTTAATGACAGCTCCTGTCTTGTAAATATTATCTGATTTTGTATCGTCTATGAGTCTGATAAAACGTCTGCCTTCGTAATTATCAGTAAACTTTGAGCCGCTTGCATAACGAAAAGATGTCCACCAGCCATTATTGTAAAGCGAAGCATCAACGTGATATATTCGTATTCCTTCACCTATAGATACATACCAAGGCGGAGAACTGTTGTTAGCTTGTTTAGTGGTGTATTCTATCATCATGTACTCACTATGATAACGGTTATCAAGTTCCCCATACGGAATAATAATGGTATTTCCTTTCAAGGTCTGAGCACTATATAAAGTAAAGGTTTGTGTTCCAGATGAAGAATCATAAACCTGTACCTGATTTGTTTTGTACCATCCAAGATGCAGTTTTGATACGCAGCTTAAATCACCGCCTGTGTCGTCCATAAGCTCACTTCCTGCAGTCCCATGAAGCCCGTCAGCGTCTTGGCTTTTATCATATCTGTAATAATCAGGAAGGCCCATACAGTGGCCTGTTTCATGGGTCAGCGTAGAAACAAAATCTCTATAGTCAGAGAAAGAATTGATTTGACAGTTTCCTGTTATCATATGACCAATTTTCATTCCGTCATATATATATTTGTCATCTGCAAATTGAACTGATGCAGGCCACCATGTATCATTACTTGTCTGTCCCGGCACGATAAGAACAAGTGTATCTATATAGCCATCGTTGTCACCGTCAAAATCTTTAAAGTTAATCTGGTTGTCAAGTGCCTTGCAGGCTTCAGTCAGAAGAGCTTTCTGCCCTTTGACCTGATAATAATTGTTTACAGAGTTTCCCGTACTGTAGTGATAAGCTTTCCCACTGAGTTCAAAAGCCCCTTTTGAGGAACGTTTGAAAAATGCCGAAATGCTTTCCCAAGGGTAAAGGTTGCTATCTGTTTTTTCATCTCCGAAAGCAATTTTTTCTATTTCGTCTGTTGTTGGGAGATAGTTGAATTTGCAGTCGGCAAAATCTGCGTAAATAATAAGCATTCTTCCGTTGCCTTGTGAAGGCATGAATTTATATACATCATTGACCGAAGCACCAATAAATTCTCCGTTCTCTTCAAGTGGATCATCTGGGACAGTGCTTTCATTTTGCCACTGCCATACCCAAAGGGCACTGTTATTAACAATATCTTTTCTGAGTTGAATAAAATCGAAGATGTCAACTGCTCCGTCCTGATTAATGTCTGCAGTGACGAAATATTCACCTGCCTGAAAACCGTCTGCTCCGTGAATTCCGATAAATGAATTATGAACGTGATAACTGTTGCTGTCAGTAATTGGTTCAATACCAAGCAGATGTCGTTTCATGACTACAAGATCGGCCACGTTAAGTTCTTTATCATTGTTCAGATCTCCCATGAAGCCTATATGCTCCCATTCAGCAAAAGCTGATAAAGGTACAGCAGACGAGATAAAAAGTGTAGCGGAACAAATCAATGAAATTGAACGGCGAAAATGTATTTGCATATCAGACACTCCTTTTTAAT
This sequence comes from Ruminococcus flavefaciens, assembly GCA_002310115.1. Lineage (GTDB taxonomy): Bacteria > Bacillota > Clostridia > Oscillospirales > Ruminococcaceae > Ruminococcus > Ruminococcus flavefaciens_K. Next base: position 22,920 of record DBYI01000050.1, read on the forward strand.
AAGTGAAATATCCACCTATATTATAAAATAATAAATATAGAATGTCTATAGTCTACAAAAATGTTTTATAATTAACTGAATATTTATGGCAAACGACTGCAAATGGTTAAATAATTATGCCGAATTGACGAGGACATATATAATCAAATAATTACGATTTACAAATAGTAAAAATATATAAGCGGTCAGTATATTAATAAGATGTATAATAATATAAAGTACAATAATTGAAAAATCACTTTAGCGCAGAGAAGTGACAAGTGTCATTTTTTTAGTGACATTTGTCACATTGCTTTAATATAGGAAATGGTGTATAATATTAATGATTTATTATTTTGCAATAAAGTAAAAAAACAAACAAAGTAGCAAATAACTTTTATTTGAAACTATGGTATGCTATTAAGTGTGATTTTATTGTGGGTTATTGCATGGATACTGTTATGTTGAATTAATATAGATTCTGGATAAGAAAATGTATCAACATAAATAATGATATAGGAGGAAAAAGAATGCGAAAAGCAATATGTTTCTGCTGCTTTATAATTATTTTTATCACTGGATGCAGCAAAACAGAAAAACAAAAAGTACCCGATAAAGTAAAAAATAAGATAAGCTCATCAACGGAAAGCATATCTTTTAATTTATCTGAGCAAGATGTATCTCCTGAAGAAATGTGGGATACAATATTGATCAATGGCGAGCATGTAAAATTGCCATTCTGTATCAATGATATTGGTGAAGGTTTTGAGACTACAGAGATTAATCATCATAATAATGTTTTGGTTGGCAAACTAAAGTATTATGGCAAAATAGTGGCTGTTTTTGGCGAAAGTTGCAGCAATGTTGATGAAGTTATTAATAAGCCCCTTGCTTCGATTAATTTTGTTGCAAGTGATCTTGAAGAAATAGATAAAAATATATGGCCGATATCCATTAACGGAGTGACCATAGGATCATATATCGATGATGTACGTCAAAAACTTTCATTTTTTCAAGAGGATAATGATGGATATAATAGGTTTTTATATGAGAATGATGAGTATAGAATAAAAGTGATTATTACAAACAAACAAGTATATGAAATAGACTTGAATATTAAAAATGATTAATGGAGGATAAAAAAATGAGCGAAGGTGTATCACTTACAGATCTTTTGGCAGAAGCCGGTGATGATGTAATCACTGCTATGTATGTTTATAGTGGTGGAGCAGATTATTATTCGTCGCGTTCTGAAAAAATCAAGAAAATAGCAGCGGAAAATATTGGCAAAGAATCAATTCTTCAAGCTGGTATGGTTATTGATCAGTTATTTAAAGGCGATAAAACCAAAATTGAAGATTTGCCTCTTAAAGTGGCAGCGATTATGAAAATGTTGGATATGGATCAACTTCCAGATCTTAGCAGTTACACTAGTGAGACAATGGAAACAATGTTTGAAAAAATCGGTGTGGAAAATATCGCAAAAGGCATTTTTTACATAAAGGATATTGTTGAGAACTTCGGCGATTTAAAAAAATCAATTGATGCGTTAAATGCAAAATATGACAATGGAAAAATACCAAATGCTCAGGAATTGCTTAATGCTACTCATGCATATGCTGAGTCTTTTGTTACTACATTAGAAATTGCAGGAGAGTTTGTTCCAATACTTGAATTGGTAGCCAAGGTAATTGGCATTGCAACACATGCTGTTCTTTATATAACAGATTGTATTTCTGGAGGAATTAAATATTTAGGCGATATAAGAGCTATTTCAGAATGCAAAATTTATCTTCAAGGTGATACGGGTTTAGTGGATTATGTTCCTGGATTTGATGATATTGATATATCAGAACTTGAGGACAAAATGGATAATCTTTGTAATCTTTTAAGAAATAATCCATATGAAGATGATCCGACTGCATTTGAAAAATGTGGAATCACAATGCACGAATTGGATTGTATTTATGCTTACTATGATCCGAATACACAAGATAATAATACAGCATTTGAAAATGCTTTTGGAAATTATGTTAAATGGAGATATAAATATGAAATGGATCAAAAATTCCATTACAATTATAAGCTACTTAATGATTTGGCTGATATAGATAAGTATGAAGGTTCTTTGGGTGGAAAAGTAAAACATGATTTAAGTTCTGCAGTTGAAGCAGTTAAAGATTTTGCAGGAGATGTTGGAGATGTTATTGAATATAAGAAAGAACAGAAGTTACTAAAGGAGCGCAATGGCCTCAGTGCAGATGCAACATCTGGTGATGATGGTATAATGGGAACAGACGATAAAGACGACATGAAAGGTTGGGGTGGTTCAGATCACCTTTACGGTTTCGATGGGGATGATACAATCTACGGTGGTGAAGGAGACGATTGGCTTTACGGAATGGGTGACAACGATACGATATTCGGTGGAGGCGGCGAAGATCTTATCAGAGGAGGTGAAGGTGAAGACAGTATATACGGAAATGATGATGATGACATTATATATGGCGAAGGTGGAAATGATAAGACCTTAAATGGAAACGATGGAAATGATTTCATTGATGGTGGGGAAGGAAATGATCGTATCCTTGGCGGAGCTGATAGTGATGTCATATACGGTGGTACAGAAAACGACTTGATTTACGGAGATTCCTTGAACGAGAATGTTCGGAATGACGGAGCTGATAAAATTTTTGGCGGCGGTGGCAACGACGAAATCCATGGTGGCGGCGGAAATGATATCATCTTTGGCGATCTTTATGACAGTGATAAGCAGAATACAGCTGCCAATGATGAAGGCGAAGACAACATTCATGGTGGTATTGGAAATGACTACATTGAAGGAAATGGCGGTAATGATCTTATTTATGGAGAAGGAGGCAATGATAGAATCGTTGGTGGTACTGGTGATGACCATTTATATGGTGGTGTTGGAAACGATACATATATATTTGCTAAGTCATTCGGCCATGATGAGATTGACGACAATCAGGGACGTACTAAAATAATTTTCGAGGAGCATTCTCTCGAAGATTTTGTTATAGATTATTCGAACATGAGAAAGAAGAGCATAAAGCTTACTGTCAAGGGAAGTGAAGACACTCTAATAATACGAGGCTTTTCGGAAAACGGTGAAAATATAAGATTCTTTTTTGCAGATAACGAAGAATACCTTTATTCCATAATCAATAATGGAGAAAACGGTTTCTCATTTGTACAGAAAGAAAAGGCGAATGATTCAAAATGGAATTGGGATGATCCAAGCGGCAGTAATTATGGTGCAAGTTCAGAATCGTCTTCAGGTTTGGGATATGGATCATCCGGAAGTTGGGGCAGCTATACATTCTCAGATAGTCCTGCCTTTGAAAACTGGATTCAAAACATGATCTACAGGTATTCAAAATCATATAAGGATGCGACAAAAGCAACTCCACCAGTAGATCCGCTTGTAGTTGATCTTGACAAGAATGATGATTATGAACTTTCGGATATAGAAGATGGAGTATACTTCGATCTTGACAATAATGGCTTTGCTGAAAAGACAGGCTGGATTGGAAAGAATGATGGCTTCCTTGTATATAACAGGGACGATAATCCTGAAATAACAAATGGAAGCGAATTGTTCAGCGATCAGGTAATACTGGAAGACGGCAAACAATTCGAGAACGGATTCGAAGTACTGAAATCATTTGATTCAAATGGAGACGGTGTCATTGACAAGAATGATGCAGAATTCAATAATATAAAGATTTGGGTAGATGCAAACCATGACGGAAGTACAGTAAACGTAAATACCAAGGAACTCTTTACACTATCGGAAAAGAATATCGAATCTATAAGCACTGTATATGAAACTGTTGAAAAAGGTAACACCGTTGAAACTGTTGCAGATGTAACGTACAGCGACGGAAGCACAGGCAAGGTAGCTGAGCACTGGTTTAAGGCTTCATATTCAAATACAAAGGAACTAAAGACTGAGGGAATAGACAATGATCCAACATCATTCGGAAATCTTCACAGTATCAATTATGCAATGCAGCATGATGAAACAAGTGCTTTGAACGACTTACTTGAAGAGTTTAATCATTCAAATAGTTACTCTAAAAAGAGATTTCTATCTCAGCAGATATTATTCAGAATCTCAGGTGCTTATAAAATAAATCCGCTGGATACAGTTGGCAATATGAATGCAAGAAAGCTTCATGTTATCGAGAAAATAATGGGAACAGGCTTTGTAGGTATAGACGGCAAATCTGCTCCAAACTCAGCAGCAGCGGAAATATTGAATGCAATTTATAATGATTTTGAAAAGGCATATTTCAATTTGTTGAATCAGAATTCTGACTCTTCGAATTATCTTAGTCTTATAAATGAAGTCCATGATGAAGATGATAATATAGTATTAGAATACTCAGCTATCACGAATCTTATTGATGAACGTATTAAAGCTGGAATCAATTCTGACGAGATAATCTTGAGTGTTGCTTCGTTACTTGATTCATATGACAAATCGTTTGATACGAGTTATTATGCTGATTTCAAGATGCATTATGATAATTTGTCTGATTATATTGACAGTAGAATAAATGCTTCAGTTATTATTGGTTCAGACGAAGACGATGTTATTAACGGAAGCAACAAAACAGATATCATCTACGGAGGAGCCG
>DBYI01000056.1 GCA_002310115.1 Ruminococcus flavefaciens
GATCATCATTGCGGAAACTGTTCCGCCGAGAGCCTTCTTGATTTTTGAAAGCTTCAATAAAATCACTCCTTTAAATAAAACTAAAGATCCTTTGGATATAAATGTTTGCTTCGAGCTCGTTTTGTAACAGGTAATTGCTGTTTGTCTTGCTATCCCCTGATACGCAAACAATTAATATCTGTATATTATTATAGTATATTAACTAAATGTAATACAAGTCAAAAATTGCGGTTGCGAATAATTCTGACTGATTATTGCGATTTAACAGAATGTTCATTTTCCCTAAAAATAGGGAAAAACGACCATGTTGCTTAAAATGACAGCAATAAATGATATGAATTTGCATTCAAAAATTGCGATATATATATAGTGAAATCCGGCATATAATAAATCATATATCCGGGAGATGACGTAATAATTCAGTTTGGAGTATGTCTCATTAATTGTATGCATTGAAATTTGTATTCTGCAAAAAATTCCGAATATAAAAAATGACAAGATTATAAATAAAATACTAACATAGTGCAACTTCAATACATTATTTAAATATTTTTGGGGAGATTTAACGTTGACAATATCATGTATAAGTGATATAATTAATTCGATATACATATTATATATCGGTATAAGAATACGAAGTTTTTCTATTATCTGAAAACATATTATGCAGACGAAACTCAAAATCAAGCGAAATAGGTTTTGACGTCCTGTTAAGAGGGGGCTCGACAGTATTCTGCCTGTATTATCTGAGGATAATATTGCTTTTTCATTTACAGGAAATCGTACCGCCGCGTAAGAGCACCATTCTGTCCGTTGGAGGATTTGAAAGGCTTCTTACGCGGTTTTTTAGGAGAGACCCATGGATGAAAACGTTAATTCGGTTGTAAGCTCTTCTGACAGGAAAAGTAACAGTGCTGCTTCAAAGCCGAAGGAAAAACGCACCGCATGGAATTATGCCTTTTCCTTTTTTGTCAAGTTGTTACTTACTGCACTTGTGGTATGGGGACTGCTTACATTTGTGGCAGGAATTCATATATGTCATGATAACAGCGCTTATCCGTTCATTAGAGACGGGGACTTTTGCCTTACCTACAGGCTTTCGACGCTCAAGCATGGTACAATGATAGCTTACAGGCAGGACGGCAAGACAAAATTCGGGCGAGTTATTGCCATGAGCGGTGACAAAGTAGAGATATTCAACGACTACATAATGGTGAATGATTACGGTATATCTGAGAATGCGGTATATCCGACTTCACCTGAGGGGTCTGTAATCAGCTATCCTTACAGTGTGCCTGATAATAACGTATTCGTACTGAATGATTTTCGCAGTGATATTTCCGACAGCAGAACATACGGTGGTATACCTCTTGAAGATGTTGAGGGAGCTGTAGTGTTTACAATGAGAATGCGAGGTATATAAATATATTAAAAAACAATAATGTAATATAAGACAGGGAGGAATTATGATGAAAACTAAACGATTTGCAGCAGCTGTTGCTTCTCTCGGTATTATTGCTTCAATTTCTGCAGCAGTACCTATAAGTGCAGGGGCAGAAGGTTTGTATACAGGTGTTAGGGGGGGCGAAGTTTCTTTTGAGAAATACCTTTCTATGAAAAATGAAGCAACAGTACCTAATGTTTCCTTTGGGCTTCAGGTTGATACTATAAGCGATACTGAGGTCAAACCTGCGACAAACAGCACTCTTGCTGTCCTGAAAGGGCCTGATACCGAGGATAATCATATCAAGTTCAAGAGTGGTGTTACAGATGTGACTGTTGAACAAGATACAAAAAAGGCGTCAGTTTCTTTTTCAAGTAGTGATACAACAGAATCTGAGGAAACTAAGGGTGCAAAGAGTACTTGCTTCAGAACTCCTACAGGTACAGATGAAAAATATGCTACAAAGACTGTTACACTCGATCTCAGTGATGTTACTTTTGATGAACCAGGTGTATATCGCTATAAAATAACCGAAGTCGAAAACGAACACGTAGCAGGTGTTTCTGATGATACAAACAATGTTCGTTATCTTGATGTATATGTCAAGAATGTTGATGATAATACTTCTAAAAATCTTGAAATACAGGGATATTATATCCATACAGGGGATGATGCTCCTGTGACCGGAACAGCTGACAGTTCCAAGAAATCTACCGGTTTCGGAAACTATTATGACACCAATGATCTTGCGTTTAGAAAGAATGTAACTGGTAATCAGGGCTCAAAGGACAAGTATTTCAAGATAACTGTAGCTCTTGACAATCCTGATGGGCTTACTGTTGACGACAGTGATACTTTTGTGATTAACGGTGAATGGGATAAGATACCATCAGCTAATTCGGCAACGATCTATGATGTTGAAGATATGAAAACTGCAAATAACAGGGATAATATTACATACGGCGAACTAAAATCAGGTTATTCGCTCTATGTACATGATCAGCAGAGAATTGAGATACAGGGTATACCCAGCGGACTTGGATATACTATAACCGAAACTCCCGAGGATTATTTACCATCTGCAGCTATGGATCAGAATGGCGATATAAAGACAGGTGATAAGGGCGAAAACGGGGGAAGTGATATCATCAATAACGATGATCAAGGTAAGAATAGCTTAAGCTCAGTATCTGATTCTTTCCTCAAGAGTGACGCCGCTGTTATTTTCACTAATGACAGAGCAGGTAATATTCCTACGGGTGTGCTTATGTCGGTTGCTGGTTCGGCAGCTATTGCAGCTATAGGTATTGCAGGTATATTTGCAGGCAGTTTTTATCTTAAAAAGAAGCGTTCTGAGGAAGAACAGTAATTTTGATAAGATTCTGGAAAAAGCTCAATGAGTTGTATGGCTGGCTTGCAATAGTGTTTTTCGGTTTCATAATGCTTATCGGTTTATGGCAATGCTATGACAATTATTACATATTTGAGCATTCTGGAAACGAAGATATACTGAAATACAAACCGAATTCTCACAGCATGGTTGGATCAGCAGTGGATTCTGCGGATAACCCCATAACAGATGAAATGGTTGCATGGATAACAATTGATGATACGAATATAGATTATCCAGTAATGCAAGGGAAGGACAATACACATTTTCTCAATACCGACCCGTTTGGAGAGTATTCTCTCACGGGTAGCATTTTCCTTGATAGCAGATGCAGTTCTGATTTTTCGGATGAGTATTCTGTTATTTACGGGCATCATATGGACTACGGAAAAATGTTCGGAGCCCTTGACGATTTTCTGAACGAGACGTATCTTGAGAGTCACAGTACAGGAACACTGATGCTGGGGAGAAGCGGAGAAGAAACTTTCAATCTGAAAGTATTTGCGTCCATGAGAGTGAGCGCAAGGGAAAAAACAGTTTTTGATATGGATTATAACAAGATCAGACAGTTTATTCGCAGCCATGCAGACGTCCTGACCACAGAAAGTAAATCGCGGATAGTTGCACTGTCTACTTGTGCCGACGCAGATTCAGTTACAAGGATAGTTGTGTTTTGTTATATAGATTGATAATAGATTTTTAAAAGGGAGGCTTGTATATGAATGCGGTCAGAAGATTCGCAGCTTTAACGGCAGTATACCTAGCCTCCGTCTTTTTTTGTTTTTTCGCAGCTCCGAGTGCTTATGCGTACGAAAACATATGTGCGCATATACCTGTAAAATGCTATGATTTTTCAGATTCGGACAATCTTGAATACAAGATAAAGATTGAATCTGAGACCTTTGGCGCTCCGGTTCCAGAAAAAGATATTCTTGAAATAGATGAAAATTGTACAGGCTATTTTGACATCAATATCACCGAGCCAGGAACTTTTGTTTACAAAATATATGAAATTAAAGATGACGATGAAAACATAAGATATGACGACAAGAATTATTATGTTAATTTATATGTTGAGCAGATAAATGACGATCTAACTTTTTCTGTAGTTGCAAGCGGCATAGGTGGCAGCAAGATAGAAAAGATAGAGTTCAAGAATACATTTATTGAGGAAAAGGGCATAAATAACAATATGCCTGATGAAACAACTTTAGCAGCGACAACCTCAACGATTACACCAACTGTTACTACTACAGTCACAACTTCTGAGGCCTTAACATCCACAATAAAAAACGAAAAAGGTACTATAAAAAAGATAGTTGATTCTGTTTTGACAGGTGACAGCTTCCATGTACATACGGTCATGGCTGTAATTGCAGTTTCTGGTTTTGCGGCTGCATATACATTCCTTTTCAGGCGAAAGGACAGCGAGGAGGAAAGTAAGAACGATGATTGATTTGAAGAAACACATAGTAAGCGCATCTTGTGCGGTTTCTATAGTGCTTTCTGCTGTTTTGAACCCGTTTTTTTCTGTTTCGCTGGCTGCCGATAATATAGAAAGCACAAGCAGCGAAGCTGCAATAAATGATGGAAACCTGACACAGCAAAGCTTTGAGGTGTATCCGAGTGAAGAGAATCAGGAGAGAATTATAACACTATCGGGCGAAATGCCCGAAGGCGTTGTTCCTGAGGCAGTCGACGTTTCAGATGAACATGAGGGTATCGTGGCATACGATATAAGCATTTTCGATGGCGATGTTGAGTATCAGCCTGATAAGGAGCACCCTGTCTATGTTGAGATAAATGATCCTTCTATTTCTGAAAACGGAGATATAGAGCTCTGGCATATAAGTGATGACGGCGAACGTGAGAGAATAACGGATGTTACTGTTCTGGATGGCAGATTAAGCTTTTATGCGTTGAGCTTTAGTGTTTACGAGATAGTTGGAGCTGATGCAGGACAGGCTGAATGGACTCAGATAAAGACTGTTCAGGAACTGACAAACTTTGACATTAACTCTAACGGTTTTCGTATCACCAGCGGCGGTGGAATTTTTTACTTTGATGATGTCCTCATCAGTGACAGCGATAACAGAGTTGGTATTGCCAAAACGAAAAATGTTGCTGAAGCTGTTGAGTACTATATTGAAAAGGTCAGTGGTTCGAGCGACCAGTTTTATCTGTTCTGCGATCCAAGCAGAAAAAAATATATAAAATGTTATGTAAATACCGCAGGAAAAGGTTGTTTGACACTTGTTACTGACGAAACTGAAAGGACAGCTTTCACGGCAAGCACCAATGGTGATGGAGAATTCCAGTTCTGTAAAAAAATAGGTAATACAAACTGGTTTATAAATATGCAGGGCGGAGCAAACGGTAAAAGATACTGCGCTTTCAATACTAAAGACGATACTAACAATTACCTTGTGCTTTATACAAAAAAGTATGAAGACGATCCTTGTGGCCTTCACGGAAAAAGTTACGGCTTGTTCCATTATACTGAAAATGCTACATCGGGCAATGCCTTTATGTCAACAGGAGATTCACATTCGCTGGTAAAGCTCGTACTCAAAGCTAATGAAAACAATAGGATTCTATATGTTGATCAGGACAATGAGATTGATAGGTGGGAATTTGAGTATGAGTCCGACGGAAAATATCTTATTTACACGGAAAACGCAAATGGTAGGATGTATCTTTGCGCTGATGGTGATGGGATAAGCACAGTTACCAACAGTGACAGTGCGGACAGATTTAACATAGAGTCCGATGCTTCAAACAGAATTCGCATTAAGTCAAACGGTGTTTATCTTACATATGAAGCTGATAATGAGGGCTTTGGTATCACAAGTGATGGAAGCAAGTCTGAAACATGGATGTGGCTTCTTGACAGAGCAGAGCTGGAAGAAAAAGACCTCATATCTTTCTCAGCAGACCGTGTCAGTGTTTCTGATATAAAGGACGGAGACAAGGTAATTGTCTATATCCGTATATGGAACGAGGCGGATTTGAGGTACGATATGTATGCCGTTGATTATAACGGAACGCTCTATCCATGCTATGCTTCAGGCGGAAAAATAATGTGGCTTGGCGACGGTACCTGCTCAATGGAATGGAAGTTCAAGGAGTACTTAGATCCTGTTACAAAGCAGCCGAACTATTACTATGAGCTTTATAACCCATATTCTGAAAAGTACATTGCTCCACAGTTCACCAATCAACAGGTACTAAGTGAGGAGCCCATCGGCATAAATATGCAGGGCAGAAGAAGGGGAGAATTTTACAGTGAGATAATTGCCTGGGATGATGCACGTGTAAAATATATTGGAATGCGTCCTAATGAAGAGAAAACTGCTCTTGAACCCTGTTCGCAGGCGGTATCATATCCATTTTATTTTGCAACACTTGAAGAACTGAATCTCAGCGACAAGCTTCACGAAGTTCCTACAATTGATAATAATGAGTTCGGTATCAAGATGAAAATGGTAAATTTTGATGCTGTTTCAGGGTATAATTATGGCGGACCGTTGGCAGGTACGATAACAAGTGATTACTTTGGTGGAAAAGCAAGTACTGATGATCTAGTAACAGGATTGCTGAGTACTAATTTAAAGGAAAACGGTTATCCAGATATTGCTGGTCCAAGCAGTAATAAAAACATCGGAAAAGACCTTGCAGGTGCATTCAGTTCCGAGTCAGGAGCAAGAACTGTAAACCATCTTTTCCTTGAAAAAGTATACCACTCAAGCGGATATTTCGAGTTTGACAGCTGTCAGAACTTTGCAACTCTCAAAAAGACAGATGATGAGGGAAATATTGTTTTTAATGAAAATACAAATAATAACGAAACTGATTTCAAGGTATACCGTGAGTTAGGTACTCACGACCACAGTAAATCTGAGTCTCTTAAGCACGGACAGTTTTTTCCATATGATACAATAAAGCCTGGGGTATATTCAGCCGAAGGTAATAACCCTGTAAATCTGTATTCAAATATGAGAAAGGAGCTCTCAAAGGACGATCCTAGAAAATACGAGCAGCTTCACAAGATACAGAATGAGGATAATAAACAGGCGGATTTTTATTTCGGAATGGAAATGGAAGCTTCTTTCGTACAGACGCCATCCGGACTTGATGCATGGGGACATGATATTATATTTGAGTTTGCTGGTGACGATGATTTCTGGCTTTATGTCGATGATGAGCTTGTGCTGGATCTGGGTGGAACTCATTCCGCTCTTATGGGTAAGGTTAATTTCAGAACAGGCGTTGTTACTTATGATAATGATAAAACCCACAGCGATAATATGAAAACAAAGACCCTGCGTGAAATATTTGCAGATAATTTTAAAAAACGCAATCCTAATGCATCGGCAGCAGAATTGGATTCTTACCTGTCTGAATATTTTGAGGATGGAGAGACTGTTTTCAGAGATTATTCTACTCATAAAATGAAGATATTCTATATGGAAAGAGGCGGAAACGCTTCAAATCTGTATATGAGATTTAACCTTGCAGCTGTAACTCCTGGTCATGTGGTTATGTCAAAAGGTATTAAAGGAGACGGTGCGGATGAACTTGATACCGACTTTATGGAATATCCTTTTCAGATATACTATACTCTTCCTGACGGTGTAGATGGCGGGCCTGGTGAAGAAAGACTTCTCGGAAACGATAATGAATATGTTGGAGTATCTTATCAGAATTCAAATCAGCCCGTTACCTTTGTTGAGAAATACAGACCTCCTGGCTTTACAGAAGAACAGGCTTACAGAAATATTTATTTCATCAATCCTTCAAAGAATGCGGAGATATCGTTTCCTGATAATACTATCAACTATAGAATAGTAGAGTGTGCCGTTGACAGTACGGTTTATAGCTCTGTAAAGATAAATGGTGAGGAAGTGCCATCCAGCAGGGTAGAAGTTAAGGGCGATCTTAAGAGCTATTCCTCTGAAACAGGTGCTGCTGACAAGAAACCGAGCATTTCCTTTGATAACTACGTTCAGGATAACGTAATTAAGGACCTTTACTTTACAAAAAAGCTTCTTGATGAGGAAGATCGCGAGATAACCGACGATCCGGAAACGTTCAGTTTCAGACTTTATATGTCATCGGTGGAAGTTCCTGTGGAAGATATACCACTTGCAAATATGTACAGGTACTATGTCCTCAAGGACAGGAAGATATGCATATACGACTACGAAAATGAGGAGTATGTGGTGACTGACCTCATATACAATCATGATGTTGTCAAGGCGGTTGATGAGGGACTGATAGAGGGCTACACTCACGATGATATTACATTTTCAACATCAGGTTTCGGAGCTATTGCTAATATTCCTGCTGGTTATACGGTTTGTGTGCCCGGTCTTCCGGTAGGTTCAGTATTCAAGGTCACTGAGGACGTGAAGACAGGATATGGTCTTATTGGCTATGAACGTGAGAACGGTGAAAAGGTGGAGAACGGAATCTCTATACCAATAGCCTCATACAGCGAATACGGCAATAGTCCTCTCAATGTGGGGCTTGTCAATGCTGAGGAAAATCCTCAGATGAATATAATTAACAAAAAAGGTTATGGCCTTAATGTCAATAAAAAGTGGAGTGATCTCGATACCACAGTTTCTCATTCGCCTGTTTATGTAGCGGTATATGTGGACGGAGAGCTCCTTGAGGGTACGGTTAAGCAGATTGCTTCAAACTCACTTTCTGCATACTATTTCTGGACAAGTCTCAAGCCAAATACTGACGGAAGTCAGCGAACCGACTTCGAAGGGTATGAGATAAGGGAGGTAATTCTGAGTGGGGAGCCTGTTGTTGCAGATGACGGGACGGTTACTGGCTACAGCTCCATAAAGCAACTCGGCAGTGGTGAAAAAACAAAGGTGACCGCAACGAGGACGTTTAAAGCAACTCCCGATGGTGAATCCCGTGATAAGGAATACGACTATGTCGTAACTTATCGTAAGGGAACTGTTAAAGGGACTTCAAGAACCGATACTATTATAAATAATCGCGAAGGTGGTATCAGTATAAGGCTGTTCAAGTGGGACAGCGACGAGACTCTTAGTGGCGGAAGCTTTGATCTTTCATGTAACGGCGTGGTGCTCGGCGAGTATAGTGCCGATAGTAGCGGAACTGTTGCTATGTTGCATAGTTTTGAAAGAGAAAAGATGTACACTCTTACGCAGAAATCTGCTCCTAAGGGCTATGTCGGCTTGCAGAAGAAGCTATGCTTCAGGATAATGGATGACGATACTATTGAGCTTTATGAAGGTAATGAGACAACATCATGGGGCGGAAATGACGCTAAGTGGGCAAAATGGAACACAGGCAATAATGGAATAACTGCTTTCGTGGATGTTTACAACAAGCCATTTAACTTCAAGATAGTCAAGACAGACAGCGAGGATTCTGGGGTAAAACTGGGCTCTGCGCATTTTGCTCTTTACAAACAGGTTCCGACTACTATAAGCGGCTATGTAAAGAACAAAGATCCTATGACGGGGTTTGAGGATATGGCTACAAAAAATGGTGAGGTTGATGTCTGCGGCGGAAACAGCGGCAGATATATCGATCCAGGTGCTAAAGGTTCGGTTTACTTCCTCACAGAGATACAAGCACCTTTCAATTATAAACAACTTGAAGAGGATATTATTTTCCGTATCTCTGCAATAGGAGTTCCGTCGCTGATAAGCGATTCCTATCATGGTCAGCTGGTGCAGACCGAGGAAAGCTATATCTATACCCTAAGCGTTCCGAATGTCAAGGATGATGAGTCCCTTGAGTTCCTGACTATCGAGAAGAAGGTAGTGGGAGCTTATGGAAACAGGAACAAGGAATTTACCTTTACTGTGACTGTTGACAATCCTCAGAACAGTGACGGCTACCAGTGGGCGAAGAACGATGAAGAACAGGTGCTTATGCCTAAGGCAGGTTGCAAGTTTACCATGAAGCACAATGATAAGGTTCAGATAGCTCTGCCTAAGAATGTTAGTGTTACCGTAAGTGAAAAGAATGAGCACTATAAGTCAACATTCAAGCGCGATGATGATGCGGCAAAACAAACGGATAATGTATCATTTGAGTTTGTCGGTGAAACAAAGCTTGTCGTAACGAACAGGCTAGACGGTGATATTGCTACTGGTATTTCTGATACAATGAGACGTTCGATTCTACTTATACTTATTCCTGCGTTCCCTTTGGGAATTGCGGTTTGGATGAAGAGAAAAAAGAGGAGTTGTAATAATCCTTAAGCTTAAGTAATGCTTTTGCAAATTATAATTAATTTTGGGACCCCTTAGTTGGTGTCCCTTTTGTTTTATTTTAGGGGTGTAATATGCTTTGATAACAAATATATGTGATGTGTTGGTTGATTATTGGTTATAGGCAAAATCTATAACTCGTAATGACATTTATGGATTAGACAAATACACAAAACAGATGTATAATATAGGCATACCGAGAGAAAGGAGAGGTACAATGAAAAAAATGAATATTCTTGAACTTCTTCGTTCTATTATCAGAGGAAGAGATCGAATGTGCGATGGTCGATGTTTCTGATAAAAACTTATGTGATCAAATCATTATAAATATAATATAAAGAGATTTCAGGAGGAAATTACGATGGCTAATAATAAATTGCATTTTGAGACACTTCAGCTCCATGTTGGACAGGAGCAAGCTGACCCGGCAACAGACGCAAGGGCAGTTCCGATTTATGCGACGACTTCTTACGTTTTTCATGACTCACAACACGCTGCCGACCGCTTCGGCCTTAAGGATGCAGGCAATATATACGGCAGACTGACAAATTCCACACAGGATGTTTTTGAGAAGCGCGTTGCTGCTCTAGAGGGTGGTGTTGCGGCTCTTGCAACAGCTTCTGGTGCTGCAGCTATAACCTACACTATCCAGGCTCTTGCTAAGGCAGGTGAGAATATCGTAGCATCAAAGACTATCTATGGCGGTACCTATAATCTTCTTGCTCATACTCTTCCGCTTTACGGCATTACCACCAAATTCGCAGATCCTGACGTTGAGGGAAGTTTCGAGGCGGCTATCGACGAAAACACAAAGGCTCTGTATATCGAGACTCTCGGCAATCCGAACTCCAATGTTATTGATATTGAGAAGATTGCAAAGATAGCTCATGCACACGGTATTCCACTCGTTGTAGACAACACTTTTGCTACTCCTTATCTTGTGAGACCAATAGAGTACAGTGCTGATATCGTTGTACATTCGGCTACTAAGTTCATCGGTGGTCACGGTACTGCAATCGGAGGAATAATCGTTGACAGCGGAAATTATGACTGGGCTAAGTCAAAACGTTATCCCTGGATATCCGAGCCGAATCCGAGCTATCACGGCGTAAGCTTTACAGAAGCAGCTGGCCCTGCCGCTTTCGTTACATATATACGTGCTATACTTCTACGCGATACGGGAGCTACTCTTTCTCCTTTTCATGCATTCATTTTCCTGCAGGGACTTGAAACTCTTTCGCTCCGTGTTGAACGTCATACTTCAAATGCCAAGAGCATTGTGGAGTACCTTGCAAATCATCCACAGGTTGAAGCAGTTCATCATCCATCACTCAGCTCTGAGCCGAGCCATGAGGTGTATAAAAAATACTTCCCTAACGGAGGAGGAAGTATTTTCACATTCGATATTAAGGGGACTGAGGATGATGCTAAGAAATTCATTGACAATCTTGAGATATTCTCGCTCCTGGCCAATGTTGCAGATGTTAAGTCTCTGGTTATCCATCCAGCATCAACTACGCACTCTCAGTTGACAGAGTCTGAGCTTGCAGAACAGGGCATAAAGCCTACTACTATTCGTCTTTCAATAGGTACAGAACATATAGACGATCTTATCTCCGCTCTCGACGGCGCATTCAAGGCTATAAAGTAAAATAAAGTTAAGGTTGCATAGATGTGTTATGCAGCCTTAAAATTTTGTGATCATTTATGCCACTGAGAGTTCAGAAATTCAATCCTGTTTTGAAGCCAATTAAGCAGATATTCTGCAGAAGCTTTTTCGGTATTTGTTTTTATTTCGGTGGGAGATAATTCCGACTCAAAAAATCTCTTATCAGTGTTGTTTTCCCATTTTTTATAATTTTTTTCAAACTCTTGTTCTAGAACTTCCTTATCTGACTCAATCATCTGGCATACACGCGTGAATACGCCGTTATCATAAGCTTTTGTCCATTTTTCCTTTATTATATCCTGATACCAGTCCTCATAGGCAAGGAGTGCAAACCATGGATTTATACTGTCGTTTCCTTGATCTGGATCGGGAACTATATTTGAGGCGTAAAATCCTTGACCATCAACACAGCGCGGTCTGTTGCCCATTGAGGAGTCAAAGTCCCAGGGAGCTTCAAATGTGAGGCGTTTTGTATGCGCCGGAGTAAAATCAATATCCATGTAAAAGCTTGACCATGAAACGTCGGCATCGCAGGCAAGCTCGTGGATAATATACATATCCGCAAGGGAATCCACGTCAACGACCTTTTCTACAGCTTGCTGAGGCTTTAATTCACTGCTTTCAATTATTTTTTCGTTTTTATCGTCAAAAACATAGGCTTTATGGTTATAAGCGGCTTCGTACATTATTCTGTAGACGTTGTTTATATAGTTTGCAATGAAATCGTGCTGTTCCTGAGAGTAGATGTCGCTCTTTATTGTGAAGCCAATCTCTTTTGCCAGATTGCTGTATGACTTGCCGAGACACTGTATGGTTTTTCCACTTCCGCCTTTCCCGTCATATGGCTTTAGAGGAGCGTTGTCGGCGTAGTCGATAGGGAATTTGTGCAGTTCGTCCTCGTTTTCAAAGTAACCGTCAAACTCTAGAAAATAGCCGATATCTGTGCCGATGTAGCCGGCTTTCGGCTTGGTTACGTTTACTCGTTTTTTGCTTTCCTCCTGCATTTCAGTTAGCAAGTACAGTCCCATATATTCGCCGTTAACTTCAACCTGAACGAAATCCGCATCAGCTGCATAGAGACCGTCTGCGCCGAGAATATGGCGGGCTGCATAAAGCGTTGCTTTGTTCCTCAGCATGGAGCAGTCTTTGTATTCGGCAAGAAGAAGCCAGTTCTTGAAAGCGGCTCCTTCGTTAAGACCGAGAACATTTTGCTTTTCGGCAAATTTTATTCTGAGAGGCTTTTTAGGATATAAAGTTGTCCAGTTTCCACGTACTTTTATTTGGCCGTCAACTTGTGAGAGCTGCATATTGCCGTCAGAGCATGTGAGAGATACATAGCAGTCCTCGTAATACGGGGCAGGAACTTTAAATCCTATTACTTCCGCAACATGAGGAGCTATAGGTTCCTTGATGAACGCCATTACGTTCTTAGTTTTCCTTTTTGTTTCAATTGAAATAACAGGGAGCGGAACTGTTTCGGCTTCATATGAGTCTGTAGCATTGAGAACAGCTTCGTAGGAAACGGTTCTTTTTGATTTTTTATCTTTTTTTTCAAGCTTCTTTTCAGAAGTGCAGCCAAAAAGCATTGCTGCAACAAGTGAAAGAGAAATAACTTTGCAGATAGTATTCATATTCATCAATAGGCGGCAGGATGCCTCGACCTCTTAGGTCGGGGAGGAATGCCGTTTCCCCCTTTCAATATTATAACTTTTAGTTTTCTCTTGACAATCACGAAATATATTATACAGTATATTTGTGAAAAGAGGTAAAACAGTCAATACTTTGCATGGCAGAATCAAATTAACATACTGTTCAAAAGGTATGGAAAAATATTTTGATAAAGGAATTTACAAATTTGAAACAAAAACTTATCTATAAAGCAGTGCGGCATCACGACAAAGTGATTAAAGTAAATCCTGCTTATACAAGTCAATGCTGTCCAATGTGTGGACATACAGAAAAAGCAAATCGTAATAAGAAAATATATCTGTTCTGTTGTAAAAATTGTGGTTATAAGTCAAATGATGACCGTATAGGTGAAATGAATCTGTATCGTATTGGAATTGATTATTTAGTATCTGATACAGTTACAGCAGAGTAAATCTTTGCTGTAAGGGGCGTTGTCAACCGTCCCACGGTGTTACATCAGTTTGTCTTATGGCATTATAAAGAGGTAGGAGATTGTAAAAATCGTTTGCACTACTGGATAGTGACAAGCCCCCACTTCTTAGCGAACGAAGTGTGCGTAAGTGGGGGGAGTTGAATACATGCATGATAATTATATCATATAGTGCTTTGAATGGCAATAGTATTCCGCTAAAAGCGCAAAAAACGGAGCGTTGCTCCGTTTTTTAGTCTATTCATCTTTGATTTTGTAGAAATGTCTGGTCATTCTCTGCTCAAATTCGTCCAGAGGCAGAGGTTTGTCAAAAAGGAATCCCTGTGCAAAGATACAGTTGTTGTCCCTGAGCACCTTGACCTGATGATTTGTCTCTACTCCTTCTGCTACGCATTCAAGACCGAGATCCTGCGCCATTGCAACAACATATTTGAACATGACACTTCTTGTGCTATCTGCCCCGTCATCATCAACAGGGAGAAAACTTCTGTCAACCTTTAGAACGTTCCACGGTATTTCACGGATAAGATTAAGTGAAGAGTAGCCCATTCCAAAATCATCAACGGAAGTGAATATTCCCTTTTGCTGCAAGCTACTAACAACTCGCTTAAGGTCGCGGAATTCTACATCGGTAGTAGTTTCGGTGAGCTCTATCTCTATGTACTCATGAGGAACGTTGTTTCTGTCAATTATATTTATGATGTGTTCGAGAAGATCAACATCAAGCATATGTTTCCTTGATAGATTTACAGAAATGCGTACTACATTCCGTCCCTCGTCCAGCCAGCGGCGGATATCCTTGCAAACGTGGTCGAGCATATAGAAATCCAGCTGACAGATATCGGTGTTTTGCTCAAGTATCGGTATAAACTCCAAAGGAGGAATTATCTTTCCTTCCCTGAACCAGCGGCAAAGTGCTTCGGCGCCTGCGAGCTCACCAGAAACTATATCTATTTTCGGCTGATAAAACACCTTGAATTCTTCATTTTTCAATGCTTCCGGGAAAAGCTGCTGTATCTGCATACGCTTTTCCTTGCCAATCTCCATTTCTTCATCGAAAAATACTATATTATCCTTTCCTCCAGCTTTAGCAGCATGGGAAGATGAAAGAATTCTGTCCATGATATCGCCAGGAGTGTCAAATTTGTATCCATCAGGCATACGAAAAACTCCCGTATATGCGGAAATCATTATGCGTTTGCCCGAATTGTTGTCATAAATAACAGGAACGCCCTTGAGAATATTGAGGATGTCATTTGTTAGTCCGTTCTCAAATACGGCTACGAAATTGTCTCCACCTACTCTGCATACGGTACCCTTGTCGCCGATAATCTTTTCTATCATTTCGAAGTAGTTACGCATTGCAATGTCGCCTGCGCTTCTGCCAATATCGCGGTTTACAAGGGTAAAATGACGAAGGTTGTAGTATAAGGCGGTATGTTCACTTAGTGAGCCTTTTTCACTGAGTACTTCAAGATATCTCAGAAACGAGCGGACATTCCTGTAGCCCGTATCGTCGTAGAATGTGTATTGTTCGACAATTTGCTCAAGTCTGTGGCGACTGAGAAAACTGAGAAGCATTCTTGTTATCAACTGCAGTTTGTCCTCTTTTTCGGGGGAAAGAGGTGCTGCATTCTTTGACATATAAGCGGTGCCTATAACGATAGCCCCTGATTTGGTGATTATTCTTTCAGTGTATGATATGTTACCTGCATTGTTATCGTCAAAACAAATAATTTCATCACCCTTGCCGTGCCTTTCGTTAGTCGAGCTTTGATAAAATTTGTAAACAGCCTTTGAAACACCGAAGAATTTGCACATTTCTGCTATACCGCGCAGAATGGCATATTTATCAAAACGATCCACTTGAGTCATCGCGCGGACGAGTTTTTCCATTAAGAAATAAAATTTTTCGGTTTTATCATTCATCATAAATTATCTCTCCTTTCTTGTAAGTGATAGGTTTGAGATAAGTCCCCTTAATAAATATTATAACATGATTATGATGAGAAAGCAAGATATCTACATATTTTACGGCTGTAATTTGAAAATTTGTTGAAAATTAGAAAAAACTTTTTCTAAAAATATAAGCATGGTTTGAGGAAATGTTTAAATAATTTGATGTGCACTTTGAGAAGTAAGCAAATAATTAATAAATATCAATAAAATGATTGACAATAATTATAAATAAGTGTATAATAATTATATGTTTATTATGGATGCAGGGTGATGATACGAAGAAGGAATTACAGCTTTATTTAGTTTCAGCAGTTGTTACAGCAATGGCCTTGTTTTTGTCAGGCTGCGCAGTTAATTCAGACATTAACGCTACAAATGATGGAAATGCGGCAGCTCCTGCTGAATCTGCTAAATCTGACGGTAAATCAGCGCTAATAAGAAGCCTTGATGAGAAATACGGTGAGAAGTTTACTTTCCTTGAGAATGCAGGCGGCGGAACTATGATGGGAGAGCATTGTGCAATATTCGTACGTGCTGATAGCCTTCCGAATGACAGGATATATGCAGTTCACGGCATTTTTGACGGAAAAGTAGATGATAGGGACAACTATATGGCTTATTACTTCCGAGAGGAGGCTTCTTCTTATTTTACAGAGATTGCTAAGGAGGTCTACGGTGAATGCAGGGCGTTCTACGAGCCCGAGGAGGAAGCCGTAATTCCAAACTGGATAGGAAAGAACTCCGACGTTAAAGAACTCCTTAGGAGTACCAAGCCATATTATTCCGTAATTCTACCGAGTGGACAGGATATGGACGAAAAGGATAAAAAGCTCGATGAGATTTTCAATAGAATCAAGGAGGAGGAGATAAACTGTTACTTTTATATTGCATATCTTGACAGTGACGAACTTTATGATGGAATTGGTTCTGCATGGGGGATAGACAAGCAACATATTATTGCAGAATGTACTCTCGGCATGGACAAAAACTTCAATATCGTTGAAAGACAATGGGGGTAGCGTGTCATGGAAGATTTCTTTGAAAAATATGGTATAACCAAAGAAGCAAGGATAGCAATAGTTCTCAATACATTCATGTATGCTGACAGGTGCAAAAGAATTTCTGATTCTCCAAGCTTTGAAAGCGTTGTGAAACAGATGTATGCAAATATTGAGGAATATGAAGATACACAGAAGGCGGCGCTGGAGGTAGTTCATGACTATATTAGTGAATCCTTTGCTCATAAGGAAATGGGAAAGCTTAAATTTGTCAATTTTTCGCAACATATGGGTGGGAAATATACAGGCGCCTACGCTGCAGCGTTCAAACGTGTTGACGAGAATAATAAGATCACAGAGGTATATGTCGTGTTCCGTGGAACTGGTAGCGGACGCTGGTATGACAATGGTGAAGGACTTTTCCAAGAGGCTTCAAAGTATCAGAACGTTGCTCTGAGATATTTCAATGATACTATCAAAGGACTTGAGCTGGAAGCTGATACTAAGATAATAGTCACTGGTCACTCGAAGGGCGGCAATCTATCACAGTTCGTTACTTTGAAGACAGAGCGTGAATATCGCAATATGATAAAATACTGCATATCATTCGACGGTCAGGGCTTTTCGCCTGAAATGTACAACAGTATAAAGACACAGCCGTTTTATAAAGCACAGTGCGATAAAATGTATTCTATCTGCGGTGATAATGACTATGTTAACGTGCTAGGAATAAAAGTAATACCAGACTCTCATAC
This sequence comes from Ruminococcus flavefaciens, assembly GCA_002310115.1. Lineage (GTDB taxonomy): Bacteria > Bacillota > Clostridia > Oscillospirales > Ruminococcaceae > Ruminococcus > Ruminococcus flavefaciens_K. The sequence goes on from DBYI01000056.1 coordinate 17,603, forward strand.
AGTATATATTGTGACAAAGCCGCATTTTTCTGATATGTATGGAGCACATTCCATTGTTCCACAACTTTATTCTGATGTCCGAGAACATAAGGATGATTTCCTTTTCAATTTCAGTCTTAAATGCTTCAATAAGCAGACTAACAAGCAGCGTCAGCTCGCGGAATGTTCTATAGCTATGAGTGCGAAAACGATGGAAATGAGTAAAGAGCGAAGAGCAAAGACTTGCAGTGCCATAATGACATTTGCGGAGAAATTTATCGGTGGAAACAACTCTTACGAGGGGCTTCTTGGCGAACAGGCAGATACAAACGACTGTATAGGTTTCCTTTCGGATATCTACAATGAGGTGATACCTCTTGTTTCATATGCAGGAAAAGAAGCAGGGGACGATATCTTTTTCATTGTGCTTATTGGTCCAAATTTAAAGGATAAATCTTTACTGATGGCTCCTGAAAACAAAAAGCTTGAATATGTAATGTCTTCACAGGAAACAAAGAGTCTTTATTATCTTGGTCTAACTCTTGCATATGAGATAATGCTGGATAGTATAGCAGAGTACGGATATAAACTAGGAGATCTTCTTGCTCCCGAATTGGAAGCGAAAATGAAATTCTTTTATTATGCTTTTCTGAAGATATCTGATAAAAAGCAAACGGCTGAAAAGGGGTTTCAGGCTTTGGTGCGATATGCAGCTACGGAACTGGTAGACCTTGTTGTAAAAAATGAAGACATAATAAAACAAATGCCTGTATCAGAGATAGGAAAAGTGATTATCGGTGCGATTACTTCTTTATTTTGCGGCAAGAACAAAGACGAAATGGTGACAGGTGGCGTAAATCAAATGGCCGAGTCAGTTCAGGCTACTCGGCCGCAAATGTCTGAATCATGCATTGCTGCTTCTGCAGAAAGTTTTGTGGCAATGGGAGATATGCCATGTGCGGCCACGGTAGCAGTTTCTCCAAAAAAGAAATATTTCATCAAGGGTACTGAAGAAGATGACGGTATAATAGGTGAGGATGCTGACGAGATAATCATGGGTTACGGAGGTGATGACGGAATCCACGGTTATGGTGGAAATGACGAGATATACGGTGGTGATGGCAGCGACAGACTTTATGGAGAGGATGGCGATGATGCTATATACGGAGAGAACGGAAACGACTGGATATATGGCAAGGACGGAGATGATTTCATGGATGGAGGCGGTGGTGACGATGTCATGAAGGGTGGTAGCGGAAACGACACTATACGCGGCAGCCTCGGTGATGATATCATCATTGGAGAGAGCGGTAACGATATTATGTGTGGCGGTCTTGGAAGTGACAGATATATTTTCAGCAGAGGCTTCGGAAATGATATAATAAGTGATAATTATTCTGAGAATACTATAGAATTCAGAAGCATTTCCCCAGATGAGCTTACAGCCAATCTTAACGATATCGGAGAACTTGTCATTGAAATGAAGAATTCTACTGATAGCATAAGGATAAGAAATTATTCCGCGGATAGGTTTAATTTTGTCTTTGACAGTGATAACTATGTTCTGAAAAACATGGAAAATAATCTGGCATTTATAAGAAAGTATTGATAATAAAAACTCCCGAAAAATCGGGAGTTTTTATTATCTTATTTTCTTTTCCGTTCGGGGAATTTATTATAATAACGATCCTTATCGACATACATGCGCTCATCGGCAGTACGCATTGCAAATCTAATGTCGCCGCCGTGTTTTTCATAGTAGACGCCCACTGAAAAGCTAACATTATTTGGATCTTCCGAATCTTTACGTAATTTTTTCATGCGTTCTTCTATAAGCTCTTCAGGAATATTTACGGCGATTATCATAAATTCGTCACCGCCTGCGCGGTAAATCTCGCTGTCATAAAAGATATCCCTTAGTTTTTCGGCGGCATCCTGGAGAAGTTTATCTCCAGCACTATGACCTTCGGTGTCATTCAGTTTTTTGAGACCGTTGAGGTCAGCGAAAACAACGCTGTAGGAACGCGGCATGGGATCTGTTCCTGATATTAAGCGGTTAACTCTGTTGTTCATAGCGTTACGGTTATAGATACCAGTAAGCAGATCAATTGAGCTCATTATTTTAAGACGATTTAGAAGCTGATAGTTAGCTACTTCAGAGGCTATAAAGTATGTGGTGAGTTCAAGAGTTTCTTTTATTTTTGTAGCTTTGGACTCGTCAAAATTGATAGCCCATATATATCCTAGAGTTTCATTATTGTAGTTTAGAGGAAAGAGAACGAGACTCGTCACTCCAGCGCTCACAAGTGAATCGTGCCAGATACGATTTCTTGATTTAAGTATGTTCATATCCTGCTTATCTTGCAAAATAAGGCAGTTGCTGCCGGCAATGGTGTCGTTCCAGGTTTTTACTATTTCGAAGAAAGAATCCTGCATCTGATAATTCATTTCGGCTTCAGCAGTACCTTCACGGGCAGCTTCGGCAAGTACAGAACAGGTTTCTTCTCTGAAATCTGTGAGCAGGAGAGAGCACTTATTAGCTCCACTGAGTTTGCAAATGTCAGCTAATACGTCATGAATAGAACTTTTGAAATCGTTGCTTCCACGGAGTTTTATACATGTTTCAAGGACGCTTGAAGCTGTAGAAGCAGAAACGTGCGTCATTATTTCAGTATTAACATCCATAGTGATATCCAAAGTATATGAACAGTAACCGATATTCGGGTCGTCCGACTCAACTGGCATAATATACTGATTAAGCCAGCATTCAAAGCGGTCTGGTTTTAGATATGTATGCACAGGCTTTTTCTCAAAAGCACAACGGAAAACGGTCTGTTCGAAGTTCAGATCCTTTGGAATGTACTTTTCATACGGCGAATTAGGTATGAATTTATTGTTCAACATATGGGCAGCTGCACCATTGTATGGATTTTCAATAGAATCAATATATGGTCTGTTTCCGGCAACTATACGGATATCACCGTAGCCGCCATCAGGGAACTTCCTTACGGATATGATACAGGTTGTAAGTTCAAAGCCGTTGACAAAATCCTGATAGTTCATAGCGTCTCCTTTCAGCCATAATTAGAATATGTTATACTGGCATGATATTGCATTTTTGTTACACTTGTATTATAGCATATTTTTTTACCATTGTCCAGTGAATTTTATGTGAATGATTGATAAAAAATGTGTGCTTTTCAGCACACATTTTAGTATTTGACTATGATTATTTGCGCTTGCGCTCTGGAAACTTCGCATAATAGCGTTCTTTGTCAGCATACATACGCTCATCTGCGGTGCGCATGGCAATTCTAATGTCCTCGCCCTGATCATCAAAATACTGACCTAAAGCAAAGCTTATATTATTAGGATCTTCGGATTCGATTCTCAATTTTTCAACACGGTCCGCTATGAGCTTTTCAGGAAGATCAACAGCTATTAACATAAATTCGTCGCCGCCTGCACGATATATCTCACATTCGGGAAATACTTCCATAAGTTTGTTTGCTGCGTTTTTCAGCAGCGTATCACCTGCAAGGTGGCCGTTTGTGTCATTTGCCTGTTTAAGTCCGTTAAGGTCGGCAAAAACTACACTATAACAGTTCGGTTTGGGATCTTTGCCTGAAACAAAGCGGATTATGCGGTTATTCATGGCGTTACGGTTGTAGGTTCCTGTAAGTTGGTCTACCGAACTCATTATTTCCAACTTGTTGAAGAGCTGATAGTTCGAAATTTCGGATGCGAGGAAGAAAGACGTTATCTCTAGTATTTCCTTTATCTTCATAGTGTTGTTTATATCGAAATTTATCGCCCATATATATCCGAGAAGTATGTCGTTGTATTCCAACGGGAATAGCACGAGGCTGTTTACGTCAGCTCCCTGCATGGACTCGAACCATATGGGATTCCGCTCTTTAAGCACTCCCATGTCGTACTGATCCTTGATTATAAGGCATGTGCTGCCTGCGATAGTATCCTTCCATGTTTCTACGATATCGTAGAAGTTGTCGAAAAACTCATCAATGTATTTATTCATTGGAACTACGTGGACATCGGGAGCAGAAGACTGGCATAGTACAGAGCATGTTCTTTCCTGTTCGTCCGTGAGAAGTATACAGCTGAGTTTTGCATCACAAATAGAACGAATATCATCGATAACTTCATCCATTGTATGTTTGAAGTTTTTAGTTCCGCGGAGTTTTATACAGGTCTCAATGACTGCCGATGAAGTCTCGGCTGAAAGATTTGACATCATTCCAGAGTCAGCCTTTATTGTTACTTGCTGTGAGTATGAGCAGTAGAATTTGTTGGGTACGTCTGATTCCAGTGGCATAAAGTACATATCAAGCCAGAATGAGTATCTTTCAGGATGAATATATTCGTGGGAAGGCTTTTTAAGTACAGCACAACGGTAGCATTTGTCCTCAAAATTTAGATCCTTAGGGATATAGTTCTCATAAGGAGAGTCTGGGATGAATTTATTGCTGACCATCTGATTGGCAATCATATTGTTCTTTGTATCCTCAATTGAGGATATATATGCTTTATTTCCTGCAACAAGACGAATATTTCCAAAGTGTCCGTCAGATAATTTTTCGATTGAGATTATACAGGTCATTGCTGAAAATGTATCTACAAAAGATTGAAAATCCATATATTGGCTCCTTTCTTTATAGAGAAATCAAACGAGAAAGTTTTATCTTCTGTTACATTATATCATATTTTTTTATAATTGTCCAGTTAATTTTATATGAATACGATAAAGACGAGGAGAAAAACGCACAGTTAGATTTGAAATTTAACAAATAATAACTCTAAATTGTTTAATGCTATATCTTTAATGATATTATTTTTTTTGCTATGATGCTAATTTTATATAAAAAAAGGCGCAATTTGTTAAAAGCGCACAATTAATACTTTGAAAATTTGTAAGAAAAATAAATTGAACAGAATGCTCTGATATGTTAGAATGGAATTGGTATTTATGTCGATTTTTAATGAGAAAAGGAGGGAAGAACTATGTCACCGAGTATTTTTGCGATTATTATCGTCGGAGTGATACTGCTTGGAGTGATAGCGGCACTTGTTTTTGTGGTGGGAAGACATAAGCAGCAGGTTTCTGATGATTATTATCGTGAACAGATCAGGAGAGGAGAAGAACGCCAGAGGCAAATCGCTGAACAGGAGCGTATGAAGCGCATGATGCAGCGTGAGCGTGCGGAAAGACAGTGAAAATCATAAAAAACCCGGCTGTTTTTGAAGCCGGGTCTTTTTTTATGATTCATTTGGATTAACAGCTTTTCTAATCTCACCTGCGAGGTCACCGTCACATCTGTACCATTCGATGTTATGTCCACTCTTTACTTCGTCCATATTGGTGCAGATCTTTTTGTCGCCTTCTGTGCGGAACTCATATCTTGCAAAAGATACTACAGCATTTCGTCCGCTTACTATGTTGATTATGTAGTAGCCCCTGCTACTGTTACACATGATTATTACCTGATCATAGGTGCGATCAGCCTTAGCGGTTATACCTGGATTCCCACCAAGCTTGTAGCATTTCTCAATATCAGAACCCTTGGCCTGTGCAGGTATTTCTCCAGGATTGGTTATCTTGGTGTATGTTCTCCTGTTAAGGATGCTTATTGCTTCGGCTGTGTTTTTTTCGACCTGGAATGCACCGTAATTCGGAATTGAGAATGATCCGAATGGGTCATCTGAATTTTCAGGATATAGAGTCATATTCTCAGGGTGATAATAAGGTGAGAAGTTAAAATAAAGGTCTGAATCACTTAATATTGAATAGCCTTCACTGACGGAAGATGAGACAGCTCCAGAACCGATAATACTAACAATATTTGATCTCATATATTCGAAATCAATACTGTATTTGTGTACTTCAGGAGATTTGAGGGTAAGAACAGAGGAACTGCTGCTGCCTTTTTCCTCCTCATATGCTGCACGGACATATGTGAGGCAGGCTGTGTCGCTTGCAAATGAAATAAAGCGCATTTCCTTACCGTTTTTAGCCATGAACTGGATATTGCTCACGTTGTTGCTACCTGTTTGTAGCCATGGAGGAGTATCTCCACCCATAATTGCACCCGTATACTCGGGATAGCTGCACCTGTTGAAGAACTCCGCGAGTCTGATACTTTTTTCAGGGTTTAGCTTATCTGCGTAGTTGAAGCTGAAAGTGGTATTGTCTGCTATAAATGAAATAGTTTCGCTACCACTGCCGAAATCTGCGTCACCGTTGTACCCAACGTCGTAGAAATCGCCGAACGGAGCAGCTCCTTCACGTGGCTGAGTAGTTGTTTCTTCTTCAGTTGTTTGTGATGTGGTTGTATCTTCTGATTTCGTTGTAGCTTCAGCTGTAGTGGTTTCGGTTGATTTTTTAGTTGTTTTTTCCGATTTGGTAGTATCGGAAGAAGCTTCCGTTTCTCCCTGATCTGAACTGGTCGTGTTAGCGCTACCTGCAGGTTCATTTTTTTCTGAGCTGCTACATGATGTGCAGCAGAATACTGCTGTGAAAACAGCAAGGAGCATAGCGGTTATTTTTTTCATATTATTTCACCATCCTAACATAGTGTATTGTTGTATCGTAATTATATCATATAATATAAGAAAATTCAAGGTATATTTTGTTAACAAAGAATGCCGCCTTTTATGCAAAAGGCGGCGAAATAATTTATTTATTCATTCATTCAGTCTTTTATTCTTTGGATTACATCTGTGTCATTGGAGATGAGATAATCAGTACTTGTGAAATCAACTTTTTCTGTGTCTTACTTACTCGTTGTTGAATATGTCTTGTCGTTAAAAACTGAGAAATTAAAGAAATACAGATATCCTTCATCTCTGTAGGACGAAGAAATGTCTTCTTTTGGTGTATCTGAAACAATATCGGAACTATCAATATATGATTTTGATGTAAATGACCATTTAACATTACGAATGATGGAGAAAAGTTTTTCTTTTTGTTCGGAAGAAGTTTCAATTGTTTGCTGAGCATTCGCATCACTGAATACCCAGTCTTTATTGAGAAACGATGAATTTAAAGCGAGAAAAAACTATCTTCGTATTCTTCGGTGATTTTTTATTCAATTATGCTTTCTTCATCTTCTGTTACTGTGGAAAATTCTTTTGCTTGATTTGTAGAATAGCCGAGTATTTCGTTGATAGCTGATATAAAGTATTTGTAGTCTATACGCCATGCGTCGCATGATACCTTTTCGTCTGTCATGACAAGCTTTCCGTCACGATCGGCAAAGCGGAGGTGAGTGTAAATCAGTACTCCGTGGGGATCGACTCCTCCGACCTCCATGAAACATAAGAGTTTTACCTCGTCATCGCCGCGATAAAGGAAGTAGGGGGTATCATTTTTGAATTCAAAGCCGGTCTGGAAAGTGAATGATGAGTATTCCTTTATCCGGTCTTCCGTTATCGTTCCTGCAAATTCTTCGGGGACTCCATCGCCGGTATATGTGCTTATTACGCCGACCGGGCTGTCCATGACGTAGAAGGGCTCTTCCGCAACATAATCGCAGTTATTGAAAAGATCCGCTATTTTCTGACGCTGTTCGGGAGTGATATCCTGCGTGTCGTAAAGAGGAAAGGTGGTTATCCAGTCAATTTTTTCTTCGATAAGTATTTCGCGTGAAGTGTCTCCTGCGGGGACGTTTTCAATAAAGCTTTCTCCATGCGGGACATTGAGGAGCTTATAGTCGAACTCCGCAAAATCGCCGAAGGGTGCGATCTTTTTCAGGTCGTGCTGAGTTGTGTCCTCTGTTTCGACATCTGACGTTGCAGTCGATGTGTTTTTGAAATGTCTGAGTGCATAGCCTGTTCCAACAGCTCCGATTGCGATAACTGCAATGGCAGCTACTGCACTTAAAAACCTTTTCCAAATAGGGGACTTGTAAATTTCTACGCCACTGACGATTTGTTCGTCAATTTCAGGTAGGATATTGTTGTTATTATTATTGTTATTAAACTTCCTTTCGCTCATTTGAAAAATCAACTCCTTTTCGTTCTCGTTCTTTGGTGGGAACTCCGAGGATATTCTGTCAATTACGCTTTGTTCAGTATTTTCAAGTATATCGAACTTATTTTCTTTTTTCATGACATCACCTTCCTTCACCAATATCAGTAAGTATTCTTCTTAACTTGTCAATTGCACGGCTGAGCCTTTTTCTGACTGCGGTAGGTTTCATACCAACGATATCGGCTATTTCCGAGGAATTCCTTTCGTAGTAGTATTTTTGCATTATTATAGTGCTGTCAGGTTCACCAAGGGCGCTTACCGCGTTAAGGAGTACGTGACCTGATTCAGCTTTTTCTGTAAGCTCTTCCACACTCTCTGTAGAGGCAAGCTGCATAGCCTCATTATCGTCTATTGAGGTAATTACTGCTGCTTTAGAGGTAAGCCTGCGGAACAAATCTACAGCCCGCCTTTTAGATATAAATGCAATAAAACCCTTGAGATCACCATCATATCCACTGTTTATATTGTACTTCGTAAATATATCAGAAAACACATCACTGACGCATTCATCGATATCTTCATGCGAAGCACAGCTTCTCAGACGGTTGAAAACAATTGTATAGACGTAGTTGTAATATTCATCGAAAATCAGCCTTTGAGCTGTCTGAGGAGAGCTTTTTATAAGCTCTCGTAACTGCTGGTCGGTCATATGTTCCTCCGTTTAAAAATGTGCAGCAATGCTGCGAAGCTTTCAAATGCATTTGTTTCACTCTGCTGTATACACTCGGAAACAAAAAGAAAACTGTGACTATGATAGCATATTTTTTTAATAAACGCAAGAAAACAATTTGCTATTATATGAAAAGAGCGTAATAATTTTGATATATAACTAATAAAATTGCTTGTTTCTTGGAAAAAGATGTGATATAATTGGGGTAGTAACGATTTGGGTTACGGGAGGATATTAAAATGAATATTGGATTTATAGGAGCGGGAAAGGTGGGCTTTTCCCTCGGCAGATATTTTGCCGAAAATGGGGTACCTGTCACTGGGTATTTCAGTAACCATGTGCAGTCTGCCACCGAGGCTGCAAAATTCACGGGAAGCCAGGTGTATTATGAGCTTTCCGACATCGTCAGGGAAAGCGACACGATTTTTCTGACATTGCCCGATGTGGCTGTAAGGGAACTATATGGGAAAATCAAGGAATTTGATATCAGAGGCAAATGTCTATGTCATTGCAGCTGTGCTATGTCTGCGGACGACGCTTTTCCCGATTTGCGTGCTCTTGGCGCGAGCGGGTATTCAATACATCCGCTTTTTCCTATAAGCAGCAAGTATGAGACTTTCAAAGAGCTTCACAGTGCTTTTTTTAGTATTGAAGGCAGTGAGGATCGTATTGATGAATGGGTGTCACTTTTCAATAGGCTAGGTAACGGCATAAAGGTCATCCCGGGAAATATGAAGAGTCGCTATCATGCTGGTTGCATCATGGCAAGTAATCTGGTCAGTGCTCTTGCGGTTCAGAGTCTTAAGATGATGAAAGAGTGCGGTTTTTCAGAGACAGAGGCACTCAAAGCATTTACACCGCTTATTATGAGCAATGTAAAGCGAATACTTGCTGCAGGTCCTGAGGAAGCTGTTGCGGGCCCTGTGGAGAGAAACGAGCTGGAGATAGTACGCAGGCACATAGAATGCATGGACGATGACATTGACAGGAATATGTACAAGGCGGTATCACGTAAACTTGCGGATATTGTACAGAAAAAGCACCCGGAAACTGACTATTCTGAAATGGCAAGGCTTTTAAACTATTAATAATTTAAGAAACGGACAGATCTTATGGCGTAAAGCAGAGAAACTGTCCGTTTTTTTGTTGCTTCCAAAGAGATGATTATGGTAAAATCATGCTATAATTACAAAAATAACGTTATGATTTTTTACGCTGACTAATTGTGCGGTTATTGAGCAAAGTTAAAGGAGATACGTTGTTTATAGCCATTTATTAGCAATTACTGATTGTATAAAATCGCAATATCTGGTCTGAAAGTATAGCAATCGCAAAAAATGGCTTGTTTTAGAAAGTGGTAATATATTACAATTTATGTAGAGATAAACAAAACGAGCTCGCAATGGTGATTGTTTATCAACAAAAGAACCATTAGATCAAAACATTTTATTTTTGTTCGGAGGAGTGATTAAAGTGAAGCTGAAAAGAATTCAGAAAATCATCAGCGGAACAGTTTCCGCAATGATGATC
>DBYI01000112.1 GCA_002310115.1 Ruminococcus flavefaciens
CAAAGGGGCTTTTTTGACAGGCTGACCTGCACTAAAGTGCAGGTTTTTGTTGCTTTTTTACCACTTATATGATATAATTACTTGGAAATAAGAGCAAGTGTATCTCTTGCAATAAGGAGTTCTTCGTTTGTAGGAACGATCCATACTTCAATTTTTGACTCAGGTGTAGAAATCTTTGTAAGCTTGCCTCTTATAGTGCGATTAAGAGCTTCGTCAATCTTGATTCCGAAGTAATCCATGTTCTGACAAACCTGTTCTCTAACTTCCCATGAGTTCTCGCCTATACCGCCTGTGAAGAGAACAGCGTCGATGCCGTTCATTGCAGCAGCGTATGCACCGATATATTTCTGAATCTCGTATGCAAGCATATCAGAAACGAGCTGAGCCTTCTTGTTGCCATTGTTTGCTGCTTCTTGAATGTCTCTGTTATCTGAGCCAACGCCTGATACTCCGAGGAAGCCAGACTTTTTGTTCATGTACTCGCTCATCTGTGAAGGAGTAAAGCCGTGCTTGTCCGCTACAAATGTTACAGCTGAAGGATCTACAGAACCTGTTCTTGTACCCATAACTACTCCATCGAGAGGTGTGAAGCCCATGGAGGTGTCTACAGATTTACCTCCGTCAACAGCTGTGATGGAAGAACCGTTTCCTAGATGGCATGAAACAATCTTGAGGTCTTTTACGTCTTTGCCCATTGCTTCAGCAAGAGCTTTGGATACGAATCTGTGTGATGTGCCGTGGAAGCCATACTTTCTAACGTGGAGCTTTTCGTAATCCTCATATGGGAGACCGAACATAAAAGCCTTAGGAGGCATTGTCTGGTGGAAAGCTGTATCGAATACAACAACCTGAGGTACATTTGCAGGGATAACACTCTTGCAAGCTCTAAGCGCGAGTGCATGAGCATGATTATGTACAGGTGCTAACTCACGGAGTTCGTCTATCTTTTCAATAACTTCATCTGTTACGAGAACAGACTTGTCGAAAACGTCTGCACCCTGAACTATTCTATGACCAACAGCTGAAATAGCATCCATACTGTCAATAACTTTTGCGTCGCCTTTTGTGAGACACTCAACAAGCTTCATGAAAGCTTCTGTGTGAGTAGGAAATGCACAGTCCTCATCTAGCTTTCTGCCGTCGGCAGTTTTATGGCTGATATGTCCATCAATACCGATACGGTCGCAGTTACCCTTTGCAATAACACTTTCATCACTCATATCAATAAGCTGATACTTAAGTGAAGAGCTTCCTGCATTAACAACTAAGATAATCATATATTAAAATTCCTTTCAAAAATTATTTTGCATATATTATTATATACTATTTTTGGAAAAATGCAAGTATTTTTTTTGAGAAGAAGATAATAAATGAGCAAAAGTAGGAGAAAAATGAGGGTATTATGCGTAACATACAGCACTAAATGAGATTCACGTTTAACAAATCGTCCAAAACAGATGGGAAATCTATAAATATTATGTAGAGGAAATAAAAAATCAGTATAAATCATTGAAATTTAATAAGAGAGGTAGTAAAATGAAAGTCAGCGGTATTGTTTGCGAGTATAATCCATTCCATAACGGACATCTTTTTCACATAAGAAAAACTCGCGAAAACGGAGCTACGCATATTGTGGCGGTAATGAGCGGTAATTTTGTTCAGCGTGGTGACGTTGCAGTAATAGACAAGCTTGAAAGAGCACGGCTCGCTATACGCTCGGGGGCAGATCTTGTGATAGAGCTGCCTGTGCAGTATTGTCTATCTTCTGCCGAGAATTTTGCTTCGGGAGCAGTATATCTCCTAGATTCACTTGGAACTGTTGACGAGCTTTCATTTGGTAGTGAATGTGGCGATGTAGACATGCTGTTGAAAGCTATGAAAACTGTTGATACTGCTGCGGTAACTCATGCAGAAGAGATAAAAAATATTATGGAAAAGGGCTATACCTACCCGAGAGCTTTAAATTCTGTAGTAAACGGATATGATCCTGATGCTGCAACAATTATAACTGAGCCGAATAATACTCTTGCGATAGAATATCTTCGCGCATTGAAGAAATTCTGTTCTGATATGAAGCCTTATACTGTAAGGCGAGTAAATGCATATCATGATAGCTTTGAAACAGAAAATGGCTTTGCAAGTGCATCAAATCTACGCGATATGATAGAACGCGGATCTTCCGTGGACGAGTTTACTACGCCTGATTGGGCACAGACCATAAAAACGGCTTTATCAAAAGGAGAAATTGCTTCACTTAGCAGATTGGAGCGTGTAATGCTCTACAAGCTGAGGAGCAGCACCATTGAGGAAATAGAACGTATATGTGACGTTGGACAGGGGCTTGAGCACAGGATATATGGTGCAAGAATGGCTGGCTCTATTGACGAGTTGCTGTTTACAGTTAAGACGAAGAGGTACACTATGGCAAGAATAAGAAGGATAATGCTCGATCTTCTTATTGGTGTTACAAAGGATGACATGAAGCAGCTTCCACCATATGGCAGAATACTTGCATTCAACGAGCGTGGTAGGGAGATTCTAGCCCGTGCAAAAGACAAGGCAAAAATACCTTTTGCATCATCCATTGCAAAGCTTTCGCAGATAAACGATATCGCAGAGCGTTTCGCAGAGCTTGAGATAAGGGCTTCGGATATTTATGGGCTTGCTCTTGAAACGGTGACCTCTGCAGAAAAGGATTATAGAGCGAAAATAATGATAGATATGGAATAATAATACGGGAGAATAAATGATAAAGGGAATAATATTTGATCTCGACGGTACTTTGCTTGATTCCATGATGGTATGGAGTAGTATTGACCGCGAATTTCTCATAGAGAATGGTATTACAGATCCGCCACCCGATGTTTCGGATGTGGTAAAGAAGATGACTGTTGACGAGTCGTCGCAATACTTTATCGACAGATTCGGTTTGAAATGCACAAAAGAGTACGTTATATGGCGCATAGAGGATATGGTTAGGGAACGATATGAAAAGAAGATACCACTGAAGCCTCATGTTACTGAGTTGCTTGATTATCTTGATAGTTGCAGTATACCATATGGTATCGCAACAGCTACATATAAAAGGCTTGCAGAAGCTGCGCTGAAGCGCTGCGGGATATATGACCGTTTTCGCTTTTTGCTCACTGATATGGAGTATCCTACAGGAAAGAACTGCCCCGATATCTTCATAGGTGGTGCAGATCGTTTTGGAGCTGATCCGCAGGAAGTACTTGTTGTTGAGGATTCGCTTCACTGTATAGAAACGGCTAAAGAAGCGCACTTTACGGTCTGCGGAGTCTACGATAGTGTGGCAGAATCCGACAGGAGCCGTATAATGGAGATTTCTGACTATTATGTATATTCAATGGATGAGATAATGAACATCATCTAAGGCGGACACGATTCGCCGTTGTTTTTTCGGAAGGAGCGGATGAATGAAAAAGGTTATGGTTGGCATGAGCGGAGGAGTTGACAGCTCTGTAGCGGCAATGCTGTTGCGTGATAGTGGTTATGAAGTCATGGGAGTAACTTTGAAACTCTTTTCTGATGAGGATATTTCCGAAGCAAAGAAAGAAGGAAAAACCTGCTGTGCGCTTTCCGATGTTGAGGATGCAAGGAGCGTTGCGTACCGCCTCGGATTTGAACATGTAGTTTTTAATTTTCGAGATAACTTTCATGAGTATGTTATGAAACAGTTCGCTGACAGTTACCTTTGCGGTAGGACGCCAAATCCGTGCATTGAGTGCAATCGTCATGTGAAATTCGATAAAATGCTTCGAAGAGCGCAGGAACTTGGCTACGACTATATAGCTACTGGACATTACGCTTCTATTGAGTATGATGAAGATAGAGGACGTTATTTGCTTAAGCGTTCAAAGGATCGGAGCAAGGATCAAACATATGTGCTTTATGCACTAACACAGGAGCAACTCAAACATACTCTTCTTCCCCTAGGTGGACTTGAAAAAACTCAGGTCAGGGAACTTGCTGAGTCAGCTGGCCTTGTCAATTCACAAAAGCCTGACAGTCAGGATATATGCTTTGTTCCTGATGGCGATTATGCAGCATTTATACGCAGATTTAAGAGATGCGATACACCTTGTGGAAAGTTTGTGGATATGAACGGTAATGTTCTGGGAGAACACAAAGGCATTATCAATTATACTATCGGTCAGCGCAAAGGACTTGGTATTGCTTTAGGTCATCCTGCGTATGTTGTCAGAAAAGATATTGAGGCAAATACCGTAACCATTGGCGATGAATCCGATCTTTACACAAAACGACTTATTGCCGATGATTTCAATTTGATTTCAGTTGAAAAGCTTGAAGCTCCAATGCGCGTTACTGCCAAGACACGTTACAGTCAGAAAGAGCAGCCTGCGATCGTGTCTTGTATCGGAAATGGCGAATATAGTGTTGAGTTTGACGAACCGCAGAGGGCGATAACGAAAGGTCAGGCTGTAGTTTTATATAATGGCGATATCGTAGTAGGCGGTGGTACAATAAAATGACGAAAACGGCACTTCTTGTTATAGATGCACAAGAGCTTATAATCAACGAAAAGCTCTATGCCTTCGAAAGATTTATCTACAATATACGTACTCTTATATTCGAAGCTCGTAGGAACGGCGTGGAGGTTATATATGTTCGCCATGACGACGGTGAAGAGAAGCTTCTTTCAAAGGGCAATGCAGGTTTTGATGTATACAATGGTTTTGCTCCTGAGACAGGAGAGCGTGTATTCGACAAATATGTGAATAGTCCATTCCGTGACAGCGGTCTTCTTGATTACTTAATTGAAAATGGTGTGAAAAGGCTTTTAGTAACGGGCTTACAGACAGAGTACTGTATAGATGCCACAGTAAAATGTGGATTTGAGCACGGCTTCGAGATAATAGTTCCTGATTATTGCAATTCTACCTTCGATAACGAATTTATGACTTCGGAGCAGACCTATTGCTACTATAACGAGTTTATATGGAAAAATAGATATGCGTCCTGTGTTGATATTTATGAAGCCGTTGAGATATTGCGGGAAAAAAGCTTATGAGATAAAGAATGGGTATGAAAATGAATATTGAAGAGTGTGCTGAAATGCTTGCGGAAAGACTTCCCGACGGCAGAAGGTTATACGCCGACCACATAAAAATGTACGGAGAAGTTTTATTACATGTTTTGGTTGGGGATATGATAGATAGGCCTCTTGTGGAACTGCTTAAATCAAATGAAAATCCTGATATTATAAAGATTTACTGTGCTGTAATTGAGGAAATGTGGCTCAAAGGCGATGATAATGTAGTAAACGTTGTTGAAGTTACGGTACTTGAATATCTTACAGATGATGGTGAAGTTTGGCAGAGATTCGGAAGTTACATTTCTCGTAATTTCCGTAATTATGTAAATAATGAGTTCATACCTAACAATCTGAATTACCTCAATGTGGAAAGTTTAAAGGAATAATAAGATGGAATACAAATACGAAAAGCTTACTGATAAGATTTATGTATGTGCAAGCAGCGATCACCGCTTCGGTACAGACGCTTTTCTGCTTGCGGACTTTTCGCAGTACCGTGCAAAGGATAAGGTCTGTGATCTCGGTACGGGGTGTGGTATAATACCGCTCATTATGCAGAAAAAAAGGCCACCGCAGTTAACATATGCGGTAGATATACAGGATGGAGCCATTGAACAGTTACGTCTTGGACTTGAAAAGAGTGAAACCACAGGTATTGTTCCAATATGTGCCGACCTTAAAGAACTTTGGGCGGGTGCGCCTCTCGGACAGCTGGATCTTGTAACTTGCAACCCACCGTATAAGGTGAACAATGCAGGCTTTCAGAGTGTGATAACTGCTCAGAAAATAGCTCGACACGAAATACTATGTACCATAGATGATGTTTGTGCGGCAGCCCAAAAACTTCTCAAATTCGGTGGCAGACTTTGCGTTTGCAATCGGACTGAGCGCCTTAGTGACGTGATATATGCAATGAAAAAACATGATATTGAGCCGAAAAGACTGCGCTTTGTCTCTAAAAATGCTGATGAAGCTCCATGGCTTTTTCTGCTAGAGGGCAAAAAGGGCTCTAAGCCGTTTATGAAAGTCGAACCACAGCTATATATACGTAGCGATAACGGTTTTTCAGAGGAATTGCAGAAGATATACGACACGGGAAAGGAGTAGATATGAGCGGAATTTTTTATGTTATTGGAACTCCGATAGGTAATCTTGATGATATAACAATAAGGCAACTTGAAACCCTGAAAGCTGTGGATTTTATTTGTGCGGAGGATACAAGAGTTACGCTAAAGCTTCTTAATCGCTTTGAAATCAAGAAGCAGCTTGTCAGCTTTCATGAACATAGTTCAAAAATCGATGCACAACGTATAGTTGATAGACTTATTGCAGGTGAGGACTGCGGTATAGTTACCGATGCAGGTATGCCCTGTATTTCGGATCCCGGAGAAGTCCTTGTGAAGATGTGTGTTGAGAATAATATTGATATAAGAGTAGTTCCTGGTCCAAGTGCAGTAGTTTCGGCTGTTGCCATATCAGGTCTTAGTACTCGACGTTTCACTTTTGAGGGGTTCCTGCCTGTTCAAAAAAAAGAGCGTATGGAGAGACTTGAGCAGCTTCGTGGTGAAACGGCGGTAATGGTTTTCTATGAAGCTCCACATAAGCTGAAAAATACGCTTTTTGATCTTGCGGATTTTTTCGGTGGAGATCGGAAAATTTCTCTTTGCCGCGAGCTTACGAAGATACATGAGGAAGTACTTAGGCTTACACTTGCGGAAGCTGTGGCTTTTTACGACGAAAATGAGCCTAAAGGCGAGTTTGTTCTTGTTCTTGAAGGAACGCATGATAACATGGGTGAGGAGATAACAATTGAGCAGGCTGTGGAACAAGTCAATAGGCTTATAAGTATGGGCGAGAAGCCTACGGCCGCCTGCAAAGCAGTTGCAAAGGAGACAGGTTTTAAAAAGAGTGAGCTTTACGCAAAGCTCCAGTAAAACAGTAGGCTTTGGGTTGTACTTCTTTATATATTATATAATAATAAAATGTAAAAATTAGTGAAAAAGCTTGAAATTAGAAATGATTTGTGATATAATTATTAGCGTTATTATGACTGTTGCAGCAAAAAGCTGCAAATATGTTCTGAAAGAAGCGTTTCACAAATACTATTTATTATTATCCTACCGCGATTTTTGCGGCGAAAGAAGGTACTGTATGATTTGCGATCTGCACTGTCACACCACGCTTTCCGACGGTTCCCTTGGTATTGAGGATGTTATTGCTCAGGCGAAGCGAATGAACATTGATTGGTTGTCTATCACCGATCACGATACTATGGCGTCTTTTTCAAGGGCCGATGTACTAGGCGACCGCGCAGGAATAAAAATACTTCACGGCGTTGAGCTCTCAGCGTGGGACAAGGAAAGAAACAGCAAGGTGCATATTCTTTGCTATGCACCGTCAAAGCCGAACCGACTTGAAGGACTTTGTCTCAAATCCTGTGAGATAAGGAAGGAATGCTCAAAGGAGATGATTGACAAGGTCATGGCAAAATTCCCTATAACTCAGGAAAGCATATTGAAGCGCACAACTGCTTCAAAAAGCATTTTCAAACAGCATATTATGCGTGCGCTTATAGATTATGGGTATGCTCTCGAGTTTTACGGAGAACTAGACCGCGAACTTTTTAACCCGGAAAATGGTTCATGTTATGTTGAAAGAGAGTACCCTGACGTTAATTTTGTCGTCGATTTGATACGTACTGCAAGAGGAGTTGCAATTATGGCGCATCCTGCACAGTATGATAATCTTGAGCTTCTTGAGGAGCTTGCCAAGAACGGTAAGATAGACGGTGTTGAAGTTGGACATTTCTCTGCGGACGCAAAGTGTCGCAAGAAACTTTCGGCAATAGCCAAGAAATATGATCTTATTGAAACAGGTGGTTCGGACTTCCATGGACTGTACAATAAGGTCCCTACACATCTAGGAAGCGAGACTACAACAAAAGAAAACCTTGACAGGATACTTAAGCTTGCTGCATTAAGGAGCAAGGAATCGTAAATGGCTGCAAGGTGCATTTCTGCCGCTGCGTTTTTTGGATTGTTCATGTTGTTTTTGCTTCCTGTATCAAGAAATATCATAAATATAGGCAACGGAATCGGAATGGCAGTTTCGGCGCTTATTGTGCTAGTATTACTTTTCTGGAATAAATTCAGTACATTTGTTGGCCATTGCTGGGAAAAGCCTTTTGGGAAACTTCTTCTCAGCGTTCTTGGAATTATAACAGTTGTTTGTGTGATAGTTGGTGTTTTAATCAGCGTGTTTATGATAAGAGCAGCAAATGACAGACCAAAGGATGAAAACACTACAGTTGTTGTTCTTGGCTGTCAGGTAAGAGATGGTGCTCCAAGCCTTATGCTCTCGCGGAGGCTTAAAGCTGCATATGATTATCTTTCAGAGCATGAAAGTGTAAATGTTATTGTTTCAGGAGGCAAAGGCGAGGATGAGTCCATAAGCGAGGCCCAGTGTATGATGGAATGGCTTGTAGGAAACGGCATATCCCCCGAAAGGATATTTATGGAGGATAAGTCTGTGAATACCGAAGAGAACCTCAGCTTTTCCAAGAAAATAATAGAAGAAAACGGACTTCCAGCAGATATAACGATAGTGACAGACGGATTTCATCAGTTGAGAGCTGATATTTTGGCTGAAAAAATCGGTATGGAGTCGCATAACATTTCAGCAAGGACAGCATGGTATCTTCTGCCAACTTATTGGATTAGAGAATGGTTCGGAATATTGTATTACACATTTTTCTGATGTGATGGTAGTTCCTGTAAAATGTGGCATCATGTAAATCTCAGGGGAAATGTTTTAGGTTACTTCATGATTATTAATTAAAACATTAAATATTGTCGCCTGCTTTAACCTTATGGAAGTATATGAAAGCAGCATATATGTTATCTTTAGGATTTGACATAAAGTAACACAGCGGTGAAAGATTATAGTTGAGACTGATAATTTGAAACAAAGCAATACTTATAATGAAAAGGAATGATTATTTTGAAAATTGGATTTTCAACGCTTGCTTGTCCGGAGTGGGCGTGGACAGACATTTACTCAATGGCAAAAGATTTCAAATTTGATGGAATTGAGATCAGAGGACTTGGAAATGAGATTTTCTCTGTCAAAGCTCAGCCTTTTACCGAGGCTCAGCTACCTACAACTATTGCTAAACTTCAGTCTTTAGGCCTTGAGATACCATGCCTTTCTTCCGGCGCCTGTCTTAAATTCAAGGAAAAATATCAGGAAGCTGAAAACGAAATAAAAGCATATGCCAAGCTTGCGAGCAGGCTCGGTGCTTCATATATAAGAATTCTTGCGGATCTTACTCCCAATCCTGTGGATGATGTTGATGATGAGTATGTAGCAGAGGCTCTGAAAAGGCTTGTTCCCATTGCGGAAGAATATAATGTTACACTGCTTGTTGAGACAAATGGTGTTTATTCTGATACTGCACGTCTTGCAAAGCTGCTTGACGAAGTCAAGAGCCGTAAGGTGGCTGCTCTATGGGATATGCATCACCCATACCGATATAATGGAGAAGCTCCGGAAATTACAGTAGCTAACCTCGGCGAGTATATAAAGTACATACAGGTCAAGGATAGTGTTATGCGTGAGGACGGTACAGTTGAGTATCGTATAATGGGCACTGGTGATATTCCTGTAAAAGCTATGATAGAGGCGCTTGATACAATAAATTACAATGGATATATTTCACTTGAATGGGTAAAACGTTGGGCAAGGGACCTCAGCGATGCTGGTATCGTTATACCACAGTTTGCCGAATATATGGCTCCATACAAAAAGAAGCATAAGCATCCTCTCCAAACTAATATGAGAGGTGATGGACAGTATCCATGGCCAAAGGAGCGTATCATAAATTATACATTTCCAGATATTCTTGACCGTATTTGCGAGCAGTTCCCGAATCAGTATGCTTTCCGTTATACTGAGCTTGACTATACAAGAACTTATCCCGAGTTCCGTGACGATGTTGACAGTTTTGCACGTTCACTGCTTGCAATGGGAGTTAAGAAAGGTGACCATGTTGCAATTTGGGCTACAAATGTTCCTCAGTGGTATATCACCTTTTGGGCAACAACTAAGATTGGCGCGGTTCTTGTAACTATGAATACAGAATACCGTATTCACGAGGCCGAGTATCTGCTTAGACAGTCTGATACAATGACACTTGTAATGATAGATGGTATCAAGGATATAAAATATGTTGATATAATCAAGGAACTCTGCCCTGAGCTTGAAACTTGCGAACCCGGTAAGCTTAATTCATCAAGACTTCCTTATCTCAAGAACGTTATTACTGTTGATTCTAAGAATAACGGTTGTTTTACATGGGAGGAAGCTGTTGAGCTCTCAAAGAACGTTCCTTACAGTGAAGTTGAGCGTGTAAGAAAGACTATTGATATTCACGATGTTGCAAATATGCAGTATACCTCTGGAACTACCGGTTTCCCAAAGGGAGTAATGCTTACACACTATAATGTTGTAAACAACGGTAAGGCTATCGGAGATTGTATGGATCTCTCCACGGCTGACCGCATGATGATACAGGTTCCGATGTTCCACTGCTTCGGTATGGTTTTGGCTATGACAGCTTCAATGACTCACGGTACAACGATGTCACCTATTACGCGTTTTTCTCCAAGAAAAGGCCTTGCTTGTATCAATAAGGAGAAGATAACATGCTTCCACGGTGTTCCCACGATGTTCATTGCAATGCTCGGACATGAAGACTTCCCGAATACAGACTTTTCC
>DBYI01000049.1 GCA_002310115.1 Ruminococcus flavefaciens
AGATATGGATGGAAATCTCTTCAGGATGCACAACATAAACAATCCTGATCTTCAAACGATACTAAATGCATTTCATATCGAGATACCTCCTAAGTTCTTTACAAGATTGGAACTTAAATCTCTCAAGAAGTCTATGAAAATATTTTCTTAGTACGTAAAATTAGTACGTTTTCTCAAAATTTAAAAACCTCGTATCTACGCACTATACAACGCTGATACGCTGAAATGGAGCCTTTAAGGGACTCCATTTCTCTTTTTTAAGTGGCAAACTCGGGTTATATCATATTTTTATGTATAAATCAATGTATGAGAAGTGAACGGATAGATAAACAATATGCCAATAGGATGCATATTCTGAGTGTAATTGACAATGAGAGTATTTGGAGTTATAATTATTGTACAGGCAATGACAGATGTAAGGCAGTCATTGCCCTAAGCTTTGTTTGTTATAAGCAGATCCTTTATAAATTATGGATGTGTGAAACATACAGTTGATAAAAAGTTGATTTTTCATATTTACAATAATATGGAAAGGAGTGACGGTGTATGAACAGTATACTGATCGCAGATGATGAAAAAGACGTTGTAGGATTACTGAAGGAATATTTTGAACTTGAAGGATACTGTGTATATACGGCATACAGCGGTTCTCAGGCAGTTGATGCGGTATCAAAGTCTCCGGATATCATTCTTCTTGATGTGAATATGCCTGACGGAGACGGATTTGAGGTTTGCCGTAGGATAAGAGATCATGTAAGTTGCCCAATACTTTTCCTGACTGCAAAGGTAGAAGATGAGGATAAGATAAGCGGTTTTGCAGCCGGCGGTGATGACTATATCATAAAGCCGTTTTCACTTGATGAGCTTGGTGCACGTGTGGCTGCTCATATACGCAGGGACAGACGTGTTAGTGCGGCAAAAAATATTCGTTTTTACGGTAATCTGGTTATTGATTATACTGCAAAGACCGTATCATCAGGAGATAATATCATTGATTTCGCAAACAAGGAATTCCGTATTATAGAGCTGCTTTCATTGAATACAGGACAGGTCTTCGATAAGGAACGTATTTATGAGAAAATATGGGGATATGACGCTGAAGGTGACAGTACTGTTATAGCCGAACATATAAGACGAATAAGATCTAAGCTCGGAAAATACGGAGAAGATAAGCATATAGGTACTGTGTGGGGAATGGGGTATAAATGGATAAAGTGAAAAACAGAAGCATCAGAGATTCTATTATAAAGTATCTTGCTGTATGTTTTATTATTTGTACCGTTGGAAATCTGATACTGTATGCTTTGTTCGATTATTTACAGAGCTGGTATGTATCGAAGTTTGTTACTGTATCATTACTGGATTTTTTCACCGGAGATGATATTAAACTCTGGAAAGAACTTCCTGATGATATGTGGTTTTATGAAGTTCTCAGGTATGGCAAGCATATAGTTGTTGCGTTATTTTCAGTGTTTTGTATATGGGTGACTGTAAAGAAATTCTATAATGCGGAAATAAAAACACCTATAGATACAATGATATACGCTTCTGAGAGAATATTACATGATGATCTTGATTTTGAAGTGGTTTCGGAATGCAAGAACGAACTCGGAGAATTGTGCAGTTCATTTGAGAAAATGAGGAAAAACCTGTATTCAAGCAATTATGAGCTTTGGAAATCACTGGAGGAACGAAAGCGATTGAATTCCGCTTTTTCCCATGATCTGCGGACTCCTATTACTGTTTTAAAAGGTTATACAGAGCTTGTGAAAAAGTTTGATGGCAGATTAAGTCACGAAAAGCAGTCAGATATCATAATGAAAATGAGTGTACAGGTTGAGCGTTTGGAACATTACACGGAGAAAATGAGTTCTGCTCATAAGCTTGAGGATATAATCCCCGAGGAAGATGAAATATCTTTTGATATTCTTTGCGGGGATATGGAAGAGGTTGGAAAGCTTGTCTGCGGTGAGGATGTTTTTTCAATATCAGCAAAGAAAAACGAGGTATCTTATATATATAACGACCGTGAACTCATAATGCAGGTATTTGAAAATATCATATCAAATGCGAAGAGGTATATGCATAAAGAAGTGAAATGTTTTGCGGATATCGAAAATGATAAACTTAGAATAATAGTGACCGATGACGGCAGAGGCTTTTCTGATGAGGCTCTGCTTAAAGCTTGGCAGCCCTTTTACCGTGGTGAAGAGGAAGATGATATTGAGCATTTCGGTCTCGGACTGTATATCTGCCGTCTGCTTTGTAGAAAGTGCGGCGGTGATTTGTATATTTCAAATGTACAAAACAGCGGCGGAAAGGTTGCTGCAGAATTTTCTGTAAAAAAATCAGAAAGTAGATAAAAAGTTGAAATTCATAGATTATTATAATGACATGATAGGTAAATGCTTATCATGTCATTATTTTTGGAGGCGAGAAAATGAATGAAAAAATCGTAATTAAAAATGTCAATAAGTTTTATGGCAGAAAGCAGGCACTGTTTGACATTAACCTTACTATAGAAAAGGGAATGTTCGGACTCCTTGGCCGTAATGGTGCCGGAAAGACTACACTTATGAAAACTCTTGCAGTGCTCCATAAAAAGAAAAGCGGAGACATTACAATATGTGATGTTCCTGTTGAAAAGGCTAAGGAGATACGTGCAATGACAGGGTATCTTCCGCAGGATTTTTCAATGTATCCAAATATGAAATGCGATGAGGCACTTGAGTACCTCGGTGCACTTTCGGAAATATCAAAGGCTGAATGCAAAAAGCGTATTACTTCATTGCTGCGGCGTGTCAACCTTATAGAACACCGTCACAAGAAAGTTAGGGAGCTTTCGGGCGGTATGAAACGCAGACTGGGGATAGCTCAGGCTCTTATACATGATCCGAAGGTGCTGATCGTAGATGAACCTACAGCAGGTCTTGATCCAGAGGAGCGTATACGTTTTAGAAATCTGCTGTGCGAGATTGCTCAGGATAGGATAGTCATTCTATCTACTCATATTGTTGGTGATATTGAAGCGACTTGCAAGAATATAGCTGTAATGGATGCAGGAAAAATTCTATGGAAGGGTACAGTGCAGGAAATCCTTGAAAATGCAAAAGGACATATCTATACGACAAATGTAGAGAAAAGGTTCCTTCCGCAGATAAAAAAAGAGTATATCGTTACAGGAATGCTTGCTCAGACAGATTACGTCACAGTCAGAATAGTTTCGGATGCGGAGCCTGATCTGCCGAATACAGTTCTCACAGAGCCTGATCTTGAGAGTGCGTACATGTACTGTCTCCATAGCAACGGCTGTGATGTAATGGGAGGTGAGGAGTGATGCTGTTTAGCAAAGAGTGTAAAAAGATACTTCATTCTTTTACTTACATACTGTACTGCGCGCTTGTGATTTTAATGGTAGTAAGCCAGTATTTCGGTGAAAGCGACGGAAAGGTTTATCCTCCTGTTAAGGGCGGGGATGACTACGGTTATAAGATAGAGGAAGATCATGATATCATAATGTCGTCTGCTACAGTTGCTCTGACAACCGAGTATTTTGCAAACAGGTATGTATGCTATCCTTTCGGCTTTTATAAAGCTGTTCATCTTAATAATAAGGAGCAGGCAGAAGTTGAAAAGTATATATCTGAATTATCGGGCCTTGACAGTAAAGAGCTCATTGATATAAAAAATAATTCGAACATATATAACTATACTGACGGCACTCATTATTACAGCGATTACAATGTTATGGATGTGCCTGTAAGCGAAACATTGACGTATGAAAGATTTACTGAAATAATGGGAGATGTTGATGATATACTTGGAGGAGGATCTGATTACGCCGTTGAATCACTGGTGGTTAGGTTCTCACGTATACCCATGACATACGAGGACGCAGTAGAGGATTATAATGAACTGATAGAAGATGATAAGATAACTGGGGCATATGCTCGTTTATTTAGCGATTATGCAGGTATTGTACTTGCGATAGTACCTGTGTTCGTGGCAGCCGCTCTCACTGCGGCAGACAGACGACGTAAGATGAACGAACTTATTTATTCACGTAAAACATCGTCATTCCGTTTAGTGTTCACACGGTATGCTTCACTTGTCACTATGATGTTCATACCAGTGTTTTTACTGATAGTGATTGCATTTGTACAGCTTCTGTCAATGTACAGCGGTGAGAAGATGGATATGTCTGTTATGTTCACACTGCCTACTTTCTGGCTTTTACCGAATATTATGACAGCTTCTGCTATTGGAATGCTTGTTACAGAATTGTTTTCGGGCGGAGCAGCAATACTTGTTCAGTTCGTATGGTGGTTTATGGGCTTGATGATGGCTGGAACAGCAGGATTAGACGGTATGATAGGTAAGTATACATTTATATGCAGGCATAATTCGCTTGGAATGAGAAGAGCATTCTTTATGAATTGGGATAATTTTGTTTTTAATCGTATCTTCTATATTATCATTTCGTTAGCTGCAGCAGTTGTTGCGGTTCTTATATATGATATGAAGAGGGGAGGAAGATTTGATGGTATCAGGTTGTTTGGCAAGAATAGTATATTCAGACGTAAAGCATAATTTTCTGATACATTATATCGTTGCGGTATGTGTTCTGCTTGTTTCCCCTGTGTTTTTCAGCCTTTCGATGCTTGACAGTGTACTTGCGGCACAGCCTCTTGAAGTATTTGTGCCGCTCATAGGTATAGTTCTTATGACTCCGGTATTTTTGCCTGAACAGAACGACAGTATATATGATGTTGTGCGATCAAGAAAAGTCGATCATAATATTGTTTGTATATTAAGATTATTATTCTCCGTGATAATTGCAGCTGTCATGATTGGAGCATATGTATTGTTTATGAAGCACTGTGATTCTGACGTTACAATAAAGCATTTTATAGGTTCATTTGCCAATGCGTTTATACTCGGAGCAGTAGGTTTTACTTTTGCAGGACTCAGCAGAAATGTGATAATAGGCTATATGGCTTCTGTGATTTATTATATGCTTAATTTTACACTGGGGACTAAGTTGAAGTATTTCTATCTATTTTCTATGATACACGGAGGGTTTGAAGAGAAAAAGTGTCTTCTGATAGTTGCATCGGTTCTTATAATATTTACTTTGACTTCCCGAAAAATAATAGACAGCAGATAACTAAAAGTCCGTATTATTACGGACTTTGGGCTGTCGTGGAATTTTTTCCCGGCAGCCTTTTTTGCGTATAGTGATTGAAGATCAGGTCGGATTGTGGTATAATTAGGAATGTAAGCAATTGGGGCTTTATGTTGAAGAAATAATGGGAGGTACGAGAATTGAAATCAGCGATTTATTTAGGACAGAAAAGCGTGGAAGTCAGAACAGTCCCTACACCTGAGATTGGTGACAACGATGTTTTGATTCAAAATATATATTCGAGTATTTGCGGAACAGATGTAGCGGTATATATGCACGGTGCGAATACCGGGCATAAAGTAACTGTCGGCGGAGAATTTGGACATGAAACAATTTCCCGTGTTGTAAAAGTCGGAAAAAACATTACCGAGTTTAAAGTTGGTGATCGTGTATACCCATATCCAAGATTTGCAAAGAATGACACAAAACGCGCGGGCACTCTTGGTGGCTTTTCGGAATATATTCAGGTTATTAATGCGAAACTGAATCATTCTTTGTATTTTGTTCCTGATATAATATCCGATAAGGTTGCTTGCTTAATAGAACCATTCACTGTTGGCTGTCGTGCTGCAAGACGTGGACAACCTCAAAATGGAGAAAACGCCGTAGTGTTTGGCTGTGGAACGATAGGTATAGCGGCTGCTATGGCATTGAAGCATTTCGGGTGTGAAAGAGTAATGATCTGTGACTTATCCGACTTCAGATTGAATATCGCAAAGGAATTCGGATTTGAAGTATGCAATACAGGCAAGGAAGATTTCAAAAGCAAAGCTCTTGAATATTTTGGCGAAGGTTATTCACCATTCGGCACATCAGTAAAAGCAGATATCTTCCTTGATGCGGCAGGAGCTGAGTCAATTCTTGATTTATTTATAGAATGTGGTACGGTAGGAAGCAGATTTGTATCAGTTGCGGTTAATAAAGCAAAGCGCGAAGTAGATCTTCTTCACATGACTTATGCTCAGCAAAGTATTATTGGTTCAGGTGGATATTTCCCGGAAGATGTTAGAGATGTACTAAGCATCATGTCAAGCGGTGAATGGAATATAGAGCGTATAATCACCCACGAATTTCCAATTGAGCAAATAACAAAAGCAATCGAAACAGCAGCAGATACAAATAATGCGTTTAATGTCATCATAGATTTTGGACTTTAAAATAGATAAGATGCTGATTTGTTTTAGCAAACGAACAGATGCGATAACAAAGGGCTGTCGGAGAGTATTTTTCTCCGGCAGCCGTTTTGTATATAGTAAGCTATTGTAAAGCACGCTCAGATATGCTATAATAGCAACAATAATTACAGATACAGGGGCATGATCAAATGGATAAAGATAAACGTACAGTTGAAGAAGAACTGATTCTTGACAGGGATACCTATCGCAGAATCAAGAAGATGGACAGAAGCACGCTAGAAGGCTTAATTCAGGATATCTTCGAGAGAGGACGTAAGAAGGGATTGGCGGAAGCGGGTGTGATTGTTGCTGAAGATAAAGAAGTTTCTTCTGATGACCACACTCTTGACCTTCGTGTTGTTGCTGACGAAATCCGTTCTATTCGTGGCATCGGGGAGAAGAGATCATGAAGATCGTTGACGGGAAAATGCAGCTCATATCCAAAGCTGAGCCTATTGAGATAGGCGACGATGTATGGCTTTGCGGAAACGTGACGATATGTCCGGGTGTAAAGATTGGCAACAGGGCAGTTGTTGCGGCAGTAGCAGACTAATATGGACGAAGTTGCCAAAGCTGAGCACCGGGACCGTATACAGGCGCTTTGCAACTTCATTAATTCCCAGCCGCGCACCATCACGAAGTTTGAGGGGACGCTGGTGAGGAAGCTGCTGAAAGATGTGAAGGTATGCGATGTTTTTATAGAGTTCCGGTTCAAGTCCGGGACGTCTGTTATTATTGAGAAGTGAATAGAAAATGAGTAGCCCCGTATCACTGAAGATTCAGTAGTGCGGGGCTCATTTTAATACTGGTTTATATTCGTGAACAGTCTGTACAGTTTGTCATACAGTTAATATACTGCCGGATCAGGGGCCTGCAATCGTTTACAATATCTCATGGTATGAGCAGAAAGCGGTCATCGTTCTTCTTCAAAGCAGTGTCAGAAAAGGTTAATCAGCTGAAAAGAGGAGATTCTCCAATTGCCGTGTTTGTAAAAAATGCTGATTTGTGAAAAAACATGTATAATCGAGGTAGACAAGACATTTTTTCTCTGTTATAATATAGAAAAGTGTTTATACAGATTTATTGTACCGATAAACCTTACATAAAATAGCAGTTCACTGCGGATAAGGAGGATCTTATGGATACGAATCAGAAAGCACTGAATCAAATTGCACTTACATTAACAAAGCACTTTGACAGCTTGTATTATGTTGAAATACCGACTGGAAAATATATAGAATACACCTCCGGAAAGATGCTTGAAACGGCAGGTATTCCGCATAGCGGTGCTGATTTCTTCAATGATACTCAGCGATATGCCACGAGATGTGTTCATCCGGATGATCTCAGTCTTATGATCGAGTTTCATGATAAGGCTGTTATGTTTGAACGTTTGAGCGAAAACCGATTTAATTCGATTGTATACAGGCTGATATTAAACGGTAGGATTATTCGTGTACGGAATATTGTGATTATGTGTGAGGATAATGCTCATATCTTGTGCTGCCTTGAAAACATAGAAGATGAGCTCCAAGAGCGTGAGGAACGTGAGAGAAATCTGCGTTCGGCACAGCGTATGGCGCGACTCGATGTCCTGACAGGAATACGAAACAAAACAGCTTTTGCTGAATATGGCGATAGTATAAAAAATAAGATACTTTCTGTTCCTGAACAGCTTCATTTTGCAATCGTAATGTGCGATATGAACGATTTAAAGCTGATAAACGATACAAGAGGCCATAGCTTTGGCGATGAAGCACTGATGAGAACAAGTCGCATGATCTGTGAGATATATGATCATAGTCCTGTATTCCGCATCGGTGGAGATGAATTTGTTGTAATACTTGAAGGGCGGGATTACGATGAGAGGGACTTCCTGCTGGAAAAGCTGCGTGAGGAATCCTTAGCCAATAAGCGTTTACGTTCAGGTCCGGAGATCGCCTGCGGAATGGCTGTTTTTGAAAATGGTGATACGTTTGACGCTGTTGTTCAACGAGCTGACCAGGAAATGTACGCTAATAAAAAAGATCTGAAATCCTCGTTTGTGAAGGATTACTTCATGGATATGGAGAAGATAGAAACGCCAATCACCGCCGAAAGAAAGCGCCTTCTTGATGGCATGTTCGATGCTTTATATACTATGTCGGGCGGCGGATATGTGTTCCTGAATGATATGCGTTATGATCTTTCACGGTGGTCACTGCCGCTTGTAGATGATTTTGGTATGAAATCGGAGTATATGTACCACGCTGACCGGCTTTGGCAGGAACATATACATCCGGAAGATATGAAAGTATACCGTGAGGCTGTAGATGCTGTTTTATGCGGAAATGCAGAGCTTCGTGCGATAAAATACCGCGCACGTAGAGCGGATGGAACATATGCGGTATGCTCAACAAGAGGCTTTGTTCTGAGTGATAAAGAAGGAAAACCGGAATATTTCGGAGGAATCATAACAACTGAATAAAACACTGTATAAGCAAGATAAAGGCTCTGTGTGAGTAGACGATTATATGATCTACCGCATAGCCTTGTTGTTTGTCCTGTCGATTGACCTTTCGCCAGCGCTGTGGTATAATAATTCTAAGAGTTACTGCTATAGTAGTGTTAGAATAGATGAAGTATACGGATTTCAATTTGGCGTACTGCCGGATCAGCTTTCTGCAATGCATCAGTTGCAGTAGGAGCTGATAGACAGAACGGAGAGCAGACAGAACTATGATGACCTTGTGGAAGAAATACTTCTGCTGCGTGAACAGCAGGAGCA
>DBYI01000054.1:0-18247 GCA_002310115.1 Ruminococcus flavefaciens
AGGCGGATATTGTACACTTTCATTCAATGAAAACGGACGATTTCTCTATTCTCCCGGTAAGCTTAGTAGTTATATGGGCGGCGGAGACTGGAAGATAGATGGAGATACAGTGAGCCTTATCGGTATGGTAGACAAAACCATATACTTGAAGATAACCGATGATACACTGGTGTATATTGCGGAAAGCTCCGATGAGTTTCCATATATGGATATCAAGGACGGAGAAAAGTTTGCTATATACCGACCTGAGATATCTTCCGATAAGTTTCAGCTAAATTCTCGATATTCAGAATACGGTCTGGGTAATCCAAAGGTCGAATTGAATTTGATTGCGAGTGAACTCCCTGAATTCTGTTATGTAGAGAACGTAAGGCTCTATGATGAAGATGATAATTTCATCGGAATGATGTCACCTGCTATGGATGCCGATATATGGAGCTACCTTGTTGATTGCAATATAACGGAAGAATGCTCGAAGACATACTATACCCTGACAAAGATAAGATGTGGACAAAAAACTTATCTCGATGATGTTCGTTCTGAAATAACTGTTAATTTCAAAGTTACTCCTGCACCATAATTGTAGATGCAATGTAACCGCCAACCATTCTATGCACATGAAAATAAGTAAGCTCCGCTACAATCAGCGGAGCTTTTTAAATAAGAACATTATTCAACTGCGAAAAATTCAACTAAGTTAAGATCAATGTTCTTTTCCTTAATGAAATTCTCTAATTGTTCGCGTGTTTTTTCAGAATCAGCATATTCTACAAGCACGGTCTTATTTATCAGATCTGCTTCTTCATCAGTAGGATCAACGCTTGCATTGATATTGTTTTCAAGTATATAGCAGTACAGTAGAGTTCTTATCTTGTTGAGTTCTGTATCACTGTCTATTATGTATGGAATAGACTTTATCAGACTGCTGTCGATGTCGGAAGACTTCAAAAACGCACCATAACGTGCAGCAGAGCCTGTGTCAGCAGTATTAACCTTTATGAATACATACTTATCTGCAAACTGTTCAGGCATTTTGTCCTTAGGGATAACCGCATAGTCTATCCTTTCTGCGATAAAGAAGTCGGATAGCTGTTCCCTTATTTTTTCAAGCTGTTCTACTGAGTCACTGTCCAAGCCAAGAAGCTTTCTCTGTATCGCCTGTGCGTCGCCGACTGTAAGACCGTCAGCGTTCATATCGCCATTGAGCTTGCCCTGTTCGGTAAGATGATGCTCTGCTGAACCGTCTATGCCGTATTTATTTGGATTTGCAAGAGCCTGCATTATCATGACTGCATCTGACAAATCAACTTGTCCATCGCAGTTAGCGTCGCCTTTTATATTTACAGTGGATGGTATATTCATTCCTCCACCGCCTGCCCCGGGAGCTTCAAAATATATTTCTACAAAATCCGGATTAAGCTGTACATAATTCAAAGCAGTTGCCAAAAGTGTATTATATGTTTCTTTATCTGTTGTGATCGGGGTTAAAAAGCATCTGCAATATTTTCTGTATACACTGCCTGTTTCTTCATTTCCGGTAGCATGAGTAAACGAAACGTTAGCTTTTATCCCAAATAGTTCAGGTGAAATACCAAGTGAAGAATATATTTTATTGATATTCCATATAACATCGCCATCAGTGAAAAGTTTATAGATATCATTGGCATCTTTTACTTCGGTTACTAGTTCATCTCCTTTAACACTTTGCATATATGGTTTTGGAGAGATACAAACCGAATATGCTTGTAAAGTGTTATCTGGACTAAAGACTTTAAATCCTTTATCCCAGGTCATACCTTTTGACTCAAACAATTTATTTAGTTCGTCAGATGACATATTAAGGATATCCTCAAAGGAGTAATCCTGAGTTTTTCCAGTATTGTTGGATTCATTCTCGGGAGGTGTCAAATCAAAGAGTTCTTCCCAGAAAGAATCATTTTCCGCAGAAAAAACAAGTCCTTTTGATAATGTAATCCCTCTTTCATCGGATTGGCTTATAAAATGATCGTCCTCTCTGTGCAAAACATAGACATTTGTGGAACCGTTTTCAGCGTAAAGATACAGATCGTTGTCCTTTCTCTCAAATTTACCGAAGATAGCAAAGTTCTGATAAATACTTCCCGACATAACGAAAGTGCCAGACGCAAGATCGAGGTGTATATAGCAGCCGTCATTTCCTTTTTCTGTTGTCAGCATCACAGCTTCAACTTTTTCATTTTCTGTAACAACAGGAGTCGCTGTAGATGCTATATATTCCTTTACATCATTTGTTCGGATATCAATACCATTATCAAAATCATAAAGGTACAATCTTACTATTTCAGGTTTATCCGGAGGATTTCCTAAAACTTCCAAAGAAAAATCATTGCCTAAATCAAAATGCCAACCGTTAAACCAGGCATCTACAGGCATTATTTTACCATTATAATTATCAAAATCAGACCAGTCAAGATCATCGCCTAATTCGGCAAGTCTCATAACATCGTTAAGAGTCATATCCTTTGTGCCTTTAAGCAGTGTTGGATCTTCTTTTACAGTATCCTCTTTGACTTCAACAACTTTTTTTACATTTCCGAACTGTGCAGGGTACGTTTCGAGAATACCGCCATTATAGGTGATCTCAAGCTTCATGCCTACCTTTGGTTTTATATCGTCGGGTAGCTTTTTTGATGATAAATAAAACTTATCGGAAGAATTCAGCTCAGGCGAACCGTCAACAGGCTTTACTAAAATATTATCACCGCTTATGTCCATGATTGTAACTGTAACAACTGCGGTCTGGATAATGGGATCATCTAAAACGGGCATAGTAATTGTTGTGACAGGCTTTGTTTCGGTAACTGCGATAGTTGTAGTAATAGCATCGTCGTATACTGTTACAGTAAAAGACGTTTTTGTATTACCATATACAACATAAATATGATAACGTCCGGCTTTAGTATTGTCAAATTCAGAAGCATCAATTTTGATTGGTACGTTGCTGTTGAGAAGTTCCTGATAGTCTTCGTCGATAATAGTGGAAATGAGTTCCCCCATTCTATAACTACCATTTAACCGTAATCCAGTCAGATCAAGCTGCTCACCAATTTTATAAGTTGTTTTGTCTGGTTCTTTACTTACACCTATTCCGTAAATAACATCATTATTTTCTGTCAGCACAGTATGCTCCTGCACATTTTCTGCCACACCTGCTATCGGAACAACTGAAACTGTACCCACGAAACACATTGCAGCAATTGCCGCTGTTAAAACCTTCTTTTTCATAAAATCAACTCCTTTTTATAGTTAAAAAACTATACTGATTAGAAGCTGCATTTTCCGCTTTTCTTACCTTTAGTATAGCAAATCATTATGAAAAGTCAATATCTGTGTCCTGAAACGCAGGTTTTTGTCCTGAATCGCAGGTTTTTGTCCTAAACAGCAGATTTGTTCAAGGATAATCTGTTGATTTGGAAGTATTATTATGGTAAAATTAATAAAATAGGTTTTGGCGGCGATAATATGATAAGAATTGCGATAGTAGACGACAGTAAGGAGTATATAGACATTATAAAAAGGAAAATGGCGACTATTATGGAAGAAATAGGCTATTGCCAGTATGACATTTCGGAGTTTACTGACGGTTCGATGTTCGTGAGGGACAATTCCGCTTATGATGTGCTGCTCCTTGATATAGATATGCCGCAGATGAACGGATTTGAGGTTACTGACAGGATAGACGAACGCTTGTCTGTACAGGGGACTACCCTCATATACATCTCAAGTCACGATAATTATGTGTTTGAGTCAATAAAGCACTCTCCGTTCAGATTTGTCAGAAAAAGCTTATTGGATTCAGATCTCCCCGAAGCCATAAAGGCATACATTGAAAAACGGGGGAATTCCAATGATTACTTTAAATTCACCGACAGAGAAAACAATACCGAGGTAATGATAAGATTTAACGATATCGTCTACTTCGAGTCCTACAGCCATGATATATGCCTTTTAGATGCAAAGGGAGAACATTTTGTTATAAAGAGAGCTAATAATCTGTCACTTAATTCACTGGAGGAAATGTACAGCTCAAAAGGCTTCATAAGATCAAACAAGTCCTATCTGGTCAATTACAGGCATATTTACAAGATCATTGAAAACAAGATATACTTCACTAACGGCGGAACGGCTTTTATAACTCAGCGTGACGTTAAGAAGTTCAAATTACAGTATCAATCCCTTATTATGAAGGAGTAAGCATGAAAGATATATTGATCGACAGCATATTTTGCATTATAGATACGTTTATAATCACATATTTCTTTGAATCGGTATTTAACAAGCGAAAATCAGACACCTTGACTTCTTTAGTGCCTGTATTTCTGATACTGCTTATGGCAGATCTGGGCATTACATTCCTGAAAGTGCCTTTATTCGCACAGCTTGCGGTATTTATAATACTGTGCGGTGCAGTGTTGGGAGTATTCTATAACGGAAGTCTGCTAAAAAAGAGCTACACTATAATTATTACGATATTGCTGACTATAATACCGAGTCTGCTGATAATTTACATTATCTCATCGGCTTCAAATGTCAATTATGGGGCTTTGATAAGCAAAAACGATCATCTGAAGATATTGACTAACGTCCTGAGCAAGCTTTTACAGTTTGCTATTATTCATGCAGTTGTCAGGATAATGAAAAAGGAGAAAAACAGTATCTCCAAACCGCAGATAATAACCTTTGCTGCGATAATGTTTCTCTCGATAATTGCCGTAATATTCACAAGCAATGCACTGATGAAAGGTGATATCAATACATATTTCTGCATTTATACGACCATAGCTGTTATTATTGTTGATATCGGAGCATATTCCCTTATATGGCTGTATTCTGAGTTGGATCACAGGAAAATGGACATAAAGATGCAGGAACTGACCATACAGCAGCAACAAAGGGACGTTGAGAGCATTATAAATAAGTATTATGAAACACTTACTCTCCGCCATGATATAAAGAAGTACGTTAATATAGCCATCGAAATGCTCAATGAGAAAGAATATGATAAACTCGGAGAGTTCCTGAGATCATTTCAGGAGAACAAGCTCGGCAGCTCAAAAGCCTATATCAATACTCAGAACAAGATGTTCAACGCCATTATCAATCAGAAAATGAACGAAGCAGATAGTGCTGATATAAAGGTAGAATGCTTTATATACGATGATCTTGCCGATTTCAGGGGCATGGAGGATATCGAGCTGTGCCTTATCTTCCTTAACTTGCTTGAAAATGCGGTTGAAGCTGAGAAGAATGTCAGCAATCCTATGATAAGATTCACTATATTCCAGAAAGCAGCGTATACTTGCTTCAAGATAGAAAATGTCGTGGATAAGGATATACTTTCTCTCAATCCCGAGCTGAATACGACAAAGGACGATAAGCAAGCACACGGTGTAGGACTCAAATCCGTCCGTGAGATAATCGAAAAGCATGACGGCATATTTAATATCACTCAGAACGATGAATTGTTCACAGTCGAGATAATGCTGCTGAAATCTGCCGTTTAGGACAAAAAACTGCGATTCAGGACACAACTCTTGAAAAAATCTTCTTCAAGGTATATGATTGAATTGATGTAACACACATCAATTCACAAAAGGGAGGATAATAAATGAAATACATAGCTTTATTTGTATGTTCAGTATTATTAGCTTCTTTCTGCGCTTGTACTGAAAAATCCAATGAAAAAATATCTGAAACAACAGCGATAAGACCTTCAGGTGATATCACTACTGTATTTTCAGAAGAAAACTATTTGTCTAATCAGTTGGCTAAAAATGGTATAAGTGTTGAATCTTGTGTATACAACAAAGAAGAGGGTAGTCTGAAGGTTTCAATCGTTTCAGACACAGATGGAAATCAAATTAATCCAGATACGATAAGGGTTATGAGAGTAGCCAGAAATGCAATTCGCTATGAATTAGATGATCTGACAATTGTGAACACATCTAAAAATTACAACGAAGTGATTATGAATACTAACAATAAAGTACTTGTTGATTCTAACAAGGATATTATAAGATTTCCATCTTATCCAGAATGTAAGAAATTGAAGGAAAGCATTAAAGTTGAAGTCGATGCCGAGAAGCTGAAGAGCCAATTGACTGAATGCTTTTCGAGCGATTTTATTTTTGATGTCAGTAATTCAGATTCCACTGGTACAACTGTTTCTATCAGACTGTATTGTTCTGATAAGAATTGTGATGAAATAAATGAGATAATAACGAACCTGATAATGAAAATAGATTTCTTGAATAGTGAATCTACAAATATTCATCAATTGGAGATATCAGTTTATAAAGAATCTAATTCTGATTTTGTGTTTTACATGTACTCTGATTTAGTGTATCGAGATTTTCTATGGTGGCAAACGCCTGATATAAAGCAACACTGGAAAATGTATTGATTATCAAGTATATTAGAATAATCAATAAAATTTTAAACATTTTTAAACTGAAATCTACTGTTTAGGATAAAAAACTGCGATTCAGGACAAAAACCTGCGTTTCAGGACACAGATATTGGCTTTTCATAATGATTTGATATACTGAAAGTAAGAAAAGCGGAAAATGCAGCTTCTATTAAGTATAGCTTTTTAACTATAAAAGGAGTTGGTATTATGAAAAAGAAAGTATTAGCAGCGATTACCGCTACGATGTGCTGTATGGGTGCTATCTCTGTTCCAGGTATTGCTATTGCAAGTGCTACAGAACCGGTGCAAAGCTATGATACTCAGATAAATTATATCGACAGCTTTAAAACAATAGTAGAAACTTATATGAATGATAATAATATCAGCGGCAAGATTTATACTGAGGGATTTAAAGAAAGTGAAAAAATCCTCATTGAAGTTATGAGTGATAGTGATGCACAGTTAGTAAAAAGTTTCATTGAAACTGAGGGCAAAGGAGCTTTTTATATTGATTTTACTCCTTTGGGACCAGACAGAGGCATAAGGATTCTCGCTTGTGAAGAAGGCCTAGAGAATGTTAGAGGCAATGTCAGTCAATTCATGGAAGAGAACAATATTATCGGATATACTTATTATAAAAGCACTAATACTAATATTATCACAGTTGTATGTAATTCAAATGAAGATATTGAACATATAAAGGCATATGTAGCTGAAAAGTGTTACCGGGCAGAGAGACTCGAATATGAACTTCCTGACTTTGAAGTCAATCCTCCAGAAATTGCTCCTACTAATCTTGAAGAAATGCGTCTGATACTTGATGATTTCATTAAGCAGAATGGAATGAACGGTTACACAACGATCTGTCCTCGCAAGGGCGAAGATAAGGTTTGGATAATTCTTGATACGGTTAAGGACGAGTATTATCGAAAAATCGAACTGTTTATGACCTTATATGGTATAGATAGTGATAATGTTATAATAAGTGTAGAAACTACAAATGCTTCAACAAATGAAAGTACAGTCAAAGGCGATTCAAACTGTGACGGTTCAGTCGATTTGTCAGATGCAGTAATGATAATGCAGGCTCTTGCAAATCCAAATAAATACGGCATAGGCGGTACGGCTGAAAACCACCTTACCGAACAGGGCAAACTCAATGGTGATATGAACGGTGACGGTCTTACAGTAGGTGACGCACAGTCGATACAGAGAAAACTGTTGGGGTTGGAAAAAGTCGATTCACAAGGAAATGATAATCAGCAGTCAGATTCCGTTCAGTATGAATCGTTTTCTCGTGATTATCCGTATTATAATTCTGTTTCTGAATTAGCAACTAAAGCCAATCAGGTTTTTAGCGGAAGAGTCACCAATGTATCCTTTGAGATGCTGAATATGATGACCATGCAGCCAATAAAAGACGGCGAAGATATACAATGGGCAACGCTATGTACAATTTATGAAATAGAAGCGGAGGAGGTGTATTCAGGTACACCGACTACTGTGAAACTGCGGATTGAGGGTGGAATCCCATCCGTTTTTGAGCAGGAACAAATTGCATTATTGGGCAACGGTAAAATTCCTGTTATGGAAGATGCTCCTGTTCTTACTATCGGTGAAAAATACTTATTTGCCTTGTATCATGCAGATAACTCTGAGTATTCATCTATTTTGAATCCACTGCAAAGTGTTTATACAGAAAATGAAGTGAAAGAAGGTGGATTCTCTTCTGCTGAAATTATTGTGCATTTCCAATGAGAATATATAATAGATCTTATAAAATTATAGTTTATTATTCTGCTGATAGAACAAGCATTAATAATTGACCAATTGATTTTTTTGAACGGCTCAGAGAACACTCTCTGAGCCATTTTTATCTGGACATACTTTTTACTCATAATAATCACGGGCAACTCTGAGGAGCATTTTGTTCGCCAAATGACACTATATTTGTCTCCGAAGTGTCACAAACAGTTCCTTTACTATTTCTGAATAATAGATTATAATGATATTAGAAAAGAGGTGATGATAAAATGCTGACCGGCCAGAGAATAGCAGATTTAAGAACAAAATCTGGAATAACGCAAGAGCAGCTTGCTGAAAAGCTTTATGTATCAAGAGAAATGGTATCCAAATGGGAGCGAGATATCAGTCAGCCTGATTATAGTATGGTTGAAAAGATAGCCGAGATTCTTTCGGTATCGCCCGATAAAATCATGAGCAGAAATGATGCTATCCTCAATGAACTGTACAGCTTTTTATCAGACACTGACAGTAATGATCTCATGAAAGACCTGAATGATTTTCTTTCTACTTTAAATCTACGTGACAGAAGCGTTTTTATCAGGCGGTATTATTATCTCGAGAGTAATAGCACCATTGCTGAAAACTACGGTATTTCGGAAAGCAATGTCAGAGCTGTTCTTATGCGTACACGAAAGAAATTCAAGAAGTATCTGAAGGAGATGAACTTATGAAAAATGATGATCTGCATAATGCATTATCGGGAATCAATAAAGAATACATTTCAGAATCCGATGATTTCATGGCTGTTTCTGCTGATTTCAGAAAATATAAAAATCGTAAAAAGCGCATTATTGCTTCAACTTTATGTATTATTTTCGTTTGTATAGGAGCTATTGGAACAGCCAAAAGCGGTCTGCTGAAATCTATGCCTGTAAAAACAGGCGGTAAAATTGAGGACGCAAAGGAAGTCGGATCGAGCGATTATAGTGTAGCGTGTTTTCCTGCGGACAGAGTGATTGACGATGTTGATACTGCTAAATGTGTATCTATTACAGAGGAGGAGGCTAAAAATCTGCCTGATTTCGGAGACTATCTGCCATCGGATATTCCTTCAGGGTATCATTGGGATTTAGCAGGCTTATACGAAACGACTATGAAGGACGGAACCGTTTACAGAATGTTGAAAATCACTTATAGAACAGATAAAGTCATAAAAGTGGCAGATGGAGAAAATTCTTATGCAACAATAGATTCATCTGATTGTGGCTCGGATTTTTACGTTACTCTCTGTAATTATAAACCGAATAATACTTCGATTGTTGATTCAAGAGCTATAAACGCAGAGCAGTTATCAGAAAAATATGATGAAGGGATTTTCTTTATTAAATATGATGACTGTTATGTCGGGATAGAAACTTTATCCCTTGCACCTAATGAAACATTAAGTTTGATAAATTCTATCGGAAACTCCGTTCAGTCATTGATTACAGAGCTTTACTATAGTGATCTTGTCAAGAATACAGATGCACCTGAGCTTGATGGATACGACACATCTGCTCCGTTAGATATTGTTGCCTTTGAAGAATCTATGCTGAATGATTCTATTGGCGTGATAGAGGGCGAAATCTTAGATATATATGTCAATCATTATGAGTATGAAACGGCAAGTGACAAATTTGAACCTAACGGACGGCTTTATCATAAACCTCAGACTGTTGCTTACAAAATTAAGGTTGACAGAGTTTTATGTGGTGATTTCTCAGTCGGAGATGTGGTTACAGTCGAGGATTACTACTTTGTATGTGATTCAGTAGTTTCAATCAAGAAGGGTGAAACCTACGTAATACCGATTGGCAAGGGTGATGGTAAGTTCTATGAAACTGATGAAATAGTTAGCGGAGATACTTCTCTTGAAAGCTGCTATTACACTTTGTATCAGTTTCATCCACAGATAGAAAAGGTTGACGGTGGATATATTGTTCCAATTGATTGGAAAACCCTCATAACAGAAGAGTGTACCGCAATCATAATGGACATAGATGAAAATGGATTTCCGTTCTCCGATTCGCTGTATTATGTTCCTGAAAATGTTTTCAATGATAGAATTAATCTTATTATTCATAGCTGAAAGATAACGCCTCTGTTGGTTTAGTTTCGGTGGAAACAATGTTTTTTTAGAGTAATCAATAAGAACAAAAGAATTATAATAATTAAAGGCAGTTAAGATATTTTCCTCTTACCTGCTTTTGTTACAATTTTTACAGGTGAAATCTGCTGTTCGGGACAAAAAAATGCGATTCAGGACACAGATATTGAAATTTCCTTTTTCATCAGATATCATATAAGTGAAAGAATAAATAGCATTTTATATTCTCTTTAACGAACTATTATCAAAAAGGAGGAGGTAATTATGATTAAAAAGAGAATTATGCTTTTTGCAATGCTTATTTCTATATCTACTTTTGGATGCAATAAAAAACCAACTACACAAAAATATAATAGTACGGAGTTAAGCCAAAGTCTTCCCATTACATATAATGATGCGTGTTATGTTGTGAACGTAAACGTACCAAAGGAAGTGGTAGGCTGGGGAGATTATGTTTTTGTTGCTAAAGTTGAAGAAGAATTACGAACAGAGTATAATAATGTCAGGGTAAATGAAAAAGGAGATAAAACTGGTAAACCGTATACATTCTATAGAATTAAAGTTATTGAAAATCTTAAGGGGAATTTAAAACTAAATGATTCTATAGAATATTATAAACACGGTGGCGTAAGTTATGATGGAAAGAGTATATCTCTTCTTGAAGGAGATAGTCTTTTAGAAGCTGGTAAATACTACATATTAATTGCAGCTTCAGACGAAGATGGTCGTTTAGGACAAGGTTTGCCTAATTCCTCAATTGAGCTTAATATTAATAATGATGATGAGCTTAGCAATAGTGATGTATATCAAGCCTATAAAGACTATGTTCAAAATGAAATCGTATTTGATAGAAAACGATTTCGTTCTACCTATGATAATAGTTAATAAAGATATGATTGCTTTCTAAAAAGTGTAATTTAATGGAGTAATAACATTTAGTCCATAAATAAGCATTAATCAATAAGAACAAAAGAATTATAATAATTAAAGGCAGTTTAAAGAGTGTTTTTTAAACTGCCTTTAAAACTTTTTTAAACTGGAATCTGCTGTTTATGGCAAAAACTGCGATTCAGGACACATATCTTGAATAGAACTCTTTATTATGTTAGAATTTGCTAAATATCCTGTACTTAGCACAGGATGTTATTTATAAGGCAACAAATAAGTTAAATAAGAAATATTATATGTAATTGAAATCTTTTCCAATATAAAATCAAATATATAAGTAAGAGGACCTCTTACCTCAAGAAAGGTGGTTCAGCTGTGGACGATATTGAAATAATCGGTCTTTTTCATCAAAGAGATGAAAAAGCGATAGCAGAATTAAAAGCCAAATATGACAAGCTATGCTATTATATTGCAAGGAATATCCTTTCTTATCGTGAAGATATTGAGGAATGTATCAATTCTGCATATTATGAGCTATGGAATAATATACCGCCTGATGAACCAAATGACCTGAAAACTTATCTCTGCCATACAGTCAAAAATAAAGCAATGGATAAGTATAAATATAACTCCGCAGAAAAAAGAAACAGCAAATTTTCTGTTTCGCTGGATGAGCTAGCCGATTGCATACCTGACTACAGAGAGGGTAATGGTGAAGAAATAGTTCTTGCTGAGGCTGTAAGCCATTTCCTAAGGGAGCAAACTGAATTGCACAGAAAAGTTTTTGTAAGGCGGTACTGGTATGGCGATAGTATTGCTCAAATTGCTGAATACTACGGTATAAACGAGAATACAGTCGCTACTTATCTTTTCAGAGTTCGTAAAAAACTGAAAGAGTATTTAAAGGAAGAAGGTTACAATTATGAATAAGATAAAGTGTTATAAAGTCATTGACCTTATTGACGAGGATATCATAAAAGAAGCAGATATAAAAGAAATCCCGTTATCAGTTCCTGAAAACGATAAAGGTATCACTGTTTCCGGAGTTGAAGTTTATCACAGATCTGCGTGGAAAAAGTTTCTTGCAGCGGCTTCTGCACTTGCACTTGCAGCAGGGGCAATATCTGGCGGAGCATTTCTGATGAAGAATTTTATGACAAAGCCTGATGATGTTTTTGATAACTCAGATCAGGATATAATTATCACTGAACAGAACATCGTAGAAACTAATTCTGAAGAAGTAGTGCCGACAAAAGAAACAACCGAAGTGGATGAAAATACGGCTGCTGCTATTGAATATAGTGAGCTTCAGCTTCATACAAATCCATATTTTGCAGATTCAAAAGATGATGCAGATTCTCTTCGACAAGAACATCTCTTCAAAATCCAATGGGAGGACAGACATAAATATAGAGTGGATACAGAGTATTATGCAGACTTGCTCTTAAGTGACGGGTATGATATCAA
The DNA here is from genome assembly GCA_002310115.1 of Ruminococcus flavefaciens. Taxonomy (GTDB): domain Bacteria; phylum Bacillota; class Clostridia; order Oscillospirales; family Ruminococcaceae; genus Ruminococcus; species Ruminococcus flavefaciens_K. Next base: position 12,696 of record DBYI01000054.1, read on the forward strand.
CTCACTGGAAGCCAAAAGCTATATATACCATTTGATGCTTAACAGCTTCCTTTATTATGATTCTGCAAAAGGAAATGTAATAATAAAACAGCCTGTTTTTGGTCCCGGCAGTTCTCAATTGGATTTTCAGGTAGATGTTGCTGCACAGGAAAGTTACACAAGTCTAAAATCTGACATTAAAAAAACTAAACGGGAGCTTTATGTTTACGATGACAAACATATAGATGTGGTTTATCCTGATAATACATATGAGGAAAACGGTTACTGTAAACAGCCATATGTCATGATACCCGAAGATAATTATCGTTTTATTAATACTTCTCCTCCGGATTATTGTGCATCTAGCTGTATATATAATGTTTTCTTTGGCATAGCTTGCTATGAGCTTATGCCAGACCAGCTTGCTTCTTCATTGCTTTCGAACTTTGATAACTGGCATATAAATGCTATTTCTGAGCAGATAGGAAGACCTGTAGCCGAGATATCAGGAGTCTGTGATAATGGGAACGATTTTACAGTTTCTGTTGATATTTATACAGGTATATTACTTGCATTTACAGAAAGCTGCAACGGCGAATATTTTGAAATCAATGAAATGACATCTCTTGAATTAGATATTCCTATAGAGCGAGTTGAATTTGATCCAAGTGGCTTTACAAAGAGGGCTTATAAATAGATGCAGTAATAAAATTATCGTTGTTAAAGTATGATATGCATTAATTCATTTAAAGTAATTTATAAGAACAAAAGAGTTATAATAATTAAAGGCAGTTTTGAGATTATCTCTTAACTGCCTTTGTTACAATTTTTTACACGTGAAATCTGCGATTCAGGACATAAACCTGCGTTTCAGGACAAAGATATTGACTTTTTATAATGATTTGCTATAATGAACGTAAGAAAAGCGGAAAAAAGCAGCTTCTATTCAGTATAGCTTTTTAACTATAAAAACCAAAGGAGTTGATTTTATGAAAAAGAGAGTTTTGGCAGCGGCAATTGCTGCAATGTGCTTAGTGGGTACAGTTCCGGTTTCTGTTGTTCCGATAACAGGTGTGGCAGAAAATGAAAGCTTAGAACAAGTAGCTGCTAACAAAGAGCCCGACAAAAAGGATACAATAACAGAATTCGGAACAGGCGGGACATGGACTAATCCCGAGGATTATGACTTTATATTGAAAAATATGACATTGAATGATGTAATTGAGCTTTCAATTAAAAGTGATACTGTCGTACTTAAATGGTCAGATTTTACAGATTACAAGGGTGAGGATATAAGTTCAGAATCGTCTCTTTGGGAAAAAGAGTGGACATTTAAGATTGATGATGTGTATACTCTTATAGTATGTGGTAAAACTGATGTCATCTTTCCTGATCATGTTTATCTATCAGACAACAGTAAAAGACGTATTGATATATGTACTGATGATGTAAAGGCATTCTTAAATAAGGGCATAGGTGAAGATTCACTGAGCATAAGTGATGATATAAAGGAACATTTCCGTGTTTATGAAACATACTCGGATGAAAATACTAAGCCTGAGCGAAGGCTTGTACAGGATTTCAAGAGCATTATTAGATATTACAATGTTCCTGTACGTTTTGTTTTTACAGAATATGATAATATTGACAATATACTTGCAAGTGCATATGCAACGAAGAAGTATTATGTTGTTGAACAGCATGATGGAACATTGCAGTGTTACAATGAACATCTGAAAGAAATGAAGTCAAATCGTCAGACTATTAAAAATGGTGAGACGGTAACTCTTCCTTACCTTGATATTCCTGAAAAAGCATTTGAGAGGTTCAATGATCCTGATTTTGTCAAAAAATATATTTCTCCTAATGTTAACGTAAAAAATGTATATTATCTCTCAGGCGAATCGAGCCACATGGGTACTGCGATTTACTACAGAACAGACAAGGGCGATTACGTATATTATAATCATTATTCCATAGGTGAAAAGCTGTTCCCGATTGAAGATTTCTGTAAATATCAGAAAGCAATATCTGATGAGCTTGCAAAACATTCTGATGAAAACGGAAGCGGTGATATTGATATATCGGATTTAATGGATCTGTCAAAGTACGAGTTGAAAAATGTCGCTGCATCATCAGAAAACATAAAAGGCGATGCCAACTGCGACGGACAAGTTGATTTGTCAGATGCAGTAATGATAATGCAGGCTCTTGCAAATCCTAATAAGTATGGCATAGAGGGTACAGCAGAGCATCATCTTTCCGAACAGGGCAAGCTCAACGGCGATATGAACGGCGACGGTCTTACAGTAGGTGACGCACAGTCGATACAGAGAAAACTATTAGGACTTGATGAAACTGATAGCAATCAAAATATCGATAACTCAGAATATCTTTTTGGAAATGAACCGTCAGGTAGTGTTATGACACCTCAAAGGCTTGCATTAAACTGTAATTCTTTCTGTGCTAATGGCGAAACTCTCAATGTTAAGATGTTAATGGGCGATAAATATACTTATAATCAGGAACATAATAGTTATCCTAATTATGATTCAGAGGGATATCCCGAATACAGTATCTTTGCTACTGAAAACTTTAACAAGATTGATGACGAAAGGCTTATTATCAACGGAAAGCAGAGTGAGTTTACAAAGACATTTTCAAAAGATGATATGAAATCATTGGATATCAGCCAAAAGGAAGGCGACTACTCTTCATACTATAATGATACTGCTGAGATAGATTTCTCAAATTATACATCAGGTAGCACAGGCTGTATATCATTCAGATTCGGCTGGAAAGCCGATGGAGAAAATCCGCTAAATCCGAAAAGTGATTTCACTGGTACAAGTCAGACAATGTATTTCTATGTTGGCGAGAACGGAACAGGTATTAGTATTAATGGCGCAGAAGCTGCGAAAAAGGCTTATGATGAAAAGTCAGATATTGATATCATGTTTTACGATTCGCCTTATGTAAAATGGAACGACAAGGAAGTAATGTCAAATCTGTATGAAAAGGTTCGCAAGCCGAATGATGAAGTTCTTCCAATCATCTTTAAATTATCATCAAGTCCCAACGGTAACTTTGAGTACAAAGGAAAAACATTGGAAGAGTATGGAAAAGAAAGATTATCTCAGAATTATTTAAAGTATGAGCAACTGCTGATTTATGGCGACTATCTGAAATATGGAGAAGATATTTACAAAACAGGTGCGTCCGATGGAACTAAATGGGTCAAGGAATTCTATGAAGAAACAATAGATGACATTGGAGAAGAACTCATTTCAAAGTATATTGTTGGAGGCGAATTTTTAAAAGATAAGCTTGAAGCAGATATTGCAGAATTAAAGAAAAAAGCTAATGATGCCTATAATGAAGCTGAAAAAGCATATTTAAAGTCCATATCTGATAAAGCTATAAAACAGCTTGACAAGCAGAATATTAAATATGAGTACAAGACAGATCCGAAACGTCTTGTAATATATGTAACAGCAGATGAATTCAAGTCCTTAACAATAGATAATGTATCACGCTATGGTCTTGATACTTCAGTTGCCAATGGCTTAACTGTTGACGCTGTATTCTGAACATGAATTAAATATAAAAAGCAGCCAGTAATGGCTGCTTGTTTCATTAACAATAGGTTGGGAATGGTTTGAGCTCACTTAGCTTATAGGAACTGTATATTCGATTGGCATAATCGCAGAAAAACGCCCCGAAAAAATAACTTTTCCAGGGCGTATACTACTATATCTAATCGGATAATTCCATTGTATTAAATGTCATAAAAGCATAGCTGTCATTAATTCTCATTATTTTTTAACAAATGTTTTTACATACTGCATATAAATATTCAAGTCAATTATCTGCTAAACCGAGAAGGATCTTCTGGATAAATTGAGCATCGCCGACAGTAAGACCATCACCGGCGATATCTGCATTTATCTTGCCCTGTTCAGTAAGGTGTATCTCTTCTGTTCCGTCAACACCGTACTTGTTAGGGTTTGCAAGAGCCTGCATGATAAGCACAGCATCTGACATATCAATGACACCATCGCAGTTCGTGTCTCCTGCCTTCGCCACTGTTTCGTCGTTGATATCGGATTCATATTTGTTCTTATCGCCAAGGATATTTCCTGATCTTATAGATATCTCTGATGTTCCTGTTATCGTAAAAGCTACTCTGATATTGTCTTCCGCCTTGAAGCTTTCTGTTGCGCCGTTTTTAAGCAGTGCATTGATATTATAGACGCCGTTTACTACAACATCGTCCATCCTGAACATATATACCGGCTTTCTTGCAAGCTCGCCCTCATATCTGACTCCGTCGAGCCATATCTCGTCGATCTCAAGCTTGAGCTTACCATATTCTCCCATTGCAGTATCATTGACATTGTCGATATAGAATCCAATCTTTTCCGCGCTGACGAGCTCGTCATTATCCTTTAGGCTCCACGTCATATCGTAGTTTCCGTCAGAAGCAATGCTTTCGCCGTCAAGCTTGATATTGTCAAACTGAAGATACACTGTGCCTATCGGTGTTTCCTGAACCTCCTCATTTGTTCCTGCACAGGTCGGCAGACTGATAGCTGTCGACATTCCGAACATAATGGAAAGGACTGTCGATAAAACTCTGTTGTTTTTCATAAAGATACCTCCTTTGCGGGCAGCGTCAGTATAAGCCGACGCTTTTATGGTTTATTTGATGTTAAAAGAGCATTTCCGCCCATTATTATCCGCTGAAAAGCTCCATAAGAAGCTCTGTCAGGTCTTCCTTTCTGTAGAACAGGAACCAGTTTGCCGACAATGCTTCATCAGGGATACTGTCAATTACCTCCTCTTTTGGAAGCGCCTTTGATAATGCTTCTTCATTATCTTTGAAATATCCGTTGAAAACCGAAGCTATACCGTTTGTAACAGGCATAATATCACTGCGGGAACCGTTTATATATACATCGGCATGCTTGTGCTGCTCAAATCTGTCATTGGGATTTGCGGCTTTCTTTGCCAAAAAGTCTGCGTCAAAAGCATTTGCCATAAAAATGTATTCCTGATTGTCATTTATAAGAAATGATCCGGTATTTTTCAACGAGAATGAGTTAGGATAATATATCCTGATGATCTCATTGTCAGTGTGACCATAGTATACGTCGCCTACCCTTACTTCAATAACACCATTGCGGTATGGTCCCCATATTTCGCCTTTGTCGTCCGTCCACTGAACTTCATATTCCTTCCTGCCGATAACAGTTCCGCTGAATACAAGGTCTGTCTCCCTGATCGTCTCTTCAAGGCTGAATGGCTTATACATCGCAGACATTTGCTTTATCATCTGATCTATCTCCACCTCATTCCACTCGGTATTATAATCGGGAAGTACAGGCTCTGTGGTCGTCACAGGAGGTGGTGTAGTTTCTGTTGACCGAACAGTTGTTTCATGCTGTACAGCACTTGTACTTGCATCGGCAGTCATTTCAGTTGTCCTTACTGCCGTATCTGTTGTCTTTGCGGTCGTTGCAGTGTTCCTGACAGTAGTTGAAGTACCGTTGGCGGAAGCTGTGGTTTTGGTC
>DBYI01000054.1:18388-19087 GCA_002310115.1 Ruminococcus flavefaciens
CAACAACCTGATACGCTGAAGACAGTACGACGAACAAGAGCACTTTTTCGCCGTTTTGCTTCAAGCTTTTCGTTATACTTACGAAAAATGCTTTCTATCCTTTCGTCATAATTCTTCATATTCAAAGTCATCCTTTTCAAGTTCTTTTTTCAGAGCCTGTTTCGCTCTGAACACTAGATTCTTCATCTGCTTATCGCTTTTTCTCATTATTTTTGCCGCTTCGTGATTGCCGAAGCCCTCAAAAAAGATTAGATACAGCACCTGACGATAATCGGGGATAAGACGAGCTATTATCTTATGGAGCTGTATCTTGCGTTCTTCTCGGATATAGCTCTTTTCGAGATCCTGCTCATCACTGATATTATGCATTTCATCGACAGGAGTATTATAGTACCTTGAGCTCCTTTTCAGACAGTCAATGGAGGTATAGCGAGCGATCGCGTACAGCCAGGTTTTGAAAGAGCTTTTTTCTGAGTATTTAGGCTTTTTCAAAGCAATTTCAACGAATACGTCTTCCATTATCTCTTCCGCAAGACTGATATTCTGCACATAGCTGTTTATGTAGAAGATAAGCCCATCGCTGTATTCGCGAACGATCTCTGCCAGACCTTCATTATCTCCTGCAAGGAAACGGCGGTAGCTACTTGCACCGTTATCCATATTTTTACTTCTCCTTTTGCAGTATTTTGTCTTCTATTA
>DBYI01000011.1 GCA_002310115.1 Ruminococcus flavefaciens
CCAAGTATCATGTTCTGAACCTTGACCGGCATAAGTACTGCAAAAGCAAGCAGAATTTCAGCTCCAATACGGCGCACGTCACCGCTCACATTGAAGATACCTACATATTGATAGCGTAGTATTACCAGCATCATGGAAAAGAAAACAGTACCAATAAATCCATAAATGCAGAGTTTCTTAGACTCCTCATAGGCTTTTTTGTATTCTCTTTCACCAAGTCTTTTTCCTATCAGAATCCCTGCCGCTTGGGCAAGACCACTCATGGCGCCGATAGTCAGCCCCTGAACAGAACCTGTCAGAGACATACCCGCCAGTTCTTTTGTCCCAATATGTCCATAGACAAAGGTATTGATACTCTGGCCCACGGACCATAAAAACTCATTCACAACAACCGGCAAGAGCATTGCAAAATACTGAATATACCCATCTCTTCCAAGTCTTATTGATATGTGCATGTTTTTATAGAGCCTAAAAAGCAGCAAAAGCGAAATTAAAGCACCCACAAGCTGAGATATGACGCTTGCGATGGCCGCTCCTCTCACTCCCAGCTTGGGCATACCAAAATTGCCAAATATCAGGCAGTAATTAAAAAGAGTGTTTATGCCTGCAGACAATGCTCCCACATATAACGGCCAGGAAGATCTTCCCCTGCATCTTATTGCAACACCGCAAATGTTACTTATCCCCAACGGGATATAGGTGAGTCCTATGAGCTGAAGATAATGTGTTCCTTCAGTGATGACAAGACTATCCTCAGTAAAAAGTGCGATAAAGGGTCTGGCAAAAAGGCCTGATATTGCCATGAATAATAAGCCCACGATAAGCATGATAAGTGTATTAACACAAACTGATTTCTCTTCTGCCGGGATATCTTTTTTTCCAATGTACTGAGATATCATAATCCCGGCAATTGTCCCAACTGCGCCAATGACAAATGCATAGATAAAGCTTGGTTTAGCTGCTATCTCCACAGCTGCTATGCTCTTTTCTCCCAGCTGCCCCACCATAATCTGATCAATCATTGAAAATGATGACTGCAGCATGGATTGAAGCGCCACAGGTATGGCTATTTTTGCAACTTCACTTTGAAAAGACTTATCCACTAAAAACTCCTCCGTTCATGCTCATATTTCTGTCAGATTTTGCACGTGCTGGCTACTGACTGAATAGTTACATGTACTGTCTCTTATCACCAGCTTAACCGGAACACTAACGCTCTCAAAAAAGCCCGGATCTGCGATCATTTTCACAAGAAGTTCCATCGCCATCTGAGATCTGGCTTCATTGTTCTGATAGACAGATGTAAGCGCCGGCACCGTCATAAGACTGTCTCTGCCACCATCAAATCCCACCACTGAAATATCGTAAGGAACCCTGATCCCATTCTCAAACAAAATCTTCATCAGATCTATTGCGTAGTAATCAGACACTGCAAAGATTGCCGTATACCTGAGAATCGTCTTTAGTTTCTTTTGATAAAAGATCTTTCGCTTATCCTTATCCATCGGTATCAAAAGAAAGTCTGCTTTTTGCCCCAGCCCATCACAAAGGCCATTGTAGCGATCTAAATCCATACAGACATTATTGTCTGCAATGCACAGCACCTTTTTGTGGCCAAGAGTTCTTAAATACTGACCAACCTGCCTTCCTCCATCAAAATCATCGATACTTATGTTGCTTATTCCGGCATGCTGATCCATATATCCGTCATAAACAACAAAAGGCACTCTCATGTGCTCTCTGAGATCGTGATAATCCTCTGCACAAAACCCAATCACCACAAGGCCATCAATATTCCACATAGTTGAAAAACGGATAATGTCCCGGATATCCTTTGTTTTTCTCAGCATCATAAAATAACCATATGCTTCAATAGAATCAGAAAGTGCGTTGATAGAAGCGCTGATAAACGAGTCTTCAAATACATGTCCTTCATATTTCTCATGATCATTGACGACAACACCTATGATCCTGGAGCTATTCCTTGCAAGGAGTGTCGCCGCCATATTAGGTATATATCCCATCTCCTCAAGCTTGTTCTCAACTCTTTTTACTGTTGCATCTGAAATCTTTTTTGTTTTGCCGTGAAGCACATTGGAAACAGTTGCAGTGCTAAGTCCCAGTTCATTTGCAATATCTATTATCCTGACTTTATTCTCATCCCACATAAAAAAGCGCTCCTTTTGAATTGATTATTCAACAGAAGCGCCGGTTTTGCAATGGGTTAATCGCGTAACCCTCTCTGTATACTCATATATATAATGCATAGCCAAATCAGCATCTCGCATTACATAATAACCACGAATATAAACTTAATAACTGTCACAACAATGATTCTGCTATATTCCGGCTGTGCTCAGCAAGCGCCACCAACGACTTTGAAAACGGCAAAAAAGAGCGGCAGCAAATAGTCCAGTAATGTATAAATCATGACCGTGACTATAAAACTACCGCTTCCGTGTTTAATGTTTCATATTCGCAAGTTTATAGTTGGACGCGAAGCTATAAGGGTTAATCTTTACTTACTACCCAAACACCATTGTGACTTGTTCCATTTCTCGAAAGCATTTTCTTTTTCTTCAAAGAAGCAACATAATATTTTACAAGAGTTTCTTTCCAACCTAATTTTTCTGCAGCTTTAACTAAGGTAATTGTTGGTTCTTGTTCCAGTAACTCTAGCAATTGTATTTCTTTGTCGTTGATATCTTGTTTTGAAGATATATCATTTTGGTTAGTATCCGAACTATCTAAACTATCCAAACTATCTAAACTTTCAAAGTAGTCCGGCTGAATTGGTATCGTCACCCATAACACGCGCCTATCTTCATCTGTTTCAAACGTTGCTCTGGGAGAACCATTTCTTTGCAGTCCCTCTTGGATAGTCGGAATCCCGGTGCTGCGTCCTTCGGTAAGATCCAGCTCCTTTAAAAATTCTCCAAGTCTCCTGTTCCGGTACATTTTACTCTTAAATCGCTCACCCTTTTCAATGGTGTCCAAGGATATAGACCTGTCTATTCCGGGAAAGCTGGTAATTTTGATGCAGTCAGGCTCAAT
>DBYI01000090.1 GCA_002310115.1 Ruminococcus flavefaciens
AAACACACAGCCTTCAGGAGTAACAGCAACGTTTTCATTTCTGATATTTTCGCCTACATATGTACAGTTGTCAATATCAAGATTTTCTGCAGTAATTCGAACTGGTTCACCCTGACTTACTATTGTCTTTTCACAGTCAAATATTACGCTATCCTCTAACTCTTCAATGTCTCCAATCTCGACAGTTTCAGTATCACTTTCGTCCTGAAGTGATACATCTTTTTTTGTTACTTCATCTGCACAGACTTTCATAAATTTTTCTGTGTTTTCAGCTGAATGGTATGCTCCCCCAACGAGCACAAGTGCTGTAACAGTAGCAATGATTTTTTTGATTTTCATAGTTTTTCTCCTTTTAAAATATCATTAGCCTTACGGCTTATAATGTATTATATATTCAATCGCATAAAAAATCAATATTTATTATACAAAATTTACAATTTGATAATTTTTATCCTTAGCTAACGTGTGGAAAATTAGTCAATTATAACAATTATTACCATGTCATATTCCGTATTTCGTTTTTATACGTTCAAGCTTTTCGCCGAATGGCTTTGCCAACAAACATAGAAACAAAACATTAGACACAACATATGACACAGTATAAGGCACTGCCGACACAAGCGCAGCAATGTAAAGATTCATATTGAAGCTTTGATTGTACCACAGAACTGTCCAAATGTCCATAATAAATGAATAAACCACACCAGTTAAAGCTCCATATAGTAGGAGGATCACATTGCTTTTTAACAGTTTTTTTGATAAGATACCTGCACAAAAACCGATTAGCCCCCATGCTAGCATCTGAAATGCTGTCCACGGTCCCTGTCCAAAATAGAAATTGGACAGCACTGCGGAAAGAGCGCCAACAAGGAAGCCTGCCTCTCCACCAAGATATAGGGCAGTAATTATAGTCAGAGCCGCAACAGGCTTAAAAAAAGGAATAAATCTACCTGCAAAGCATAAAGCTGTCATTACAGCCACCATAACCATTCTACGTGTTCCAGTCGATTTCTTCTCGAATCCTGCCGCAAAAAGAAGAAGTGATAATAATGCAACCGCAAGAGAAATGATTATGTGCTTTTTCTCGTTAAATACGAGCGCTCCAAGTATTGTCACCAAAGGTATTATTACAAAAGGAACTGTAATTTTAATTACTTTTCGCAGTTCTTTGTTTCTGATAAGGAGCATTTATTTCTCCTTTCTTCCGTTTAATCTACAAAGATTCACAACATCTTTAATAGTAATAGCATTATTATAATAACTTCTTGTCATGCGACTTACTGCCGTCGTGTAGAAGCTGTTCCCTGAGAAAAACTCGTTTGGAGTTCCGATACCTACTATCATGCCATTGAAGAACATTGCGCACCTGTCTGAGAAAGCTGCTGCAAATTCAACATCGTGGGTCACTGTTACAACAGTTATTCCATTTTTCCTAAGGATTCTGAGTACATTTAATATGTTTAATTTAGCAGCTGCATCAAGCCCCTTTGTTGGCTCATCAAGGAGCAAAAGTTTTGGCTTTGCAGCAAGGACCTTTGCAAGAGCAACAAGCTGCTGCTCTCCTCCAGAAAGGTCGTAAGGATGCTTATCCAAGAGCTGTGTAATATCATAAGGCAGCTCCGAAATATCAGCTCCGCATTCATCAAGCTCCGCACGAACAGTATTTTTAAGGAAGACAGTCTGCACGTCTTGTGGCAGCATAGCAAGGCACTCACGATAAAGCGAGCGATTCTTATATTCACTAATCTTTTTTTCGAAAACCTTTATACTACCGCTGTAAGCTTTAAGGAGTCCTGCTGCAGCGGAAAGGGCCGTAGTCTTTCCAGAACCGTTTCCACCTAAAATACAGAAGAGCTCGCCACGATACACCTTCATGCTGAGTCCGCTAAGTATGTCCCTTCCGTTTCTCTCATAGCGGAAAAATACGTTTTTGTACTCGAGAGCAATTTCCTCGCTGTGTCTATATTCATTAAGCGGCAATTCCCGGGTTGAGTTCCCGTAATTGTTTTCTATAAAAGCTCTGCCATCGCGTACTGTAAGCGGACATTTACCGCTGTCACCTATTTCTGCGTACAACCGAGCCGCGACTGGCATACCACAGAGTATATCACCTCTATCTTTAAATCTTCTAATTACATCTTCAGGAGGCTCAGAAGCGATAAGCGCACCTTTTTCCATTATTAGAAGTCTGTCACAAATCGGCACAACATCCTCAAGGCGATGCTCCGCTATTATAATAGTAATAGAAAACTCCTGACAAAGCCTTTTAAGCGTTGAAATAAAGTCCGTCGCTGCTATTGGATCAAGCTGCGCTGTCGGTTCGTCAAGTATAAGCAGTTGAGGTTGCATTACCAGTATAGATGCAAGATTTAGAAGTTGCTTCTGCCCACCCGAAAGCTCTGAAACATCTTTGTCATACCATTCGCAGATACCAAAATAGCTTGCCATTTCTGCAATACGCCGTGATATCTCATCAGTAGGCGTACCGAGGTTTTCAAGTCCGAAAGAAAGTTCATGCCAAACTTTGTCAGTGACGATCTGCTGTTCAGGATTCTGCATAACAAAACCTATTTTTGAAATAGAAGCGACATTATCAATTTCAGCAATAGGTACTCCACAGAACAAAACGTTACCACTTATATCGCCCACAGGTGTAAGCTCACGCTTAAGCATACGCAGCAAAGTAGACTTTCCGCTTCCTGTAGCTCCGCATAATACAACAAATTCGCCCCTTTTAAGGCTGAATGACACATTTCTCACCGTAGGTGAGCTGCATTTCGGATATGTAAACGTCAGATTCCTGACCGCAAGTATTTCCACCTGAGACTAACCTCCGTTTCAATGATAATTGGAATCATTATGAGCGCTATGTATGAAATAATCCCCGCAATTCCAAGCTTACCGGGAGTTTTCACGCTTATGGAAGGATAAAATGAGAAGTCAAGAGAACCGATTCCAACTGAGAATGCGGTAACAACTAGAAGCGCAATAGAAACCACAATGAGAGCGATATCAGATCCTCTGAATCTAAAACGGCAAAAGTGAGTACGCCTGTGAGTGCCGAATCCTCTTGCTTCCATACTATCAGCAGTAATAATACCGTTTTCAAGAGCCCATGTGACAAGTATAGAGAAAACACGTGATTTTCCCTTTATGTCGTCTATTATATTATCGTCTTTGTAAAGTCCCATTGCCTTCTGCGCGTTGTTTATTTTAACGGACTGCCTGCTAAAAAGCGGAACAAAACGCAGGGCCATAGAAAGAATCAGTGAAAGCTTAGGTGAAAGAGCGCCTGTTACGTAAAGCAGTTTTTCACTGGTCATTATCTGAGTAAATGAACGAAACCAGTACAAAACTCCCACTATCATAGTTGCGGAATTCAAGCCGTACAAAGTTGCTTCAAGAGTTACAGGATTATGATTCATTACAAAAAGAACTGTCTTTCCATTGTGCGATACGAGTGGATTGGCAAGGGTAAGTATCAGAAAAAGCACCCAGAAGAATATATGCTCTTTACCATGAGAAATGCCGTTGCGGACCGTAAAGAACAAAACTCCGCCAAGCAGTGATATAAGCATGAGCAATGGATAACTACTGAACATTGCTATTCCCGTTACACTGAAAAACCAAACTGTCACAACTATAGGATTGTACTCAGAGAAACTTCTCATTTTTCATATACCTCGTCAAGATCGTGACCTATCTCGCAGGTGTAGAGCCATTCTATAGTATCTCCATTGGAAAGCACATACTCTCCGCAACTACGCGAGGGAGTTATTCCATTCACATGGTAAACCCAACCTGAAAGGTCTCCGAAATCGTATTCGTAAATATAGTTTATTCCAGAAATATATACCATACCGTGTGCTCCGCCAGCGCTACCCTTGTTTTCTACCTGTATACCGTAGGTTTGTGCTGCTTCAGTAAGGATATCGAATACAGTCTCTCCTGCTTCAAAGTCAAAAGCAGTAGGCGGAAGTATCACTCCGTCCACTGGGATATGCTCCGATTTGCCTGCGATAGTGTCACACCGTATCTCCATTGTAACAGTACCTACAGGTTTTTCCTTTTCTTTTTTATTTCCACTGTAATACTCATCAGATGATCTTATATCAGTTATCATCACCAGAATTATCAGCGCACATGTAACAATTCCGATAAAGATATAGTTCTTATGATTTCTCTTGCCCAAAATGAACATAATAAGTGCAACTGCAAGAGCCGAACCAGCGATAGCAATTATAATTATAGGTTTATAACTACGTTTGTTGCCTATTTTCTCATTGTGTGACGTAACTGAAGACTGAATATTCACAGTCTTATTCGATGAGCTTACAGAAGAAATTGCTATGGTTACAGATTCCGTCTTTATAACCGATGTTGAATACGAAACTGATGTAGTTCTTGTGGTTTTAAACGTCGTTCCATGCGAATCTGAAACAGCTGTAGTCAGAAGCTGAGCTGAAGGGCTCTCAATGACAGTTTCGAAATGTGCAGGAGCTTCTGTAACCTGAGACGAAGCTGTATCCTGCCTGTGATTATCAAGTATGAGCAATGGAGTTTTTCCTTCAGTCATTCGCCTGAATGCCACAAATGAATAATAAGCCTGAACCGTCGCAGTCTCATTTGATTCCCCACCCTCTATATGAGAAAAGCTACCATCCGACAAACGAAATCGTATAATTCCATCAAAAAGGTCATTTCCATTCTTAATAAATCTCTCGTCACTACGGCAGTCTATACCTAAAGCAGAAACTGCAGTAAGCACCTGTGCCGCACTTTCTGGATTTGGGTTTCCAAAACTCTGATATCCGCCGTTGTCCATTTGTTTTCTCGACATGAAATCCAGTGCCCTGTCAACAGATTCTGAAACTTCGCTGTTGTAATGATAATAAGGAGCAAGTGACTGTACAGTCATAGCAGTAACATCAATGTCACCGTAGTCACCAAAAAGAGCCCAGCCACCGTCAGAATACTGCAAAGAAAGAATGGTATCCACTACTGAATCCGCAGTAAATCGAGAACAGGTATAGCCATTATTGAGTACATGAAGTCCATATATCCAACTCATCATCCCCTGCTCGCCAATGGAACTGTCAAGGATATCGGTGATATAGCTGTTTTCACTGCCAGCCGCACAAAGTGCAAGAGCATACTTTTCCCTTGAGGTCGCAGAAGCGACATTATTGTTGCCCAGGTACTCTAAAAGTGATTGCTCATAGGCTGAAAGGTCGGCATATCCACTCTGCGCTAGTGTAAGAGCATACCAGTCTGTTGTTTTTCCTGCACCCTCAGCAATACCATTATCGAGCCATTCCTCCACACTTCCTGCACCTGACTGTCCAAGCTTATAACTGACGATACCGCCGATGAGGTCATCGACCTCACCGACGGTATGATCGCTGCATTTCGCACTTAACGGAAATATATTCAACGTCAGTATAATTGCAGACATCAGGCACAAAAGTCCCGATAATAACTTAGTCTTCATCCCTGCGCCTTAAAGCAAAAGAAGTTGCAATAGCGGTAAAAAGACCTGCGACTGCAATACCTGCGCCCTTTACTCCTGTTTTCGGGGAATTACTAGTGTTTGTAGCAGTTGTTGCAGCCTTTGTTGAAGTAGTTGTCGTTGTAGTGGTTGTTGTAGTAGAAGCGGTTGTGGTACTTGTTGTTACAGCTTCTCCGCTAACATTAACAACATAGACAGGTGGAACAATATTAACACTCTCAGATGTAGCACTTAGAACATTTTTGCCCTCATCTGTAAGCTTTACTGTGACCTTGCCATCATTATCGGTAACGAAACTCGTTTCCTGACCATTAATGGTTATCTTAGCACCCACAAGTTTTTTGTTTACCGGAGAATAGTTCTCATCAAAGACAACATATGAAAGATCGAGTGATATTTCTGAATCTTTAGCTGAATCTTCACCATTCTTGGCATTGAAGAAGCTGTATGAATCGCTGAAAGTCTTGGTATCAGAATAAACAAAAGCCTGTATCTGATCGTCGCTTTTTATTTCGTCTGCAAGTCCCATAGACATATTATCATTAACGTAATATCCATAGCTTCCGCCATTCTCTTCTCCCCAGAGCTTATCAAGCTGGAGACCGTACTGACCAATCGAGGACTTGTAACCTGCTGCCGCTCCCCCATTGTACTTACTATCGTGAGCAATATAGAGAGCATCGTTGATAGTGAGCTTTCCATCGCTGTCAATATCTGTAACGTTTATAGGTTCTTCAATGAGAGCAAACTCTTTATTCTTGTCAGAAATAGTAACATAGACGGTTGCAGAATCTGTTTCTGCAGCAAATACGTTCATACTTACTGCTGACCATGAAATAAGCAGAGTAGCTGCAATTACGAGTTTCTTTTTCATCATATCGACTCCTTTGAAATAATGTAGTAGAGACAATAAAAAAGCCTTTCCGCGGAGCAGAAAAGCGCAGCAAAACAGCTTCACAAAGTATGTGAAGTCGACGGCATACGTTTTTCATTGTCCAAAAACGTTAATTACCTGCACTGTCTGACGAGCGATCCGACTGTACGGCAGTGACTGCTGTGACGGAATTACACCGTGCTTCCCTCAGTTTCAGACTGCAATTCAATTATAGGAACATTATATCACAGGGCAAGAAAAGTGTCAAGTTGTTGACCAATTTAGATAAACCACTAATTCAAGCAGTTTTCCGGCATATACCTATACTGCAAAACATTAGTAAATCTTCAAATAATACAAAACGGAGCTTCAAAAAAGTCGCTCCGTTTGCATTATTACGCACTCTTATTAAAAAACAGAACCGTCACTATACACGTATCAAAAGCTTTCTGAGGCTCACACTGTCGAAGATATCCACTCTTCCATCTTCATTGATATCGGATGAGAAGTAGCTGTTAAGATAGCCTGCACCGAGGAGATATTTTTGCATCATAACAAGATCAGATGTATTAACTTCGCCGTCACTGTTGACATCGCCTTTAATCGGAAGTTCAACGTCTATTGGGGCAGCAGGCTCAAACACGAACCTTTGACTGTAAGAACCTGTAAACTGCCCCGAACCAAGCTCTGATTCGGTTCCTTGCGTATTTTCTGCATCAATGCAATTTCCATTCTGCAATATGGAATAACTTCCATCCCTGTTGCAGATAATAGTGAATTTCTGGTTATCAGCTCCTGTAAATTCGGTTACTGAAAACTTTCCCGAGCTTAGTGTGAGAGATTTTCCGTCTTGTTTTCTAATGGAATATCTGCCGTCGTCGAACTTTGAGAAATGCCATATTTGATCGTTAATTGTAAATGACAGAGGCGAGCCTGCAGGATCGAACTCAACGGCATGTTTATATATATCGCTCTGAACTATCCTATCATATATGTCAGTCATAAAGAGCTCGCTTGTAAGGATTCTCACCGTATAATTACCGTCTGTGACAGTAGGATGAACAGGAATCAGACTCCAAAGCTGACAGCCTCCTTCCCAGTAGTTCCACTGATTGATATTGCCGCCATTTTCCTTTGACCATTCATACACGTCAAGACCACCTGTGTCATTGGAACATTTTGATACTATACCATATTCAGAACCGCATTTTTTTAGTCTGAAAAGCTGATTATCCTTACCATTATACTTCTGCAGTTCGATATTAACACCGTCGTTGGCAGAGATTTCTGACACTGCGATGCACATTGACTCATCCCCTGCTGAAACTATACGAAAATAATTCTTATCAACTGAAATAAGCTTCCATTGCTGGGCCCAGCTTCCGTTACGTTCCCATTGTTGAATATTGGTTCCTTTGTCAAGCGTACCATTTGGAATATCTATTGCCATGCCACTGTTCTGGTTTATTATATAATATGCTACTCCGCTGAGAAGATCAGTTTCACTTAGCCTTGCGCAGGCACCTGAACCAGATATGTTATCGATCTTACCTGTAAGCTTAGAGGCTTTATCTGTGAAATCCACAAGTTCTGAACGATCTTTGCCTGTAAACTCTTTTGTCTGAACTCCCCATATCGACTGATTGTTATTTCCTACTGCTGTGAATGACATGACTTTTTTGCCGTTTTCGTCCTTTGCCGCCAAGAAGCAACCAGAATACACCTGATTTCCAATAGTGATTTCAGCTGCTGATCTATCCTTTGCCTGTGACCATTTTCCCGTAACAGAACCACTGATACTGCCATCGGAATTCAGTTTAATACTGCTGTAATTAATAATCTTTCCGTCTGTGGAACTACCATGATTTATAAACTCATATTCACCTATGATGTCAGATTCATCATAGCCTGTTTCAGAAATATTATCCCCTGCGTATTCATATGGAGAAACAACAGGCCACCCCTTTTCGTTGAAATACATTGAGTGGACGCGTACCTCATGAAATTCATCTCCGTCATCAAAACGGGTATGATATATAAGATACCATCTGCCATTGTCATCGCGCAGCACGGAGTTATGTCCACAAGCCATATAAGCTTTGCTGAGTGAACTTAATTTATAATTTCCCATAACTTTAAGTCCGGTTGAATCTAGATTCGGATTTGTCGGAAGCACCGCCTGTCGGCCTGCAGGATCAATGAACGGACCAAGTGGTGAAGTTGAACGGAATACTCGCATATTATAGCCTCCTGTAGAGGTCAGTCCTCCATAAGTAACCCATAAATAATAGTATCCTGTATCAACGTTGTATTCAATAAACGGTCCCTCTCCTGACTTGCCGTAACCTCCTGATATTTTCGTGCCGAAATAGCTGTCAACTATTCTTCCGTCGGTAGTCTTCCCAGTTTTCGGATGTATGCACTGTCCTGTTCTTGGATCAATTTCAATGGAGAAAATACCGCCGGACCACGACCCATAACACATATACATCCTTCCGTCTGTATCAAAGAAAATTGTTGGATCAATAGCGTTTGGATATAGCTGATTATTATAATTATCTTTATTGAACCAATCGTCATTAAAAGTTACTTTACCCTGTGCTATAAGCTCGTCGATGTTTGTGGAAGTATATTTACGGTTGACGTTCTTTGAGCTGCTTTTTGCGTAGCTGTCGTTATTCGTGAAGCCAGAGTAGATAAGAGTATCCACAAATGTATATGGTCCCTCAACGTTCTTTGCAGCCGCATAAGCAATAACAGAACGAATATATGTAGACGATGTACAGAAATACATAAGGTACGCA
Organism: Ruminococcus flavefaciens; assembly: GCA_002310115.1. Taxonomy (GTDB): domain Bacteria; phylum Bacillota; class Clostridia; order Oscillospirales; family Ruminococcaceae; genus Ruminococcus; species Ruminococcus flavefaciens_K. Next base: position 9,188 of record DBYI01000090.1, read on the forward strand.
CCCTTTGTGCCGTCGCTGTTTATGTAATCGCCATCCCATACAACATCAGGAGCCCATACTGCAAAACCTCCTTCGCAATCCTCCAGATTTTCACCAGCCCAGTCAAAGGCTTTTTTGAGGTTCTGCGAAAGATTGCCAAACTCCACATTATTGGTTGTGGCATAGCCGTTGGAGAAACGCCTCCAGCTCTGAAGATCATTCGACTTTGCAGCTTCGATATGTGAACCGAATATATAATACATACCGTTAGCTTTTACGATAGATGGATCATGTACGGAAACGCGGTAACCTGCAGCAGTAACAGATATCCCCGACAGAGCTGTCAACATAAGGCAGCCTGAGAGAAGGACTGCAATAAGCTTTCTTATTTTCATTTTAATATCCTCCTGCTTAAATATTAATTTGTTGATATTATTATAGATTTTTTTGGTTATTTTGTCAATGAATCTAAGGTGTACAATAATACTATGCCTGTGAACAATAGTACTCAATTACATAAAAGAGAAAAAAATAACTCCGCAGAATGAACTGCAGAGTTATCATATTAATATGCGGCATGAGAATCTAATTAGAACTCCCAAACCGGAAGGTCAAGCGTGTAGATCATAAAAATACAGTAATCATACTTTTGAAACCAATTTGATTGTAAAAAAGCAAAATTACTTGCATTAACAAAGCCCGAACTCGTTCTGACACTTTTCAAAAGGAAAAACTTTGTTTTAAATCAGATTTCATATATAATAATCGCAGAAACTTTTCCAAATATGACAATTTAGAAGATAATTATTTCTTAATCAGTGTTTTAGTTAAATAGTATCATTTTATGTTCTTATAGTGCTAAATATAGCAATTTATATTGACAATAGACGAATTATGTAGTATTATATGCACATAAGCTTTATTTAATTAACTTTAAATATAATCAAAAAGGAGTGAATTATCTAAAAACAAAAGCAAACTAATACTTAATTAATTATTCAATATATATCATTTGTATAAACCCAAAAGATTATATCACGAGATTGGCTCTGTCATATTTGACAGAATAATCACAGTAAATACTATTGGAGGCTCTTATGAACACTAAAAGAATCATCTCAGGCGCTTTATCAGCTGCCATGCTTATAACTTCTTCATTAGGACTTAATGTAAAAAAATCATTAACTGCTTCAGCTTCATATTCGTCAGGAGCAGTATCGAAAATATCAATTTCCGATCACGCAATTTCCTTTGAAACTGAATACAAATCAAAAGGTGTAGAACAGCCCGTAGAATTCACATCAAAATCAGGATGGACCTATGAGCCGCGGAACAAAACCTATAACTGTCTCGCAGGAAAAAACAAACACCCCTTAAAAAGGCAAGTAAAATCTTATGCGCTGGACAGGCAGACTCTGAATTTTGTTCTTACTGTTCCAAACAAACTTGAGACAGATACAACTTCGAAGATTGAAGAGCTACTTTCTATTAGCATTATCCATTCAAACGGTTCTGATTCTGTTTATACTTCCTTTGATATTGAAGCTGAAAAAGATACGAAAAAATCAAATGCTCAAAAAAACGTTTATAATATGAAAGGAAGCTTTATTTCATATTATGGCGAATCCACTGTACAGTTATTATTCAATTCACAGCTTAAGGATTATGACATATCGATATCAAATGTTACACTAAATGCTGCAAATGTTGGATATCTCTATTCCACAGTTATTGACGATAAAGATCAGAAGCTCCACCTTGCAATTGAAAAAAGCAAGGATTTTTCAGATGTCAGATATCATGAATGGCTCCGCTCTATAGGTCGTTATATTTCCAGCCTTTCTGATATTTCCGAAATAAAATATGATGATATCTACATCAGCTTCGATGACCCTACTGTTTCACAGCCTACTTCATGCTGTGATTATATACGAAATGTAGACGGTAAGAATGTTGGAATACTAATAAAGTTCCAGCCCCAAACAAGCGGATACCACTGCGAACAAATAATGTTAGGCAGACTAGACTGGGGAATCCTCCATGAGATTTCCCACGCATACAGCCATCTAAATGATAACAACAGATGCTACGAAGCCTTCAATACAATAGGTGACGAGGGGCTTGTAAATGTCCGTGCAATTACTGCACTTCAGAACTGCTCTCAACTTGAAAATCAAAATATCTGCATTAATGGAATAGAACTCGGCTCATCACTACACGCATTAAAAAATTCAGCAGATGTCGGCAGTTATTATTTGAACAGCTTATTCGATCAATTGTACATATACGATAAGTATGCAAACAGCTTTGTTGACGGCTGGGCTACTATTGAAAAGATTATTCTTGGAATTGACGGTGAAATGAGCATTGACGCATTAAACGGTGCTATAAAGTTTATCAATGAATCAGGTAGTTATAATTACAGCAAATACGGAAATAATTCCATAGTCTTCACTTCAAGAGATACCATAAGATTTATCAATGTGCTTTATGCACTATGCAAGAACCACCCTGAGTACGGAACATCTCAGGAGAATTTCAAAAATTTCCTAAACGATTATGTTGGAATAGAGCGATTCTATCATTACTACAATGAATGGACAAAAAAAATAAATTATTACAACCAATCTACTATTTATTATGATATAGACGGAAATCGAATATTTGATATAGACGATCTGCAGGCTCTAAAGGATTTTTTAGCTGGTAAAAGAACTCTCGCTCCTGAAGGAATATATCAAGCCGATTATAACAGAGACGGTTATATAAACGATCAGGACGCTATTAAACTTGAAGAGATGTGGTTTTAATCTATAAGTTAATATCAAAAAGCCGAAGGATTTTTAACGTGACGAAAGAATCCTTCGGCTATTTTTATTCTTTTGATGCATTTTGGAGTTATAATGGCTGAATCGCTAAATCAGAAACGAGCTTTTCAGCATCAGCAGCAGACATAGGACGTCCCCAAATAAATCCTTGTATATAATCACATCCGATACTACGAAGCGTTTCAAGCTGCTCTTTTTCCTCAACGCCCTCAGAAATGACTCCAAGTCCCATAATGTGTCCCATTGATATCATTGCAGCAACATATTGTTTTGAGGATTCGTTTGAATTTACCCTGTCAATAAATGACTTGTCTATCTTAAGCAAATTTACAGGTATCTTGTTAAGATAGCTCAATGAAGAATAACCTGTTCCAAAATCATCAAGAGCAAACCTTACTCCCATACATCTGAGTTGATTTATGCACTGCAGGGCTTTTTCAGCCGAATCTATAAGTATGGATTCGGTTATCTCTATCTCAAACTGCCATGGTGAAATACCACTATTACTAATCAGTTCGGATATTTCTTTAACGAAATCGTTTTTCATAAGATGTCTTACAGAGGCATTAATACTCAACGTCAGTTCAAGTCCTGTCTTTTTAACAAGATTACTAAAACAAGCAGCCGCTTTTCTGAAAACCATACTATCAACCTTATCTATAAGACCAACTTTTTCCGCAACAGGTATAAATTCTCCCGGAGATATCATACTACCGTCTGCATCCTTCATACGAGCAAGGGCTTCAAATCCCCGTAGCCTATGCTCCATATCATACTGTGGCTGCAAATTGAAGAATATAGTATCATTTTCAAGAGCCGCTCTTATCTTGTTCTCAACCTCAAGCATATGAACGTTCCTGATGATTTCAGAGGAAAACCTAAGGATATGATCACTGCTGCGTGCCTTCTTTACTTCGTTCATAGCAGCATCAGCATGGGATATGAGTGAATCTGCCGTATCAGCATCATCAGGGTACTCCGCATACCCAAAACTAGCTGTAATATAAAGATCACAGCCTTCAACTGTGAACGGCTTATCGAGTGATTCAGCGTATCTTTCAACAATACATCTCAGTTCTTTTTCAGAACTATATCCGCTGATAACAAGCAGGAACTCGTCACCATTTATTCTGGTAATATATTGTTTTACACCTGAATTATTTCCTTCCGCTAATGCCTTCCAACAATCTGAAACACTGATAAGTACCTGATTTCCCGCCTCCTGTCCGAGAGAATCATTAATGCTTTTGAAATGATTGAGATCAATTGAAACAGCAGTGAATCTTTTATTACATTGAATAAGATTTGAAATATAGTCAGTACAGGCAAAACGGTTCGGAAGTCCAGTCAATGCATCGGTATAGCTCATGTACTCAAGACGCTTTAAAATCTTGTATCGTGCGATATGTGAAGAAACAAAAAAGGTGGTAAACTCAAGTGTCTCTTTGATCCGCATAGTATCTTTGGTATCGAAATTGGTTGCCCATATGAAGCCGAGTATATCGTGTCCCTGACGCAAAGAAAACAGAACCACGCTTTCTACACCAGCTTCAACAAGTGTTAGATACCATGGATTATTTACACGCCGATAGTATTCCATATCATTCTTATTCTGAATAATGATACAGTCGTTTTCATTTCCCATCATACTTATCCACGAAGCCGCAATATTATAGTATCCTTCAAATTCTGTAACACGTTTCAAAGTACTGTTTTCCCTGAAATCAGTAGCAAGAATAGAATAATTCTTCTCTTCAGTATTCAGCAGAAGAACGGTGCACCCCTCTGCTTTGCATATCTGACGTATCTCTGAAATAACACCTTCCATAGCATCCTTAAGATTGTTAGCTGTGTGTAATTTTATACATGTCTTGAGGACATCATTTGAAGTACGTGCGGTTTTATCTGTTTCAAGAACTACATTAACACTCTCACTTGGATTTGCAATATAGGCACAATAACAAATATCACCATCTTCAAAATCCAGTGGAATACAGTAAATGTCAAACCAGATGTCTACATTATCCATATGAGTATATGTATGGATAGGAACTTTCTGTACAGCAGCTTTGAAGCAAACTTCTTCAAAGATGCGATTTTTAGGGAAATATTTATCATACACTGAATTAGGAATAAACTGATTTCCTACATCTTCTGACACATAGAATTCATCACTTCTAAACCGCATTTCTATCATTTCAATGTATTTTTTGTTTCCAGCAGCAAGACGTATCTCACCAAATCCAGAGTCGGGTTTTCTTTTAACAGATACAATACAAGCAGGTGCATGAAAACTATTGGCAAGATTCTGAAAATCCATAGCTACTCCTTTCTGCCATTTTGTATTAATAAGTCCGATATGTATGTATCAATCTGATGTAACCTCATTACAATACACCAATCAAGTTCAATATGAAATAGCATATATAATGTTCAGATTGTAAAACCATTCATATGATCATAACTTTTTACATTCTATTGCACATCTATATAATAACATATTTTTTCCTTATATACATTATTATTTTGTTAATAATCACATATCTCATTAACCTTTTGTATCTTTTACCAATGAAAATTACTGCCGTTTGTTAAAAGTGTGCAAAAATTAAGACATTCTCAGTAATCATAGAAAGAACATCATGGAACAATCTATACAAACCTATCAATATACTTTTCTCAATTATTTCTCGTCAACTCCCCCTGTCTAAAGATTAATGTAATTAAGTTAAAGAGGTCGGGGTATCCTGCCGCACTTTGATAAACGTAATGAAATTATAGAGTTAACCGATGGTATTGATAATATACAGAACTTGCCTATATGATTACATATAGTAAGTTTTATAAATGAAATTTAATTGACTTTTCAATGGCGTAATGCTATAATATTTTTTGGATGCAAAATCACATTTGATCATACTATATGTAGTTCAATACATCAAGGAGGTTAAAATGCACAAAGAATTTCTTATGGGCAATGCTGCAATTTCCCGTGGAGCTGTAGCAGCAGGACTGAACGTAATAAGCGGCTATCCTGGTACACCTTCAACGGAAGTACTTGAAACAACAGCAAAAATAAATAACGGAAGTATTTACGTTGAATGGTCTGTCAATGAAAAAGCTGCCCTTGAGCTTGGAGCCGGCGCAGCATACTGTGGTGCCCGTTCAATGGTAACTATGAAACAAGTGGGACTCAATGTTGCTTCTGACCCACTGATGAGTCTTGCATATATTGGAGTAAAAGGCGGAATGGTTATAATGGTTGCTGATGATCCTGGCCCTATATCATCGCAAACCGAACAAGACACACGACATTTTGCAGCATTCTCCAAGCTGCCATGTTTTGACCCTTCATCTGTGCAGGAAGCATATGATATGATACAGGAAGCTTTTGAGTACTCTGAAGAATACCACACTCCTGTACTTTTCAGGCCAACTACAAGAGTCTGTCACGGCTATGCTTCTATCGATGTAAAGGATGAAAGTGAATACATAAAGAACATTCCTGAAGGGTTTGTCAAGGATTCTTCGAAATGGGTAATATTCCCGCGTTTATCTTACAATGCTCATCTCAACATTGAAAAGCGCAATTCTGAATTATCTGATATATTCTCTGAATACAAGCGCAACATGATAATACCTCCCTCTGATACAAGCTGCCACAAAGGAATAGCTTCGCATGGCATTAGCTTCACCTACGTACAAGAAGCTTTCACTGACAAAGATGCACCAAAAATACTGAAGATCTCAACACCTTTTCCATTTCCTGAGAAACTCGCTGTGGAGTTCCTGAACGGTCTTGATGAAGTGCTTTGTATCGAGGAACTTGACCCTGTCATAGAACGTGAGCTTACATATGTATGTGGCAAGTATCACCTCAGTACAAAAATAATTGGAAAGTTAACAGGAAATGTAAAAAATGCTGGAGAGAACACCTGTGACAGTGTTGCTGATAATATAGCAGAATTTATGGAATGGGATAAGAAGATAAATTCTGATATTCCTACTACTCCAGAGCTTCCTGTACGTCCACCTGTGCTATGTGCAGGTTGTCCTCACAGAGCTAGCTTCTATGCAGTAAAGCAAGCCATGAAGGGCAAAAAATCCGTATTCTGCGGTGATATTGGCTGCTACACCCTTGGCAACGCAATGCCACTCGATATGGTAGACACATGTCTCTGCATGGGGGCAGGCGTGAATATAACTCAGGGTATTGGCAAGATAGAACCTGATACAAGCTGTTTCGCATTTGTAGGCGATTCAACTTTCTTTGCTTCAGCTATAACAGGTGTAGTAAATGCAGTATATAATCAAGCGGACATGACGCTCATTGTGCTTGATAACTCCACGACCGCAATGACAGGCCATCAGCCTCACCCCGGTACAGGAAGAACCATGATGGGACAGATAGTTGATAAAGTCAACATTGAAGCCGTTCTACGCGGAATAGGTTTGAAAACTGTAGAAACTGTGAACCCTTTAGAATTAGACAAAGCTATTGATACAGTCAAAAGAATATCCGCCGAAAAAGGCGTTAAGTCTATTATTTTCAAATCACCATGTGCTGTACTTATCAAATCACAAAAGCCTTTTGTGATCGACAGCAATAAGTGTATCAACTGCAAGAAATGCATAAACAGTCTTGGTTGTCCAGGCATCATCATCTCTGACAGTAATGTAAGAATTGATGAGTCACTATGTACAGGCTGTGGACTTTGCAGTCAGGTATGCCCGGTAAATGCTATCGGAGGTGAGCAGAATGAATAAGAATATTCTTCTTTGTGGAGTAGGGGGACAGGGTATCGTCCTTACCTCAAAGCTAACAGCCTCATGTGCTATGAAAAAGGGAATGCAGATCATGAGTGCTGAGACAATCGGCATGGCTCAGAAAGGCGGAAGCGTTTTCAGCTTTCTACGCATAGGCAAGAATATATACTGCCCTATGTTCGGTAAAAAACAAGCTGATATCATTATCGCTTTTGAGCCCGCAGAAGCTGTTCGTATGCTTCCTTATCTCAGAGAGGGAGGAACAATAATCGTAAATACGCGGCCTATAATGCCTGTCACTGCTGCCCTAAAGGCGTCAAGCTACAATGGAACGGAAATGCTTGACTACCTCAAGAAATACACAGACAATATTATTACAGTTGACGGCGACAAAGTTTGTCGTGAATTAGGCTCACCAAAGGTGCTCAATATGATAATGCTCAGCGAAGCGATAAAGAGCGGCATTCTGCCATTCACAATAGACGATGCCGTTGAAGCAATGAAGCATAATGTAAAGCAACAATTCATTGAGCTCAATGAAAAGGCTCTCAGACATAATTTTTAATTACGAAAGGATGATATATTTTGCAGATATCAGAAAAGCAAATAGAACTTGTTAACAACCGTATACAGGCACTTGAAAAAGCAGGCAGCTTCTACGGAAAGAAGCTCAAGGATGCTGGTATAACTGAAATACACTCAGCAGATGAGTTTGAGAAGCTTCCCTTTTCTGAAAAAAGTGATCTTCGTGACGCTTACCCCCTCGGTCTAATGACAGCTCCTGAAGATGAAATAGTCCGTATACATTCATCTTCAGGCACAACAGGTACACCAGTTATTATTCCATATACTGCTAAGGACGTTGATGACTGGGCCATAATGTTCAAACGTTGCTACGAAACAGCAGGCATAACCAATATGGATCGTATACAAATTACTCCTGGTTATGGTCTCTGGACAGCAGGCATTGGATTCCAGAATGGAGCAGAAAAGCTCGGTGCTATGGTTATACCTATGGGTCCTGGAAATACAGACAAGCAGCTTCAGATGATGCAGGATATGAAAAGCACTGTCCTTTGCTCAACCTCATCTTATGCACTTCTTCTAGCAGAAGAAATTGAAAAGCGTGGTATAAAAGACAAAATTCACCTAAAAAAAGGCGTTATCGGTTCTGAACGCTGGAGTGACAAAATGCGTGAACGTATCCACAATGAACTTGGTATCGAACTTTTTGATATCTATGGACTTACAGAAATATATGGACCAGGTATCGGTATAAACTGTCCTGGTGAGACTGCTATGCATTACTGGGATGATTTCCTCTATCTTGAGATAATTGACCCTGTAACAGGAAAAAATGTTCCAGATGGTGAGATTGGCGAAATAGTTATAACTACACTTGTTAAAGAAGGAGCTCCTCTTATCCGCTACCGTACCCACGACCTATCAAGAATAGTTCCAGGAAAGTGCAAGTGCGGGCGCTGCTATCCACGAATTGATGTAATAATGGGTCGAACTGACGATATGATGAAAATAAAGGGTGTAAATGTATTCCCGAGCCAGATAGAAGAAGTAATAGGCTCATTTGAAGAAATATCCAGTGAGTATCAGATACGTATTTCCCACCTTGATGGTAAAGATACTATGCGTATTTACGTTGAAGCAAGCGGAGATTATGACTGGGCATCACTCAGCAAGCGTTTAGCTGAAAAAGTAAAGAGCCGTATTGGATTTACACCTATAGTAAAGATTGTCGAAATAGGTGTACTTCCTAGAAGTATGAAAAAGACAGCACGCGTTATCGACGAACGTTATGACTGATTATTATTAATAAAAACACAGCAGTTCTGAGTAATAACACTACTATCTCAGATCTGCTGTGTTTATTCTTTTTATAAGTATCACAGAGCCAAATTGTTGGCTTTTACACTATCATTCAGTTGCCTGGAATATTCCTCTT
>DBYI01000035.1 GCA_002310115.1 Ruminococcus flavefaciens
CTGCCTACTTTTATTTTACACTAAGCAGGCGGATCTCTGATCTGACTTTTCGTCGTATCTGTTATTTGTCAATTATTATGGGCGTATGTCTTGTTCCCTTAACAATACGCTTGTATTATTTCTGATTTTTCTTAACTTAATAACATTACGCTCTCAAGAACTTATTGTTTATTGAGTTTGCTATGTTAAACAAAAAAACGATGCGTTTTGAGCATATATGTTATCGAAACATGCATTGACACATATTGCTGTTTGTTGTAAAATATAATATGTATTTGTAATTCTTTTATAATACTATCGATTTTATAATCTTATGACAAAAGGAGCATTTTAAATGAACAAGATCTTTTCAATCATCAGTGCAGCAGTTTGTACAGCATCTCTTACAGCAGTTCCGCTTTCAGTTTCGGCTGCTGACGGCGAAAAAGTATACGGTACAATGAATATTCCGTATGCTGATTTTTACAAGGCAGAGATCGAGGACGCATACGAAGTAGACGCAGTTTCTTCCGCTACCACAAAGGGCAAGTGGGGAATGAACGGCAAGGGTGAAATCGTTGAGGGTACATACAACAACGGAAACGGTACTATCCTCGGTGTAAATTTCCCTGTAGAAGCATCCGCAGACGATATTGATGCTCTCAAGGAAAAGTTCGGATTTACCGCACTTGACAGCAAGCCTGCCGCATATAAGGAAGTATCACTTTCAGGTGATTCTCTCAGCGTATCAAAGCTTGTTGACACAAACGGTGAGCAGACCGTTGACGGTTCAGCAACTGTTTCCACCAACAGCTATTATGGCGACTATCAGATCAAGGTAACGGGCTATCCCGAGAATACCGTTCTGTACGGCGTTATAGTAAATACAAAGGAAGGTGACCGCTATGCTATGCGTCATCTTGAAAATATCTGGAGAAACGGCTCGTATGCATGGTCGGCAGGTATCAAGACTGTTGAATATCACGGAAATCATGTCAGCTACGAAGATTACGAAAGCTCAAAGGGAAAGACTGTAACTTCCGTAACATTCATCACACTTGACGGCTATACTACTGTCAATGTGGGTGAGCAGTATCTTCCTATCAGATTTGCAGGTGAAGTCAAGGCTGATGACGCTTCGGCAGGCACAGGCAAGACAGCTTTTTCGATCACAGGTTTCCCTGATGACTACAAGAAGGTCATCACTGCTGATGAAGGACTTAACGTTACTGAAACAGAGATCAGCTATACAGATGCAAAACCCGGTAAGTACAGTGTAAATGTTACAGACGAGAGTGGAAAGTATGCTCCCATGACGGCAGAGTTCATTCTCTCTACCAATGATATGCCTGTAAAGTTTGCAGACGGCAAGCTTACAGCAGCAGACGGATTTACAGATGACGACAAGGCAAACTTCCTGAACAATCTTGCGACTGTTGATATAAATGATACTTCTTACAGAGCAACAGGCAGCAAAGCTATAAAGCTTTTCAAGGAAGACGGTTCTATTGATTTTGACGTAACTGTAAGTGACGCAAGGGTATTTGAAAATAACGGTACTTATAATATCACTCTGAATTCCACAGGCTACAATGCACCTTACAGCTTTGAGGTAAAGTACGAGGCTAAAAGTACAACAACTACTGCAAAGGCAACAACAGCAGCAAAGACAACATCGAAAGCTTCAAACAGCCCTAAGACAGGTGTAAACGGATTGGCTTTACCTGTAGCTGTTCTTGCTCTGGCAGGAGCTACAGCATTTGTACTCAGAAAGAAAAACGATCAATAATCCTGATATTTTTACCCATGCAGAAATAAAGCTGCATGGGTAAAACAATGATAAGAGGTAATAAATATGTTATTTTTGATTTCACTTTTTATAGCGATCCTTGTTGCTTTCTGCCTTGACAAGCCGCTGAAAAATTTTTCTGCCGCATTTTATATCACTGCGGCGGTACTTACAATATCTTCTATTGTTATTTCGCAGTCCGATATAACTATCTCAAGCAGATTTGTAAGAGATTATGTGCTCGGCATATTCTCACGCGGCGCTCTTGGTGCTGCATTCTGGGCAGTTGTAATGTGGGCAGGTGCTTTGCCGAACGGTTCAGCACCTATAAAGAAGCTCATGCCTGTACGTGGTGAGCTTTCAATAACAGCTGCTGTTCTTACTCTGGCGCATATCATCACATTCGGTATGCAGTACATAAAGAATCTTATCAACGGCAGAACAGGAAGCGGAGACGCTTACAGAGACTTTATCATCACCTTCGTTTTATCACTTGCCATGACACTGATAATGCTGCCGCTGACAGTTATGTCCTTCAAGGCTGTAAGAAAGAAGATGAATGCAAAAACATGGAAGAAGATACAGCGCCTTGCTTATCTTTTCTATGCAATGATATACATACATATCATGGTGCTTTTTGTCCCAAAAGCTCAGAAAGGCAGGGATGGCTATTTCCTCAGTGTTCTTGTATACAGCGTAGTATTCATAGGTTATGCAGTTCTCAGGCTCAGAAAAGCATACCTTTCAAAGAATGAAAAAGTATCAAAAACTGTTCCGAATGCGGTTTCTGCCTGTGCTTTTATTATTCCCTTATGCCTGAGCGGGATTGTGGCAAGAAATGCGGATATCAAGTATGATGATGTTAGTATATCTTCGGAAACTGCTTTTGAAGTTCCTGAGGATACTTCTCAGATGCCGACAGAAACGACCACAGCCTACGTAACAAGCACTAAAACAACCTCTGTATCGTCAAAGGCGACCACAATAGCTGTGACAATTTCGGGCACCAGCGTGGAAACAACAGAAGCTGTGACTGAAGAAACGACTTCGCAGAACAATGAAGATGAAAACTCCAACGATCAGCAGAATGATAATGAACCCGAAGCGGCTCAGCAGCAGAGCTACAGATTCAAGAACGGTACTTTTGAAGGTACGGGAGAGGGCTACGAAGGAAAGGTCCATGTTACCATAACTATTGAAGATGATACTATCACGGATATCTCGGCAAGTTCTGATGATGATCCCGATTATTTTGATGATGCTAAAAGCAAGGTGATACCTCAGATAAGGGACAGTCTCAGCGCAGACGGAATAGATGCCTGCTCGGGCGCGACATACAGCTCCAAAGGTATCATAGAAGCTGCAAGGAATGCTCTTGAACGGGCAATGAACTGAAGTAAAGTATCATAATGGTATCGATAAAAAGAAGAATAATACAGGATGTCCCCGCGAGTTGACCCGCGGGGACATTTATATGTTTGCCCGACATGGGCACAATCTAACGGGTGAAAGTCCCGAACACGCCCGGATAGTAGGAAGTGTATAGCCGAACAGCAAGGGTGTCCGTCGTGAGGCGGAATCTGAAGGAAGCTGTAAGCAAACCTCTGGTCTGACGAACAGAAATCGCATAGAAGGCTGCTAACGGATAATTAGAGATTAAAGAGCATAAGAATCTGATAATGATATAACAGCGATATTACCGAAAAAACTACAAAGCCAACGGCAAAATGCTGTTGGCTTTGTAGTTTATGCTGTATTTCAAGGATTTGTCTATAAAAGACTTTTCTGATACTCTTAAATATCACACTCCGAAGAGGAGCTTGTCGTATGCAGGGAACGGCCAGTAGGACTCAGCAGTTAATGTCTCTGCTTTATCGGCTGCTGCACGGAGCTTATCCATTGCAGGGAGCATTGTGTCGCGTACAAATTCAGAAGCATTAATGATAACATCCTGCTTTTTGAAATCAGCAGCTACTTTTTCAAGCTTTGTTGTTGCCGAATCCATTTCATCAATTAACTCTGAAAGCTCAGTTACAAGACCGCTCTCATACTTGCATGCTACTTTTGATACACTCTTCTTTATGGATACAGCAGAAGCTGTATCAGCAGCGAATTTTGCAACTGCAGGAATTATTTCCTTGCGAGCCATGTCTACCATTGTAACTGCTTC
>DBYI01000114.1 GCA_002310115.1 Ruminococcus flavefaciens
TCTGCATTTCTATTTTACCATAAACATCTTATAGTGCATACAGGAAATTAAGTGTATTGCATAAACAAAGGAAATTTTATCTCGTATAATTAGAAGTTACTAAAGAATACTTCAAATTTCATCATTTATATTTTCAAATACAATACTATATGTATTCTTGACTTTTATAAATAGTGTAGTATAATATATATATATTGAGTAGTTTTCTATTTTTTCTCGTCTAATAAATATAAAGATAACAGCGATGGATCAAAATTAATGTTTTCTGATCTTGATGCGTAATTCTTAAAAGTATCAAAAAATGAAACAAAAAAACGAAAAGAGGTAGATTATGAAAAAAGTAATACCATTTATTATGTCGCTTGCTATCGTCGGTTCATGTTGTATGTTAAATAACACTGTTAATGACAGATGCTCTGCAATTACAGCAGTTAACATCGTTGAACAAGGCATCTATGAAGTTGACGAAAACACATCATTTGAGTATAAAGTAACAGAACATGATGATACCTATATAGGCAGGTATAAAGGTACTGCCACAGAAGTTGTTATCCCTTCTGAGATCAACGGCAAAAAAGTTACAGGAATATCCGGCAATGCATTCTATAATCGTGCTGATGTAACTTCGGTCACTATCCCCGACGGTATCAAATCAATTGCAATGTCAGCTTTTGAGAAATGTACAGGTTTAACGTCCATAACCATTCCCGAGGGCGTTGAAGAGATATCACACAGCCTTTTCATGGATTGCACCAACTTAAAATCAGTTACTCTGTCTGAAAGTATTAAGTACATTGATTATGAAGCATTTAAAAACTGTACTGCATTAGAGTCGATAAATATTCCTGACGGACTGGAGTATGTTATGCATAATGCATTTGAAAATACAAAGTGGTACGACGATCAGCCTGACGGAATGATAATCCTCGGAAAGACCTTATTTAAATATAAGGGAACAATGCCTGAAAACACAGCAATCGTTATCCCTGATGGTATCAAGTGTATCAGCGGCAAAGCTTTTGCAGGCTGTACAGGTATGACATCTGTAGCTATCCCCGACAGTGTTGATTTAATTGAAAATGATGCTTTTTCAGGCTGCAGCGGTTTGACTGAGGTAACTATCCCTGACTCTGTTTTGGGAATGGGACATTATATCTTCGAGGATTGCACAGGGCTTACCTCTGTAAAACTTCCCGAAGGTATGAAATATTTTGCTTACGGAACTTTAAAAGGCTGTACAGGCTTGACTTCAGTAACCCTTCCAAGCAGTCTGCTCGCAGTTGGTCTGGAAACTTTTGAAGGCTGTACAGGTCTGACCTCAATAACCGTTCCTGATAATGTTACTGATATTTTGGATAATGCTTTTAAGGACTGCACTGATCTAACTAAAGTAGTCATTCCCAAAAACGTATCATATATCCATGAAAGTGCATTTTCGGGCTGTACTAACCTGACTATCTATGGATATAAGGGTTCAGAAGCTGAAAAACACGCTAAAGATAATAATATCAAATTTGTTGCGCTTGATGCGGAAACTACTCAGCAAGCCACTAAAACTACTGCAAAAGCTACGACCACAACAAAAGCTGCTACTGCAAAAAGCAATTCTCCTCAGACAGGCGATAGTGGTATCGCAGGACTTATTACAGCAGGATTAGCTGCGTCAGTATTATCAATCATTTCGTTCAAAAAAACAAAGAGAAAAAAATAAAGCGTGGGGACGTATAGTTTTACTTTTTTTACCTATTACCGTTATTCATCTCTGACCTCTATAGATGGAAGTTTACCATTCACATTCTGACGGAAGAAAAAATGTGAAATCGCGAAGAGTTTCAAACTTCGGAATATCTAGGGATTTAGGCTGTTTTGCATTGTTTGAAATGTCAAAAACAATTATGCAGAAGGTCGAGCATTGGTATATGATATAATATGCATGTATCAATATTAGAAATGTGTATGATAATATGTCAATTGTGCGCTATGTAAACAAGAAAACTGATAAAGTTACACTTTATGAATCAACCTCACACTATGATCCTGAGACAAAAAAATCACGGCAAATATGCAAGTATTTGGCGTTGAATATCCGGAAACAAAATCGTAATTTAGAGGAGATATAACCTATGGAAGCAAGACTGGAATATTGTGGTAATTACATAGGAATTACAGATTTTCATCATTCTGTTGATGATGAGAAAACGGAAATCCATATAATGTTCGTTTGATATAAAAGTGAAATTAGGCGTGTTCTCTGGCATTGCAGCTGGCTGTGAATATGATTATGAGGAGTTGCAGAAATTCATTAAAGCTCTATAAGAGATGCTTTCATTTAAGAGAAAAGAAATCACATTTATTGAAATAGGTTATGGTAATAAGATTGAATTCAATTGTGACAGAAAAGGTCATATAAAGGTGTCTGGTGATATACAGGGAGATATAGGCAGTCACATACTAAAATTTGAATTTTTGACAGACCAGACAGTTTTTCAAAATTTATAAATGAACTGAAAAGCTTATAGATTAAGATTTCATCTTAATACCGCTAGAAGTCTCCGACCTCTATAGGTGGGAGGTTACTATTCACACTTTGACAGAAGATAAAAAAAGAATAAAAAACGCATAATCATGAAGAGTCTCAAACCTCGAAATGTTGAGGAATTGAGGCTCTTTTTGTGTTGTACGAAATGTCAAAAACAAGGGCGCTGAAAATATAAAATAATAATGCAGGTCTTCCGACATTATTATATGCCATTTTTCCTGCATTATTATTTTACCATTTACAATTATATCACATTCTTCAGATTATGTCTGTCGATATTTTGGAGAATATTTGTGGTTTGAGGAAAGACTAATATCGATTGAAATAATTTATATGAATACTTAATTATATTTTAGCTCAACTAACGCCCAGTCATCTGTGGTGATTTCATACTTGTTGCCACAGTACGGACAGATTTTGTTTTTTGTTGCATCAAAACTCGCACCACAAGACGGACATGCGATTTTAGTCATGGAAAAATTAAAATTCACAGGGATATCAGTGCGACGCTTTAATGTTGCGCTAAAAACTTGTTTTTTGAAAAATATCCTGTCGTCACTAGCATAAAGTACATCAAAATAGGCCTTTGTTACAACAGTTACAAAATTACCATCTTCACATATGCTTTCACAGCCTAACGCACCACCAAAATTCATATCTATAATGTCCTTTATCTTCGGATCTAGCGTTTCTCCTTCATAAAATAAAAGCTCCCTCTCATTCTCAGAAAACACAGCAGTTTTTATAAGGGACAATGTCTTGCTCGTAAAATACTCATATGAAAACTCAGGACTGATCTTTTTCATTCTTGTTTCAAATTTTCTTCGTGAACCGGCAGTTCCCATTTTACCCGCAGAGGATATTGCTCCAACAATTAGTTTCATAAGCAGAAAATAAGCATACAAAATATACGCCATAAAGATACTTCCTATAGTAACGCCGATATAATAACCTATCCCCTTTTTTAGGATAATGCAAAGAATAAACATGGCAATCAGAGTTATGATATATGAACCGAGATACCCCGACAAGAATTCCTTTTTTGTCATTCCGGGAGTATCTAAAAAATAGTAGGATGTGACCTTTGGAAAAAGGTCATCCATCTGGAACTTGGTACCACAGTGAGAACATCCATTATTAAGGCCGGCGACAGTGGAAATCGCACCGCAGTTCGGACAGCAGAACGGATCATTGTCAGGGTGAGTCCCCGTAACCACATCCGTTATCGTTTCATAAAGAACGGTTTTATGATTATCACTATACTTTGCTTTTCCGTCCTTCTTTACTTTTCGTTTTATACCACTTTGATTAAAACAAACGGTACTTTCATAGTGAGCATCTCTCCAATTACTGCCGGCAATGAATTGGTTTTTGTTATCATCTCTGGAATAGATATCGTATTCCAGTTCAAGTCCTTTCTTTGAAACCCTATCATGCTGAAGTTTAAGCATATATGTAATATCATTGTCTGCAAATGGTATGTTCTTTCCTTTGCAAATAGCAGTTCCAAGTGATGCTTTGAACTCATTTAATTTGATATTAAAAATATTTGAAACATCTTTAGTTTTAAAAAAATTGTATCCCATGTAAATGCCCCCCCTATCTTTTCAATTGAATAATCATCCTGACATATTAAGATTTACCATCGTAACCCATGTACCTATCCATATTATACAATGCAATATTCACCAAAGTCAATAATACATATATGAACAAGCAGGCTCACGCATTGCAGGAACTTACTGTTGTATCATAATTTTCTTATAAATTCAGAGATCGCTATATTTGGCGGTCTCTGTTTTCTTGGTTAAAAGCTCGGCTCTCAATTTGATCATTTTCCCTCATTTAATTTGCCTGTAACTTTCTATGCTGCTTTTTCTCCCTCATTTAATTTGAACTTTTCTACTTTAAATAATTTGGCTGATAACAATTGGGACTGTTTTTCAGAAGTGCGTAATTCTTTTCATAGTTTAGGTATTCTCCATCTGTGAAGTAATGCTGTCGTACATTGTAGATTGCTTCATTTGCAAGATTTTTCGCTGTATGACACTATTTCCTCAAAATACTGTACTCTTCCTTTGACAGATGCTTTACCTTTTGCTTTACCGTTAGATACATATGGTTTTTCTCCTTCCTTTTAGATTTAGGATATTTCCTATGTATCTATTATAGCATGTGTTTTACTGATTATCTATAGTTTTGGTTTAAAAATCCGGCATTCATCCCCCTCTTTCACTTCGCTTAGAAGTGGGGGTATTCTGCCGTGATATAGATAAATAATCATATAATAAGCCCACAATATGATATTGCTATATTTATAATTCTGACTAAAGCAGTATACTTAAATGATATATCCAATAATATATTTTTTTCAATATGATTTGTATCTGAAAATGGAAAAAAGAGTATGTATAGCATCACATCATCGCGCTATCATACTCTTTTTTCTTTCATAGACAATTAACTTAAAGACATATACCTTAGAAATGAGAACTTATTATATAAGGATATTAAATAATCTTTCTCAATTCAATAAAATCGTAAATATTCCATATTCCATCATTATTGAGATCGTAGTTTTTTCCACCAAGATCACAGATGTTTCCAAGTAGATAACTCTTGAATAACTCAGCATCTTCAGCCGTATATTTTTCCGGTTCAGTTGGCGAAATAATAATATCTTTGCCGTTCCATGCAACCTCATTTTTTTCTGCAGCACCGATAAACGTAAGTTTTACTATAAAGACATTACCTTCCGGATAATACTGTGTAAGTATTAAACCGTCATTTATTTCATCAAAGGTAAAGAAGAACCATGCATAGTCATTCATATATGCGATACCGCGTCCGTTAGAAAGATGATAGGTAAAATCAAACTGTCTTTTGATTGCTGTATTATAGGAAACAGAATCCTCTTCATTTCCGCTGAACCAATAATAACCTTCTTCACCTTCACCGTAAAGGTCCTCCCATTTCCATAATCCTTTAGTGAAGTATGTTCCTGGATTTGGAGTATTATCAAATTTGATTTTCATGCCTTTCTCATCAGTACATTCACCCGTGAAGCGGTCAAAAGTATAGCATTGAATAACAGAATCTTCATTATAGTCAATATCCTCAGTAAAATAAACATTTGTTTCCCCATTTACGTCTTTTATTTCAAAGTAATATGGATTTAATAATATACCTGTTGTTTTCTCATAATAATTGATCAGAAACTCTGTTATCTCTGCATTGCAAACAAAACTGAAATCGTCCGGAGAAACATCGGAAATGTATCTCAAAACATCTACTGTGCCATCAGGATATTTCAGATAAGCTATGTCTTCATATATTAACGCTGTTGATTCTTCTACAGAACCTGCATCGTATTTTTTTCTAAACTGATCATTTTCAAGAATGTACTCACCATTCATCCTTGAACCATAATCAGTAAAGAAAGATATAAAATTTTTTCCGTTCGGTGCAAAATAGATGTATTCTGAAATTGCTGTTTCACAATTACGCAATTCCCATAATCCGGGTTTAAATGTGCTGACTTTTTCGTTTGCACCAGTATGGCCAGGTTCAGCTACATCATCCGGATCAACATATGAATCATATTCCGAAGTCAATTCTGTTAATAACTGTGATCCTTTTTCCTGGCCGGGAGTTAGAAGATCAAGAGTGTCTGATGCATAGTATGTATAACCATTTTCATAACAATAGCTTCTAATTTTATCAATAATATCACTGTTTTCAGTATATTCAAGCAGATAAACGTCTTTTCCATAGTCACTTACAAGTTTACAGTAGTCCTGAAAATACTCTCTTGTATCATCATCATTTTCTGTAAACAAGTCATTATCCCAGTCTATAGCACTGAAAACTGTCTCCTGATTTACAGCATCCATAACAGCATCCAAGCTTTTTTTCTCTTCAGCATATTTTGACACATATGTGTCACCACCGTTAACGATAACATATGTGTCATAATCCTTTAATCCCATTAGGATATCGGTTACGCCATTATATATTCTGTCATTTTGAAAATTGTAATACACATCGCAATTGTCGACCCATAAGCCATCAACGCCCTTGTCAAGTATGTCCTTTGCAAGCTCGTCCACAATGAAATCCTGCCATTCCTTCTGTGAGACATCAATCCATTTCTCGTCTGTCCAGTTCTCATATGTACCTAGAGAATACTTCTTATATTTTTTGTAATAAGGACGGAATTTTTCAACAGATCCGAGATTCAGATAACTGTAAACCGTATGTCCTGATTCTTTCAGCTTGCTGATCTCTTCTTCCTCGAAATACTGCGCATCGATCACAATCTTCTTGTAATTGTCCATATAGGAAATATCCTCGAGATCTGCTCCAAGAAATACTCCATACTCATATTTCATATTTGTCTTTTCAGCTTTAATACAGCAGGGAGTAGTTGATATTGCAGTAAGACAAGTTGTTAAAGACATGATAAAGCTTGTTATCTTTTTATTTTTCATTATAATCCTCTTTTCGTTTGATTGTTTGTGTTTCTATTAATTATGGACGTTTAACTAGTTGATTACTCTAATCCGTTCATATCTGATATGAATGAGCAGATTACTGCAACAAATGATAAGTCAAGTCGTATTTTTCATCTTAATACTCCTTTTTGAATTTTTTTGTATTATGATAACGAAAAGGCTATGCCGTTCGCAACTATAAATATCTATTGCATTTATATTCTCCCTTCCATAAAAAATAATCATATCCTAAATATAAGTCATTGTATATCCCGGATGTTTTTGATTTAGTATAGAATTATCCAGAACAATAGTATTCTTTAATCATCTGCTATATATAACAATCGAAACAAGCTTTTAAAGTGTTACATTTTTTGTAAAAAAAAGAATTACAAATATTATATTTTGAATCTGTAAAATTAATCTCGTTCAAAGTAATATTGTTATTTTTTTTCATAAACTAGCTATAAAAACATTTACTGTTAATGTAACACTTGATGTTATCTTCTCGATTGTTATATATGATGGGACAATTATATATAAACGTCTGATCAATAAAGCAATACACTATACAGAATAATGGAGGGGTCAATTGTGAAAAAACATATCACTTATCTTAACATTTACTACAGCACCATGTTCACTTACATCATGCAAAAAAACAATGTGTTCACCTATCCACCAAGCATAAATATATCGGATGAAAGCTATATAAAAAAGATTATTATGAATAATAACGTAAATGGACGCCAAACCGAATGGCAGTCATTTTTGCACCATAAATTTCTCAAATCAAGCAAACTGCTTAACTCAGCATTTTTAACCACGAATAACAAGTTAGAAAACTATTGATAAATCAAAAGATAATTATAACTTGACGTTTATTAGTTCAGATGATATAATTTAATGTTGGGCAAAAAGAAAAAATGTTAAATAACGTTTAGGTTTTAGAATAATATGATCTGTGTAATACTTAATAATGTTATTTATGAAATTTATGGTGATTAAAAAACGAAACGCAGGGAGGAATGAAAATGACAAGCAGAGAACTGGCAGAACTAATGCAAAAATCATCTGTCGACTGCCATAAAGCACTTGTCAAAGAATATGGAAGATATGTCTATGCTATTGTCTATAATAAACTCAGATGCTGCGGCACTAATGAAGATATAGAAGAATGTGTCAGTGATGTCTTTGCAGATGTATTTATGAAATTTGAGTTTGATATATCATCCGAAAACGATATAAAGTATCTTATTGCAACTATCGCAAAAAGAAAAGCTATTGACAATTTCAGAAGATTAACGGTAACCGCGAGTCATACTGCTGAGATTGATGAAGACGACATGAACGAACTTGTCTCTGACTTCAGTGTTGACGAACACGTTAATCGTTCAGAACTCAGACGTATCCTTCTTGACAAGATAGATGAACTCGGCGATCCAGATTCAGCTATTCTTATCCAGAAATTCTACTATAACAGAAGTTCCAAGGAAATAGCACAAAACCTTTCTATGACTGCTGGTACCGTCAGACAGAGATGTGCAAGGGCTATGGACAAGCTTCGCACTAAGCTTGTGGACATAGGTATAACTTTTTAAGGGGAGGAAGAAGTTATGAAAGATAAAGAATTATTTGATATCTTTGATGATGCGGATAATGATTCAATTGAAAGACTTATTGATAAATGTCCAGAATTATCTGATGAACAGTTAGACAAAATATTTGTCATGAGCGAAACAAAATTTAAAAAGAATAAAAATAAAACAGAAGAACCAAAGAGAGATAATACTATAAAAATGACAGAAAATGACGACGTTGAAGGAGTTGATGTTGTCAAGAAACCAGCGTGGTTCGGTATTCTGAGTACGGCTGCATCTATAATTCTGATTGCAGGCATAGCTATCGGAAGTACCATAATGATTAGAGGTAATAAAAAAATCATCAACGATGACAGCAAGATACCACCTGCTATTACAGTAACAACAACTGCTGTTACTGGCACAACCTCTGTATCTGTTAGTAATTATGTTTCAGTCGTTACAAGTATAGCAAACGTAACAGATCTCACCAACAACGCCAATGATACAACTTTTTCAGAGCAACCTGATTCAGAAACTACAACAGAAACCAAATCAGAAACCCAAACGGAAGCTACAGCAAAAGTTACTGATGAAAGTGATTTTATTGCACAGTATGTTGGCAATTGGAGATATCAGACATCTCCTACTAATCAGGTTCACATTGACGGAGTTGATGCTGGCATCGTAGAAATAAAAAATGATGCAACATTCAAATATACTGATAATTATGGAAATGTAAAGACTGGTACAATAACAAAATACACGGAAAAAATAGGAGGCACCATAATATTCGGTCTTAAGTTTTCTGGTAATTCATTCATAGGAAACGTTGCATATTGTTCAAATACAAATTCTGACGAATTACATTTCGGCAACGGCGATGCAGCTCGCCTTGTACGCGGAGATGAAAACCAGACATTAACTGAAATAGCTATGGAAAAGATAGGTAAATTCCAGGAGATAGACGGTATTCTTTCAGGTACTCTTGGTCACTATGACAACATTTTATTTACTGATAATAATACACGTTACTACAAAGTCACAGACAATCCCTCGATCTTTACTTTAGCAGAATTAAAAGAAAGAATCAACAATAATTTCACAGGTGAAGTAAAGGAAAGTTTAATGAAAGAGTGCGATACCCGTTTCAAAGAAAAAGATGGTGCTCTTTATGAAAGTGTAATTATCAGAGAAGTGAATTCAATCAACACTAATGGTGGAGTAGTTGTTTCAGAATACAACGATGAGTATTTCACGGCCAAAACAAATGAAGAAAGCTTTACGGAAGGAAAAGGCCGCACAACAGTAGAGTTTAAGCTTGAAAACGGAGAATGGAAGATCATCAGTTATTCCTACGAAAACAAATAAGTATAAGTTTTCTAATTCAATGCTATATCATCGTTGTTTCCATCAAGAAAGCTTACAATCCTAAAGCCAGTATTATTAGCCTCTTTAGGTTGAGAGTGTCACACACTTTCCCTGACATATTTCTGTTCAAATCTAAATAAGACAAACGAATATTCAAATGAATAATGTTGAATCAAGTGGAAGATTACTGTTATCTTGGTTATTACAGTTCAATCAATCTCTAATACTCATTTACAATTAATTGCAATATAACATATAAACCGCCCATTGATGGGCGGTTTATGTTTTATCCATTGTCATTCTAGCATTGATGTGTTATAAGGCATTAATTCTCTTCTACAGAAGTACTATTTCAAACTCGGATAGCAACATTTTTATTTCTTGTAAACGAATTTTAACTATATTGTTATGATATATTCGTTGACTTATAACAAACAAAATGTTATTATATATGTACAAAACATACACAAAGGAGGAATAGAAATGAGAAAAATACTATTACCGATTGCTCTAGCATGTACTATTCTGCTCACTTCCTGCGGCTCGGGAATGAAAGCTGCAGACAGAGCTGAAAGCAATTCATTCGCACCACAGACTGATAATGCGGCTGAATACAAAAGTGATGAGGCTTACGCTGATTCGGAAGCATATGAAAACGGCGAAAGCAGTTCCATGAGCTACAAGCAGTCGGAGGTAAAGGCTATAAATAAGCAAATGCTCGTTTATTCATGTGATATGAGCATTGATGTTCTCGAATTCGATAAGGCGGTTGATCAAATACACGAGCTTATAAACAACTACAATGGCTTTATCGAAAGCGAAAACTACAACGATGGTGGAAGTACAACAAAATGGCAATATTCCGACAACGAGAAATGGAAAAACCTCTATGCTACCATAAGAATACCAAGTGCTGATTATGAGGATTTCTGCAAGGCTGTCGAGGACATTGGTGATATGCGCCGCAAGAACTCTTCCGTGCAGAATCTTACAACTGAATATTCTGACCTCAAAACCACCCTCAGTATTTACGAGGCAAAAGAAAAGCGTTACCTTGATATTCTTGCTGAAATAAAGAACGAACAGGACGCTATCGGAGTTGAGAACGAGCTTACAAACATTCAGGTTGAGATTGCCAAGATAAAGACACGTATGAATAACATTGAAAATGACGTTGCTTATTCCTTCATTAATCTCACTCTGAACGAAGTCAGAGAATACTCAGAGAAACCAATTATCGAGAGAACAGATACATTCGGACAGCGCTTAAAGAACACAATTTCTAAGACGTGGAGCAGTTTCCTTTATTTCCTTGAAAACCTACTGTTCATCATAATAAGAGTACTTCCGTTCCTGATTGTTTTCAGTATTATCATATTCATCATCGTAAAAATAATAAAATTCTTCTCCAAGCGTGCAGCAAAGCGTAAAAAAGAAAATTATCAGAAAAGAATGCAACAAGCTCCGCAAATGATGCAGGGAACTCCAATGCCACCAAATCCTCAGATGGTGCCGCCAAATGTACCACCACCAGCAATTGCACCTGCAGCTCCGTCACAAAGTAACACTGAAAACATCGACAATAACAACAATAAAGGCAATAAGTGACCTTTCTCAGAGGGTGTGATAAAGTAATTTATCACACCCTCACTTAATATATTATTTTCTGTTTAGTTTCATCAATAGGCGACAGGATCCTCCTTCCTCTTTAGGTAGGAGAGAGTTCACGACATTTTCGCTGATATTTACTACTATATGACTTCGATAAGTATATTTGCAAAGATATATCTGGAATTATAGGAGTTATCTCAAAGTTCAACGCATAATATTCTCCGCTTAGACTATTTCCACAAACAACCTAGCAGATCAATTAGATTTCAAATAAAATATAGAAATCAAAACAGCCCTTAACAAGTAGCGGACATGTCATAAGAAAGATTGAAGAAATGTGTTTAAAAAGCGCAAAGAAGAAATAATCATTCTTTGCGCTTTTTATTAATATTAAACTTATCTTGGCAGCTTATCTATCGTATGTAACAGAAATGCCTGTATAACCTGTGCGTCGCCTGTTGTAACGCCGTCGCCTCTGTCACTGACATCAGCGTTTGCAAGTCCCTTTGATGTAATATGAAACTCGTCTGAACCATTCACACCATACTTGTCAGGATTTGCAAGAGACTGCATGATTAGCACGGCATCGCCCATATCAACACTTTCATCGCAATTAGCATCACCGTAAAGGCTAACTTCTTCATTTAGTTTGTCATTTTCTGTTATATCTGCTGTAGTCGTTGATTGCTGGGCATCCGAGCCTGTATCCTCAGTAAGTGAAAGCAGATATGTAAACGGAGAATTCCAATATATAGTTATCTCGTTTGTGGAATAGCTCTCGGAATTATCAACATAACACTTAGCAGCTGGCTGATCCTGACAGTAAGCTTTTGCAGCGCTGTCCTCGAGATTCTGATTCACGCCGCCTGCAAGCATGCCCTTCATTGCATGACCCACAGCCATTGAAGGACGATGGTGGGGGTTTTCGGGAGATACAGTGCCGTATCCCGAAACAAAACAAGTACCAACAGGATTAACGCCAAGAAGATAATTCAGCTGAGCCTGAGCAGCATCATAATAACTCTGCTCACCTGTAAGCTCTCCTGCAAGAGCAAGTATAATACCTCCGTTTGCAATAGTCATATTGCTGCCCCAGTTGAACATCGAAATAGCTTGACCGTATGGTGAAGCCTCAGAAGTTCCGAGAAGCGACTTTGCCTGCTTTATAACAGCGCTTACAGCATTGTCATATGCAGTTTTGTATGTCTCAGAGCTCTTATCCGCGTTTTTCATTGTAATGAGAGCAATATTGCCATAGTCACCCACTGTTGACCAGTCAAGACCTGTAACAGATCTGCTTACACTTGAAAGGTACTTCTCGTCCCCTGTAGCGCGGTACATCTGAATCGCTGCCCAGTATCGCTCGTCCTTGTCGGTCTTATCGCCGTACTCTCCTGTAACAATATCGGCAGGATTCTTGAATACAAAGTTAGGATTAGCCTCAAGCCAAGCCCATGACTTATCCGCAGCGTCCATACACTTCTTTGCAAAGTCCTTGTCATACTTCTCATAAAACTCAGCAGCAAGTGCCATAGAAGCACAGAAATCAGCGGTTGCAGTTGAGCTTACAGGAGTTACGATAAGCTCAGCTGTCTCCTTTGTTGGCATAACGTACGCAGGGAAATTAGCACATGATACCTTGTGGTATGCACCACCGTCGGCAGCCTGCATTTTCATCATCCACTCCAGTTCAAAACGTGCCTCGTCAAGTATATCAGGAGTTCCGTTTCCGCTCTCTGGAATGCCAATATCATCACTGTAAAGCTCAGGTTCAGCCTCGTAAGCGTAAAGAAGATCTGCAACAGCTTTTGCCGCAGGGACAACGTATCTGCCATAGTCACCAGCATCATGCCAACCACCACTTACGTCTATCTTATCATTCGTGCCGTAAACTGTTGCCATGTCAGTATGACATGCCTCGTGACCAAAGTCCTTGTCCTCTATTTTAACGCCACAGCGCTGTAAATAGAGCATTCTCACACTGTCATCAAGAAGATTTGAATATACTTTATCACCTATCTCGAATGTATAAGAATCATCAAGTCCCTCGCAGGAAATATAGTACTTGCCTGCATCTTTAACAGCAGAAAAGTCCCCTGTCCAGTTTGTCTCGTTTGCACTCTTGTTATCCGTCTTGTTTTCAAGCTTACCTGTGAAAACAGCCTTTTTAGTATCTGCATTGACCACCTTGAACTCGGTCTGATCGGTAACATCACGGAATACCGCTATTTTTGTTCCATTTTTCCTATAACCAACCTGATTTATATTTATAGACGGAGCATATGGACGGCTTGAAGCGTAATCAACATTACTATCATCAACAAGCTCAAGTGAAACGTTATCGATAAAAATAGTATGTTCAGGAAGCTCTCCTTCGTACTTCTCCTGTATACCACAGTTGAATACAAGCTTTGCCATGATGTCAGTTTCTGCCTCCATAGTGAACTCATAGTCCACAGTTTGAGGATCTGTTGTCAACTGAAGTCCCTTCCAGGTGTAAGCCTGATAAGTGCCGCCGTTCTGCTGTATCATTCCCTCGATAAAACGGTCAACACTTGAAGAAATATCATACTTGAGACGATAAACACCATTCTGATAGAGCGGAACTATGTCATAAAATACTTGTACTGCATAGTTCAGTTTTCCGACGCTGGAAACTGTCAGCGCAAGCTGTCCGTCCTCAATGCCGAGAGAGCATTTACCGCCGCTCTCCTTGTAGGTGCCCCAACCCGAGGTACCACTCTCAAATGTGGAATTGCTGATAATGTTTCCTGCGGCAATAACAGAAGATTCGCTGTAAGGCATAGCAGCCGCAATAGCTGTACAAGCTGCCAAAACAGCCGCACATCTTTTGATAGTAAGATTTTTCATTTTTGATTCCCTCTCAATTACATTTGCGCCGAGTAACATTATGTGCTATTTAAGTAATTTCATACAGTGCAGATACGGTACGTGCATACCGTGTATGAATATCCAAAATGTTCACTATTATGCTAAACTCGGCATATTATTTTGTGCTTTCACATCTATATTGTATCAGAACATAATGCGGTATGCAATAGTATTTCGCGCTTGTTATATAACATATCGTGCATTTGTTGGCATTAATGTGTTGCAGAAGTTAAGGGATCTATCTTTACTCATATAGTTGCTTTTTCTCTTAATCTATGTTACACTGAAACTATAATCAAACTATATATGGTGATAAAATGAAACAACTGTTATTAACAATAGATGTAAAATGCCACGAGCCTATTTCTGTCAAAGGTTCCGAGAGTGAGGTAATAATGGTTCCATTCGAATGAACAGCTCACAGCGAACATTTTCACGGTGAAATCATGGGTAACGCTGTAGATACACAAAAATACAGTCTTAAAAGCGGCAAATGCAACTTTTCTGCACGTTATATGCTGAAAGGCACCGACAAAAACGGAAAAAGCTGCAAACTTTTCATTGATAACGAGTTTATTGATGATAATGGCTGGAAACCGACCATAGTCACTGACAGCGAGTACCTACACAACTGGGAAAAGCTCACACTAACAGCGTCTGTAGATGTTACAGAAATAAATGTTACCGTAAAGATATTTAGTTCTGATGTTTAAGGCTGTAATAAATGTAAATTTCATAGATAAGGAGCACAATATGGGACTGTTTAGTAAATTCAAGAAAAAAGCAGAAAAAACGCAGGAAGAAACCGACGAGATTATTGAGCTTGAAAAGCCAGAATGCTCAGGCTGGGACGCAATAACCGCCGCCTTTGAAGAACTATACCCCGACCAGAACGACCCAAAGCACTATGGCGTTCTTGTACCGTGGGAACTTGGCGGCGACGATCCGCTAACGGGAATAAGCATTTACGAGGCACCTGAATACTACCACTTCGTCACCTACGGCCTCAGCGAAATATTTGAAAAAGAGACCGATAATCCCGAGGTAAGCGGCTACGGAATGGAATTCACATTCAAGTTGAAGCGCTCCTGTATAGCACCTGAAAACGAAGACGGGGAACTACGCAACGTATGTGGCATATTACAGACTATTGCAAGGATTACCTTTTCAAACGGAGAACTTTTCCACGCAGGTGAATACATATATACTGGTCAAACCACAGGAATCGACCTTCATCACAAGAGCGCCCTAACTGGATTTATCCTCACTGCCGACGAAGAAGTTAAATCCATCTCCACTCCAAATGGTAAGGTAGATTTTGTATTATTCATAGGATGTACCGACGAAGAACTCCTTGCACTGAAAAATAAAGAGTTGACCGTTCCCGAGCTTTACGCAAGACTTGGCAGCTGCCTCACCGATTACAACAGGATTTCAATTCTGAAGCCATAATAACTTACAGATAACAATGTTCTTATACTATCACCCTGATTTCGCAAATGTCAAATCTTTTTATGGGCGAAAAGCTACTGATATTTTGTGATAAAATCCATAAGTATCAGCTGTATTCTTTTTCACCTAGTGGGTGAAGTTTGGGAGCATCATAAGAATGTGGAAAACCAAATGATTACAATGTTTTTTATGGCTTTCAAGCACCGAACTTTGCGGAATCAGGTATCACTTTAAAAGTATTAAGTCTTTACACAGTCAAGAAATCTCACTATTTTCTGATTTGTCTGATAATAATATATTCAAAAATGTATACCTATCGACACCATAAAATACAACGTGCGCTGAAAAACCAGCGCACGTTATTATTTATTTTTGCAATATTCAAAGTAACCTCAAAAAACTAAAACTTGAAATCATACTCCTGCGGCTCGTTGATACCTATGGTTATATATCTTACCTTACCATTCAGCTGCTCTGCTTCCTGTCCCACATACCAGCCCCTGATGCGCTTACAGTGCTTCCTGAGAGCTTTTGAGGCAGCTTTCAAAAGTGTGTTTGATAGCTCATTTTTGTCCATAATTGCAAACTGTCCATGTATAAGGCAAGTTCCGTCAGCAGTGCGACCACTTGGTGAAAAGCTCAGACAGGTGTTATTCATGGAGCTATATACACAGTAAAAAGTACCATGACTCTCAGAGTCAACTCTTTCTGTTACAATAGATATATCTTTTTCCATGATGCAGTAGTTATCAGAGCAATGACTATTTGAATATGTAACGCCTATATGTGGTAGATCTTCAATACAGGAAAATACTACAGGCTGTTCGGTCGGCATATTTCCTGTTTCAAAGTATTTTATCTCAAATGGCAAAATCTCCCGGAAAGTATTCATTATAGATATTATGTCATTTTTTGTCGCAAAAAACAAAAGTCTGCCACTCACTGTAATTCACCGCTCTCTCAAAACTATTTTTATTCATTATAGCATTCAGCATATTGAAAGTCAATTCAAACAACCTAGTTTTTGTAGACTCAATTCAATGTTAACTTAACTCAAGCGAGTAGGAAGCGACGATTACGCCGCCGACCTCTCACACCACCGTGTGTCCCGTTCGGTTCACGGCGGTTCAATCAACTTAACAAGTAACACACCTTTCGGTGTAGTAATCTAACATTGAGACTAATCCAAATTGGGTACTTGGCTACTACTAGGGTGATAGTTATCAGACTTTGCTGCTGTTTGCCAGCTTATCTCTTGTAGACCAGCCTTATATGCGATTTATGTTCGTCAGACCAGAGGTTTGCTTACAGCTTCCTTCAGATTCCGCCTCACAGCGGACACCCTTGCTGTTCGGCTATACACTTCCCACTATCTGGGCGTGTTCGGGACTTTCACCTGTTAGATTGCTCACATGTCGGGCAAACAAAAAAGTACCGTCATGTGACGGTACTTTATAATACTATATTCAGAACTTTCTCCAGACCATCTTATCTACAACACCTGTATAAGACTGAATTATCTTGACAACTTTATTAGAAACGTTCTCCTCAACGTAGTCGGGAACTGGAATGCCATAGTCGCCATTTTTATTCATCTCAACAGCTGTATCCACTGCTTGTAAAAGGGATTTCTCATCGATACCTGCAAGTATGAAACAAGCCTTGTCAAGGGCCTCGGGACGCTCTGTGGAAGTTCTTATACATATTGCAGGGAAAGGATGTCCTACACTTGTAAAGAAACTGCTCTCTTCTGGGAGCGTACCGCTGTCTGAAACAACTGCAAAAGCGTTCATCTGCAAGCAGTTATAGTCATGAAATCCGAGAGGCTCATGCTGTATAACTCTCTTGTCAAGCTTGAAGCCGCTTGCTTCAAGACGCTTCTTCGAGCGTGGATGACAGCTGTAAAGTATCGGCATATCATACTTTTCAGCCATTTTGTTTATAGCTGTGAAAAGGCTCATAAAGTTCTTTTCTGTATCGATATTTTCCTCACGGTGAGCAGAAAGGAGTATATATCTTCCCTTTTCGAGGCCAAGCTTGTTGTGAATATCTGAAGCTTCTATCTCTGCAAGATTCTGATGAAGCACTTCTGCCATTGGAGAACCTGTAACGTAAGTTCTCTCCTTTGGAAGTCCACAGTCTGCAAGATAACGTCTTGCGTGCTCTGAGTAAGCAAGATTCACATCACTGATGATATCAACGATACGGCGGTTTGTTTCTTCTGGAAGACACTCGTCTTTGCAACGGTTTCCAGCTTCCATGTGGAAAATCGGGATATGAAGTCTCTTTGCAGGAATAGCTGAGAGACATGAGTTAGTATCGCCAAGAATGAGCATAGCGTCAGGTTTTATCTGGCTCATGAGCTTATATGAGCAATTAATGATATTGCCAACTGTAGCTCCAAGGTCATCTCCTACAGCATCCATGTACACTTCAGGATCTGCAAGCTTGAGATCCTTGAAAAATACACCGTTAAGGTTGTAGTCATAGTTCTGACCTGTATGTGCAAGTATACAATCAAAATACTCTCTGCACTTATTTATTACTGCGGCAAGACGGATTATCTCAGGCCTTGTACCAACGATGATAAGAAGCTTGAGCTTGCCATTATTTTTCCATTTTACATCCGAATAATCTGTTCTGATTTCCATTATTTCACTACCTCAAAGAAAGTATCAGGGTGCTGAGGATCAAACTGCTCGTTTGCCCACATTAATGTTACAAGATTCTCCGTATCGGAGAGATTGATTATATTGTGTGTATAACCAGGAAGCATATGTATAGCTTGTATCCTGTCTCCACTGACTTCAAACTCAATTACTTCGTCAGTACCTATTTTACGCTCTTGGATAAGTCCGTGACCTGCAACAACAATAAAGAACTCCCACTTGCTGTTATGCCAGTGCTGTCCCTTTGTAATGCCTGGTTTGGATATATTCACGCTGAACTGTCCGCAGTTAGCAGTTTTAAGGAGCTCTGTAAAGCTTCCTCTGTCGTCGCAGTTCATCTTGAGATCAAAGATAGTTTTTTCCTTTGGAAGATAGCTGAGATACATGGAATAAAGCTTCTTCGCAAAGCTGTTATTCGGTATCTCTGGCATAACGAGAGTACTTGGCTGAGCCTTGAAGCTCTCAAGAAGATCAACAATCTCACCTAAAGTCACTTTATGTGTCATGGGAACGTAGCAGTACTTCCCGTTATCCTTTGCAACAGGCTCAAGTCCATCGTATTCGCAGTGGTGCTCCTTATTTTCAAGTGCGTCGAACATTTCATCAACAAGGTCATCAATATAAAGGAGCTCAAGCTGGGTAGAGCGGTCGTTGACCTGTATAGGTAAGTCGTTTGCAATATTGTTACAGAACGTAGCAACAGCGCTGTTATAATTTGGTCTGCTCCACTTTCCGAAGAGATTCGGAAAGCGGTAAACAAGAACCTTTGCACCCGTTTCTTTACTGTAGTCAAAGAAGAGGTTCTCGCCAGCAAGCTTTGACTTACCGTAGTCGGACTCACCATACCTTCCAATAAGTGTTGCCTGAATCGAACTTGATATCATTACGGGGCAGGTATTATTATGCTTTTTGAGTGCATCGAGGAGCTCGCTTGCAAAGCCGAAATTACCTGACATAAACTCGCTGTTTTCCTTGGGACGGTTAACACCTGCAAGGTTGAAAACAAAGTCAGCCTTTGCACAATAATCGTCAAGGAGAGCCTTGTCCGTATCAATATCAAATTCAAATATCTCATCAATCTGAAAGCCGCGTGTGCGATTCTTTCCATCACGGATATTCTTAAGATTCTCTACAAGATTTCTACCTGCGAATCCCTTTGCGCCTGTCACGAGTATATTCATCACTTTAACCCCATTTCTGCGAGGCGCTCCTGAATATATGAAAGTGAAGCTATCTTTTCCTTAGTCTCAGCAACAGTGAGAAGCTTTGTATTGCTTGAATTAAACTCAGTGAGAACATTTCTCTCCTCGTCGCCTTCCTTGAAGTACTTATCATAATTAAGGCCTCTGTTGTCGGCAGGAACACGATAGAAATCACCCATATCAATTGCCTTTGCACACTCCTCGTTAGTGAGAAGTGTCTCATACATCTTTTCACCGTGACGGATACCGATTATCTTGATATCCTCCTTCTTTCCGCCGAAGAGCTCACATACAGCTTCTGCCTGAGTCTGGATAGTACAAGCAGGAGCTTTCTGAATGAGAAGGTCTCCATTTTCACCGTTTTCAAAAGCAAAAAGAACAAGGTCCACTGCTTCTTCGAGTGACATGATGAAACGTGTCATTGAAGGCTCGGTAAGTGTGATAGGCTGACCACTTGCAATCTGATCAATCCAAAGTGGAATAACAGAACCACGACTGCACATAACATTGCCGTAACGTGTACAGCAAATCTTTGTCTTTCCGGATGTTCTTGACTTAGCAATAGCAACCTTTTCCTCAAGAGACTTTGAGATACCCATAGCGTTTATTGGATATGCAGCCTTATCAGTAGATAGACAGATAACACTCTTTACGCCTGCCTCGATAGCAGCTGTAAGCACATTGTCTGTACCGATAACATTTGTACGTACTGCTTCCATAGGGAAGAACTCGCATGAAGGAACCTGCTTAAGAGCTGCTGCGTGGAAGATATAGTCAACTCCGTACATAGCACCTCTGACAGACTGCAGATCACGAACATCGCCGATATAAAACTTAATCTTGTCAGCTACTTCTGGCATTGTTGCCTGGAAGTGATGACGCATATCGTCCTGCTTTTTCTCGTCACGGGAGAAAATTCTTATCTCACCGATATCTGTTTTCAGAAAGCGGTTGAGTACAGCGTTTCCAAAGCTACCTGTACCTCCTGTGATCATAAGGGTCGCATCTTTAAATAATGACATTTCCATATTCCTCCGAACTATCTTTTTTAAGGTATATATGCAGCTGCGTTTATTTCTTCTTGCAGCTCAGTATAACATCACAAATTCTGTCCACATCTTCAAGACCGAGATCTGCATACAACGGTAGAGTAAGCACTCTCTTGCTTATATGAAGCGCAACAGGAGTATTATTTATATCGTATGCTCCGTGGAAGCAATCAAAGGTATTGGTAAGCGGATAGAAATACTTTCTTGCTCCGATACCATTTTCAGCAAGAGCAGCAAAAACCTCATTTCTAGTCATGCCGAAGAGTGTAGGTTCAAATACTACTGGACAATAAGCGTAATTCGGCTCAACGTCTGCCTGCAAAGGACAAAGGGTAATTCCCTCTGTTCCTGAAAGTCTCTCACGGTAACGTTCCATTACAGCTCTGCGCTTTTCAATCTCTCTGTCAAGGTGGCGGAGATTGCAAATACCCATAGCCGCCTGGAACTCGTTCATTTTAGCGTTTCCGCCAACGAACTCAACACTCTCAGGGCCGTGTATGCCGAAATTCTTCATATCGTTTAGGAGCTGTACAAAATGATTCTTCTTGAAGCACACTGCACCACCCTCAATAGTATTGAACACCTTTGTTGCATGAAAGCTGAACATCGATGCGTCACCAAAACAAGCAGAGCTGACACCTTTGTACCTGACTCCGAAAGCATGTGCAGCATCATAGATTACCTTGAGACCATATTTGTCCGCAATGCGCTGTATCTCTTCTACCCTGCATATATTTCCGTAAACATGAACAGGAACTATAGCACAGGTCTTATCAGTTATAAGCGCCTCTATCTTAGTAACGTCGATAGTATAGTCAACGGGGTCTATGTCACAGAAAACAGGAACAAGCCCGTTGCGTACTATGGCGTGTGTTGTCGAAGCAAATGTGAACGGAGTAGTTATGACCTCTCCGTTTTTCGGAAAATTCATTGCTGCAAGAGCATTCTCGAGAGCAAGATGTCCGTTTGTGTAGAGCACCACATGAGGAACATCCAGATACTTTTCAAGTTCTGCCTGAAGTTCCTGATGCATTGCACCCATATTTGTCAGCCAGTGGCTGTCCCATAATCCCTTTATCTCCTCACAATACTCTTCATAATCAGGCATTGAGGAACGTGTAACCAAAATTTTATTTGCCATTTCACACCTCAGTTATTATATATATTTGGTCAAATATCTTTTCGTGAATATTTTGAAACTATATACGCTCGCAATTGTTTATTATACCACACTCATACGATTTGTCAAGACTTGAATGAACACCTAACAAAACATTTCTGAAAAATGTATGAATACTGTACTGAAAATTGCTCAAACATTCCTGATATTCTGACCACAAAAAACATATTTATCTTTCTTTCAGAGCTGCCTGCTCTTATATTCATCCTTTAGGATTGCATAGAAATGCATATCCACGAACTCCCCGTTTTTATAAACTGCCTTTCGCTTGGTCCCTTCTCTCTTAAATCCAACCTTTTCATACAGGTGGATAGCTCTTTCGTTGTATGCAAGAACATCAAGCTCTATACGGTGCAAATTCATGTTATAAAACGCATGATCCAACATTTTCGTCACGGCAAAAGTTCCAAGTCCCTTTTCCTGATTGTTCTTTTCGCCGATCATGATATGAAGCACAGCCGACTGATTGAAATGATTGATGTTCGCAAGAGTGACAAGTCCTATGATAACGTCTGAATTATCGGAAACTATCGCACATCTAATAGTATTATCCCTACTCGACATATAACTGTCAAAGAACTTATCATCAACGTCAGAGTTTATGTACCGGAACGGAGAACCAAGGAAATGTATCAATTCAGAATCTCTTCTCCATAAATTGACGATAGGCATATCTTTTCTTTCCAGTTCTCTGAGTTTAAACATATTTACCTATCTCCTGAATAATATAGTTGATATCCTCCTTGCTGTAGCGTTGGTCACATGGTAAAGGCAAAATATTCTCCGCGGCAAAGCGCTCAAAATTGTCCGCGCCGTCATCGCTTACCACATTCGGCCACAGAAGCGGGATATATATCTTTCTCTGCTGCAAAGTTTTTCGAAGTTCTGAACCTTTTTCCACTAGTAAAGGATATGCAAAGGCCCCCTTGGGCACACGGAGTTTTAACTTATTCATGACGTTGAGTAGATTATTGTACGTTACAAAATTCTCTGTACGCCTCTGCTTTACAAACTCATAATCTATACCATGCAGAAGATTTTTCGTCAGCTTCGATATTTTTAGTATGGGCTCGTCTGCAAACATGTGATCGTTAGCGGAATACTCCTGATAAAACTCAGAAGCGTTTCTTTCATAGCGACCAAGCAGAAAGCGCATTCTTTCAAATGATTCATCCGTTGGATACTCCTCCTCGGAAATACTGTCTGTGTAAAGGAATGCTCCATCAGGTACTCCGAAGAACTTCCGACATGTGTAAAGTGTATCTGTATCTTCAAGTGGCTCATCAAAATACGCCTGAGCGTTGTCTATTATCACTTTTTTGTACTTTGATTTTAGTCCCTCAAGCTGTCCACGCTCAAGCTGCCCATAATAATTCATCACATAAAGCCATTCGTCATCACTGAGCTTAATATCTTCGGGATAAAAGCTATCGTTTACGTGATAAAAGCTCATTTCAACCCCGTACTTTCTGCACAGGTTGAAAACACTGTCACACATATAGTATGGAAGTTTAAGCTTCCTAATCTTTCTTGTTCCAAAAAGGTATGCAAGACAGTTCCTGCCGCAGTTGAGAGCAATTGCTCCTTTGTGAAGCATTGGAAGCCTGTAAGTATCTAGCTCTATATAGCCGCCATATTCTCTCATATTAACATTTTCCTTGTACTGTAATAACGAATTCGCCTTTGTCCTTCATTTACTATTCTACGTTACTGTATTCTGCATAAAACAGGTGTGTAAAAATCAGAAACGCCCCTCTTGTTAAAGGAGAAGCGAATACCAACTTTAAAGCAGAATTCATACAGCAGCATACTGCCTTACACGGATAAAACACAGGCAATGCTCAAAAAGCAACGCCTGCTCATCCAGAATGAAAATGTACCAGAAAAGATCATTTTCAGCCTTTTTCATACAGATCCATGTATTTTTCTACCGCATGACCCAAACTGTCAGCGTAATCAGAACTCTTTTCAAACTTCGGAAAGTTTTTTATAAGCTTAAGTACTTCTACAAGATTCCCCTTTTCCACAACCGTACCAAACCTAACTGCACTCTCGGTGCTTCCTCCAGTTTTATAGCTGATAACTGGAGTTCCACACGCCTGTGCTTCAATATTTACCGTAGGGTAATTATCTTCGTAGGTTAGGTTTAGGAAATAATCAGCGGCCGTATATATCTCAGCAAGCTCCTTTGTATTGTTCGTTCTCGAGATACCGATAACGTTTTGTGGGAGCTGCTTTATCTGCTCTTCCGAAAGCCCAACAAGAACTATACTGTAATTATTATCAAGCTTTTCAGACAGCTTGATATAATCCTTTAAACCTTTTCTTCTGTCCCATATACTTGCGACTCCAAGGAGCATTATTTTGCCTGTCAATCCGTTCTTCTCACGGAAATCACCATCAGTCGGCTTAAATACGCCTAAATCGATATCGTTGTTTATAACCTTTACAGAGTATTTGCCAAGATAGGACTGCTTAAGTATATCTGCAAGCCATTCCGACGGAGTAACAAAAACCATATCCTTTACGCTTGTAAAAAGCTTTTTCTTAATCTCCCAGTTCTTTTTTGAGCGATCCACAATCATTGAAGCAGGATACTCCTTCTTCTGAGGACAATCATGACATCCTTTTTTCCATCTGTCACAATTTGCGTAATCAAAATATGCACAATGACCTGTGAACGGCCAGCAGTCATGAAGTGTCCATATCACATGCTTTTTTGTTTCCGCAAGATAGCGAAAAAGTAATTCAACATTTATGTAATAGCCATGAATATTATGCAAGTGAACCACATCAGGATCATAACTTCTAACCCAATCTATAAAGCGTTCAGTAGCTCTTTTCGAAGCAAAACCAGTATCATCAAGCAATCTTGAACGCAAAGCATGAAGCTTTGTATCCGTATCGCTGCCTATCCTGACAGCATACTTCTTATATTTCTCAGGAACTGTTTCCCTGCCATATGCAATCTTAACATCATGCCCCTGAGTTGTCAGTGCATCTGCCAAATCGGTGCATATTCTACCCGTACTGCGTATACCGCAGACGCTGTTTATCATCAAAACCTTCAATTTGTACCTTCTATCTGCAATTTTCTCTTATTCTCACCGCGCTCTTGTATATCCGGCGATATAATATCTTTTTCACTTTAGCTGCTATCCTTTATTATAGCAGCTGCCCTCAGTATGACGCCTATATTCTAAGCGGTTCTGCCAACCTATGCAAACACTGTATCTGCACAGTTCTTTCGCCGCCTTGTGGGATATGATAGAATGTAGAAAGAGCATACTGAGGCAGATATACTATCTAAACCAGTGATTCTCTCCGCAAAGCTGTCCTCAAACTTCCATGAAGTCACGGATACATCTTTTACTTTCAGATATATGTAATGTACAAGACTGTACTCGTTGTTATTTCTTTTTACTTGGTTTTGGCCTTTTTAAACTCTTTTGCCATCTGCCCTGTACCGCCCTCTACTATTCCCTCACTTCTGAGCACCGAGGAAACTGAGCCTATAAACACTTTTAAATCCATAAGAAGTCCAGTTGAGCTGCTACCCTTGAGAGCATCAGTGTAAACACCATCAAGTCTTGCCTTCTCAGGAATCTCAAGTTCATCTCTTCCACTTATCTGAGCAAGTCCCGTAAGTCCAGGTTTGATGTCATTAGCACCGTATCTGTCACGCTCTGAAGTCAGGTAATCCTGATTCCAAAGAGCAGGACGTGGTCCAATTACACTCATATTGCCGATAAATATATCCCAAATCTGTGGAAGCTCATCAATAGACAGTTTTCTAATAATCTTTCCAACTTTCAGCAGATACTGATCAGGATCATCAAGCATATGTGTAGGAACGTCATGAGGTGTACACATCTTCATTGAACGGAACTTGTGAAGCATAAAATACTGCTTATCCTGTCCAACGCGTCTCTGTGTAAATAGTATCGGCCCCGGATCATCCAACTTTATGGCAATCGCCGTAGCAGCAAAAACAGGCGAGAGTGCAACAAGTCCACAGAATGAAAGTGAAACGTCAAAAGCACGTTTTATGTATCTCTCATATACTGTGGGAATATGCTCACTTTCGCCGATTGCTTCAAGATGGCCGCATTTTCCGTCGGCATTTATCGGATCGTTCTCATCCTCTACAAAAACGACCTTTTTACCTTGCATTTTGTTCTGTTGTTCAGGCTCATTCTTATAGATCGAATCTGCCCTCTTACTTTTAGCAATAACATTTAAAGCAACAAATGCAGTTCCAAGAGCGGCTCCTGCAACTGCAAATGTCTTAGTCCAATTTATACCCATACCGTCTCCCCTTTGATATTTTTCACACTGCTAACGAGCCATGATGGTAATCATTATCAAACAAATCACCGTATCCGCTTTGTGTCTTGGCAGCGACCTGAACTCCAGACTTTACAATGGATCCACAGTTGATGTGACAACCTTCCTCGATAACACTGTTATGATTTAATATTACGCCCGCCGATATAATGCAGCCTGACATAATAGTAACATCTGTATGCACGACAGCCAAAGGCTCAACAAAACAACCCATGCCTATCTTAGCAGAGGGTGAAACATAAGCTCTTGAATGTATGAGCTTAGGTATCTTGTATCCCGCATTGAACAGTTTTTGTATAAAACTGAGACGAAAATCTGAATTTCCAACAGCTACAACAGCATAGTTGTACTCGCTTTGGAAGTTTGCGTAATCACTTATCTTGCCAATCGCAGCAGGATTATTATCGTCAAGGAATGCGATTTTATCATACTCACCCGTTGACTCAGCGATTTCCTTCGCCACCATGCCATACTGACCTGCGCCGATAATTAGTAAATTATTCATAATCGTCACCCCAAAGAATAAAAAAAATTGACTTTGTTTTTTCCCTATGCCTCTTAATCTGAGACTGTATTCGCAATACAAGTCTCTTACTCCGTATTTTTGCAGCAACTAATATTGATATTGATTCAGTGTGTAAAAAACAGAGCTCTTCACGAACGATCAACATCAGTCTCGCCTTTTTTATCTGTGCGGAAAAATCATATATTTCTGTACAATTCCGCGTGACAAGACTACGTCAGAGAAATACAAAAATGTACTTCTCCTCAACATAATGTATTATAGCACACAGATATACAATTTGTCAATATTTCGTGATAAAGATTGGTGACTGTACCTAATAACAACTTATATACAACCCCGAATTTATATAACTTGTAATACTCTGTTCACAAATTACGATCAGTAATATTTTGACTTACAGTTATTTTCGCTTATTTAAAGCCATATACCGTACTTTAGGACATGTCATACAGTAGAGAATTATACCTTTTGTTCAATCGTAAAAATCTCATTATTTTAAAAATTATACTTCCGTTCATAAATAAAAACGGCTGATTTCTCAGCCGTTTTTATTTATGAACACACCTTCTATATTATTCTCTTTCATTCATTTCCGTTCTTTAAGCATCTTCAACAGCATTTCCGCCGTTATCGGCAGAGTATCACAATCGCCGAGTATATACATTGCAAGAACATCAGCGTCGTCAGCGTCAACTTTTCCGTCCTTTAGCATATCTGCACTTTCTAATTGCAGTTTATTAAGTTCTTTCATGCCTGCAAGATACTTGTTTATGGTGATAAGATCAAAGGAATTAATCTCGCCGTCACCATTTATATCTCCCGAACTCACAGGCCTTACCTTGATAGTTTCAGGAAGATACTGATTTTTAAGCTCTAATCCGCAGCCGATAAACAGAGTTTCCCAGTAATAATAGAGATTATCCGGGTCATTCTCCTCATAAACCACCGCAATTCCGATATGAGTATAATTCGGGTTGACTATGTTTTTCCAATGTCCTTCAGAACGCTCCCATTGCTCGAAAGTACCTTCCGTCGATGGATTTCCTGCCGCCAAATTTTCTCCCGCCCACATAAACGGAACGATTGAAACGTCTATAGCAGTATCAAATCCAAAATACTTCACGCCGTCATTTTCTACCCTGTAATCGAGTATATCGCTTGGACGGTTATGGCTGAACAGTCTCGTACACTCCAAAGCTCGTATATACGCGATATCACAGAGATACGGCACTACTAACAACGGCTCGAGACCAGCCTTCTCTCTTGCTTCGTTGATAAGAACAGCCATCTCGTCAGACATTGCGGCAAAGTCTTTTTTATTCTCTTTATCCTCTGCCACAACCTTTGTCGGGAAGCTCGCAAGCACACAGAACATCATAACAAAAGCGACCATGGCAGCAGAAACTCTGCCCAAAAGCTTTTTTATTATGCTCATGCAAACACCTCCCTCTCATCAGAAATACTTGTGTAATTATAGTTTAGCACAAATATCCAAATATTAAAAGAGAGAAATGCTTAATTTGTCAGTTCTTACAACAAAATTCTACGTTTTGTACAATAATAAATATACCGAAGGTATTATGCACTTCGAATTATCCTAGAAATAATTCAATATTTAGCGTCTTTTCGTTAATTATTGTTGCTGCTGTCTATAAGGTCAGAAATCTTTCCAAAATATTTATCAATAGCAAGTACGCTAATGTTAATATACTCCTCAATCTGAGCATTTGTATCTTCGCCCCTGAGGATAGCATTTGTCAGCACAATTATCTGTCCATCTTTGTCTGTAAACATCTTGCATGCAAAGTTGGCAGGATCTGAATTGAACTCATTCATAAGCTTATAAAGTTCCTCACTTACACTTGAAAACATTGCAAGTCTGCTGATTGCAAGACTGAGAGCATGGTTCTGAGGGTTAAAGTGAATAAGTATGAACGGAGCTGTATCGTGATTTGGCAACTTTGTACGGAATCTTATCATATTCTCGTCCTGCTGATTACGCTCGTAAGATACATTGCGGCTCTCAAGCAGAGCACAGAAATTCGCAACAACAGAGTTAATTGCATTTTTATTTTCGTCCATGATTATTTTCTCCTTAAGTTAGATTTTTTGTAAAAAAGCTATACCACATTATAGCACACAAGCCACATTTTGTCAATCAAAGTAATCGACACTATGGAAAAAGCGTCCAAATTACTGGACGCTTTGACCTTTAGGGTGGTTTATATGAAAAAATGTAGATGTCATTACCATTTGGAAGTTTTCTCTTCCATGATTGTATTATAACCCACCCATATGATTATTCTGTGACAAACAGCTGAACTAAGTGAAAAATACTGACGGATAAACTGTGATGTTAGAGTCCTGATACAGTAAATCTAACCTCAACATTTTTCCACTCAGCAAACTCAGCACGATCTATAATCTGCGCGGAATAGCTTCCGTCATTTATAACCGTTGGTTTTGAAAAGTCGTTGTTCTCGAAGAGAGCTCCTTCGACTGATCTTGCATCAGCAGGTAAAGCATCATCTGCAACCCATTCGTTGAAAATATTTGCACGTATTGAGCCGCTTTCCGTGTTGGTATAGCTCTTTTTCTTGAGCTCAAGCTCTCTTCCGTCAACTATTACACTATTTATCGTTATAACCGCATCGGGGAGGATTTCCTCAGCGTTGTCTATGATAACCGCCGCAAAACCTATGCCCTTTATGGTGTATTCGCCGTTTATATCGCCAGTCTCATCATATCTGAAACCGTTGGTATCAGCAGTAACACTTACAGTGTACTCACCATTGCCCTTTATGTGCGCAACTACTGCGTCATATGATAGCTGATCGCTGCCATTATCATCCTTGTTACCGAGGTACTGAACTTCCCATGCCTCATCTGTTATAGCAAGGTAAGCATCCCCTGCAGCAGCTTCAACAGCATCATTTATGTCAACGCCCTCAACAGTAGCAAGTTCAGTAGGAACTTCCACACTGCCAACTTTTCCGCCTCTTTTACTGCTGCATGAAATAAAGCACATAAAAAGCGCTATTACTGCAACAAATGCTGCATTTTTTCTTACTTTCATTCTTTTCCTCTTTTCAGTATCATCAGCTGAGCTCGAACATTCCCGTGTACAACTGATAATACTTACCGTGCTGAGCAATAAG
The DNA here is from genome assembly GCA_002310115.1 of Ruminococcus flavefaciens. Taxonomy (GTDB): domain Bacteria; phylum Bacillota; class Clostridia; order Oscillospirales; family Ruminococcaceae; genus Ruminococcus; species Ruminococcus flavefaciens_K. Next base: position 30,070 of record DBYI01000114.1, read on the forward strand.
CTCATTGTGGTTTCCTCTTTCGATAATCTTACCGTGCTCCAGTACCATTATGGCATGAGAATTTCGTACAGTTGACAGTCTGTGAGCGATAACGAATACCGTTCTTCCCTCCATCAGTGAATCCATGCCTTTTTCGATAAGTGACTCTGTACGTGTATCTATAGAACTCGTTGCCTCATCAAGAATGAGTACCGGAGGATCTGCAACTGCCGCACGTGCAATTGCAAGAAGTTGTCTCTGCCCCTGTGAAAGGTTTGCACCATCAGCTGTGAGCATTGTATCATAACCTTTTTCAAGGTGTTTTATGAAACTGTCAGCATTTGCAAGCTTCGCAGCTGAGTAGACCTCTTCATCTGTAGCGTCAAGCTTTCCGTAGCGGATATTCTCCATAACAGTCCCAGTAAACAGGTGAGTATCCTGCAATACTATGGACTGTGAGCGTCTGAGATCGTCCTTTTTTATTTTGTTTATGTTTATCCCGTCGTAACGTATCTTGCCCTCTGGAACATCATAGAAACGATTTATGAGATTAATTATAGTAGTCTTTCCTGCACCTGTAGAACCTACAAAAGCTATCTTCTGTCCTGGTTTCGCCCAGAGAGAAATACCATTGAGTACTGTCTTATTCGGCTCATAGCCGAATACAACGTCATCGAACTCCACATTTCCGCGTACTTCCGTATAAGTGGTAGTACCCGTGGACTTGTGTGGATGCTTCCACGCCCAGTGACCTGTACGATGATCAGCTTCAGTGATAGTACCATCTTTTGCTATATTCGCATTTACAAGGGTTACGTAACCTTCGTCAGCCTCTGGCTCCTCGTCAATGATACGGAAAATACGCTCCGCACCTGCAAGTGCCGTAAGTACGGAATTGAGTTGCTGAGATACCTGAGTTATAGGCATTGAAAACGAACGTGTAAACTGTAAATAGGAAACAACAGTTCCCACGGTCATGCCACCTATACCCTTTACTGCCATTATACCACCTACTATAGCGGTTACCGCATAGTGAATATAGGAAAGGTTATTCATAATCGGCATGAGTATGTTCGCAAAGGTATGGGCATGTGTGGAAGCCTTGCAGAGCTCCTCGTTGAGCTTATCAAACTCTTCGTCAGCCTTTTCCTCATGACAAAACACCTTTACTACCTTCTGGCCGTCTATCATTTCCTCAATGTAACCGTTAACATTACCGAGCGCCTTCTGCTGGGCTGCAAAGCCTTTTCCGCTCCTAGAGCCTACAAAGCCTATGACCTTGAAGATTACTAAAAGCATGGCAACAACAAGTATGGTAAGTCTCCAGCTGTAAACGAGCATAGCCAAGAAAACTCCAACTATAGTTATAGCAGAGCCTATGAACTGTGAGATACTGTTGCTGAGCATTTCGCGAATAGCATCAGTATCGTTGGTGTAAAGGCTCATAAGCTCGCCGTGAGTATGTTTATCAAAGAAACGTATCGGTAACATTTCCATTTTACTGAAAAGATCGTTTCTGATACGCATAAGCGTCGTTGTGGATATTTTCAGCATCATTCTCTGATAAAACAATGTAGAAAAGGCTCCTAGTGCGTAGATTACCACCATTACGATGATAAGTCCGATGAATTTACCGTATTTCCACTGTCCTGTCTTTAAGGCATTTTCAATGTTGTCGATTATTGGCTTAAGCAGGTAGTTTCCTGCTATTCCTGCACCAGAGCTGAAAAATATACCTAGAACCACAAATACAAACTGTATTTTAAACCCGTGCATATAGCTGAATATACGCTTCAAGGCTACCTTAGTGTTCTGTGGTTTTGCCATTGGTCTCTGTTGTCCTCTTGGCGGCATTATTCATCAGCTCCTTTCTGCTGTGAGTCGTATACCTCGCGGTATATCTTACTCTTCTGCATTAGCTCATCATGTGTACCGACATCGGTTATCTTTCCACCATCCATGACGATTATGCGATCGGCATCCATAACAGAGCTTATACGCTGAGCTATTATAATGGTCGTGGTATCAGCAAGCTTTTCATTGAAAGCCTTACGAATACTACTGTCAGTAGCTGTATCTACAGCGCTTGTTGAGTCATCAAGTATAATTATCTTTGGCTTTTTTAAAAGAGCTCTTGCTATACATAGTCTCTGCTTCTGTCCGCCCGAAACATTTACACCGCCCTGTCCAAGGTCGGTATCGTAACCTTCAGGAAAACCCATGATGAAATCATGAGCACATGCAGCTTTACAGGCTTCAATTATCTCATCATCCGTTGCATTTGCATCTCCCCATCGGAGATTATCCCTGATAGTACCTGAAAATAGGACGTTTTTCTGCAATACCATTGCTACCTGATCACGAAGAGTTTTCAGCGAGTACTCTTTTACATCGTGACCACCTACTACTACTCTTCCATCAGTTGCTTCATAAAGTCTCGGTATAAGTTGAACGAGAGAGGTCTTTGACGAGCCTGTACCACCTATAATTCCTATTGTTTCGCCCGAGTTAATTTTTAAACTGATATTTTCGAGGGCAAGATTACTCATATCATTATAATAACTGAAACTCACATTCTCAAAGCATATGGAACCATCAGCAGCTGATACATCTGAGTTCTCTGTATCGTTTATTGCCGGCTCTTCACTGAGGACCTCATAAATACGCTGAATTGAGGCTCTCGAGATAACAAAAGTTATGAACAGTATAGACATCATCATAAGAGAAAGAAGAATCTGTCCTACATATGTAATAAAGCTAGAAAGAGTGCCTGTAGCTATTTCCCCATTTACAGCCATTCTTCCTCCAAAATAAAGGATAGTAGCTATACTTGCATACATTACCAGCTGCATTGCAGGTGCTCCCAATATTACCAGCTTTTCAGCAGCAAACTGAGCAAGTCGGACATTCTTTGTATTCTCCTCAAATCTTTCGTTTTCATACTTTTCACGTGCAAAAGCCTTCACAACCCTTATTCCTACAAGGTTTTCCTGTACCTTTGCGTTCATATCGTCATAACGTTTGAGCATTTTTTCGAATCTTGGATGAGCATTCTTGATTATCAGTAAAATCGCAAGTGCAAGTAGAGGTATCGCCAGTAGGAATACAAGTGATAGTTTCGCATTTGCTCTGACAGCCATAATTGTGGCGCAAACCAGCATAATAGGAGAACGAAATGCCATTCGAACGAACATCATAAAGGCATTCTGAACATTGGTGACATCCGTAGTCAATCGGGTAGTCAGAGAAGCAGTGGAAAACTTGTCGACATTTGCAAATGAAAAACTCTGCACCTTTCTAAACAGCGCACTCCTTAAGTTCTTTGCAAATCCCATAGCAGCAACTGCGCAAAAACGAGCCGCAAGCGCTCCGAAACAAAGGGAAAAGACTGACATGAGCACCATAAGCCCGCCCATTTTGGCGATATACCCTATATCACCCTTTTTGACACCATTATCGATTATCATTGCCATTATAGTAGGTATGAGGACTTCCATAGCAACCTCTCCTATAATGGTCACAGGCGATAATATCGCCTCTTTCTTATACTTTCCGATGTGTGATAGTATGGTTTTGTACATCGGCGATCCCCCTTTTTGGAAAATAGTCTAAATTTAATTATACCATTTATAGGCTTTATTGTCAATTCAGGAGCAAGGCGAAAAATCCCTTGACAATCAACTTTTAACATAGTAAAATTAATTACGGAGGTGTTTTTATGCTTGATTACAGACCCAAAGTATTCAGCGAGGCTTCAAAATCTCACGCTTCTAAGAACATTTTCATCATATTATTATGTTTTTTAGCAGTATTCATCGTAATAATTTTACTCGAATCCATCATACCTGCCATTGTCACATTGAAGCCAATGATAGAGGAGCTTAGGAAACAAGGTTACCTTGATTCAGGAGAAATTATCAGTGTTAAGGAGGCAACAAAACTTGCATCTAAGGTTTCTTCCGCTCCAAAAGTCATGATTCCCAGCCTGTTATCGACAGGATTTGGTACTCTCGCAGCAATATTCTACTGCCGTTGCATAGAAATGAGACCCGTTCGCTCAATGGGAGCGCGCAAAAAAGGTTTTTTTTCACATTATTTCTCAGGTCTACTCTGCGGTCTAATAATGATGTCTGCCATAGCTCTAATCAGCGCTGCTCTTGGCATAAACAAAATGAAACTTTGCAACAACATTAATTATGGCATTATTGCTCTGTTTTTTATTGGCTTTGTAGTTCAGGGCATGAGTGAAGAGTTCATTTTCCGTGGCTATCTTATGACTACAATAGGCGGAAGCGGCAAACATACCACTGTTGCCGTTCTTATAAGTTCTGTTGGATTTGCTCTTGCTCATGCAGGAAATCCCGGCTTTGGGCCTCTTCCTTTCGTAAATCTCTTCCTTTTCGGAGTATTTGCCGCACTTTGTGTTGTAATTTTTGATAACATATGGGGAGCTTGCGCTATACATTCCATATGGAATTTCACACAGGGCAACTTCTACGGAATAAGCGTCAGCGGCTCTGTCGATGCAGAATCAGTATTCCGCAGCGTGCCACAGTCATCCCACGCTTTCCTTACAGGCGGTAAATTCGGTATCGAAGGAAGTCTTATTACCACCCTTATTCTAGGTATTGGTATAGCCTCAGAGCTATATATGATTTCACGAAAAACTCCCGAAACAGAGACTACCCCTTCCAAAACTGAATAAATAATAAAAAATCACCCCATATACATCAATATGTGACGTATATGGGGTGTTTTTTATGTTGAAATCTTTGTCTGATAAATAACCAATATGGTATATGCAACATGAACCACTACCGCAAGTATCACGCCTACGGAAGTCATTGCTATGGCTATTCCCCTTCTGCTCTGTGCTGGAGTTGATACTGGCAGTTTACAGTTTTTTCGAAAAATCACAAGCATTATTAGCCCTATGATATAACAGAGTATCAGTAGCATTCCACTTATTCCCATAACTATTGTATTATCCTTAAACTCTGTAACCACAGTCGCAAGTGTATTTATCAGTATGTGAACAACTATAGATGGAACTATGGAATTGTGCTTCATGTCAATGTGTCCGAAGAATATTCCGATGAGAAATGCCAGTGTAAACTGCGGAAGATTGCCATGGGCGAGTCCAAAAAAGAACGCTGACATAAATATTCCGAAGCGCTGATTTGATTTTGAGAATATCTTCATTATGGCTCCGCGAAAAAAAAGTTCCTCTGTGAGCGGCGCTATAATACAGCTGTACATGGTCAGAACCGCAAAACCAAGCCCCGTTTTTCCCATATCCATATCCAGAACATCAGTTGAAAAACCATATTTTTGAAATACATCATCGATACCACCTGCTATAATAGCTGAAGTGTACCAGATAAATATTCCTGCTATACAATGCTGAACTGCGTCATAAAAGTGATAATCCCTCGTTTTAAACATGAAAGATGGTTTTATTTTCGCCCATTTCAATGCTAGAAATGTGAATCCCACATTCGCACCGAGATAGGTAATTAGATTGATAGATGCCATTATTGAACCGTTCTGCATATAGTGTGATACAGCACCTTTTGCAGCATTTGGATTCATACTAGTCAGCAAAAGACTTATAAGCATCATAAGCAGATATGCAAAAATGCTCGACGCAAAGAACTGTATCAGCATTATAAATCCGCCAATGTTGTAAAATCGCCTTATCGCGCTCTTCTCCACCTTCGCAGGCTCAAAAGGAACTGTGAACTCGGGCATTGTTGCCCAGGGAAGTATCTCGGAATAGTCATCCCTGTACCACCTAAACTCCGTAGGATTCTTGAAAGGGTCATGGAGATCAGTCTTGGTTGACTCTCTGTATTCCTTTTCTTTTTCCTCAAGCTGCTTGGTAAGACTATATATTTCATGGCTGAGCGCCGCATATTCCGCGGTGTAGCCCTGCGTTTCGTTCATATATCCGTTATCTCAGTCCTTTCATCCCGTATATCTGATATTAATTTTACCATAACTTAAGTCAAAAGTAAAGAGATAACAATAAATTTCAGTCAATTATCACGATGTCAAGTCCTTGTGAGCTTTCAGCCGTAAAAGGATGGTCCGCGCCCCTTACGGTGAGCTCTATGCAGTCTCCCTTGCTAACCGCCCTTATTTCCATTTTTTTACTGCAACTGCTGTCGTATACCACAGTTTCCGCAGTACATCCCTCATCCATGCCGTAAATTACTATCTTCACGCAGTCAAAGTAATCATAATCGGCAGTTCCCCTGAAATTTCCATAAACAATTATAGAGCGTGGCTTCGCATAAAGCGGCATGCCAAAATAGTCATACTTCTTAGTGTACCACCTGCCACCCCTGAGAGCTTCACCTGTCTGTATGTCTGTCCACGTACCGCAATTCGGCAAATAAAAACTGCATTCGCCATCCTCGCTGAATACAGGCGCAACAAGCAATGAATCTCCTAGCATGTACTGCGTATCAATGGTAAGGGTATTGCGGTCTGAACCGAAGTCTACTGCCATTGCTCTCATCATGGGAACACCAATTTCATGTGTCTTTACAGCGTTCATCCACAAATATGGCATAAGCCTGCCCTTGAGCTTTACAAAATGACGCGCAACATCGCAGCTCTCCTCATCAAAATGCCAAGGAACGCGATATGTATTGTTTCCGTGATATCGCGAATGAGTTGACATAAGTCCGAAAGCCGTCCAACGTTTATATAAATCTGGAGTTCCCGTGGACTCAAATCCTCCGATATCATGAGAAAAATAACCGAATCCGGACATACACAAGGAGAGGCCACCGCGTAGAGTCTCCCACATGGACTCATAAGAAGAAAAGCAGTCACCCCCCCAGTGTACAGGGAACTGCTGACACCCTACCGATGCCGAACGGGCGAAAAGGCAGGCGTATCCTAATCCATTAGCGCTCTCAAGAGCATCAAATACGGTCTTATTGTATAGATATGCGTAGTAATTATGCATTCTAAATGGATCAGAGCCATCGGAATACTGCACATTCGTTGGGATACGCTCACCGAAATCCGTCTTTATCGCATCAATTCCAAAATCAGCAAGACGGCAAATCTGCTCCGCGAACCATATTCGAGCTTCAGGATTAGTAAAGTCTATTATTGCCATACCTGGCTGCCACATATCACACTGAAAAACGGATCCATCATGTTTTTTGATGAAATAACCCTTTGCGGCACATTCTGCAAACGCTGCAGATCGCTGTCCGATATATGGGTTGACCCACACACAAATCCGTAGTCCTTTTGACTTAAGGCGGTTTATCATTGCCTTTGGATCCGGGAATTTATCAATATTCCACTCAAATCCACACCAGCGGAACTCCTTCATCCAGAAACAGTCAAAATGGAAAACATCAAGTGGAATATCTCTATTTTTCATCTCATCTATAAAAGAAGTCACCGTTTTTTCGTCGTAATCCGTAGTAAAAGAAGTTGAAAGCCATAGCCCGAATGACCATGGGGGAGGCAAAGCCGGTCTGCCCGTAAGCGCAGTATACCGCTCTAAAACATCAGCTATAGACTCACCACCGAATATAAAGTACTCAAGGCACTCACCCTGTACCGAAAACGCAGTTTTCGACACATTTTCGCTGCCGACCTCAAAACTCACTCTTTCAGGATGATTCACAAACACTCCATAATTCCGTGAGGAAACGAAAAATGGTATGCACTTGTAGCTCTGCTCAGTACATGTACCGCCATCATTGTTCCAGATTTCAACAGTTTGTCCGTTCTTTACGAATGAAGAAAACTTCTCTCCGAAACCATAGATGTACTCCCCTACAGAAAGACCAAGCATTTCGCGAATATACACTTTCTCACCACTGTCAGTTCGAGCAAAGAACCACTCCTGCGCCTGTTCGGCTTCGCTCTGCTTTCTGCGCCATGTATCTTCCTCTATCATGGAAGTTGTACGCCACCCTGACTTTGTGAGTAGTTTTTTATCGAAATAATAAGAAATACTCCATTTTGTCTTTTCACAACCGATACGAACAGAGGTTCTGCCTGATACCAGTTCGAATCCCTTTTCAGAAATCTTTTTAATAACAGGACGAAAGTCATTGTCTTCGTTCAAGATGAAAGAGGGCTTTTTGGCTGTAGCTCCTGCGAAATGCTCTATTCTCACCTTTATGCTATTTTCGAGAGTAGACGTAAAAGTTACGGTCAGCACAGGTCCACTGAGAGTCATTCCCTTGTTAGAAACATAATACGGAGTCGCCCAAACTGTAACAGAATGCTCGTCTGCCTCCACTTCGTAGATCTGCGAAGCCCAATGTACATTATAACCTGGTTTATTCATCCAGAAACCATCTGATACCTTCATAATTGTATCCCCCCATCCGATTTGTACGTACAACTCATTTTATTCTGACTCTATTGTACTATTGCATAGTTTAATAATACCATTAATTTAATAAGTTTGCAAGAGGCAATTGTACACAGAAGCATGTCTTCGTCAAAACTTCAACCACAGGTTCACTTTTCAAAAGATACTATTATAATAGTAATATTTCTGCAAGATATTCCAGCCTGTACATATTGGCAGTTGTATTGTTAATTAGCAAGCATATTACACCAAATTGTATATACAAATCGAGCACCGTAACAATATTTAACCTAATATCCTGACATTTACGGCAAAATATAGCAGATAGTGCATATATCAATACCTTTTGAGTAATTGCATTCTTATGTTAAAAATAACAATTTCTCGACTTAAAATATTTTAATTTTGACATATAATAGACTTTGTCTGCGTTTTTTGCACCTATTCTTTGTTTTTGGGGTTGAATTTATCAGTACAAATATAGTACAATGTATGTAACAGCATGATATGATATAAATAATATCATTACGTTGAACGAAAAATATACACTTTTTACGAGGAGGAGAATGTATGAAAGTAAAAAAGTTAATTGCTGGCCTTACGGCCGCAAGCTGCCTTTCAGGATTGATTACAGTCTTACCTGACGTAGTTTCGCGCACCTATGCTGCTGAAATTGTTTATAATAATTTCGAGCGCAACTACGAGGGCTGGTACGGCGAAGGGGATAATGTTGACATTACAGCACTGTCAGGCGCAGGCTTCGATTCTTCACGAGGCATGAAGATTACGGGCAGAAGCTCAGCTTCACAGGGCGCAGCTTCATCAAAGGGGCTATATCTCTTTGGCGGAGACAAATACACCTACAGCGTTAAGGTTTACAGCGAAACAGCTCAGAAATTCCATTTTTCACTTCTGACTATCGACGAAAAGACAGGTAAGGAAACCAATGTCGAACTCGATTCAAAGAATGTTACGGCTGGAGAATGGACAGAGCTCAAAGGAAGCTATAAGGCTCCAAAAGATAGCTATGAGTTCAAGCTCAGCATTACAAATGACTCTACCGAAGACTTCCAGTTCGATGATTTCCTTATTACTGGCGATAAGGAGGCTCAGGAGGCACACGCTGCTCCATCCGGAAAGGGACTTAAGGATGAGTTTGCAAGCTATTTCCGTGTAGGTAATATCTTTAACAGAGGTACTATCAGCAACAGTGGTATCCAGGGTATTATCCTTAAGGATCACAATGCTGTTGAATGTGAGAACGAGACAAAGCCTGATGCAACTTTAGTACAGAGCGGCTCGTCGGATTCAAATATCAAAGTATCTCTCAACAGCTGTGCTGCTATATGTGATTTCTGCGTAAAGAACGGAATCGCATTCAGAGGACACACTCTTGTATGGCACAGCCAGACTCCTGAGTGGTTCTTCAAGAGCAACTTACAGCAAAGCGGAAGCTGGGTAGATAAGAGCACTATGAACAAGCGTATGGAAAGTTATATCCAGCATATGTTCGAGGCATTCGCTACACAGTACCCCGACCTTGATCTCTACGCTTATGATGTATGTAACGAGTGTATTTCAGATGCAGGCAATGGCGGCCCGAGAGCCGGAGGCTACGGCAACGGCAACTCACCTTGGGTTCAGGTATACGGCGACAACAGCTTCATTGAACAGGCTTTCACTTTCGCAAGAAAGTACGCCCCATCAACATGTAAACTTTTCTATAACGACTATAACGAGTTCGCTGATGGCAAGAAAAACAGCATTATCAACTCAATCCTTAAACCTCTCAAGGCAAAGGGAGTTCTCGACGGTATGGGAATGCAGTCTCACGTAAACGCTGCTGCAAGCAACGCTTGGGGCGATACCAATTCCTACCTCAAAGCTATGGACGATTACCTCAATCTCGGTATCGAAGTTCAGGTTACAGAGCTCGATATCAGTGTTGAAAGCGGCAGGTACTCAAATACTGATCAGGCAAACAAGTACAAGGCAATATTCAAGCACGCTATGGACTGGAACAGTTCTGGTCATGAAAACAAGGTAACTCTTGTTCAGATCTGGGGTCCAAACGATGCTAATTCGTGGCTCAGTTCGGGTAGTAATGGACTTCTCTACAACGGTAGCAATCAGCCCAAGGAAGCATATACAGCTCTTACAAGCCTCGTTCCCGACAGTGAATGGGGAGTAGGAATTCCTTACACAGGCCCTGGTAGCAGCGGATTTACTCCAAAGCCTGTTGAGCCTGCAAAGGTAGATAATGATGGCTACTGGTTCCACAGTACATTTGAAAGTGGTACTGACAGCTGGAGTGGAAGAGGCGCTGCTTCTGTTGATTCAACAAGCTCCGTTAAATACGCAGGCAGCAAGTCTCTCTATGTAAGCGACAGAACAAACTCATGGAACGGCGCTGCATTATCACTTGACTCAAGAGCATTTGAAGCAGGCGAGACATACAGCTTCTCTGCAAACGCTTGCTATACAAGCGGATCATCAAGTACACAGGAGTTCAAGTTCACTCTCCAGTATGATGACGCTTCAGGTACAACAAACTATGATCAGATTGCACTTGCATCAGCTCCTAAGGGCGAATGGGTACAGCTTGCAAATAAAAGCTACACTCTCCCTTCAGACGGTTCTAATTTCCAGATTTATGTTGAAACAACTGATGAAAACGAATTTGTTGATTTCTATATCGACGAAGTTATCGGCGCTCCTTCAGGCACAACCATAAGTGGCGCTGGACAGCCTGATCTTCCAAGTGGCGGCCAGAATTCATCAGGCGGACAGACATCTACTACACTCCACCTGGGTGACATCAACTGGGACGGCGTTATCAATTCTTTAGACATGGTTGAAGCAAGAAAAGGACTCGTTGCAGGTGGCTTCAGCAATTCAAATGCTCAGAAGGCTGCTGATGTTGACCAGAGCAAGGAATTCGACGTAACAGACCTCGTTCTTCTCCAGGAATTCATCCTCAAGAAGATCACAGAGTTCCCCGTAAACAAGCCAGCCGTTACCACACTTGATCCTTCATTGTACGAAGGTAAGTTTAGCGGCCTTTCACTTGCAGAAAGCTTTAAGAAGGCAACCGAGAATAATCCGCTTTATACTCAGCGTTTCGGTGCTGACCCAGGCTGGCTCGTATATGACGGCAGACTTTACGTTTACACAACAGCTGATCAATTCGCATACAATGGTAATCAGCTTATTGAAAACGATTATTCTTCAGGTTATATCAACTGCTTATCATCCGCAGACCTTGTAAACTGGACAGACCACGGTCAGATTCCTGTTGCAAAAACAAGAGTAAACGGCACTCCTATTGCAAGATGGGCTAATAACGCGTGGGCTCCTGATGCTGCATGGAAAACAATCAACGGACAGGATAAGTTCTTCCTTTACTTTGCAAACAATGGTTCAGGTATCGGTGTTATTACAGCTGATGATCCGACATTTACTAAAAACGTAAAGGATCCTCTTGGCCACGAACTCATTTCAAGAAACACACCTAACAGTAACGTAACATGGCTCTTCGATCCAGGTGTTTACTATGATCCTGATACAGATACAGGTATCATTGCATACGGCGGTGGTGTTCCGAATGGACAGGCTGCTCAGACAAAGCAGGGCCGTATCGCTAAGCTTGGCGATGACATGATTTCAATTTCAGGCACACCTATCGATCCAGGTACACCTTACCTCTTCGA
>DBYI01000106.1 GCA_002310115.1 Ruminococcus flavefaciens
TGCCCACTTTTACTTGACACATACTATACCTGTGGTTTACTTGCTTTTTCCGAAAAGCTATGATATAATACAGGTGTAGTCAGAACAGGAACGGTCGAGAACGACCTCTGTAACAAGAATTATTACGAAAGGAGTTACCTGAAATGAACGTATTTACTATGTCTTATCTGTATAGTGGAACATTACTGAGCCTCAGCCTCGAACTGGAAGAGACTCTTATTGTGCTGCATACAGAACATAGTGCGAATGATACGGTCATTTAAGGACTTGCTTTCAGTATAGATCCTTGAATATCCGAATATAGCACCGTCTGTATACAGCAGACGGTGTTTTTTTCATGCCCGCATGATGGAATTTTGGCATACATCCCTGTCTAAGAAGCAGGTTTTTGCGAGTTCGAATCTCGCTGCGGGTACCAGATGCTCTCGTAGCCCAATGGCAGAGGCAGCGGACTTAAAATCCGCACAGTATGAGTTCAAATCTCATCGGGAGCACTGACTTTGTCAAGGATCATATACTGAAAGGAGTTGCTGAAAATGCCTATCATTGATGTAAAAGCAACAGGCGATAATATAAAGAACATAATCAAGTCCAAGGATTTCAAAATATCTGATGTGCAGGCTCGGTGCGGTTTCAATACTCCGCAGGCTATCTTCAAGTGGATGCGTGGAGACGCTGTTCCCACCATCGACAACCTGATAATACTGGCGGATATGTTTGATATACCGATAGATAAAATAATAATCGTCACCCGAATATGAGTGACGACATATGGCGGATTCGTCTAACAGGTCAGGACAAGAGGCTTTCAATCTCTAAATGTTGGGTTCAACCCCCACATCCATCACTAATGGGCAAGTATGCATAGCGGCGATTGCAGCGGACTGTAAATCCGCTACCCTTGCGGTAAACATCGTAGGTTCGATTCCTACATTGCCCACCAATGATCGCATAAGCCTAACTGGTAAGGCAGCGGTTTGCTAAACCGTGAGTAATCGGAATATTCCGATGTCTGAGTTCAAATCTCAGTGCGACCGCTATAAAATTAAGGCTTGACGTTACTATATTCTTGATGTTATAATGCAATTATAATAAATGCAAGAGAAAAAAGCCTATGAAAACTGCTATCGTGTATTACTCAAAACATCATGGCAATACAAAAAAACTGATCGATGCTATTGCAGCTGCTGACAGTTCGGTATCAATGATCGATGTAACAAATAAACCTGAAACTGATCTTTCATCATATGACCGTATCGGTTTTGCTTCCGGTATCTATTTCAGTTCATTTGCAAAACAGCTCATTTCATTTGCAGAAAAGCACCTTCCTGAAAACAAGAAAGTATTTTATATATATACTCATGGCGCACCGATCGGTGGTTTCCTGAAAGGGATCCGAGCTGTTGTCAAAAAGAAGCACTGCCGTGAACTTGGCAGATATCACTGCTTCGGCTTTGATACATACGGACCTTTTAAAATATTCGGAGGAATTGCAAAAGAACATCCGAATGAGAAAGAGATCTCCGCTGTAGTTAAGTTTTATAAAGGTTTATAATAAGTAAGAGGTAAAAATATGGAAAGATGGGAAAAAGAAGCGGAATTCGTTCTTGAACTTATGAAAAAGGACGAAGAATTAATGTTCAGTGATGATGACACCAATCATACTCAGCGAAAAAAGCATGATGAATTCGTTAAAGAATGGGGCTTTTCATATAATGATATGTTGGATCTTGATAATTCAATAGCCATGTTTATTCTGCCGAGAATAGCCTATTTTCTAAAAAACAACATCGGCATCCCCAGTGTACTTACAAAGATCGCTGATGATGGTAAGGTTGAAAATGAAGAACAAGCCAGACAGCAGTGGAACAGCATACTGGAAACTATATGTGACGGTTTCCACATGTATCTGGAGAAATCCTTTTCTGATTTCACAGATGAAAAAAAAGAGCTATGGAATAAAGCTAAAAAGTACCTTATTGATTATTTTGAATGCCTCTGGTATTGATTTTTTGATTATTATCGCATATAAAACCTGTAAAAGAACCCGACATACCTCTAAGCTATGCGTACCATGTCGGGACATTTAATTTATAATGCAGTTTATTTCAGGTCATTTGTTATCTGCTTGAAAAAATCCGCACACCATAGATCAAGAGAGCCAGTATCCTTTATAAAAGGACGTACATCATCTTTTGCCTGTTCAAAATCAATAGTATCAAAACGAGAACAGAGCAGTATTTTTGCGTCATCAATGTTGAAATCATTTTCCTGCTTCCAGGCATCGGACTGAACAAGACGCGCTTTCAGATGTTCGGTATTCAAGGCAGCGCTGCGTGAAAGATAGAATATATAGTCATACAGGTCTCTACCCTTGACACGGCTTTTCCAAGAACGGCATATTACGGCGTGAGCTTTACCGGCAAAAAGTGATGGCATATCATAAAGAGTTACTTCGTATGGTGACGGGAGAAGACGATATTTACGCTCAAAAGTCGCGCCGATTGGTGGATTTGTATCAACTTCAAATTTTATCTTTATTTTCTCATCACCTGCAACGCTGCTTATTACAGGATCCGAAGCATAGAACAGCAACATATGTTCCTTGGTGTTACCTTTCAAAAATGCTGACCGTATGGCAGATTCTTTCGTTTTCTGTTTCTCAGAAACCTCAACATTCAATCCGTATGAAGCGATTTCTTTTCTTAATATAGGGAAATACTCCGATAAATCAAAACTATCATCGGTTTCCATCAGTGAAAAATCAAGGTCTTCAGAAAAGCGATCAAGACCGTAGAATATACGAAGGGCGGTTCCGCCATAAAAAGCGGTTTTTTTGAAAAATCCCGCACGGGAGAGTCCGCACAGAACAATCTCCTGCATTATCTCTTTTATAGCATTCTTTTTATCTGAAATTCCGTGTGTTTCGTACTTTTTCAGCATCTCACCCAGTACACTATTCATTTTTAGTTCCTCCGAAGGTATTTCATAAGATATTTCAAATTGTTGCAATGGTATTTATCACCGATTTGCATAATATCATCGACAATCAGTTTGCTGAACTCCGCTGTATCAATCCGAAGATCGTCAAATAACATTTTTTCGATATCTTTTTGACTTGTTACCGGTGGCATGGTGTATAACTTGTCGCACAGAGCCTTTTCAGGCGTTGCAATTTGATATACGTATCCATTCTCCTCCTTGATAACGATTCCAAAAGGATAAACATCGGAAGGTACGTCGCGATAAGTAAAGTGACCAAATAGATTATCGTACTCTTTAGCCTTTTTCTTGCTGAATGTAGCTGATGTATAAGCATAGACAGCTTCGGGTATCAATCCATAAGAGGACAGAGCATAATCAAATGACAGGTAGGAGGGACCAAATATTGCTCCTGCAAGGCAATATCCCTGCACATTCTTGTCTGTTTCATAAATACCGCGTGTAAGCTGGATTATTTTTCCGTCATTCTTCATGCGTAAAATCTTTCCTGCGGGATCACTATACTTATTAAGCCGTTCCATAAGCATTGATGTCGTCAAAATCATGATTTTCACCTCTAAATTGTATTATACACAATTTCAAGGAGAAAATCAAGAGTTTTTTTAAAAAGTGTCATTATTTTTTTAATAATCATATTTGATTCTTTGCTTTTACCTATACGTTTTTGCAGCCTGTTAGGAGCTTCCTGTAAAAAAATAAAAAACGCGGGTTGATATGTGCCTTAAACATGTAATGGATAAAGCTCCACCTGTATCATATAATGGAATCAAACAGAAGTATGTTCTGGATTGGTTACTTGATAAATAATCTGTAAAGGAGTTGGCACCCCCAACTCCTTTTTAGCTTTTGGCAATTCTTTAATTATCATTTTTTAAATAGGCGCGTGGTTCTTATTTGGTTCTTATTTTCACTAAAATTCACTAAAAAAAGACCAAAGCCACAAAAGGCAAAAAGCCATCAAATCGCGCAATATAGCCAATTACTCGATTTCGCAAAAAATCACAAAAAGAGCGACCTTTTATTCGTAATGAGCAGGTCGCCCGTTCGAGTCGGGTCACTAGCTCCAAAGAACCGTTTAGATGTTTATTCTAAGCGGTTCTTTTGTTTAAAGATTTTTAGCACTTGACAATTTGAGACAACTGTGTTATTATGAAATTACCATAAAGAGTACGCGAGGGACAAGCCCGTTGACCGTACAGCAACCTGCAATGATGCAAGGTGCTAAAGCTTGAACGATGGGATGATAATAATGCTGGTACAGCGATCCTGTCGTAACGATGGGGTCGCTTTTTTGTGCTCTTATGGAATAATTTATAAGGAGTGCATATATTATGCGTACGATCAGAGAAATGTTAGGGAACGACGAGAAGGTATGGATATATATCAACGGAGAAGATACCTGGAAGATGTTTGTCAATATGGCTGTAACTGAAGGTTTTCACTTCGGGGAGTTACCGGCAGAAAAGTGGGCTTTCGGACACGCTGTTGCAGTTCACAGCAACGGCAAAATGGGACATCTGCCGTTGTTTGTTTGGTGTCTTTCTTTCCAAAAAGGAGCTGTTAATTGCCAACAAAAGGTAGACTTTAGAAGATATATCGAGAGAGCTGATGATTATAAATGCAGGGATTCACATTTTTTGTCTCGTATTATTTCTAGTCAAAATAGTAAAATGTATTGAAATTGTTTGATAATTGTGGTATGATATTATATATATTATCAAACAGGAGGCGTTGTAGATGAATACTGCATTAGATAATTATATAAGCTCAATTCCTGTAGAAGTTAACGCCTCTAAGTACCATAATCAGAGCATATCTCTTGATACTCATAGATTTACATGTCCTGCATGTGGAGAATATGTTGGTTTAGTTATTAATGGCTTCTTTCGTCATGGTAAACGAAATGATGAATCGGACTTCTGTGAAAAAAGAGTGGATTCATCAGGAAGCCCATATTCCCTTCAGTATAGAGTCGGCATGCCGATATATATCAGAAGAAACAATATAAGCGGAGATTATGAATTAAAGATAGGATTTCCGCCCATACCGTATGATATTTTGAAAACAGTAGCAGATACAGAAGTTACAATAGCAGATAAAAGTAATATAGAAAAGGCTACATATACATCAAGATATAAGATTGCTCGACTTTCCTCTTCTGAAACAACATTTTGTGAACTCGATTTTATCCCTGCGAATGACAGGTCTTATAGCTTACACTTGTCTAAATATGGATATTATCTTGATAAGTACCTTTCAAATTACGCTGATGGATTTATAAATAATAATGCTCTATTTACATATCATTCAGGCGAAGGACGAAAGATACACAAAGGGGATACAGTAGAAGCTAATACCGACTATATACTTGTTTCATCAAATGAAATTAATGAAAACGGTGTTGAACTTGAGAAAATAGGGAAGCTTAAGCTGCGTTATACGAACAGCTATACTGTTTATCGAGTACGTTTCTCAGATTCTAATGAAATAGTATTCAAAAGACTTGTAGCGTTTTGTCATGAAAACTTCCGAGTAACGCTTGTAAGAAAAAAGCCTGAATTATTACCTCTTTGGCCACCAACGATACAGAAAAATAATAGATATGAAGTAATAAATGGTCGCAGCGTATATGCAGCAGTATTACCTGCCAATGCTGAACCCAAGATATATAAGCATTCGGATATGAGTTTTGCTGAATATGAGGTAACCAAAACGAAGGCCTTAAACTATGTAAAGATAGATTGTAGTTATAATTGCGTAGTAACCGTATCAAAGGTTTATTCTCTTGATTCATTCAATTTCAGAAAAGTTACATATGAAGATACCATAAAACGTATAGGTCATGAACCGCTTTTCCCAGGTGCAAATGTTGAATCAGAGATAATTCAAATTGACACAGGAATTACAGATTTAGAGTGTTTTATAAATAAAGGCTATATTCTTACAGGTTTTTATAAAGACAGGACTATAGATATAAAGCGTAATAAAGCCGAATTGGACGGATTGAACAGTATTCTGGTCTCAAGATGTTATGATAATAAAAGAATACCTATCAGAAGATATATTCTTGAAAGACAGACTGCCGTTGCCGATGTTAATTATGATTTTCAAGATGATCCTTTAAAAGGCAGCATTGTTCCGATTACTCCGGCGGCTGTTATGTTTTTGAAACAACACTATAATGAAATAAGCAATAAAGAGTATTTTCGAAAAATTATTATGACAGGAAAAATTTCGCTCTCGGAGTTAAAACGTATCTATGCCATAATGGAGCATTGATAAGGGGGGAAGATTATGATTAAAATTCAAAAACTTGATATGAACGATATTATTGCTATATGCAGGATTATTGGACTTGAAGAGATAAACAGGTTTATGAAGGAGAATCATATTTCTTCTCGAATGGTCACAGGCAAAACAATGCTCGGATATAGTCAAAAAGGAGCGGCGCCTTTTCCAATGGCGTTTGCTGTTATGTATGATCTCTCACGAAATGACAAGCGAGTAATTGAATACCTTGAAGCAAAATTATTAAACCTGATAAACGGGGTAGAAAAGACCATAAAGGAAAATTTTGAAAGCGTTCCAAAGGCTTTTTTTACTTTAACATCGGAAATCAACAGCCGCTTTAAAGGAGATGAAGCACTATTTTGCAAGGTGGTAGAAGCGGCAAGTACAAAGGATTACCTAAGCAGAATCAAAATGAACTGGGATATAACTTCTGAAGAAAATGATATAAATATAGTTAATACCGGAATAAAGATAATCAAAGATACCTTACCGCCAGTCTCTAATATGGAATATGATGATTTTGAAAATCTTGTGGGCGTATTAGGAATAGAAACTGCAAGAAAAATAGTACCAGGAATGTGGCTCAAGGGCTCCGATGCTTCACAAATATGTGATTATCTGTACAAAAACAAGTATAATGATAAAATAAGGAATTTCTTGATAAAGACTACTCATGAAGTATTATTATCTATGTATGAAAAATATACTGTGTATAGAAATCAGTATAATAATGAGATAAAAGCAGCAATACAAACGTTATACGAATCTCCTTTTAAAACATATCTTGATTTTTATATAAAAATAACAGGGCAGCATTTCTCTAAGAATTATACTAATACTCTAAAAGAAACGCTTCTTCTTCCATTTATAAATTTCAACGCAAATGAATCTGAGAAATCGGAGGAAATAGCTGAATTGAATAAACGTATACAAAATTTGGGAGATGTTATTCGTCTGAGAAATGCCGAGTCAGAAAAGCGATACTCTGAATATGAAGCCAAAATAGCTGAATTAAAAAGATCAAAGAAATATGCTGAAGATGTTTTAATCGCAAATGATGTAGAAATGACTCGACTTTTGGAAATCAATAAAGAGTATGAAGAAAAAGCAACTGTTAATAACGAAACCTCGATGCTTTCATCTGAAAAAGAATCACTACTAACAGAGATAAATCATCTTGAAGAGAGGAAAAATGAACTAGCAAATGATATAAAGCAAATCGAAGAACAGCACACGCAGCTTATAGCGAAAAAATTTCAGCTCCAGAACGAACTAGATGATGAAATTAAACGCTTTTCTGACGATTTCGCACATTCAACGGCAATAGCAGTTATAATACAGCAACTGAATCGTACCAGTAAAGTTAACAGAAGCGATAAATCAGTATTAATTGAAATACCTAAATATATAGAATCAAATATTACTTGTGAAAATGAATTGCTCCTGGTAACGGATATACTTGCCGATAATCTGTTTTCAGCAGGAATACAAAGGAATAATGATGAACTTGCAAAAATACTTCTTTCAACGATAATAGGTAAAGGCAGCTTTATTATATATGGCAGCAATCATGACAATATCGCAGATGCGGTGTCGATGGCATTATTTGCTGAGTATGCTGCACATGTTGTATTTTCGACAGATATTTCCGATATTCCATACTTCATAAACGAAATCAACGGCATACAGCGCTCTGTTGTTTATATAGAAAATGCGTTGGATTCGTTTTCGGACAGACTATGCAATTCGTTAATAAGGTATTGCAAGGATAAGATATTCGTGTTTGCTGTTAATGATAGTGATAGCCTTAGAAGCATTAATGGCTCCTTTGCTTTTGAAAAATGCTTGTATCTTAATACAGAGCTTTTTACAGATTATCTAGCAAATCCTGACTTTAAAGCAAATAAATGTAACCTGAGTCTATATCAGGAGAATTTTGATGTATTTAATACAATCATGGGAAATGATTATGTTAAGCAACTTGCTAAGGTAATTGACGTTTCGCCGTCTGTATACAGGTTTTGGATAAGAATCGCTGCAAATTACGGTAACAAGTATAATATAAAATTCCGAAGAAATATCGTGTTGGAAATAATAGCGTTAATTATGATAAGGGACAATCTATGCAACGGGGATATTGATAAGCTTCGTGATTTTATAAACGAAAACGATGATGCAAAACTCGAACAGCTTGATAAGATATTTGCCGAGGATACAGAAAATGACGATGATGAATAATAACATGATCGATGATATGAATCCGATAATAAAAACTATAGCTGACGATTTAAAAATCTATCAGCTGAAAAATGAAACGAAAGCTTCTTTTGAGGCAAGGATTATATATTCAGCAATTGCTCAGCATATAAAGGCTGCTTCAAATGACGCGAGTATCTATGAACAGATTACAAGCGAAGGAGCAAGTATCATACATACTAAAAAGAGATGTCGAGACATACTTGAACAACTGCTCTTGTGTGCTCCAGACTGCAAGGAGTGGTTTGGCGTTGAGAATAACTGCGACTTCATAATTGATACGGTCTATTCAAGACTTGTTATATCTGGCGAAATACTCAAAAATCAGGATAGATATAATGTATCTGCTCCTGTCAAAAAGTATATGATCAATGACTGTGTATGCTATTACAGAGGAATTGCAACAAGTTTCTCAAATAAAAAAGCATCAGGACTTTCATTGATTGAAAACACTACTACTGAGAACAATGTAGCAATAACAGATTTGCTTCCTGTATCATCTGAGAGAGCAGACAAATACTGGAATAATTATATAAAAAGTATTCGTTATGAGGAACTGAGTTCTACAGAAGAACTGGAACTTTTTGATGCTGATATGAAAAGCTCGAAATTGTACACCTGTTGGAACTATGATAGCTTACCAAAGGGAGTATCTTTAGCTCGAAAGTCACTTTACCAAAATGGATATTGTTATTATATCATAAAAATGTCTGGTGGCAATGCATATTATCATCTTGTTGAAGATTATTATAAGGAAACCAATGAGCATTTCAGATTCAGATATGCTTTAAGGCATTTGCATAACAATCCTGTTAAGGCAAGATTTAGCAAATGTGGAGATATGATAAAGCTGCATCTTGATACTAGGCTTCCGAATTCTGAAATGGCTTTTCTTCTACTTATATCATGGCCTGAAAGAAATATCACCGATGAGTTATTCTTTATTTTTTCAGAAGTATACTGGGATACTATAAAAAACGTTCTTGAAAACCTACACATTGAATTAATGGAGATTTGAAATGAAACAATATAGCATAGATAAAACGTATAGTTTACTGCGAAATCGAATGGAAGACTATATAAAAACCAATTATCTTGGAAAAAATGATGAGCTCCGAGCCATGTGCAAGGATATATTGGCTGATTCATTATGTCAGATTCCGTATATTGAAGCTAATCCTGAGTATGTTTCTGTTAAGAATGGTATATCAGAAAATACAGTTTTGACATATGAGAAACCTTCACTTGTCGCAATGTGTGAAAAGAAGCTGAAAGTAATAGACACTCCATATGTTCATCAGATCAAGGCGCTTGAAGAATATCATAACGGGAAAGATTTGTTCGTTGCAACAGGTACAGGTTCAGGTAAGACAGAATGTTTTATGTGGCCTATGATATCAAGCGTAATGAACGAGCGTTCAAATAATCCTGATTCATGGTCTGTAAGAGGAGTGCGAGCCCTGATATTATATCCTATGAATGCACTGGTATCAGACCAGCTGTCCCGATTAAGAAAAATGATCGGTGACGAAAACGGCGAGTTCCATAAGATATGCGATGAACTGCGAGCTGATGCAAGATATCCGCAGTTTGGTATGTATACAGGAAGGACGCCATATCCGGGCGAAAATAACGAAAAAAGAAACAAAGAACTTGCATCAACACTTGATAAAGGATTAGTAAAAATCGATCCTGCTGCTAAAGAATCGCTAATAGATGACGGAAAGTATCCGTCAAAGTATGATCTTGAAGCTTTCATCGCATCTGTTCGTGAAGGAAAGCATTTCACTGACAAAAGAGATGCTGAAATGATAACCAGGCAGGAAATAATTAACAACTGCCCTGATATTCTTGTAACCAACTACTCTATGTTGCAGTATATGCTTATTCGTCCGATTGAGCAGCCTATATGGAACAGTACAAAAGAGTGGCTTGATGCAGATAGAAGTAATAAGATCCTTTTTATCATTGATGAAGCTCATATGTATAAAGGTGCTGCCGGCGGAGAGGTGGCACTGCTTATTCGCAGATTTAAGCATAAACTGGGAATCGATAGGAGCAGACTTCGCTTTATCCTTACCAGTGCCAGTGTTCCCAAAGGCAAAAAAGAAGATGTAGAGAAGTTTGCTTGTGATCTCAGTGCTTCTGAATACACCAAAAGCAACTTTGTGATCATTACAGGAGAGCAGGAATCCGTTGATGACAGTCACGCATTGTCGCATTCTGCTGAAGTATTATCCGGATTTTATAAACAGCAAATGGAACTATCGAAAGATACAATACAACAGATCTGTAAAGCTTTGAAGTTTGATATGCAGAATTGTGATTGGGAATCAGATGATGATGTGGCATACCGGTTAACTGATAATCTATATAATTGTCAGCCGATGCTCAAGATCCTGAAGCAGTGCCGAGGAAATGCAACAAAGCTCACAGAGCTTGCTCATATTGCATATCCAAATGATGACGAAGCAGAAGCAGAACGAGCTTTGAATGTACTGCTGGCTTTAGCTACAACAGCGAAGAAAAGGAACGGACAAGCCTTCTTCCCTGCAAGAATGCATATGTTTTTCAAAGGAATATCAGGGCTTTACGGCTGTGTAAATCCTGAATGTTCTGAATATAACAAAAAGATCGGCATAGGAAAGATATATACTTACAGGCGTTCCGCCTGTAGTTGCGGCGGCAAGGTATTTGAGCTTTATAATGACAGAAGCTGCGGTACACTATTCTTAAAGGGATACTATGATAGAACAAAATGTGATTGTATCTGGAATGAAAAAGGCTTATCTGATGAAAAACAGTTTGTATCAGTATCTTTATATCTTCCTCTGTCAAAAGAACCACCAAGGAACTCTTCTATTTACTGGATGAATGTTAAAACCGGACGATTATTCTCCGATGATACTCATGCAGGCGAAAGTGGATATGTGAAGGTCTGTCTTCCTAAACCAACTGCTAATTCAAAATTTGATAAAGCAGAAAATATCAGCCTGGCATTTAATAAATGTCCTCACTGTGACAAAAACAATCTTCATGTAACAGACTTTTCAACTAAGGGCAATGAGCCTTTCTTCCACCTGGTATCAGAACAGCTTCATATTCAGCCGCCTACAATGACGGATAAAAAAGATATAGAGCGTACTCCGAACGAGGGAAGAAAAGTATTGCTGTTTTCTGATAGCCGTCAGACCGCTGCGACATTAGCAAAAGACCTTACAAAAGCAGCTGATGATGAAGCCATTAAGAAAGCTATACCTATTGCTGCAAGAAATCTTATGGACTGGTGCGAAGAAAATGATGAAAAGCCGTCGTTAAAGTACCTTTATGTCTTTTTGCTCGAAGTATGCTACAAGTATAATCTCAAGCTGTTTTATGGCAAGGATGAAGAAGCTTTTAATCGGGATATAGCGAAATTCAAGAGTGAATACGAAGATGAGCCGGATGACTTTGACTACTATGAATTCATGGATGACGAAATATCTTCAAAGCTTCCCGGTTTATACTACAGCCAATTATTGACACAGTTTTGCAGTAACTTCCGTTCCTTTGTCGATTTGGCAGTATGCTGGTTATCACCGACAGATAGAGCTATTACTACGCTAATAAAGAAGATCAAGAAAACCGATATAGAGATCTCTAAAAAAGAGTTAACGCAATTACTGTGTGCGTGGATCAATGAGGCGTTAACCGATTCATACTCTCTTGACAATTCTATTGTTTTGGATATAAGGCGAAATCTGACTAAATATAGCAGATTCGGACTTGATTCCGATAAGCTGCTTAATAAATTTGAAAAGCTGCTTAAGGAAAAATATGATGATGAATCCATAAAAAAGCTGGCTGAGTTGATCGATAATGAGTTCCTACAGATAAGTCAGGAAGATGAAAGAAAATATATAAATCCGGCTAAAGTGACAATTACCGTAGGTGATGAGCATTCATGGTATAAATGCGAACGATGTGGAAGCGTATTCCCGTTTTCGCTTTACGGTAAATGTGCAAGATGCTGTAAGGGCGATGTGCATCTGATGGATTCACAGGAATTACAGGGACTTAGTTTCTGGAGAGAACCTGTAATACAGGCTTTGAATGGCGAGTATAGCCATATCACAGGTATAAATACAGAAGAGCATACAGCTCAGCTTTCACACAAGGATCAGAGGCAGACAATGTGGTCTACGACTGAAGATATCGAGCGTAGATTCAAAAACGTGTATATTGATGAGAACGATAAGCCCGTAGATATTCTCAGCAGCACCACAACTATGGAAGTAGGTATCGATATTGGTTCTCTGACAGCGGTAGGTCTGCGAAATATACCGCCGATGCGCGAGAATTATCAGCAGAGAGCTGGTCGTGCCGGAAGAAGAGGAGCTTCTATTTCAACAATTGTTACATACGTTGAAAACGGTCCGCATGATAATTATTACTATGAGCACCCTGAAGCTATTATTTCGGGTGATCCGAGAACACCTTGGATAGATAATAATAATCAAAAGCTCTCACAAAGGCATCTGAATGTAATATGCGTTACTGATGCATTTGAAGTATTGGGATTGGATATAAACACGCTTCCTATTGGCACATTCTTTGAAAGATACTATTATGATTTCCTTGCAGCACTAAGGAAATGGTCACTATCAGATCATCAGAAGCAGATCCTTTTGCCTGATGGTATCAGTTTTGATAAAGTAGTTATTATGCATGACGTAATATCGGACATTGACGAAATAAAAGAGGATTATCAGGCTTTCCCTGAGAACTATAAAAACGAATCCTATAACGCTGAGGAAAACAACGATCAGTCTGTTCTCGATGTGCTCTTGTCGAAAGGCATATTCCCGACGTATTCGTTCCCAAGAAATGTTGTGGGATTCAATATCGACAGCTCAAAGGGTGATAAACTTGAACAGCGTCCGGACAGAGGTTTGAATATTGCGATTTCAGAGTATGCGCCCGGAAGGATAGTTGTTGTAAATAAAAAGACGTACCGTTCAGGGGGAATATACAGCTTCTATTCAAAATACAGGAATCTATACGAAGCAGCAAAGCCGTATTTTGAAGGCAATAATTCTTATCACAAATCTGTCTATTCATGTGATAACTCTGCCTGTAACTGGTTTGGAACGGAAAAGCCAAAGGATAATAAATGCCCATTTTGTCATAGCAGCGATATATCAACTCATACGTTACTTGTCCCTTGGGGATTTGCACCTGAGAATGCCAGAAGTCTGCCTGAATCGGAGTCAGAAAATGATTTTTCTTACGCAGAATTACCGTGCTATTCAATTACACCTTCTGAAGACGAACTTATCAGCTCAGATAAGTTTAAGATGCTGAAATATGTTCGAAAAGAAAACCAACCTCTTTTAATTATGAATAAGGGACCACAGTCGGACGGATTTACTGTATGCAAAAAATGTGGTGCTGCGGTTGCAGGTGATGATGTTGATGCATTGAAAAAGATCGGCAGACCATATGTCCCGATAAGCAAGAAAAGCTATCCATGTGGTCATATTTCGGAGAATGTATTCCTTGGTGATACCTTTATTACCGACTTAGCACTGCTTGAAATAAAGCTGGATCCTGCTAAAATCAATGTATCTGATATCAAGCTGTGGTTAGAATCAGCAACAGTTACACTTGCCGAAGCAATTCTGTTAGCGGCAAGCCGTCTGTTGGATATAGAATACAGCGAATTAAGCTGCGGTTATCGATATAGGTATAACACGAATGAAGTATATGCTGATATCTTTGTTTATGACTCGCTATCAAGCGGAGCTGGATACAGCTATGGAGTTGTAAAAAATATAGATAAGCTACTGGCAGAAACAAGAAATGTTCTGAGTAGCTGTCCTTCAAATTGTGAGGATACTTGTCATAATTGTTTGAGTAACTACCAGAACAAACGAAATCAGCATATTATGAATCGATTTAATGCTTTACAATTATTAGAATGGACAGAAAAAGGCACTCTTGCAAATTCAATATCTGAAGAAGAACAGAGCAGACTTGCAGCAGGTGTTAATGAATGGCTAAAAACAGACGGTAGATATTCTATTACAAGGAATACCGACGGATTATTCATTGTTGGTCAGAATATAAAACGAAAACTGTATATTTATCCGGCAATGTGGAATGAAAAGAGTCAGTCTATTCCTGAAGATTGTATTGCTATTCCTGATGTAAAGCTTAAGAAAGCGATGCCGGAAGTTGTGTCAATTATTATGAACAAGATTTGATGGCTCGAAGTCATTTATCAATGCAAAGAAACTAAAAATATTAAGCCGATTGATTAAGTCTAATTATTCTTGAGAAGTGAGGTGTAATTATCGAAGAAGATAAAATCTATTTTTATAAAGGAAATGTTGAAAAGAAAGTATCTGAACAGTTTGTTCAATCGGAATTAGCTCAATATCTACAGATTGATCATTTGAACTTTCTGATAGGTGCTGGTTGCTCAAGTCACAGAGAGGCTGATAAAGAACTTGGAATTCCAGGTATGAGAAAACTATACGAGGATTTCTTTATTGAAAATCCAGATTTTTATATTGCTGGAGTGGAATCAAAGCCTTTATTTGATAATAACCTCGAAAAAATGTTGGAAACTATGGAAGCAATTTCTGTTGCAAATGGAATCAAGAGTATTGATGATAAAATTGACATTAAAATTTCCAAAGTACAAAAATTTATTCGAGATAAAATTAAATCTGGAACTTTTGGAGATGAAGTATGGCAGATTTATCGTGACTTTTATATGAGGACGGTTGGAAAAGGTAGAAAAAATCCAATTAATGTTTTTACAACAAACTATGATTTGTTTAACGAAAGAGCACTTGATTCACTTTCCTTCCCATACAATAATGGTTTTGTAGGAACGTATAATCGTAGATTTAATCCAGCAAGCTATAAGTATGCATATGTTGAAGACATGAATCTTTCAAAAAACGTCTGGGAAAGAGTTCCGAATTTTTATAATCTCTATAAACTACATGGATCTATATCCTGGGTGAAAAAAGATAATCAGATTTGTGAAAGAAATATTGATAGTATTGAAGATACTGATACTTTAATGATATACCCAACACCGTTGAAAGATAGAACCACTTTAATGACACCTTATTCTGATTTGTTCAGAGCTTTTGAAACAGAACTTCTTAAAACAAATAGTATTCTAATAACATTAGGATATAGTTTTTCTGATGATCATATTAATCGTCTCATTCTTAATGCACTGGCAATTCCAACATTTAGATTAGTTGTATTCGGAAAAAGTGATAGTATTCAGAAACTAATTGATATGAATGATAAAAGGATTATCGTTATTTATTCCGATGATAAAATCCAGTATTTCAAAAACTTTGTATCAAAAGCAATGCCAGACATTCAAGAGAACAATAAAGAAATGGTAAGCTTATCAACTGTTTCCAAAATAATTGAAGCATTTGAAGGTGATAAAGGTGAATAACAGGATAATTGGAAAAATCACATCAATCGGACTCCACGGTATAATAGCTGATGTTTATGATGGTTTGGGAAATTATATTAACACGCTTGATGGTGTTCGTTTTATAGGTGAGGTCGGTTCCTATGTCTCAATTTATGAAGTTGGACGAATAATTATAGCAGAAGTTATTGGCGTTGATGAAAAAACTCTTATCAGTGCATCTAATGATATGCATAAGCCTAATAGTCGCAGACAGATATATTTAAATCTTGTAGGAGAAATTGTAAACGATAATTTTATATTTGGCGTTTCAAAATTACCACTAATCTTTTCTGAAATACATATAATTTCAGAAAAAGAGCTTTCTCATATGCTTGAAGTAGAAAAAGATGAAGTGCTTACAGATAACGCACAAAACACCCGAGCTGTTTTGCTTCCAATTGGAAAATCCGCATTCTTTCCGGATTATGATGTAAAGATTAACATTGATAAGTTCTTTGGATTTCATTTTGCAGTATTCGGAAATACAGGAGCCGGAAAATCTAATACATTGGCTCGAATAGTGCAAAAGATTTTTGAAAAGGTTAATTACTCTGCTAAAGGAGCAAAATTTGTTATAATAGATTCTAATGGAGAGTATAGCACTGCTTTTTCACAAATTAATAAGAATAATAGCGATATCAATTACTCGTTAAAAATTGCGGATGATGGAAAATCAAACAAGCTTGAAATACCTGTTTGGGCATTAAGTGCAGATGACTGGGCTGTTTTGTTACACGCATCCGAAAAAACGCAAATCCCTGTATTGAAAAGAGCAATAGATATAGCAAAAATATTTTATAGTGATTCAACTGAAAATGAAACTGTTAAAGATCACATCCTCTCTTCCACTTTGTTAGGCATAATCAATAGTTCAGATTCTTCGCCATCAAAAGTTGATAAGCTAAAAGCTATTCTTACAAGATTTGGAACTACGAATGTTTCAATGGACAGTCAAACATCAAAAGGTAATCTGGGTGAAATAATCAAAATCTCTTATGGAGCAATGAATGATGAGAGAGCTGCCATTACATATTTAACACAATTTGTTAGGCCGGATTTGATTACTAATAGTTTGTCTGGTAAGTTTGTCCCATATGATTTAGAGCAGTTTATACTTGCAGTCGATTTTGCTACGCTATATGAAGGAAGTATAAGCTCTCAAAGGATACAAGAATATACAGCAACTTTGTCAACACGATTACAAACAATAAGAGATGGAATACAAGGGAAACTTTTAACTAAGACTTCTTTTTCCACTGTTGATGAGTATATCAATGATTTGTTAGGTCAAAACCAAATAGTTGATGTAGATATTAGCACACTTGATGATGCTTCAGCAGAAGTTGTAACTAAGGTATTAGCAAAACTCATTTTAGATTATCTAAAACGGCAAGAAAAGAAAGCCAATATGCCAGTAAACTTTATTATTGAAGAAGCGCATCGCTTTGTCAAAAATGAAAGTAATTATGGTGCAGTAGGATATAATGTCTTTGAAAGAATAGCTAAAGAAGGAAGAAAATTTGGTATGCTATTAGGAATATCTTCTCAACGGCCTAGTGAGCTATCAAAAACCGTTGTTTCACAATGTAGTAATTTTATTATACATAGGGTTCAAAACCCAGATGACCTTCAGTATATATCAAGAATGGTACCCTATATAAATCAGAATTCAATTGATAGATTGACATATCTTCAGACCGGCAATGCTCTTGTTTTTGGAAGTGCAATAAACCTCCCTACCCTTACAATATTTGAACAGGCTAATCCAAAGACAGATAGTGAAAATGCCAAAATATCAGAGAAATGGTACGTGGAATAAGGTTTGTCTTTAGATATATAGATTGTACTATACGTATGCATAAAACAAGTCGTGCTCCAAAAGATATTGAAAATAGGTTCTGTAGAAAGTAGCTAAGAAGTGGCTTGCATTAAGGAATTACAAGTAGTTCGCTAATGAAGTCGTGAAGAGATAACTTCTGCTCCTAATCAAGTGCCTGTATCACAGAGACAAAAGCAGCTCGCAGTGGACGACGTTGAAGTTGTGAACGAGCCTGTTGTAATGACCGACAATATCATACTTAAGTAATATCAATGGCACTAAGATAGGTTGTGATAAAAATGTGGATATTTGACTCAATCAAAGAAAAGAAACGACTTAGAAACGAGCACTGCAATGAACTGATCAACAGAACCGATAAATCTATAACAGCTCATACAGAGATGTTTTCAGATAAAAAGTGCTTTGTGTCAGCTGACGTTGCAGAGAATTGGAAAAAACGAAACAACAACCTATTGATTGAATTAAACTCGAAAGATATAAAACAACTTAAAAAAGCTGAAAACTATAGCCCGCTTAGTTACAGAATATCACATTTATCCTATCTGCTTGATAATCTTGAAAACATACGGAATAAGCATAATGAACTGGTTGCCGATGAAAAAGCATCGGAAGTATATTCTGTTATTGGCAAAGTTGAGGGTAAAGAACTAGATAGGCAGCAACTTGTTGCAATATCCAAGGATGTTCATACTCATCTTGTGCTTGCAGGAGCGGGAACAGGAAAGACAACTACTATAGTCGGACTTGTAAAGTACTTGCTTGGAATCAATAAGTATTCTCCTGATGAAATATTGGTCTTATCCTTCACAAATGCGTCAGCCTCGGAAATGAAAGAGAGACTTGATAAAGAAACAGGCGTTACGATAGAAGCTTCAACATTCCATAAGCTCGGAATGAATATCATTTCCGACGTTAATGATATAAAGCCGAAGATATCGCAATTAAATCAACATCAGTTCATAAAGCAGCAGCTTGAAGCACTTATGCAGGACAGAGACTATCTGCGAGTCCTGAACGCTTACCTTATTCGTCGGCAATTTATGATACGGTCTGAATTCGATTTCAAGACGCTTCAGGAGTATCAGGAGCATCTGAAAAAGAATCCTCCTGTAACATTAAAACACGAAGTTGTGAAGAGCTACGGAGAAATGGAAATTGCAAATTCCCTGTATCTCAACGGCGTGGAATACATATATGAGCAGCCTTACAAAATTGATACAAGAACTAAAGAATTCGGACAGTATAAGCCTGACTTTTATCTTCCAAAGTATGATATATACATAGAGTACTTCGGAATCGATAAAAACGGTAATCCTCCCGCATATTTTCAGAACGACTATATTGCTTCGATGAAATGGAAAAGGGAGCTTCATAAAGCGAATAATACTACAATGATAGAGGCGTATGCATACGAGAACTTTGAAGGCGTACTGACATCGGCTCTTGAAACAAAACTTCGTGAGAAAGGCGTTTCGTTTGCACCTGTTTCTCAGGAAGAGATATGGAAGAAGGTATCGGAAGACGACGCAAATGTTATCGACGGACTTGTTCAGCTGATCGAAACTGTGATAAATCTCATGAAGAGCAACCGATACGATATCGCAGAGATGAAGCGAAGAAATGCAGCAGCTTACAATCTTGTGGACGTTGCATATCTTCTTGATGTTATATCCCCGATATGGGCCAGATACAACGATTATCTAAAGGAAAATGACGAGATCGATTTTAATGATATGATCAATTTAGCGACCGATTATGTGCTTGACGGCAGATATAAGAATAAATACAAAATGGTCATTGTTGATGAATATCAGGATATTTCCAGAGCACGGTATGAACTACTTAAAGCTATGCGTGATTCATATGATTATGACCTGTTCTGCGTAGGAGACGACTGGCAGAGCATTTATCGTTTTGCAGGCAGCGATATAGGCTATATCCAGAACTTCTCAAAGTACTGGGGAGCTTCTGAGATAAGCAGGATCGAAACTACATATCGTTTTCCTCAACGGCTCATTGATATCACAAGCGGATTCATAATGCGGAATCCCATGCAGCTCAGCAAGAACATTCGCGGTATCTCATCTGCCGAGAAATATGTATTGGGCGAAGTTCAAGGCTATACCGATAAATACGCCGTACAGTTCATGCTTAATAAAATGGACGAGCTGCCTTACGGAAGCACTGTATTTCTGATAGGAAGATATTCCTTTGATAATAAAATGCTTGAGGACAATCCCGAGTTAAGCTACAAATACGATAATCGCAACAGCTTAACGAAAGTGAGATACTCCAAGAGAGAAGATCTGGACATCAGTTATATTACAGCGCATAAATCAAAAGGACTGCAAGCTGACTATGTTTTTATTTTGAATAATAAAAACGGAAGAATGGGTTTCCCGAGCAAAATACAGGATTCTCCTGTTCTTGATCTGCTGCTTGAAAACAGCGATCCATTCCCTGATGCAGAGGAGCGCCGGCTTTTCTATGTTGCTATGACAAGATCTAAAAAGAAAGTGATTCTTGTTACGCTCAAGGATAAAGAATCTGACTTCTTGAGAGAGCTCCATGATAAGTATGTAGATGAAATGAATCAAGAAGCGTATATCTGTCCTTTGTGCGGCGGAAAGCTAAAACATAAAACCGGTAAATTCGGCGAATTTTTTGGATGCGAGAACTATAAGACAACCGGATGCCGATATACCAGGAACATCCGAAAAAAGAGCGTAAATTAGTTAGAATATGAAGGAAGGCGCAGCAATGAACAACATAGTAATTCTTGTTGGAAGTGTTAGAAAAAACGGCAATACAGTTCATCTGGCTCAGAGCTTTGCGGAAGACGCAGCGATTCACAATGATGTGGAGATAGTGTCAGTTGCCGACTACAACGTGAATCCCTGCATAGTCTGCAACAGTTGTTTCATTCGTGAAGGCAACCAATGTTTTCAGAATGACGATATGGTGAGGATATATGAAAAGTTTCGGAATGCGGACATTGTTGTTGTCGCTTCGCCTGTATATTTCTACGGTATCAGCGCACAGCTGAAAGCAATCGTGGACAGGCTCCACACTCCCATGCGAAACACGTTCCGCATAAAGAAGCTCGGACTTCTTCTTGTCGGAGCGGCAGAGCTTCCAAATCTGTTTGAGCCCATAGTCATACAGTACCAAATGGTGCTGGACTTCTTCAAGCTCGAAAGTATCGGCACGGTGCTGGTGCGCGGAGTCAAGGAAATAGGCGACATCGAAGGCAGTCCTGCGCTGAAAGAAGCGTATGAACTCGGAACTTCAATATAGGAGAATTTGTATGTGTATAATAAAAAAGCTGAACGTGTTGACCTGCAAGAGATATTGCAGCTTCAATACCTTTCTTATTAAAGCGAAGCAGCTCTGTTCGGCAGCAGAGACATTCCTCCGCTGAAGCAGACTCTTGATGAAGTTATCGAGGAGTTTAACAGCGGCGTAATACTGAAAATGGTTGATGAAAACGGTGTAATTATCGGCTCTGTCTGCACAAAAGAAATCGACGGTAGAGTTTATATCGGCAAGCTTATGGTACACCCTGACCACCGACATAAAGGCTATGGTTCAATGCTTCTGTCTGAGATCGAGGGATTCTTTCCTGATAAGCGCTATGAACTTTTCACAAGTACAAGAAGCCTTGATAATATACGCCTGTATCAGAAACTCGGCTATGCGATATTCGCTCGAAAAGTTATAAATGACGAACTTGAATTTGTGTACATGGAGAAAAATGGAAAAGATTAATATTAACGGCAGAACCTGCCATATTATAATAAACGGTGCTGACCTGCCCACGATATACTGGGGCGAGATGAAAAACAGCTCCGGGACTATTGAAAAAGTCCTTGCGCTGTGCGAGGATGTAAAGTGTAACTATGTCGTTTACGAGGTTGAGGAATGGAACACCGACTTCTCGCCGTGGAAGTTCACGCTGAATAAGAAAAGGTCTTTTGCAGGCGGCGGACGCTCAACGCTGGGCTGGCTTGTGAACGAGTGTGTTCCGTACTGTGAAAAAGAGTACGGCCTTACAGGTAAGAGTATCCTTTGCGGATACTCTCTCGCAGGACTTTTCAGCCTGTGGGCGTTCTACGAAAGTCAGGTGTTCAGCGGAGTTATTAGTTGTTCTGGCTCGCTGTGGTTCGGGGAATGGATTCTGTATGCTGAGAGCCATACCGCACCGCAAAACAGCTCCGTTTATCTCAGTCTCGGTGACCGCGAAGAAAAGGCTCGCGACCGCATTATGGCGACTGTCAGAGACTGCACTCGCAGGCAGTATGAGCTTGTGTGCGGCGACAAAAGCGTATTCCGTCATATCCTTGAATGGAACGACGGTGGACATTTCAATGAGCCTGAGAAGCGTATTGCTAAGGGAATAAAGTGGATGAACAGGAATATTGGAGGCACTTGAATGACAATTAATGAACCTACACCAAACGGCGGAGACTACTCAGAATTGTTGTATTTCGACAAAGACGGAAAAGTTATTGAAACTGAGGAGAATGCTGTCAGAGGAGTTATCCGTGAATGTAAATCTGACGGCACTCTTGTGTGTGAAACGTGGATAATTCCCAAAGAGAGGTGAGAATATACAGGACAGATACGCAGGCGATATCGGAGATTATGGAAAACTCGGATTGCTTCGGAAGATGTCTGAAAAATTCAGTATCGGTATAAACTGGTACAATCCCGGAGAACTTGATTTTGAGCGTGACAAAAACGGCAAGTTCAAGCAGGAAGACGGAAAGTATCGTGATTTTAAAAGTGTAAAAGAATTCGATGATAAACTTGCTTCCGCTCTTGAAACTTTGAAAGGCAATCATTCCATTGAAATGCTTGAAAAGTTGGATTTGGTAAATAATGCGGTTTACCATAACAAGCTTGTTCCGAGAGAAAATGCTAAACGTGATAAATGGCACAGAGCTGCATTGAAAAAGCTCGGAGAGTGCGACATAGTTTTTCTTGATCCCGATAACGGACTCCTCTGTAATTCGGTAAAAACAGGTTCGCCTCTAAGCGTGAAATACACTTATTACAGCGAGGTCAAGGATTATCTCTCACAGAATAAAGCTGTAATTATTTATAATCATCGTAGCCGCAAAAAGGAAGACTTATATTTCAGTGAGATCATCGAAAAGCTGTGTGTTGAAACAGGTGCTGAACGTGATTTGATACAGGTCGTAACATTCCGCAGGTTTTCGGTCAGAGATTATTTTATTATCAGCAAAGACGAACATACTTACAATGCTATAAGAAGTTTGGTTGAAGAATTAGTTAAGAATTGCTCTAATGATAACAAACCGTTTTGCACTTTTTCTGATGTGAAAAGGGCTCCACAAATCAGCGATATATTCAAAAACAAAGTAGCTGTAGTAACAGGCGGCGCAAACGGGATAGGCAAGTGCATAGCCGAGGAGTTCCGCAGAAACGGCGCGGCAGTGTGCATTATCGACAAAGCGGAGGGAGACCACTTCGTCGGCGATATTTCCGACAAGACCGTGCTTGAAGAATTCGCACAGCAGGTCATAGCTCAACACGGACACATCGACTTCCTCGTGAACAACGCTCTGCCGCTGATGAAAGGCATTGACGAGTGTAGCTATGAGGAATTCCAGTACGCGCTTTCAGTAGGCGTGGCCGCTCCGTTTTACCTGTCGAAGCTGTTCGCTCCGTACTTCAATAATGGCGGCAGTATCATCAATATTTCTTCCTCACGCGACCGAATGAGCCAGCCTCAGACCGAGAGTTACACTGCGGCCAAAGGCGGTATAGCTGCGCTCACTCATGCTCTTGCGGTGAGCCTTGCAGGAAAGGTACGCGTGAACTCCATTTCTCCGGGGTGGATTGATACGTCCTACAAGGTCTACAAAGGCCCCGACGCCTATCAGCAGCCCTGCGGACGTGTGGGAAATCCGATGGATATTGCTAATATGGTGATGTTCCTCTGTTCCGACAAGGCAGGATTCATCACAGGCGAGAATATCTGTATCGACGGCGGTATGACCAAGCTGATGATATATCACGGCGATAACGGCTGGGAGCTGGAATAATAAAAAGACCGCAGTTGATTCCTGCGGTCTTTTCTTTATCTTATATCAAAAGCACATTCGTCCTCTGTTCCAGTCAGTTCAGCCCAGCGGGCGGATAACAGCTTAGCATAGTCAATGTAAAACAATCCGTAGCACCCGAGTGCGTAACCGTCATTAACCTCGATAAGTAATGTTCTTCCGTCATCGGTTAGTCCAAAATCAATAGCGTAGCCTGCGGGAGCTGATGTGAATTCCTTTACAGCATTTTCAATTTCTTTGTAATCATAGTGCTTACGCCAGTCACCTTTATACGGTCTTACACTGAGGATATGTCCATATCTTACAAAACATCGCCATTCTGCTTCAAATTTTACGATTTCGGAGCAGTAAACATCTTGATTAACGCCTTGAATTCCACAGCCGATAAGGTCTTTCGGAGAACGCACAACAACACCCGTGAACTGTTTATCTTCAAGAGGTTTAACGAATACAGGCCAACAGTCCGGATTATTGTTTACTTCGTTCATTTTTGTTTGCCATATCTTACGCCCAAGATATTTTTGCAGTTCGTCAGGATAGTCCATTTCAGGAGTGATAATTCCAAAATCCGCAAGCCGTGCTCTTACCGTTCCAACATATCCGACTATGATATCTTCCTTATTGCTTTCTTGAAATTTGTCATTATCATGAAACGGTACTACTTCAAATCCCATTTCATAAAAGCCTTGATATGCGTTCATAAAATTATAATTATGCGGAATACCGTTTTCATAGGATTGAATATATACTTTCACATTATCACTTCCTGACGTTTTTTCTCATTATAGCACACGAAAGCAGATTTTGCAATATGAAAAAGCAAGCCGCAGTTTTCCCTGCGGCTATTATACTTATTAAACGATTATTTCAGCAATTCCTTTGCTCGTTTGTGAATCTGCTCCTCGATGAGTTTCAAGCGTTTGCTGTCGAGATTATACCTTGAATGGCGCTTAAAGCGGAAGTCGAGCAAGCGGCGAAGTCCTTCTCTGTGTCTGTTGCTTAGCACATGTTTAGCAGTGCCGATGAAGTCGACATACACGCACGGCACAAGCGTATCCGCATAATCACTGAGTGCCCGGAGTTTTACACTTTTGCAAAGGG
>DBYI01000111.1:0-11469 GCA_002310115.1 Ruminococcus flavefaciens
GTCCTACATAATGATTTGCCTGCGATGTTAAAGGGAGGTATTATTATGAAAAAAACGAGAAAAGCCTTAGCAGCTATTACTTCATTAGTAATGTTCGCCTGTGCTTCGTTAGCAACTATGAGTACAGATGCTGCGGTAGTAACTGACAATACCCGTTCTGAGTTTGAGAGTGGTGAAGAAACTGTCAAAGTAAAGATACTTTTTAATTTCGATGCTAAAATACTTGACAAAGTAAAAGGTGAAGCGCATCAAAAGGCTGAGGAACTTAGTAAAGAGTATTATGACAGCCTTGACGTGTTAAAGTATACAGAACCTGAGCGATTGAGTATGCAAAGAGAGTACTTTAATGTAAATTATGAAAGGCTTTCAAAAGAACTGACGGAAAAAGCTAAAAAAGATCTTGCGAAACCAGTACTTGAAGATATCGGTGTGGATATTACTGATAATATTGAATATCCGAATTACGGATTTATCCTCTGTGAGCTTAATAAAGATCAGCTTTTAAAAGCTGAAAATAGTGATATCATAAAGTCAGTATCAGTTGATAAAGACTGGAATAATGAAAGTTACATAGGCACTCCATCAATATATCCCGTGCTTACCGGAACCACTACAACATATGCAAATTCAACATATACTACTACAACTACTTCAGTTTACGGAACTCCAAGTCTCGCTACCACATTGGAGTATTACGGTAATGATATGTTTACAGACATAATAAAAGATATCGATGATTTTACAATTCAATTTGAAAATCATGGAAAATATCGTTTTCTTTCAAGTGCTATCAAAGACCAGCTTATTCACTATAAAATCGGAGATGAAATAACTATAAGATTTGAATATCTTAGAGTCAATGATACGGATACTCCACGTATCGATAATATCCTTATGCTGAAATGTACGAATATACCGCTCGGTGATGTAAATCGGGACAGGCTAATAGATGCCATAGATGCTTCCATAATTCTAGCCAACTACGCAAAATATTCGACATCATCTGCCAAGCCCGCTGAAAGCGAACTTGCTGAACAGGACGTCAATGGTGACGGATTTATAGATGCAGTAGACGCATCAAGTGTTCTCACATATTATGCATACGTATCTGTTGGAGGCAATCTTAGCTTCTCTGAGTATGTTAAGAATCCCAAAGCGGCAATTACGACAACAACAGCTAAGCCTGAATGGAAAGAGATTACTCCTGATGAAATAACAACATCAAATATATCATATAAACTATTTGATAAGGATCAGATAAAAAATGATGCTTTCATTGTTTTCAAAGGTACGATCAAGAGCATAAAAGAATATGAAGTAGAGCGAATTACCGAAAATGGTGAGGAACTCAATCCTGTGAAGAAAACGATAGTTGAAGTTCAGGTTGGGGATGTATATTATGGAAATACCGAAAAAAGGACAATAAGAATATATAATCAGGGTAGTTTTTCAAATCATTATAATGGTTCGTTCATATTGAGAGAAAACAGCGA
Organism: Ruminococcus flavefaciens; assembly: GCA_002310115.1. Lineage (GTDB taxonomy): Bacteria > Bacillota > Clostridia > Oscillospirales > Ruminococcaceae > Ruminococcus > Ruminococcus flavefaciens_K. Next base: position 1,494 of record DBYI01000111.1, read on the forward strand.
ATATATATTCGTGACATGTGACATCGATGATGATACTGATAATAAATATGATGTTAGAAGTCATGCGGATACTATGTCTATGGGCCTCAGAGACGGTGTTATGCCGGTTATAGATGACATCGTTTCGGTATATTATGAGTATTTTAACGATGACGAAGCTGCTATGGCTAAAGCCATACCACAGGAAGAGGTACTTGATAAAATGCCAGATGAAGCCAGAGGGAAATGGTTCTTGACCTATAATGAAGATGATTTTGTAGAACTGTTAGTTCAGCTGCTTAAATAGGTGCTTTTTATTACTTGACTTAGAGTAACCTGAAATCGGGTAACAAAACATGACCGCATCGGTATGATTGCTGAGCTTTATTTAGCAACAAAAAAGAACGCCTTGATATATGATGTTCTAAGTTTAGTGCAGTCCCGTTTTGTGACTGCATCTGCTTTAATAGATTTGAGAATTGTTGTATAGGAGGTGGCTGTTTTACCCGCCACTTTATACAGAGTTAGCAATCTACCGACTCAAATATGGCTGAGTCCTGTTCCGGGACTGAGATGAAATTGAAAAATGATGTATTTGGTGTATTCAGCGTATTCATACACGGTGTTAAGCTATTTTTAAATACATAGTGAATACATTAGAATACATCTGCGATGTATCAGATGTATTTTAAATTTCCGGAATACGGGCAAATAGACATCAAATACATCAAATACACTGATTTTTAAATCCATTTTGTTTTCTATCTGGATCAAGGTGTTGCCAAAACTGCAACACCTATGAGGAGTTCCATAACAGGCTTTATCGTTAAAACATATTAATGTCTATAACAAATTATAATTATAATGTAAACGTGTTGATTTTGGGCTAAATATATAGTAATATTAAGATGACAAAGTGTACGTGCAAAAAACGAAAAAGGGTGAGAGAAAGCAGCTTCCTGTTCGTCTAATAAGTAAAGGATACAGTAACGAGCGTTTCCAATTTTTAAAAGGAGTTGATATTATGAAAAAAAGTTTATTGGCAGTAATTACTGCTACGGTACTTGCCGTAAATGCGGTTCCGCTAAGTGCAGGCGCTTTTTCGGCAGTGCCCGCCGAAAATTATCAGGCGTTGGCAGAGGAGACAAAATTTGAAGCTGAGAATTTCTTTGTTGCAGTCGGTACATACAGCGGAGCAACACAGCTCAGGTATTTTGCCCACAAAGCCGATGGCGGCTATACGGTCGATAAGGTAGTATGGGAGGACGCTCCTGCCAATATTTCTTACGGAGATGTATTTATCGCTGACGGCGAAGTTTCTATGACTAAGGTCATGGCTGCACCTAATGATCCCGTATATGCAATGGCATACTACTATCAGCTTGACGAGAGCGCAAAGCTTGATAAGGCAGGCAATTGCGAAAACTTTATGGAGCAGAGGGAACTGACAGTCACAAGCAAGACATACGACGGTTCAGCACATTGGAGCATAAGATACAAGGATTCAGAGGGTAAAGAATATTATTACGGGCTGAGCACTTTTGCTTCGAACCTTACTGTCAATCCCCTTGACTGTGAGGTCGGCGACGTGTATACTTATGCGCTTTACAACGATTATATGATCGTTCCGCTTGCAAAGAAGGACGCTGAAAGCGATGTTAATAAAGAGCCAGAATACAGGATAGTCAGTCTCCCTGACAAGGTGGAATACAAGGTAGGCGAACAGATAGACCTTAAAGGTATAGAAATAGAAGTTACAATGGACAAGAAAGAGCCTGTTGTTTACACATATCCCGATGTAGCTTTTGACTATCAGTCCAATATTCCAAGAGCTCCGAGAGTTGTTCTCAGTTCAGATTTCCGCAGCGATAAGACGGGAACTTATAAAGTTGAGATAGTTGGTGCGGATAACGTAAGCTTTGAGGTCAGGGTCGTTGATAACGATACACCTACAACAACAACGACCGCAAATAACACTACCACAACCACTACCAAGATATCGACGGGCACAACGGTTACGTCGACTTATGCTACCGACGCTAAGGGAAGAATACTTGACTCGGAGGGCAATGTCCTCATAGTTGACGGAACTTCCGCCGTTATGTCTCAGCCTGCAAATACCACGACTACGACAAGAGTCATAATTGATTACGCAGTTAAGGTCGAATATGACAAATCACCTATGAAAACAGGCGAAAAACGAGAAGTGAAGTTTTACAATCCCGAAACTAAAACAGCTAAAAACGGTAAAGTGAATACAAGTTCGGATTGTATATCAATAGACTATGAAGAAGGAAAAGACACATTTAGCGTAACAGCTCTTAAAGAGGGCAAAGCAGAAATATATGTTACAGCCGCAGGCTGTGCTTTCGGTGCATATGTATATATTGAAGTAAGTTCAGCAGAACAGACAGAGACCGAAACATCATACAAGCTGAAAGTAACAGTCCTTGATGCATACGACGATTACATTTTTGTACGCCCCGATATGAACTCGCAGGTATATAATTTCTCCAACAAATTTGCTGTACCCACGAATTCTGTCGATATTGGTGCAGCTCCTGCCGCAGGAATGGTGCTTGAAGTGACCTATACCAAGGATTATTTCCTTACAACATATCCTGCAAGGTTCAGCGATATCAAAAATGTAGCTCTGATATCGAGTAAGCCCGATATATTCAAGGGTGACACCAACTGCGACTGTCAGGTGGATATGTCAGATGCTGTGCTTATAATGCAGGCTCTTGCAAATCCCGACAAGTACGGCGAAAATGGTAAGGACTCCTACCATCATCTTACCGCCCTTGGCAGACTCAACGGAGATAATGACGGCGACGGTCTTACAGTAGGCGATGCTCTTGCTATACAGAGAAAGCTCCTCGGTCTGAGCGAGGACGAGCAGTCCGCGAAAGCACTCATAGGCAAGACCTACGTGTATGAAAAGAGTGGTTCGTTCACTATCACCTTCGACGAACACGGAAGATTTGCGTGCCATGAGAAGGATATTCTCAGCTATATGACAGAGGGAACATGGGAGCTGAACGGAGATACCGTCAAGCTTGCGTATCCTGTTGATGAAAATACCGAGAAAGCTGTTTATTTAAAGTTAAAGGACAGCGACCTTGTCTATATCGGTGAAAAATCTGATAATTTCACCAGTGTCAAGGTTCAGGACGGCGAAAAGTTCACAGATACAAAGATACGCAACAAGGTTGACTGGTATGATGACTATATGATCTCTTTAAAAAAAGATACTGACTGGAGCAAGAATAATAAAAATCTTTCCGCAGTTATAAAAGATACCGACGGACTGAAGAGCTATCTTGAGCAATTCTGCAATGAGAAAGCAATGTCTTTTTATCTTGACAAATACGATGACAGTTTTTTCAAGGATAATGTTCTGTTTATGAAATGGATCTTTCAGGGTTCGGGTTCAGCAGGACCGGCATATATGGTGAATGTTACAATGCAGCCTGACAACGGTTTGTGTATGTTCGTAATGTATAACGGATTGCTGAATGGTGACTCTATGGCATCTGTATGTCTTGCTCAGGTAACTGTTCCGAAAGGGATATATGACGACAACAAGGAATATAACTGGGTCAGATATAATGTTATGTTTTGAATAAAAAGCTCACAGCAGACATTCCTTAATTTAATATGCATGGCTTAGTTGACGATTGCTTTGCAATAATAATGGTGCCATGATTTGATGTGCTTCTGGGCATCTTCATCGAATATGATCTATTTTGATTCACGAATTGTTATATTGTAATTATGTAACAAGGGGTGGCAAAAATGGACACCCCTTTGCTGAATTATGAAATTATCAGTTCTTTAGAAGATGAAAGTATATCTGAGTCCTGTTTCGGGACTGGGAAAGCTTGGGTGAAATTGAATAATGCTGTATAAATGGATAATAATTATTGCATAAAAATCTGTAGACAGTATATATAGATGAATTATAATTATTATGAGACGATAAAGGACAAAATGTCATAATGTTACCATTTTACTTTGGGAGTATTATACAGGAGTATGCCGAAAACTTGTCCTTTAATATTACGAAAACATAGAACAAAATAAGGAAGGATAGCATGTTGGTGATTGACGTTTTTTACATTGACATCGGCTTTCGAAAGAAATTGGGAAAGGTTGCTAAATTGTCAAAATCCTCTTCAAGTCCTTCTGCCCCTGCCAGAACGATAAAGCCTGTATTTCGAGAAAAACTCCGAAATACAGGCTTTTCTCTTACCTGTATGAAACAGTTTAAACTGCATTTTTGCAGTCGCGTGTGACTGTTTACAGTTAAAAATCACACAAAATCACACGAAAAACACACGACATTTACGGTGGTACAATGCTTATTAAAGAACCAGCTCCCGTAAGGGAGCTGGTTCTATATAATATGAGTCTGCCACAGTTCTGAAACCTTTTGTATTGTTTGTTATGTTGAGGACACCGGGAATGCCGAAGGCGTGTATGTAATTCGTAACGGACAGCAGATTCCGTATGCTGAGCTGGTGAAAGAGGTCGAGACGAAGGAAGGCTGACGACATATTATTCGCATAAATCAGAATTTACATTATCATAACTTATTTTGTAACTTGTCCTTTTCTGTATCTACCGAAAAAAATACCGTCATCAACATATTTGTCAGCCTGAGATACCCACATCGGAAATTTTCCTGTTGCTACAGCAGTCTGTCCGTTAAGCATTCCTGTATGGAACGATATGTGGCGGAATTGTCTCAGTACCAGTTCCATTCTCGTATGTTCACAGTTTTCAGGACATTCATACAGCATCTCATCTGTGAGCGAATCAAGATATGCGAAAGTTTTTTTCTCTACACTGTCAAGATAATCAAGAAGCTGCTCATCAGATAAGATAACAGAAGCAGGCTTGTCGGGATTATCAAGTCCTTCTTCATGAAAAGGCGGTTCATCATATACACAAGGATTTATAAACCATTTATCAGCTGAATGAAGTGCATGATATGCCCATCTCCAACACGGAGTACCGCAGCATATCGCATCTCTGTCATAGGTCTGGATAGATGTTCTGATATTCAGGAAATTCGGTTTCACCATTTCTTTTATTATCATACATAGATCATTCATTATAAAATCCCCCTCAAAACCCCGATTTGGTTCCCATTACTATGATTATACAGCCCATCCGCCAATATGTCAATATCTGGAGGCACTGTAATATGCACAAAAATCGGAAAAACCGCCCCGCACATATTCTCCGTTTTACAGTCTTGCTAATGTCGCGTTAGCTTATCACAACGATCTCTCTGTCACATTTGGCGATACAGCCGTCAGTCCAGAACTCAGGGCCTTCAAACTCCTCCGTATTTGAAAATGTATTAATCAGGTCATTGCCCTTCTTAATGAATATTAGCCCTGAAAACCCTTGCGTTTTTTCAAGCGAGTATTGATAATCGCCAAAATCAAATATGATCCCCCATGTCAGCCATATATCAAAGGTCTGCTCGCCGTTTTCATACAGCCGCTGATGATCCTGCACGACATGAATCTCCTTTACAGTCTCATTGACCGGAGATGTGGATGCGAGAGCATAAGAAAAGTCATCAAAATCAAGCCAAGCACGGCGTTCGTGCGTCAGCGTCAATACTGCCTCTTCTTCAACAGAGCCAAAGTAATTCATGGAATCTGTTTCACTATAAAGATAGATCGTCCCCTGTTCCGTTTCGATGCCCACGACTCCATAAGAAGCATGAGTGGGGCTAAACTCCCGATGTCGCAATGATACAATCTTCCTGCCAATCAGTTGCCGGAGAATATTCATTTCTTCATCATTGAGCCGTTTGTCAATTGAAATCATCATAGTCACTTCCTTCGCAATCAGCTTTATGTCCTTTTTCTCATTAATCAAAAGGCAAATAATACAATTTTCCTTCTTTCGCAACCAACCTTACATCTTCCTGGAACAGCTCCTTCTCATCAGTTGTCTTCACTTAACGCAGAGCGTCGCCTCAATGCCCATGACAACTGCCAGTACTTCGGCTTCATTCTGATTATCCGAAAAATCTATTTCACAACAATTCCCCTGATTGAGCGCATTGATTGGAACATGCGCAATCTTTTTCAGCGCTTCGTACAGTACATCTTTATGCCCTTTACTGAATTCAACCTTTTGAACCTTTGCAATCTGATGATTTTCGGCTGTGATCTGATATGTGCGGTATTCCAGAAAGCCCTCTGCTTTCCAGTTTAGGTCACTAACCACACAATATCTTTCTCCTTTCAAGGTGGCTTTTAAACTGACCGTCAGTTCTTTGTTGTTCACTTTCACGATGAACTTCGGTGCCATTGTCATAAGCTTCTGTCGGATTGATGCCACTTCTTCATCATAAGGTGTCAGAAGATGGAGTTGGTATCCAACAGTGCACTTGCTTTTCAGCCGGTACCGGACATTGCCCTGTTCATCCCAGACTTCAATCGGCTGCATAAACGAAAACATTTTTCTTTGATCAATATAATAAAGTTTCATTTTTATTACCTCTCTGAAATATCAATTTGCACATACAAAAATTGAGTGCTTAAAACGCCTGTAACATGAAAGGCGAAATGCCGATCATCCGTGTAAACAGGACATTTTAGGTTTTCTGCTTTTGCCAGCAGAACTACGCACTCAACATATCGCCTATTTTGGACTTGTCTATATTCTTATATTATCAGATGTCAAAACTCTTGTCAATATATAATGTACCTATATTATGTCAATAGCCCGTGGTCTATTGACATATGTAAATGGTAAAATAAGAATGTAGCTTTTTCGACATACTTATATGCCATTTTTCCTACATTCTTATTTTACCATTTGCACTTAAAGCAAGATATGTTCAAAACAGATATTTGTTATACCTTTAATTTTTTCATTAATCCGTATTCAATTTAAATGTCAATCACATTGACATATAATATTTTTTATGCTATACTATCAATGCTGCAGCAATTAATCTTACTTAGGAGAATTAAAACATGAACTTAAAAAGAGTTATAGCATCTGTAATGGCGCTTTCAATAGTAGCATCAGGTGTACTTTCAACAGACGCAAGTGTATTCAGCAAAATATTGCAGACAAATGTTATTTCTGCTTCAGCTGCTAGCAGTAACGTTGACTGGGCGTATGAAGTAAATGATTTAGATTCACAAACTGTAACGCTTACCGAATATAATGGAACCGACGAGCATGTCTTTATCCCAGAAAATATTGACGGTCATACTGTAACTGAGCTTGGTTTGGGATTGTTTAACGGCAATACAACTATTACAAGAGTAGATATTCCTCAGACTGTAAAAAAAATAGACTATATGGCTTTTGCGTACACGTCCAACTTAGATTCAGTATATTTGTCTACAGAATTTGATGAAATGGGAAATTATGTTTTTTTCCATTCAGGTATTTCTAATATTTCCATACCATCTGCTAAAGCAATTGGCTATTGTGCATTTGGAAATTGTGAAAATTTGAAATCTATCAAATTACCTAATAATCTTAAAAGATTGGAATCTATAATATTTTCAGAATGCATAAATCTTGAATCAGTAACATTTCCTGAATCATTAACTTGCATTGGTTCTAATTCATTTGCAGGTTGTAAAAGCTTAAAATCCTTTTCATTACCTAATAATCTTGAAACATTAGAGAGTGGAGCATTTATAAAATGTGAAAGTCTTGAATCCGTAACTATCCCTGAATCAGTTACAGATTTGGGCGATCAAGTATTTGCATATTGTACAAATTTAAAAAATGCTACATTCAATAGCTATCCTAAGAAAGGATTAGGCAAAAAATTATTTTTAGAATGTACTGCTCTTGAAAATATTAATATTCCTGATGATAATGGATTTGTTCATGCGATTATCAGTACAGGAATGGTGGCAGGGTGCACGAATTTCACTCAAGTCAACAATGAGGATATTGTAACTTACGAAAAACAAAGATATAATCCTTATGCTAAACCATTAATGAGAGACGATTTCATGAAAGCAACAAAAGCGTATTTGACTGATGTAGATGAACAGAGAATAGGTTTCTTTGAAGAATATCTTAAAGGAACAATAAAATACATTGCAGGTATTAATTCACATAATATTGGCAGTTCAAACGTTTTGACGACATCTCAGAAGGTTAAAGCGCTGCATGACTGGGTATGCAACAATATTAATTATGCATATGATTCAAATGAGAACCCTGATCCATCTAAAGAATGCCATATAGACTCATCAGTATTTATGCGCAGCACAACAGTTTGTGATGGCTATGCAAGAGCATTGACACTTCTTCTCCGTGAGGCAGGCATTGAGGCATACCTTTTATACAGCGATACTCATGCATGGTGTATGGTGAAAATAGATAATTATTATTTCCATGTTGATCCTTGTCATGATGATTCTAAATACGGTGTAAAATATAGTCATTTTCTAGTATCTGATAAAGATATTAAAAAATTTGGTGATTCACATAGCACTTGGAAATTTGCATCTCCACAGAATTCCAGAATAAATTATTCTTTACCACAAATGCCTATTTGTGAGCGCTCATTAGGTGATGTCTATAAGGACAATATAATTGATGGTAAAGACGTTCAGCTTATCCAGGATTATATTTCAAATACTGTAGCAATGCCTGATCCTTCCAATCCTGAATTCTTATTCGCAGATGTAAATTGTGACGGTAAGATAGATGTGAAAGATATTGACACGATTTATATGCTCTTTAGTTAAAATGGAGAATGTAAGGATGAATACTTAATATATCGCAACCTTCGCGATATAATCCCCTTTGAGTAGAAGCACTAAAACGCGTGAAAACTCAGAGGGGATTATTTTTGTAACCTGAAATATCTCAGCTAAGAATCTTTTTGCTGAACATCAACCATCTTTTAGTCGCAACGCTTTTGTTCTGTAAGTCATATAAACAACGTATTCCTCCTATGTCTAATTTAGTCCAAACGCTATGGAGTCCATGTTTTATATGTTATTGACAAAGCTACAAAGGCTACTGAAGTCAAGGTATAATCTGTGAACGAGCAAACTGAAAGGAAGTCACTGTTAGCAAGATTGTTTCGCTGAGAATAAAAGGCTTGATTGCTCTATATATGTTTCGAAGTATTTGACGTTTTAGATACTGATAGCCTTCACGTTCCGTATCATTACCAGATGCCTTATCAACGATTATATTATGCTTGGAGACTCCGAATCTTACTTGCGCTTCAAGCTGACGATCTTCGTTTTGCTCACGGGTAGAAACACGGGCATAACCATAGGTTCTGTTATCCATAATACCTCCAATCTGTCCCAAAAAGTGGTGGCGACTTTCGGAACGTCTCAAAAGTCAAAACACCACTTTTTGGAACGCTATTTTCGCTATTTTTCAGGTGTCCCATAAAGTGTACTTTCTGAAACGCCCTTTTTGTACTTATTATAATAGGAAAGCCCGGAAGCGAATTGAGATATCGCTTTCGGGCTTAAACTATGCTTTTATTATCCATGCACGGGTATGCTGTCAGGCAGTTCCGGCTATAAGAGCCTTTCTCATACATACAAGGTCAAATACATCTACAGTACCGTCCCTGCATATATCGGCTGCTCTCCAGTTGCTTCGCTCCACTGAATAAATGCCGAGAAGCTGCTTTTGCAGCATCACTACATCAGCTACATTAAATATTCTGTCAAGATTGATGTCATTGTCAATACCGTCTGTGATCTTTAGAGTTGACGGAATTATCATTTCATTCATAATAGTAAAGCTCATATACTTTGTTTCATAGCCGTTCGTTCTTGTAAGCGCAACATTTATACTTTCTGGGATCTCACCATAAGAGATCGGGAGCCAGAAGCTGCTTTCAATTTCAACAATCTTTGCAGGCACCGGCGTTCCCTCGGGAAGAAGATTGTTCTGACCGTAGTTTACCGGCGTCACATCTATAAATGTCGTATCATCTGCAACAACGAGATCATCA
>DBYI01000111.1:11515-12798 GCA_002310115.1 Ruminococcus flavefaciens
CGTATAATACAGCCAGTAGTCCTCGTCAAAGAACAGGTGCAGACTGTAGTACACGGCAGGAACAAGGTCGGTTATCCATTTAGCACTGAACTTAGCTGATTTGCCGTCAGCGGTAATAATATTCACAACTCTTTTGCCTGCCTCTGCGCTTAATATCATAAGGCCGCTGAATCGAATATCCACAGTATTATCATTGCACTCGATATTATACAGGCACATTTTTAACTCGTCCAGTGTTACACTGCATGGAAAACCAAGCTGATACTTTCCGTTTCGTGAAGGAGTGAAGTAATAACCGTCTTCATCTGCCCATCGACATGAAAAATCGTCAGTCGTCGTTACATTCAGCGATTCATCGAACATACCAATATATATCGAGTTGCCCCGAATCTCTACAGTTGTATCGTACAGCTCGGTAAGCTCGATATCCCCTGCGATAAGGGGAGGTATATCGTCAGCAGAGCAGGCTGCTGGTGCGTCAAATATAAAAACAGACAGGATACATAGCGTCATTACAGCTGAAGTGATGATAGATACCATTTTTTTCATAAGTACCATCCTTTCTTCTTCGTTTACTGCTGAACTGTTATAAGAGCTTTTTTCAGAAAAACAAGATCAAAAACATCAAGCTTTCCATCATTGCAAATATCAGCAGCTCTCCAATTGATAATTGTTCTATCATTTTTTCCAAGCAGAAAGCTTTGCAGATTCACCACATCTGCAACATTGAAGCTGCCGTCTGCATTTATGTCATTTTCAGGGCATTCCGTGATTTTCAATGATGAAGGAACAGGATCATTGTATTCACATTCAAAATTATATATCGTTGAATTCCTTCCTTCGTTCAATACAGCCTTAAATGGACCACTTCCCTCCGCTAAGCCTTTAAACATAGGAAATATTTTTTTAGGGTAATGACTTTCACCTTCAGGCGACAGCTTAAAAAAGGTACCGATCCCGGACTGGTTTATTTCATGTTCTTTGTCATTAAAATATAGGACCTCTGCTTCCTCATTGTTTGATAATATAAAAGACTCTACAACTCCTGGTGTTTGTAATAATTCGTTGTGTATACTATAAAGAAATAAATGATCGATATCATAAGCAAGATAAATAAGAAAATAATAGCACCCGAATATTGAATAAGTATCTACCTCTGTTCTGGTAGTTGTTCCATCTGAGAAGAAGCTTTCGATAAGTGATAGTTGATTTTCACCTGCTTCATCACGCAACCTGTGCATAGCATTTATATTGACAATACCATCAGTTATTTCGATTTCATA
>DBYI01000036.1 GCA_002310115.1 Ruminococcus flavefaciens
CCTGCGATACCTGTTGCAAAGTAACGTTTTACATCTCTGTCGTGGAGAGCCATCTGAAGTCTCTCATAGCTGTATTTATCGTGCATATAGTGGATAACATTGAGAGTGTTAACGTAGAGACCTGCAAGCCACTCCATCATATCCATGTATTTTTCCCAAACATCGCCAAAGTCAAGGTACTCAGAATCAACAGGTCTGAACTTAGGGCCTACCTGTATGCCGAGGCGCTCATCTACACCGCCGTTTATAGCGTAGAGCAGGCACTTTGCAAGATTGGCTCTTGCGCCGAAGAATTGCATTTCCTTGCCTACTACCATAGATGATACACAGCAGGCTATAGCATAATCGTCACCGTGCACTACCCTCATCATGTCATCGTTCTCATACTGTATGGATGATGTTTTGATAGACATTTTAGCACAGTATTCCTTGAACTTTCTCGGTAGCTTTGTAGACCAGAGAATAGTCATGTTCGGTTCGGGAGCTGTGCCGAGATTTTCAAGAGTATGGAGGTAACGGAAGCTGTTTTTTGTTACAAGGTGGTGACCGTCAACATCAACACCGCCGATAGATTCTGTTATCCATGTGGGGTCTCCTGAGAAGAGCTCGTTGTACTCAGGTGTACGTGCAAACTTTACGATACGCAGTTTCATGATGAAGTGATCGATAAGCTCCTGAGCCTGTTCCTCAGTGATGAGTCCTTTATCAAGATCGCGCTGAATGAATATATCAAGGAAAGTGGAAGTTCTTCCGAGAGACATTGCTGCGCCGTTTTGTTCCTTTACAGCAGCCAGATAGCCAAAGTAAAGCCATTGAACAGCTTCCTTTGCATTTGCGGCAGGTTTTGAGATATCAAGGCCGTATATCTCTCCAAGCTTTTTTAATTCCTGTAAAGCACGTACCTGTTCGGCAAGTTCCTCACGGAGACGGATATTCTTGGAAGTCATTCTCACAAGAGAAGTATCGATCTGATGCTTTTTGTCCTCTATAAGCCTGTCCACTCCGTAAAGAGCTACACGGCGGTAATCTCCGATAATACGGCCTCTGCCGTATGCATCAGGAAGGCCGGTAAGTATAGCCGAGTGACGGGCAAGTCTCATTTCGGGAGTGTATGCGTCAAAAACTCCCTGATTGTGTGTCTTTCTGTACTTGGTAAAAATCTCCACGACCTCGGGATCAACCTCGTAGCCATACTCCTTGCATGCCTGCTGAGCCATACGTATACCGCCGAATGGCTGTAATGAGCGCTTGAAGGGCTTGTCCGTCTGGAGGCCTACTATCTGCTCTAAGTCCTTATCAATGTATCCTGCACCATGTGAAGTAATAGTGGATATGATCTTTGTATCCATGTCGAGGACTCCGCCTGCTTCACGTTCCTGACGTGAAAGGTCCATGACCTGTTCCCACAGCTTCTTTGTGGCTGCTGTAGGGCCTGCAAGAAAGCTCTCATCGCCCTCATAAGGAGTGTAATTCTTTTTAATGAAGTCTCTGACATTTATGGAACTGCTGCTCCAGCGTCCTTCTGTGAATCCGTCCCATTCCTTAGCCCATGAATTGACCATAACACATTACTCCTTTAAATTTTAATATCTATAGTAATCTTACCACTTTGCTCCGTGATTGTCAAACCGTATGTTGCACGAATAAAACTAAAAAAGGGTACATTTCGTTTTATCAGATTACAAAGTCAGCTTTTCGCTGAGAAAAAGGACATCTTGTTTTACGGTGAATAGAAGAATTTCGCGGCATGAAATCTGCCGCGTATCAAAATGTTGAAAAATTGTTTGAGTGATTTGTGCATTTGATAGAACTTCGAAATAAACTGGATTAACCGCTTCGAAGTTGATGTTTGTTTCACTCGCTTACTGCATATCAGGTGAGCTTGTTAAATATAGTTTATGGTGAATTTTTATATGTCAGCTTGTAATGTTGCTTTACGAATGCCTGAGAATCATGTTCTAGTCTTCGATATATTTGGCAACTGCATCATGTAACTCGATAAATGGATCTTTCTTTAAGGATTCTCCTGTAGCTGTATTAATTATATCCAGTCTTCCGAGACTGAATTCACTGTAGCCATCTATAAGCTCCATTATGCGGTAAATTATTGCCGAAGTCACGGAGTTGAGCTCTTCTTCTTTCGATGCGTGCTTTTCAAATAATGCAAAAGTAACGCAGTTTTCACGGATATTTTTTATCGCTTTAAAAAAATCTGTTTGAAAACGATTCATATTATTCTCCATATTATTTCTTTTTTGATTGTTTCTGCTTCTTTGGCTTTGTTGTAGCTTTAACAGAAGGCTTATCGTTGCATGCTTCGGAAGATGCTATTCCGAGTTTCTCTTCTTTGCTTTCAAGGACGCGGAAACTTAGCTTATAAATTGTGGCTGTCAACGGAACACCAAGTATCATACCTAGAACGCCGAAAAGTCCGCCGCCTATGGTAACTGCTGCGAGAGTCCATATGCTTGGAAGCCCAACACTGCCTCCGACTACTCTTGGGTATATGATATTGCCTTCGAACTGCTGTAGAACGATAAGGAAAATAACGAATATCAGTGCCTGCATAGGGTTAACGGTCAGGATTATGAAAGCGCTTATTCCTGCACCGAGGAAAGCTCCGACTATAGGGATAAATGCAGTAACACCTACAAGAGTTCCAGACATTGCCGCATATGGCAGCCTAAGCAGTTTCATTCCTATGAAGCAGAGTGAGCCGAGAATAATAGCTTCAACGAACTGTCCGGCAAAGAAGCTTTGAAACGTAGTATTTGCTGTTTTCAGAACAATAGTGCTCTTTTGGTTGAAATCATCGCTGAAATATGCGCGTCTAATACGGTTTGCGTCCTGTATGAGTTTATCTTTACGTAAAAGCATATATATCGCGAATATGATGCCAAGGACGAGGTTGGCTACAGCGGAAGTAAGTCCTCCTATTATGCCCATTGCTGAGCTTAATATGCCTGCAAGTCCTGATGTGAGAACCTTTGAAGCCTTTTCGACTATATTTGCCCAGTCGAATTCAAGTGAACTTATCTGTTCCTGTATCTCAGGGTATTCTTTGAGCTTGCCCGTAATGAAGTCCTTTGCGTTGGCGAACGAGGGTGGTATCTCAGCATAGAGTACTCCGAATGCGTTACCGATCTCGGGGATGACTATATACATTATAAGCGCTATTACGGCTATGGCTATGGTGAATGTAGCTGCTATACAGAATGGTCTGCGTGTGCGTTTAACAAACTTTGAATTGCTTTTAGGAAAGTATATCTTTTCAAATCGATTCATGATTATATTGAATATATAGGCGATAAAAAAGCCTATTACCAATGATGTGAGAGCTCCGAGAACTACTGATACAAAGTTTGACAGCACATAGAAGTTCTGACTTATAACACAGACCGCAATTGCGAGGATTGCTATGAATATATATCGTTTTATCTCACGTTTTTCCATAATGGCTGCCTCCTGATATGGTGAAATACTGATTTAATTATATATCAATATGGTGCATTTGTCAATTTAGCGTTTATATTAGTATGTGTTTAAAAGAATAAAAGAATGATTGTTTTTTATTAATGAGAGAGCCGGAATTGTTTTATAGTTGAAGTTATCTTGCGGAAAGCTAATAATCGTTTTTGTATAGCTAAAAGATTTTTTCGCTAATAAAACTGAATTTTACAAAAATATTGACAAACAAAAAAAACAATGTTATAATTGTATTGTTAATAATATTGTGCACAAATTTTAACACATCATTCACTAAATGTCATCAATCTAATTAAACTACTTACAGGAGGGAAAAAAATGAAATTAAAAGTTTTAGCAATGTCTGCGCTTCTTGCTGTTTCGGCGGTCAGCTTGGTATCATGTGGTGATGCTGCACCTCCGTCTGAAGGTACTTATAATGTATGTAGTGCTATATCAGGCACATGCCCTGGCACAAGTGGTGCAACAATAAAAATCGATTCTAACAATAATGTGAAATTTAGTAAGGTTTGGATGAATCGTGGTGCACGAACAGGCAATGTTGATGTTCTGAATGCAAGAGAAAATGAGGATTCAGAGGCATCAGATACATATTATTGGAAAGCTACTGCAGTTTGTCATTATAGTAGCCTTGACAATGATTTGACAATAAGTAATACTGCTTGGGCTAATAAAAAAGGCAATACAATATATATTGCTAGTGGTATAAACGCTTATTCTAAGTAATTTTTTATTGTATACATCAGAGAAACTATATTTCTCTGATGTATACTAATTTATGAGGTGAATCATGAGATCTTTAAAAAAAATACTATCATTTATTTTTATTACTTTAATTTCCGTTATAGTTCTTTCAGGTTGTAATGAAAAAAAGGACCCGTTACCTTCGAAAGAAGCACTTGAATTTAGCAAAATAGTTGAGGCCGGTGTCTATACAAATGTCTTAAGTGATAAAAATGACTCAATAAAAATAATAGATAATACAGTACAATTTGAAAATTTTAATATTGACGAACTTGTGGAGTACTATGAATCCACATTAAATGAAATACAATTATCTGAAGCGGATTTCCGGGATGTTTTGTCTAAACCATATAATATTAATTTGATATATAAAGAGGAAGCAAAAGGTTCTTATAGTATTAATGTTCCTCTTTTTGGAGAAGATAAGGAAAATGGTTACTTGCTCCACTATGACAGCGAAAACAAATTATTAATGTTCCGTAAAGATACATATAAGCTTCAGACAGAGAATAATAAAAATGAAAGCAATTAAATTATCGCATGTTTCAAAGCGCTATGGTGATCGTGCGGTCGTAGATGATGTGTCATTTTCAATTAATAAAGGCTGTTTCGTAAGTATTGTTGGCAAATCTGGAAGCGGTAAATCTACTTTGATGAACATGATAGGTTCTATGATATTGCCTGACTCGGGAAAGATCATAGTTAATGGAAAAGATATAGTTTCATTCAAAGAAAAAGAGGTTGCAGTATATCGGAATAAAACCATTGGCTTTATATTTCAGGATTTTCATCTTGAACCAACTTATACTGTTTATGAAAATGTGACACTTCCTCTTGAAATTGCCGGTGACCGCAAGGATATGAAAAAAAAGGCAGAAGTAGCTCTTGAACAAGTTGGAATGTCTGAACATATTTCCAAAAAGGTGACTATGCTTTCAGGCGGTGAACAACAGAGAGTATGTATCGCAAGAGCTATTGTCCAAAAGCCTGAGTTAATTCTTGCTGATGAACCCTGCGGCAATCTTGATACAGTAAACAGCGATATAATCATGGCTCTTCTTCGTCAAATGTCAGATAATAATACCACTGTTTTGCTTGTGACTCATAATCCTGAAGCAGCATCAAAGACTGACCGCATAATTACTCTTAAAGACGGGGCTGTCATATCGGATAAGAGGATATAGACATGATAAAAATTTATTTATCAGAAATCAGGAACTTAAAAAAAGAACTTTTTCTTTATTTGATTGTATTATCAATTTTATATAGTATGATAATTGCTATGGTTTCTTTTGCCAAGGTTGCATTAGATGATATTGATAAAACAATCAAAGATAATACTAAAGGAATAGATTTTGAGGTAAAGATTTCGGATCCCGACAGTAATTTAATAAAATATTTAGTAAAAAATGGCTGTCATGACATTTCTTACTTATATTTGCAGGAAAGCAATGTTATTTCCTCTTCTGTTATAAATGATTCATTTAAAGAAGAGCATTTAAAAGGAAAAGTTTTTTGTAAATATCCTAAAAGCAAAAGCATTAATTACGATATCGATGAAAATGAGATTTGCGATGATTGTATTATTCTTTCAGATAAAATTGCTGATTGTCTGAAAGTAATCAAAGGAGATAGTATCTATTTTTCCACAGAACAAGGGAATGAAAAAACTAATTGTATTGTTGGCGGTATTTTTTCTGATTCAGAAGGACGCGCAGATTTCATTATTACTCCTGAATGTGAACAGCGAATTCTTCATGAAAACAGCTTATCGGAATTATATTTTATAAACTGCAAGATAGATGAATATAACTCTTGCGAGGCTCTCATTCATGAACTTGATCGTGCTGGATATAATGGTACTTCTTATTTATACAGTTACATTCACGAACAAGTTGATTCTATTTTTGTAATGAGTAAAGGACTTATTGCAATGAGTATAATTCTAGGAATAGCTTTGACAGCTATTTTTTTATCGTTTTTTACAGTCATAATTGTTCGGAGAAGAGGTTTTATTTCCTTACTTATGCATCATGGTATGAGACTGAAAAGAATAGTTCTGCTGTATTGGTTAATACTTGAGACTATGCACTTATTTATAGCAGTAGTAAGCATTCCTGCTTCTTTAAAATTATGTAAATGGATAAGCAGAGAATACAGCCTGACATTTAATATGAAAATTATGAGCATCAATATAAACATTCAGTGTGTGATGGCGATTTTTATTGCAATTTTTACTGTAATTGCTTTTTCAATGCTAATATTTTTTAGAAAGCTAAAGAAGATCAATCATCAGATCATTAGTATGAAGGGAAGTATAATATGAAATTTTCTGCACTCTTCTCACTGGCTTTAAAAAATATCCGTCGTCACATCAAGCATCATATGCAAGTCTTTTTGGGCATATTCTTGTCTGTTACTTTTGTCATGACAACGGTGATATTTGTCTTTTTCATTCGTTCACACATAGCTGATGAATATCCTGATAATCAAATATGTTTTATAAAATATTATAATGAAGATATGAGCAGTTTAGCAGATAAATGTAAAGATGCGCAAAAGATAGAAGATGTTAGCTGTGTCATTAGGGTTCTCGATTATTTTATGCTTGATATTGATAATAATCAAAATATTGTCATGGAAGATATGGCATTTGAAAATGAAATTCTTGAAATAGGGAATAAAGAATATAAGTATTCTTCTTCGGATGCTTTCAAAGAAGAATACAAATTAAACTATGGTTTGGAAGTATGCCAGATAGATAATAGTATATCTGATTTTTCAGATTACCTTTACAGTTTCTATGATGAACCGTTCGTTTGTGGCAATAATTGTGAGAATGCTAACGATATTATGATTCCGGAACAATATCTTATTATGTTTGGTGTGCCTGAAAGTGAATACCCAGACTGTATAAATAAAAATATCTCTGTTAAGTTTCCTACAGCAGGCAATTATTCTCTTATAAGAAATTTTAATATATGTGGTGTTATAAAAAAAGAATGCTTTGATGGCTTTCCTGTATCTATGATAATAAATAAACAGGAAAAATACTATTCGGAATGGGATAATGTCTACGTATATGTAAAAAAATACGAGCAAAAGAGTTTTGAAAGCATAAAAAACTCTCTTGATGATCAATTTGGTGTGATAGGAAATATTTGCAAAGCCTATGAGAAATTGCATTTTTTACAGAAACAATCAAATTTTGTAGGACATATTCTTTTGCTTGTTATTATTTGCGTTGTATTAGCTATAATTTTTTATTTGGTAATTTATATGTTTTTTTACATTGAACAAAATCAGAAATATAGTGCAATATTACTTTCGTTAGGATTGAATTCAAAGAAAATAGCACTTCTTAATATGATAGAAGTTGGAATTAATTCATTTTTAGCAACGATTTGCGGTATATGGTGTTCATACTATATGTCTTTGAAAGTTGATAGAATGATCAATGAAGATATAGAGTTAATAACATGGAACTGGAATGTATTAATAAATGCACATTTGATTGCTGTTTTGATTTTTGTATTTTTATTTTCAATTATAATAGGAGGATATACATATTATAAAACTTCTCATATTTCTCCAAGCAATTTGTTTCAAGAATAATGCTATATATTAACAAATGAAAAGCAGCTTTTCATAATACTCAATTAATATTGGGCGCGAAAAGCTGCTTTTTTGTAAGCCGACGAAGGACAAAATACATGTAAATGGTATCATCATGGTCGCAGCTGAGCTATGCGGCCAAAGATCGTAAGCGTCAAATAAAGAACGTATTCCTCTAAAAAAGAATCTGATGTATAATAAAGTCTAAGCAAGTCCATAGACTAAATTAGAGTATCCAAAATAGTCTATGGAGTAAACTGGACTAAATTAGACATTGGAGGAATATTGAAATGTAACCAACAACAGCTATTACCACTGTCAGGCGAGACGTTCGTCTTAAGAAAAAACTGAATTAACAAACTACTTGACCGAATGAAAGTTTCATGTTATAATAAATATAAATAGCCCCGAAAATCGGGAAGTTTATACGATTTATACGCTATTTGGCGATATTCCTAGAGGTTCATCTTATTATTGAACGCTATTATATGTGAACGGAGGTCATTGTAATGCCAGGTTTAGATGATTATGCTCCTGCTGTCAGAAAGGTCATGACTCTTTTTTATGTCATTGATACTTCGGGAAGTATGCAGGGCAGCAAAATAGGACAGGTTGAATCAGCTCTTGAGGAAGTAATGCAGACTCTTCAGGAGATAAGCGATGAAAGCGACGATGCTGAAATCAAAATTGCAGTTCTTGAGTTTTCAACAGGCGCTTCATGGGTAACTCCCGAGCCGGTTTCACCTGAAGGATACCGTTTCAAGACATTTGAAGCCTGTGGTGTTACCGATCTTGGTGCTGCTTGTAAGGAGCTTGACAAGAAGCTTTCAAGGAATGAGTTCCTGCAAACTGCGGCAGGCGCTTATCCTCCTGTAATATTGCTTTTTAGCGATGGTGGTCCAACGGATAACTGGGAGAGTGGACTTGACGCTCTCAAAAAGAACAACTGGTTCAAGCGTTCTATCAAAATAGCTTTTGCTATTGGTGATGATGCTGATAAGGATATTCTTGCGCGCTTCTCAGGAAGTTCAGAAACTGTTCTCGATGTTAAGAACAAGGATCAGCTCCGTCTTATGATTGAAAAGGCCAGCGTTATAACAAGCGTTTTCGCTAGCCATTCAAGTACAGTAGACAGTGAAACAGATCCTGTTGAGATATCAAAGCAGCTTGCAGAGGACGTTAAAGCTCAGACGAATGAAGCTCTCAGCGAAGAAAACACCGCTGACTGGGACGAATCCGACTGGTAAGGTGAGATTATGCAGAGATTATTATCCTTTGCTCAAACAAGTATCGGCGCTTCACATCTGAACCGAGGAATTGTTTGCCAGGACTGCTCTGCTTGTGCGGATAATGAGAAATATTCCTTTGCGGCTGCTGCGGATGGACATGGAAGCTTGTGCTATCTCCGCACCGACAGAGGTTCTAAATTTGCCGTGGAATGTGCAGAGGACTGTGTAAGAGAGTTTCTTGAGGAACTCGAAAATGCAGAAGAGGTTCTTGCCGACGAGCGTCAGCGCGAACAGCTCTTCAATCAGCTGTGGAGAAGTATAATCGCACGATGGCATGATAAAACCGAGCAGGACTTTGAGAATGATCCATTCTCCGAAGAAGAGCTTGACCGTATACCTGAAAAGTTTGCAAATTACCGCACAAGATATGAAGCCGGTGATTATTTAGGTGCTTATGGAACTACCTTGCTTTTTGCAGTAGTTACTGAGAATTACGCTTTCGGAGCTCAGATAGGTGACGGAAAATGCGTGGTAATTGACGGTGACAGTAACGTTTTTGCTCCTGTTCCTGAGGATCCACGCTGCTATGAGAATGTAACAACTTCTATGTGTCAGGATGACGCTGCTCTTTCAGCGAGATTTTTCTATCTTCCTAAAGGTCTTATGCCTGCAGCCGTATTTCTTTGCTCGGACGGTGTGGAAAATTCCTACTGGAACGAGGAACAGCTCTTCTGTTTCTTCCGCGGACTAGCTCTCACTATCGTGGAAAACGGTATGGAAGAGGGAGTTGCGCAGCTTGCGGAGTTCCTGCCATCTATGACAAAAAAAGGCAGCGGCGACGATGTTACCTGTTCTGGTATCATTGATATGACAAAGCTTAACTCTTGTTCCGACGGAATTCGTGAGGACCTTGCGGTGGCTTCACTTGCAGCTGCTTCAACAGTAGGTGAAGCTTTTGAAGCTGAGGAAATTGAGTATGACGATGAGGAGTTACAGCAGGTAATATCCGATGTGATTGCGGATAACGGAGCAGTTGACAGCGAGGAAGAGACCGATGAGACTACAGTGGAGCCTTCTGAGGAAACTGACGGTGACGAGTAAGTAGCAATTAGAAATTAATAAGGAACGCTGTATGTGGTGTTCCGTTGTAGGGGGTGCACGCTGTGTGCCCCTTTTTGTGACTTCCAACAATACAAAAGGTAATGATTATACTATACTATTTCAGGAACAAGGAAATGGTTGCAATTATGGAGAGCCAAGGGTTGCTTTTGCATGAAGTTTTGCATCTGATGCTTCGAGCTTGAATAATAGTTTTCAGGATATTCAAATACTACATCTGAGGAGAGATACAATGGAAACTCCTATATATGACTTTCTGCGTGGTTATGCTGAATCAGGAACGCTCCGCGCACATATGCCGGGGCATAAGGGCGTTTCTCCAGAGGGGAAGCTTGCTGAGCTCTACCGCCTGGATATTACGGAGATAAAGGGAGCAGACAGCCTTTTTGAAGCCGATGGTATCATTGCCAGTAGTGAGGCAAATGCCACGCAGTTGTACGGAACTGCCTCGACAGTTTATTCTGCAGGCGGCTCTACTCTCTGCATTCAGGCTATGCTTGCGCTTATGAAACAGGAAAAACGCCGTATCATAGCTGTACGCAATGTTCACCGTGCCTTTCTAAACGCGGCTGCGCTACTCGGACTTGATGTTCAGTGGATTCTTCCTGAGTACAGTGACGGTATACTGTCCGGCAGGATATTACTGCCAGATGTAGAGGCGGCTTTAGCTGTCTCTTCTGAGCCTGCTTGCGTATATGTTACATCACCCGACTATACGGGCAGACTTGCGGATATAGCTGCATTGTCAGCGCTATGTCACCGATATGGAGCTAAGCTTCTTGTGGACAATGCTCATGGCGCTCATCTTGCATTTTTTGAGAAAAGCCTGCACCCGATAGCTCTTGGTGCAGACCTCTGCTGCGATTCGGCACATAAAATGCTTCCAGCGCTTACTGGAGCGGCTATGTTACACACCTCATGCAAAGAATATGTGGCTAAACTGAAACAGGCAATGAGTATTTTCGGCTCAACAAGCCCGTCATATCTGATAATAGCTTCTCTTGATCTTTGCAATCGTTATCTTTCTGAAAAAATAAGGAGCGATATAGCTGCTGCTCTGCCGCGCATAGCCAATCTTAGAGAAAGCTTTTCAGACAGACTCATATTTACAGAGTCTGAACAATTCCACATTACTATAAAAGCTGCTGAAAGCGGATACAGTGGAACAGAGCTTGCGGAATTTTTACGTGATAACGGTGTTGAATATGAATACGCTGATGAAGAACTGATTGTGCTGCTGATGTCACCTTTTTCGTCTGATGAGGACTATGGGCGGCTTCGAGCTTCTCTTGAGATAGCGGTGTCGAAAGCATTACGATACGAAATAAGAAAGCCTGCTTTTCAGATGAATCTGCCAAAAGTGGCTTGTGGCATACGGGAAGCTGTCTTTGCTCCTTCCGAGGAGGTATCGGTGGAGGAAGCAGAAGGTAGAGTATGTGCTTCGGTAAAGGTGCCATGTCCGCCTGCAGTGCCAATTGCAGTCAGTGGAGAGATAATAGACCGACAGTGTATTGAAATATTTCAGGCATACGGTATAAAAAAAGTTCTTGTGATGAAAAATTAACTGAAGCTATTGCAATTTACAGGGATTTGTGTTAAAATGAAATATACTATTTTTGTGGAGGTACTGCCATGAGCGATATGAATGAAAAGGATCTTGACGAGCTTGAGGACGAAGAGGAGATTGAAAACTACATCACCCTTACAGATGATGATGGAAATGAGGTTTCCTTTGAGATAATCGGAACAGTTGAATACGAGGAGCACCTCTATGCGGTACTTCTGCCGTTTGATGATGAGGATGACGAGGTTGTTATTCTTGAGGTTATTCCTGGCGAAACTCCTGAAGAGGACGATTTTGTATCGGTAAATGACGATGAGCTTCTTGGAAAGGTGTTTGATGAGTTCAAGAAGAACTATGACGGAGAATATGAATTTGAGTAACAAGCGTAAAACGGCTTGAATAATGCCGGTAAAACTGAATACATATATTAAGGGCGCACTATTGTGCGCCCTTAATATATGTATGTCTTTTTTTACGAAATAATTATTAAAGCTGGTTTTCTGATTCTTCTATCAATCCATGTAATTCAAAAGGATACCATGTTATACTGCCTTAAAGGCATGGTTATGCATGATCAAAGCATCCAAGCTAACGATAAAGCTCTACTTTATAGTTCCTGCTTTGTAGGCTTCGAGAAGCTGACGAAGGTCGTTTATCTTGTCCATTATCTCTTCACCCTTGTCGGTGTCGGAAATATTTGCACGATGCTCAAGTTTTTCAACAAGATGAATAGTTGGAGTGTTTCCGCTCTCGCCTGCCACAAATGGTTTGTGCTCAGCCAGATTTAGACTGTGTGAGTCGTAGATAAGTGTATATCCTGCGATACCTGTTGTAGTCTGGTATGCTTTTGATATACCTCCGTCAATTACAAAAAGTTTTCCCTCTGCCTTTACGGGGCTTTCTCCGTTCTTTATCTTGACAGGAACGTGTCCGTTTATAATATGGCCTTTTTCGGGATCAAGTCCGAAATGCTCCAGAAGAGCTTTGCAGACTTCTGCTTTTTCTGAAAAAGTATAATATGCGTTATAATTTTCAGTATGTAGTTCTTTATCATTTATCAGTCCACGTTCAAAGAAAGCCATTTTGTCCTTGCCATAAAGAGGGGAGATAGCGCCACACCAAAGATACCACATGAAATCGCTTGCATACTCCTTTTCTTCGCCACTGCTGAAATAAGCCTGATTAGCAAGCTCGCCCAGTTTGTCAAGAAGAGCCTTCCCTGAATATTTCACTTCCTGTATTTTTACGCTTTGAAGCTCTCCGTTACTGTCCATAGGTATACAACCGTGGAAGAGAAGATTATTGTTGCATGTTTTGTACATAGCTCCTTTTGCGTAAATAAAACGGATATGTCTTTGGAGTTTTTCACTGTGGCGGAAAGAAGCTTTTAGCACCTTCATGAGCTCCTTCTCGCCTTCGGAAAGTGTGAGCGGAGACTTCGGATCGACAGTAGGGAAACTCTTGTCAAGGAGCTCGTAGGTATTTCCGTTTACGTTGACGGTCCCGTTTACAAAATCAGTTCTGCCAAACAAGTCGCGGTCAGACATTTCCCACTCCGGGTGCTTTGAAATTAGCTGTCCCTCTAACTTCATTTGTATAACAGTGATAGCCTTGTGCATTTTGGCAGCCAGTTTCAGGTCGACAGGGTCGTAGATATTGTCATCGAGAGCATTTGGCATATAAAGGCTACATTCGTCATTTTCGTAAGTTTCAGCAGCAAATACCGCAAGAGCTCTGAGGTTAAGCCCATAGCCGTCCTCGAGAACATCGAAGTTGTTATACCTCATTGCTATACGTATGACATTTGCGATAAGAGCGGGATTTCCAGCGGCTGCCCCCATCCATGAGATATCGTGGTTCCCCCACTGAATATCTACATCGTGCATTTTCATGAGTTCATCAAGGATAATGTCAGCTCGAGGTCCTCTGTCAAAAATATCTCCTATGATATGAAGCTTGTCTATGCAGACGGACTGGATCAGCTTGCACAGTGAGATAATAAATGTTTCGGCAATTCCTGTGCTTATGATAGCACTTATTATCTCGTCGTAGTAGTAGTCCTTGTTTACGTCCTCGGTAACATTGAGTAGTTCGTCGAGTATGTACACCATATCCTCTGGAATGCGTTTTCTGATACGTGAACGTGTATACTTCGCAGAAACTGTCTCACAGACTAGAATGAGTCTGTAAATGCTGAGCCTTTTCCATTCATCAGACATTTCGCCACTGTTTGTAAGGCGTGTTATTTCCTTTTCAGGATAATATATGAGCTCTGCAAGCTCCTCACGGTCACGGGCAGAAACGGTCTTTCCGAGAACAAGGTCTGTTTTTATCTTTATCATGCCAGAAGCGCTTCTGAGCATATGTAAAAAAGCCTCGTATTCTCCGTGAATATCGCTGAAAAAATATTCAGTGCCCTTGGGCAGGCTTCGAATAGCTGAAAGGTTTATAATTTCACTTGCAGCGCTTTCTATAGTAGGGTACTCCTTTGCAAGGAGAGAGAGGTATTTATTGTCCATATGATGCTCCTTTCAAAGTTGTTTCATAAGTTCGTCTATGAGGCTTCTTTTGGCAAGCCCATTAGAAAAGGCAGTAGCTCCGCCGCAGGCTGTGCCGAGTTTTAGTGCGTAGCCGTAGTCGCCGCACTCGATGCCTGCAATAAAGCCTGCAAGCATGGAATCACCTGCACCTACAGAGTTTTTTAGTTCGCCTTTGCATACGCCGCATCTGTGGATATGTTCATTATCATCAAGAAGTAGAGCTCCTTTTTCAGCCATTGAGACAAGAACGTTCTGAGCTCCCATTTTTTGCAGTTCCAAAGCGTATTTAATTGTATCGTCGTCGGTGATGATTTCAGCTCCGAAAAAATCACCAAGTTCGAAATTGTTGGGCTTTATGAGGAAAGGACGGTATTTTAACATATTTAGCAGGAGCTTTCCAGTTGCGTCTGCAATAAATCTTATTCCGCGTCCTGAAAGTCTTTCAAGTATCTTTTCATATATGTCAGAGGGGAGACTGTTCGGAATGCTTCCTGCAAGAATGAGAGTATCGCCGAAGCTTATTTTTTCAAGCTTGGCAAAGAGCTCCGAAAGAGCCGCCTCGCTGATGTAGGGGCCCTGCCCGTTTATTTCTGTCTCCTCTGTAGCTTTCAGCTTAATGTTTATTCGGGAATTGCCATTTGGAAGGTGTACGAAATCGGCATCGATACCCATATCTCTGACGCCTTTTTCGATAGCTTCTCCAGTAAAGCCGGCTGTGAAACCAAGAGCCTTTGACTTTACATTAAGCTCTGCAAGCACTGCAGAAACGTTTATACCCTTGCCGCCAAAGTACATTTCTTCTGAAACTGCGCGGTTGACACAACCGAGCTTTATGCTGTCAGCGCGTACTACATAGTCGATGGCAGGATTAAATGTTACTGTGTAAATCATAAAGAAGTTCTCTTTTCCTCAATTGATTTTTAAGTCAGGATAATTATGTCTGCTTTTTGTTATAAGGGCAAAAAAGCATATTATAAAGAAGTGCATAAGCGAAAATCTATGCTATATAGGTGGTTATTGAGTGTACACTAATTATAACAGAAAAGAGGGAAAAAAGCAACAGGACAGGAGGATAAACAAAAAGCGTTTACTGTATTGTAGACGCTTTATTATACAATATATAAAAAAGTCGCGGTTCAGTTTCCTGAACCGCGACTGGTGCGAGTAATGGGACTTGAACCCATACGTCTGTCGACACACGCCCCTCAAACGTGCCTGTCTGCCAATTCCAGCACACTCGCATTACAGTATTTCGTGACTGCTTTAATATTATATCAAAATTTAAAATGCTTGTCAAGCCTTTTTTGAAAATTTTTTTGAAAATATTTGGTTAACATAAAAAATAATTTAGGCTTCTCTTGACTTTTAGTTGCTGCTGATGTATAATGTTAATGTTGGTGCTGATGTGGCACAGTCGGTAGCGCAACGCCTTGGTAAGGCGTAGGTCGTCGGTTCAAGTCCGATCATCAGCTCCAAGCAAATAACGGTAAATAGGCGTTCACGATAGTTAGGTGAACGCCTATTTATTTCATTGAATTGGTTTAAGGCACTATTTCATAAAAAACAGGGACTTTCATATTCGGAGAGTCCCTGTTATTTTATCATGTTTTCTGTATATGCTGTTCATGCTCCTTAGTGTGTTTATGCTGGCCAATTATCAAAGTCAATCCGATTCATACAGGTCAGACTTGTCGGTTTGTGGACATATCGAAAGAGCAAACCGTAATAAGAAAATACATCTATTCTGTTGTCGGTACAGTGAATATCAGTTAGATGATGATAGAATTGGTGCTATGAATCTGTATCGCATGGGAATAGAATATTTAGTATCAGATACAGTTACAGCAGAGTAAATCTTTGCTGTAAGGTAGGGTTTCAACCACCCCACGGTGTTACATCAGTTTGCCTTATGGCATTCTTAAGAGGTAGGAGATTTGATATCGTCTACACTACCGGATTGTGACAAGCCTCAGCTCCTTTAGGCTAATGTCATTATGGGAAAGTTGATGCTGTTATTAATATGCTTCACTATTCTTTTCAAATATCATATTATCGGCATCATGCTCGTTAAAGTTATTCCAGGACAAATGATCCCCATTTATTATGAACTCAGCTGAGCCATCTGTGTATTCTACAGTTTCGGTAGCCTCTGTCTCTCCTTCCTTAAATTCTACAAAGGTCTTTTTACCATTTCCGTTGCATACTAACTTACCGTTATCAAGTGTAAGCGGATAATCCCATATAACATGAGCAGCTGCACTTGAGCTCCATGAAACTTTAGCCTGGTATAAGCCCTCACTCTCGTAAGAGATTTCGATTATAGCTCTTCCGCAGATCCATGATCCTGTGTATATCTCCTCAGCATTTCTTTCGTCACTTCCTAACTTAGTAAATCCGCCGTTTTTAATTTCGCTTATAATGTCCGAAGCTGATTTGAATACTACGGCATCGTCGTCGAACTTATAGTTTGTCATCTTAATTGAATATGACTTGTTTCCTGCGCTGTCGCAAACATCGTAAGAAATCGTAATACCTGTTGCAGCATCGATTTCGCCTGTGTAGGTATATTCACGGTAAACGCCTTCATAATTGTTATCGCCTTTCTGTACACCGCTTATTGATACTATCTTTCTGCCGTTTTCTGTTCTTTCTCCTGTTATTTCCCAGTTGTCGGGAGCGTTTACGTCTATCGCTATATTTCTGCCAATCGGTATTTTGCTGATGATAGTATTATCCGTGAAAGGTTTAGTATCATAGTTCCTGATTGGAGTTTCAAGGAATTTGTAACCGCCGTTTACATAATCTGTTTCTGCCCAGTATTCATCGCCAGTGACCTCCTGTCCATCCTTTACTGCAAAGAGCGACCTTTTTATGAGATTATCGTTTACAAAATTCGCCTCTGTTCCCGAAGCTGTCATCTCTACCTCATCAAGATATACTTTTCCTGTACGAGTCTCGGGTTCTGTATGGAATTCACGGGGTTCGTTTAGGAGAACAGTATACTCTGCCGAGAACTTATCAAAATACTTCATGCTATTATTATCATTAGCCTTTTCGATGAGTTCTTCCTTGGTCACGCTGAACTTATTATTTTCTTTAGTTGTCTCAGCAACTGCTACAGTAGTGGTAACATTTGTTGTTAAAGCAGATGTAGTAGTAACATCTGTCACAGATGAGCTTGGGTTTGGATCTGTATTCTTCATTTTGTGGAGCAGATAGCTCTCTCCGCCGATAGCTCCTGCGACTATAGCGAATGCTGCTGCCATACCTGCGAACTTTATCCATCTTGGACGATTATACTTCTCAACACCGTGTACGCTGTCAATGTCTTCCTCATTAGCAGTATTTGTTATATTCATTTTATTTATAGTCATATTAAACATCCTTTCTCTTGCTGAATCTGACAGGGATGGGTACTCCTTTGCAATTCTATCTGCAGTTTCAAGATCAATGTCGAATTCATTGAACATTTTATCGTTCTTTTTCACACATATCCCTCCTTAATAATTTATGCCGACTTCACAAAGCATTTTTTTCAGCTTTTGTCTTGCACGAACGCTTCGTTTCTGCACTGCGGCTGCTGTCATTGAAATTACTTTCCCTATTTCAGCTACCGTCATATTATAGTAGTACTGCTTTATTATTATCGTTGTGTCAGGTTCGCCTAATTCTTTTATTTTATTAAGTAAGATGGAATTACGCTCTGACATCTCAGTAGATTCAATTATGTTTTCACCAGACGACATTTCTATGAATCGTTCATCGTCAGCAGATATCGTCCTATCAGCTTTTACACTGAGTTTCCTGTACATATCTATTGCTTTGCGTTTGGCAATCACACCGATAAAACCTTTCAGGTCACCTTCACGCTCACCAATATAATTTATCCTTTTGAATACTTCTGTAAAAACGTCACTCACACATTCCTCTATATCTTCCGTAGTACCACAGCTTTTAATTTTAGTTGCGACTATAACATACACATAATTGCAGTATTCATCGAAAATTGCTCTCATGCACTTTTCCGGAGATCGTTCCATGTGTTTCTTGAACTCCTGATCTGTCATATGCATTCCTCCTTCTATTCAGTTCAGCGATCGCTTTCATAATATATACTCGTACTTGTGACAGCAAGTAGGACATTTTTTCTAAAAAATATTTTATCACATTATCTAAAAGCTTTCAATGCTTTGATGCAGCAATAAAAACTCTTAAATAATTACCTATTCATGATAATAATTTTGAAAAGCACTTATGGATAATTCATACTTTAATTTGTTATCAGCTTAAATGGTATGGTGCTTACATTCTTCAGCAAAAATTATGGAAGTTCAATATGTATAATAAAAGGCGACTACCAATTTATAAGATAGTCGCCTATGTTCTTTATTTATTCTGCCACGCCTTTAATTCTGTAACGATAAAATGCAGTTTGCTATTTTGGGGTACAACTTGAACATTTCATATATAATTGCATATCTTCAAGGTAACTATACAAAGTCATTCGTGATATATTATTATGAGCCAGTGCCGCTGTAATTCTTAGCGCCGTGCATCCATATCTTATAACTGAGCCAAAAGAAAGCAATGCCGATAATAGGTGAAAGCCACGACAAAAGAGGTACCTTGTCAGGACGCAGAATCACAAGACTTGGATAATAAGCGATAAACGCTATAGGCATAAGGAATGTGAAAATGAATCTGAATACGGGACTAAATATAGTTATCGGGTACTTTGCATAGTCTCTGAAGCGATATGCAAGATCAAGTACATAGAATGAGTTCTGTATCCAGAAACATGTAGCCGCAGCAGCGTTCTGTAAGGCTATCATTATGAGCGAAGCTGTTATGAGGAACACTATCATTTTCAGCAGCATAAGTGGTGTGAAGCCCAAACCTATCTTTATCCATGAATATATTAGAGTTATCAATCCGAAAGCCAGCTGTCCAAGACCTTTTATGTCAAATATCTCCGATTGATAATAGAAGAATGTATTGATAGGTCGGAAGCAGTATTTGATGAAGTCTCCTGTGTAGACGTGTTGACGGAGGCTCCAGTTATTGTCAAAGAAGCATTGTACAGGAGTCAGTGATACCAGCGAGAAACCATACAGGAACAACATCTCATAGTAGCCCCATCCATTTATTGAGGGAAAGTTGCGAAACAGTATCCAGAAACTTATAAAGCCTGCGATATTGGTGAATATCATACCTATTGTAGAGATAATGAAATCTGCACGGTAGCTCATCTTACTTTTCAGATCCTGAGCAAGTATTTTACAGTATATCTTGGCGTAGAAGCGTAAACCTTTTCTTTTCATATTGTGATCAGCCTCCATTTACAGTTATCTGTCGCAGTGAGAACTTCCAGAACAGTTTGCTTATAACCATCATAATGATACACCAGATGAGCTGGGTTCCCAGAGTAGAGAGTACTGTTTCTGTTGCAGGATTACCATCCAGCAAAAGCGACAGCGGTGCATTGTATATTGACTGGAACGGCAGGTAGTGTACTATGGTTTTTAGCGGTTCTGGGAAGAATGCAATAGGTATGGTTGCACCTGACAGCAGAAGCACTATGACCTGTTTCATTATATTTATGCCCCATATAGACTCAGTATATAGACATATAGTTCCCACTAAGAAGTCAATGCTGTAATTGATAGATACAGCCATAACAACAGAAAGCACAAAGTATATTAGATTGACCCCTAGTGGAATGGCACCGTGTGTGACTATTGCTACGGCTATGAATGTGGGCAGGAATGTCAGGAAAAACTGGGTAACGAACGATCCTGAATACGACCAGAAAAGATACTTTCTGTATTCCATTGGTTTCAGCAGATCAAGGACAATCTTGCCTGATTGTATGTTCCGTCCTATCTCCCAGACAGTGTACATCTCCATGAAGTTGAAGAGGGCCGTTGCAAGGACAAGGTATATCAGAGTGTCCGTGAATGACATACCGTTTACTACGTCTGTTCCAGCGGAGGCGTAGATAGCTTTCCATAGGAAGTATACTACTATGAGGTACAGCAGATTTCCTATGACCATTACCAGGAATGAAAGGCGGAATTGCAAAGCCTCGATAATGCCAGCACGGGTGAGTGTAAGGTATTTTTTTAGTTTCATTGCACACCCTCCTCGTATATCTTCTTGATAACATCCTCAGTGGAGATCTCTTCAAGCTGCATATCCTTTACATTGTAGGAATGCTGGAGTTTACCAAGTACTTCAATAACCTTGGCTTTTTCTTCGTCTACAAGAACTGATATCCACTCGTCGTTAGCTGAGACGGAAAACTGAGGAAGTTCTTTCTGAATGAGTGTTGCCTGTTCTTTAAGCTCACCATCTATACGTATCTTCAAAGTACGGTATGAGCCGAAGAAGCTCTTGAGGTGGTCAATATCATTATCATATAGCATTTTTCCTTTGTCGATGATAACTATTCTTTTGCAGAGTGCGTCAACATCACCCATATCGTGTGTAGTCAGAATAACGGTGGTGTTTCTCTCCTTGTTCAGAGCGTGAATTAGAGTGCGTATTCTTGATTTCATTGCAACGTCAAGACCGATTGTCGGCTCGTCAAGGAACACTATTTTAGGATCGTGCAGGAAAGCCGCGAGTATATCGCTGAGAGTTCGCTGACCAAGGGACATCTGGCGAACGGGTTTGTGAAGCAGTGGATCTATATCCACCAGTGAGCGGTACAGCTTCAGTATACCCTCATATTTCTCGTTGGGTATCTGATAGATATCTTTAAGGATCTTGAATGACTCTACAAGTGGCAGAGCCCACCACAGTTGCGAACGCTGACCGAATACAACGCCTATTTCCTGAGCATTTTTTGTGCGGTTCTGATAGGGAATATTACCGCCAACAAGTATTTCGCCTGATGTCGGTTCGAGAACGCCGGTCATCATTTTGATTGTAGTTGATTTTCCTGCACCGTTTGGACCAAGATATCCTACTATCTCTCCCTGCTGGATGCTCATTGAAATATTATCCACGGCTTTTACTGTCTTATAGTCACGTGAAAACAGATCTTTAAGACTACCTTTGAGTCCCTCGCGTCGATTGAGCACCTTGAACTCCTTGCTTACATTTTTAATTTCGATTATAGCTGACATATTAACTCCTTCTCTCTTCCTGCCTGCAATAAAAAAGCGCTCCTACAGAATGCAGGAGCGCAAAACGTACACCGTTATATAATGCTGAAAAAGCTGTTATACGGCTATGCAGGCAAACTCCTTGCTTTGTGATATTATGTTTTTAGATGGTCTGTAATTATAGGTATGGGTGTATCTCATGAAGTTCACCTTCCTTTCAGTTAATATGAAAACATTATACAGTATGATTTTTTATTTGTCAAGCGAATTTTTTTATTTCGGTAATTTGCTGTAAGATATATGTTTTTTGTTGAGAATTTCCATTTTTGCACTTTCTGTTTTACCCATATGGATATAGATGTCAGCACAACCAGTATCATCAATAATGGATGTGTTGCTATTTAAGTTGAGTGAGACGCTTGTGGTTAGGATTATGTTACAGAGGTATCAAAACTACCATACATATATGAGTGTTATCTCTACAACATATTACAGGGAGTAAAATATACATGTTGTTAAACGAACTGCAAATGCCTGTTACACGTGGTTCTGTCCACAAAAATTTGTTGAACATCATATTGCTCATGGACAAATTATACAATTTGTCAAGTTGGTTTTGCTATAGTATCACGAATATGATTAACAAAATGTGACTTTTCATTGAAAGGTATTTTCAAACCACAGAAATAGTAGTATTATATGTACATAATCTATTTTTTTTAAGGGGGTCCTTTTTATGAGGTTATTTTCAATGTTAGGAGAAATATATGACGATGTGGTAACTGGCCGAAATCATTATATGTATGATGACGACTATGATTGTCTGTATCTTCCAGTGAGCAAGGAGTTTGTAAATCATATCCTGGAGAAGGAATGCAACCAGTGTGGAGTTCTTATCTTCACAATGGATCGTGATTTCAATTATTCTCTCGACAGCATTCTTATTGATGAAGATGAGGTTCCGCGTGATCTCAGAGAGGAGATAGCAGAGTATGTTGAAGCTCACGAGATAAATCAGCAGTATTTTGAGCTAAGCAGCGCACTCTCCCATGTGTTTTGCAGAATTTATTGATGCAATGATAAATGAGTAGATAATATGCGGTAAGGACGTTCCCGATAAAAAAGGGAACGTCTTTTTTGTGGAAATGCTTCTGTGCTTTTTTTAAAGAACAGAAATTGAAATATATGAATCGATAAAATTTAGGGCTTCTACGAAACTGATAGTCCGGTTTCAGATTATTATTGCTAAAAATCGCAAGTTATGCGTTGACATTTCCAAAAATATGCGCTAAAATGTAGTTGACATATTATTCTATGGAAAGGAATTGGCTTATGAAACTAATAAAACGCTTATCCGCATTTGCAGTTGCAGGTTTTACTGCGCTGACAGCTTCTGTGGCGGCAATGCCTGTATATGCAGCGGCGACTCCGGATGTTGTGGATTACAATGAGACTGAAAACAACTGGGCGAAGCTTTTGCAGTACACCCTTTATTTTTACGATGCCAATATGTGCGGCACGGGTGTTTCTGAAAACAACCTTCTTTCATGGCGAGGAAACTGCCATGTTTATGACTCAAAGGTACCTATGCACTCTATAGATGATGAACATACGGGAACAAACCTTCCTGAGTCGTTTATGAAGAAGTACAAGGATATTCTTGACCCTGACGGCGATGGTTTTATCGACGTATCTGGTGGTTTCCACGACGCAGGTGACCACGTGAAGTTCGGACTACCTGAGGCTTATGCAGCTTCTGTTGTTTCATGGGGCTATTATGAGTTCCGTGACGCTTACAAGGAAACGGGACAGGATGCCCATGTTGAGACTATCTGTCGTTATTTCTGCGATTACTTCATGAGAAGCACATTTCGCGACGAAAACGGGGACGTTGTTGCTTTCTGTTATCAGGTAGGTGACGGAAGCGTCGACCACTCATACTGGCAGTCTCCGGAGATAGACGCTATGGGGCGCCCAGCGTTTTTTGCAACGTCCGAGCTTCCTACAACCGATGATGTGTCAGAGAGCGCAGCAGCTCTTGCGATAAACTATTACAACTTCAAGGAAACAGACCCAGAGTATGCTGAGAAGTGTCTTGACTATTCTAAGGCGCTCTTTGACTTTGCAAACAAAAACGATAAGGCTGTAGGCCCTCCAGGAGAAGGTCCTATGAGCTTCTATACCTCAAGCAAGTGGGAGGATGATTTTTGTTTTGCAGCAGGCTGGCTCTATCTCATTACTGAGGATCACGCTTACCTTGATGCCTGCGAGAAGTATATAGATTACTATGCTCCTCCCGGATATGTTCTCTGCTGGAATGATATGTGGAACGGTGTCGGACTTATTTTTGGACGCATACAGGACATTTATCCTGAGGTTTGCGAGGAAGTCCGCGTTGCTATTGGCAGAGGACAGTATGAGAAGCTTGACTTCTGGGAAATGCAGGCCAAGGCTCTCAATACCGTAATGAACAAGAAGCTCACCCCTGCGGGATACTTCCATCTCGATACATGGGGAAGTGCAAGATACAATACAGCAGTACAGTTTACTGCTCTTGTTTATGACAAGTATCAAAAGGGCAAGGACAGATACAACGCTGATAACGAGGACTACACCTTTACAAAGTGGTCGCTTGGACAAATGGAATACATCATCGGTGATAACCCTCTTGGCAGAAGCTACGTAGTCGGTTACGGCGAGAACAGCGTAAAATACCCTCACCATCGTGCGGCTTCTGGTCTTACTATGGCGGAGGATCCTGCTGAGCACAAGCACGTACTTTATGGAGCACTTGCGGGTGGTCCGGATGAAGAAGATGAGCACAACGATGTTACCAAGGACTGGGTATACAACGAGGTAACTATCGACTACAATGCAGCAATAGTTGGCGCGGCAGCCGGACTTTATCTATACAAGGGCGATAAGACTATGAAGCCTGAGGATAACTTTCCTCCTGCTGAAAAGGTTGATGATACTGAGCTTTTCTCTGGTGATGACTTTTGGGCTGCAGGTTACTGCTCTGACGCTCCTGAAAAGACGGGTTCAGGTGTTACGAAACTTACGTTTTTCGTGAACACAGACTCTCTTGAGCCGCATGATGATATATCCATACGCTACTACTTCAGCATAGAAGAGTTCGAGAATAAGACTATTCCTGGAAGCTTTGTACTCCAAAAGACTTATGACCAGGTCGAGACTGAGGTAACAGACAGATCTGCAGTTCTCTCGCAACCGAAGCAGTACAAGGACAATATATATTATATAGAGATATCATGGCCTGACTACGCTATCGCTAATTCAAACAAGAAGTATCAGCTGATAATCGGCAACTATTACGGTGAAAAGTGGGATTCCTCCAACGACTGGAGCAAAAAGGGCATGATAGATCTTACCGAGAAGGGTGAGGACTATGATAATATCGTCAGCGGTGTTGAGTTTGCACAGCGCTGTGAAAATGTCTGTGTATATGCAGACGGAAAGCTCATAGGCGGTACAGAGCCTGACGGTACAAAGCCTGCGAAGGTGTATAAGGTAGCACAGCTTGTAAGACTGAGAAAAATGCTTCTAGGAGATTCGCCTTTCAGCAGTAAAGAAGCCGCTGAGCAGTTTGATTTCAACAATGATGGAAATACAGACGTATTTGATGAGGTAGAGCTCAGGAAGCTTCTCGTTTCACAGTAAAGGGAAAGTAATATTTAAGACAGGTGAGTATGCGATGAAAAAACGGCTTGTTTCGATTGCGATTCTTGCGGCAGTACTTGGACTTGCAGCCTGAGCCGAAAGCGATGTCAATAAGTCAAATACCCAAAAGCTTAGCAAAAAATATGCAGATCTTAATAACAGAAGTTTTAAATATGACGGGCATTTATACACAGTTGGAGTGTCAAGATTACAGGATTTTCTTGATAACGGCGTTGTATTCGCAGAAGATGATGATTATGACAAGATTTTTCAGCGTAAATTAACGGGTGATCTTTCCCTTGACAGGTTTTTCTATACAGTTAATGAAGGCCATGATGCATTTTATTTTGTAAATCCTGTTGACAGCAATGTGCCAAAAAGAGATTGTATTCTTGCTATTGTGGAATGCAATACTTTCGATGCTGTAAGAAACGGCAAGGATAATAAATTCAGTTTTGCTTTTCCTTTATCACTGACAAAGGATATGTTGTTCAAAAACAGCGGCAATCCCACAAACAGGTCTCCTGATTTTGATGGCCATGAAATTTATGTATATGAATAGTATAATGTAGCTTCTGAAAAATTCCCTGAATATGAAAGCGGCTATAATTTCATAATTTATAATGATGTTACATTAGGCGGTGCACGTATTTCGTGGCTTCCCTAACACAATAAAAGCGCTTGCATTGTGAAGATTGATTTCACAATGCAAGCGCATATTTTTTGTCGGGCTAAATCTAAGTGAACGATCAGTCACTGACGTCAGAATCGAGAGTAATGCTTACATGATAATCGGGGTAGGCTTCTTGTGTTTCCGTTAATACGTGGTTATATAGATCTTCGGGATCTGGAGCTGCAAAGTCGATGATTATATCGAAATGAATGGTCATTTTCTTTTCGTCGAGGTAGAAGCCATGGATTTGCAGCACATATTCATGAGACATAACGTTTCTGCGTATGTCGCTGTACATCTGTGAAGCTTTGTCGTTCTGCGTATTTACGGCATAAACACTTATGCCTGCAAGTATGACCCTGTGCTCAGTGAGTACCTTTTCGGTTATATGGTGTTCAAGCTTGTCGAGCTCAGCAACGCTGAGAGTGTCAGGGATTTCTATATGAACTGAACCGATAAGCAGGTCATGACCATAGCTATGGAGTATCAGGTCGTAAGCGCCCTGAACCTCTGGAAATGAAGTAACGGTTTCTTTTATTTCCTTTGAAAGTTCGCTGCTTATGCGTTTACCGATAATGTTTGAAAGGCTGTCACCG
Organism: Ruminococcus flavefaciens; assembly: GCA_002310115.1. Classification (GTDB taxonomy): domain Bacteria; phylum Bacillota; class Clostridia; order Oscillospirales; family Ruminococcaceae; genus Ruminococcus; species Ruminococcus flavefaciens_K. Next base: position 26,357 of record DBYI01000036.1, read on the forward strand.
AGTATCTCAAGACCTGATTTTATAATAACAAGTGATATAACAGCTCCCAACCATGCTTCAGTTCTAATGTTGAATATGAGATATATTGCCGCAGCAAGTAGAGTTGCTGCAGAAATGACGGAATCCAGAAGTGCATCCTTTCCTGAGGCTATAAGAGAGTCTGAGTTTACGCTTTCACCCTTTTTTCTTACGTAAAGACCGAGAAGTATCTTTACGACAACTGCTGATGCTACAATGATAATGGCAGCTGCAGAGTAATCGGGAACAGGAGGGGAGATTATCTTTTTTATTGACTCTACCAGTGAAGTTACGCCTGCATATAGTACTATGACTGCGATGAGCGATGTACTAAGGTTTTCTACGCGTCCGTAGCCATATGGATGCTTTTTGTCCGGGCGTTTTTTTGCAAGCTTAGTACCTATTATGGTTATGACTGATGACATAACGTCGCTTAGGTTGTTAACTGCATCAAGGACAATAGCGATGGACGAGCTGAGAATTCCTATTACAGCTTTGAATGAAGCAAGTGCTATATTTGCCAGTATTCCTATGATACTTGTTCTTACGATGACCTTATCTCTGTTCAAGAAACATACACCTTCCTTAGAGTATTTCCCATTCAAATTCTGCGCAGTCGGTGAGTTTAATATCGTCGGGAGTTATGCTTACGGCTTTTGCTGTTGAGCGTAAACAGTTCATATCCATTGCGTAGCGAGCCTGTGAAACAAAGCTCATTTCAGAGCGGTCGTAGCTTATTTTCAATAGCTTTCCAAGTTTTGTACCAGATGCTTCGCAAAGCAGCTCAGCTTTTCTTCGCGCATTTGCTGAGGATAGTCTGATTAGTTCCTCTCGGGCTGACTCCTCGTTTTTCACGGTAAAAAATACCGAAATCTGCGGAGTTGCCTCTGAGGCTGAAATAGCTCTTAGGACTGTGGCAAGCCGCTCAGTGTCGAGGCTGAACTCTATCTTCATAGAGTGATCGCAGCAATAGCCCTTGAAAACGCTGTGATAGACATTGTTTTCGTCGGGGACTGATTCGTATTCTGTATGCACATTGAAGTCTGAAGTCTTGAGATCATCTTTCTCAAACCCTTCTTTTTTAAGTATGTCTATAAGTTCGGTGAGACCGATTTCGGCTTTTTTCATAGCCTCTCCGCAATCTGTACTCCTTGTTTGCATTTCAAGTTCAAGACGGATGAGATCGGGCTTTACGGAAATGCTTCCCGTGCCCTTTACAATAACAGAAGCCATATATTTCTCCTTAATCAATAATCTCCGCTTTTAACTTCTATTTCATCCTCTGTGGAGGCGACGTCGCCTGTTAGACCGCACCAGCCACAGGTTATACGTTCTTCGTTATTCCAGCAACTCAGTTTACCACAACGGCTACACTGAACAAAGCGTACCGATTTGCAGTATGGGCAGCCGTTATATTCATCAGCGGGATAGAGGTTGCCTTTTATTTCGTTCCTATCGAAGCCTTCGTGAGAAGCGCGTTTCGGATCAACCGGGAAAGCCCATGTTCTGAACCAGTCTCCCTGCCATTCCTCTACTCTAACTCCGTATATACGTTTAGCTTCTGGACATTTCATAAGTATTACTTCAGCTTTCATTTTCTTCAGCCTTTCTTTTTTGTTCATCTCGGTATTCAGACGGTGAGCAGCCCTCACTTGATCTGAACTGACGAACGAAATAGTTGTAAGACGAGTATCCGCATTCACGGGATATCTCCGTAACGGTCATATCTGTCTGTGAGAGCAGGGTTTTAGCGGTTTCAATGCGGAATTGTATCATTTCTTCGATTATGCTCTTCCCAAAGTAGGATTTGTATATCTTTTGCAGATAGCTTTTGCTGAGATAGAGGCTTTCAGCTATTTCGCTGATACTCCAGGGGAGTTCGGGATTCTTTTTTATCCTGTTTCTTAGCAGACATAGCTTTTCAAACTGAGGATTTGAGGTAGGCTCTGATATGGTGTAGGTGAATACACGGTTCACTGTTGCCTTGTACATGGCGTCCGAAAGGTCGGCTGAGGGCGTTATTTCCAGCCTGCAAACACCTACTGAGAAGTCAATATTGCAGTTTTCCTCGCCGCTGAACTGAGTATCCTTTATTCTGCTGCAGAGCTCATTGTATATTTCTTCTGCGCGTCCTTCCTTTGGACTTATTACGCAAAGGGTCTGTGAAGCCCATGCACCACAGATTTCTTTGTTGTTTATGCATGAGCGGAGTTTCTTTGCAAATGCAGCCATGATACTGTTTGATTTTTCTTCACCACTTTGATAGTAGGCTTTTTTCAGTCCGTGGAGCTCAAAGGCAGCGCATTCAATAAAGTTGTTGCCTGCCACTGCGGAGAGCTTTGTACCAAACTCCTGTTCAATTCCGCTCCTGTTAAGGAGCCCTGTTATATGGTCGTACAGCAGAGCTTTGCTGGTATTAAGTATAGTTCGGTTAGTTATAGCTTTAATGCGAACCTGTTCAAGTGCTACATTCACATAGTTTATCCATTTCATGTAGAGGGAACTGAACGAGCGGGGGTCTTTTCCAAACGAAACGGCACAGTAGCCGAAGAAGTTGCTGTTGTAGTGCAGTGGAGAGAGAAAGAAAGCAGATGGGTAGCTACGCTCCTCATTGTAATCTGGCAGGAGGTCTGAGGAACTGAAAAAGCCTTGGTTTTCAGCTTCACGACATATAGCTGATTTTGCAAGTACGACTTTAATATCATCGCCTGCATGGAAGCTGAGCTCTTCTGCGTTCTTGTCGATGGTAGAATCAATATAGCTCTTTGTGAGACAGATACGCACCCTTCTCATTTTATGCAGGAAGTATGTGTAATTATCAAGCCTATCAGTAAAAGTAGCAATATTGTCTGCGTTTGTTATATCAAAAAGCATATCGCCATAAAGAAGTTGAGTTTCAAAACGACTGTTTATGCTGATGTTCCGCTGTATATTATGACGAAGGCCTGGGTTTTCATCACAGCCACAGCTCTCGCCAAGTCTCAGCTCACCGTTTTCATTTGGAACTCGGCTGCATATCTTTCCTGTGATTATGCGGTAAAGTCTTCTTACAGACTCTGCTCCAAGCTGAAAATTTGGGCGACAGTAGCTGGTTATTGAAGGAGTGGACTGATACCCCTCTATGGACGCATCATAACCGGTTATGGCAATATCATCAGGAACATTTACTCCTGCGTCGTTGAAAATCTTGGTAAGTGTTATCGCCATCACGTCGTTTCCGCAAACGATAGCCTCAGGACGTTCAAGCTCGCCGCTGAGTATGCGTTTTGCATATTTTTTTGGAGCCTCAATCCAGAAATCACCGTATTCATACCAGTTTCTATCTATGTTCAGGCCGTGTTTTTTCATGGAGCTCTTATAGCCTGATAGTCTTTCCTCACCACTGAAAGTATTTTTTGGACCTGTCAGGCAGTATATTTTCTTGAAATTGTGTACATTGATAAGGTGGTCTGTGATTATTTCAAAAGCTTCACGGTCATCCACGGAGGTGGTCTCGAAGCTGTTGTGCCCGTTGTGGTCAAGCAACATTACTGGCTTTTCGGAGCGCTTGCAGAGATTGTCAATATATCGGCAGATTTCATCGTCATGGAAGGTGTTCCTGTCATAGATGATGCCATCTATTCTGTCGGAGAGAATGAGATCGAAAATGGACTTTTCCGCATCCTTATGTACCGAGTGTACGGAAAAATCATGGAGTGGAGCTATTACCGCTATATCGCAGTTGCTTTTGAATGCCTGGGTGATTATGCCGCGGAGTATCTCGCACTGAAAATCTATGTGGCAATCCGCAATGACTACGCCTATAAGTATTCTTCTGCTCATGTTCTCACTCCTTCTGCTCAACATGTTTGACAACATTTAAAAAATGGTGTATGCTATCATTTGTTTTTATTCTACCGCAGACGAAAAATGCCTGTCCGGACAAAACTGGTGGCAAATAACAAACGGTTGCTTATATGTACTATTGTATCATAATAGTGTGCCTAATGCAAGACAATTATATATATTTGTTGTCGGAATTTCAAAAAATCTCCTTGAAAAAATAGTATTTTTCATTGTTTTTGCAACAAAATGTGCTATAATGTTAATTAAAGGTATTAACTGCAAGAAACAGGGTGGTTGGAGTTTCCACCCGGCACATGCCTTTCAGGGGATAAGAATATCCCCGACGGAGTTTAGACTGCTCTGCGGGGGATATACTTTACTCGCAGAATACCTGTTTTACAGGTCACGATAATTACCCTCTCTCTTTTTATAATTCCTGAGAAAAGTCTCTCTGATTAGGGGGACTTTTTTCGCGCTAATATTCATTTTTATGTGAATAATCGCCGATTTTGGTGTATATTGTATAAATTAACCAACCAGACATATGATAATTATATTGACCGTAACCATTGACATTTTGTACTGAAAGTGTTATTATGTTTGTATGTATATGCTGCCCTCTTTGTGGAACAATGTTGGGTCAGCCTCATATTTGAATGCAGCCTGTACAAAAAAGTCTTACGCTCATTGTACACTGGGCTGAAAAAAAGGAATTTTGCAATGCTTGTAAGTTTAACGAACATCAATAAATTCTATAACGGAAATCAGGTACTCAATAACGTTTCGCTCACCATTGACGAGAATGACAGGATCGGTCTTGTAGGAAATAACGGCTGCGGAAAATCAACGTTGCTGAAGATCATCACAGGCTCTGTTGATCCTGACCGCTTTACGGAAAAGGACGGCATAGTTTCTATGGCCGCCAAGACCACTGTGGGTTACCTCGAACAGATGGGCGGACTTAACACGGAGAATACCGTCATCGATGAGATGAGAGGTGTATTCGAACCTATACATAAAGCTATAAAGCGACTCCGTGAAATTGAGCTTGAAATAGAAATGGGCGATGATTCCGCTGCGGATGAGTATCAGCAGCTCTCATCATGGGTGGAAGCCAATGACGGTTACAACACTGATGTGAAGATACGTATGGTACTCAACGGTATGGGCTTTTCAGGAGATGAGCTGACTCGTACCGTTTCTGGTTTCAGCGGCGGAGAAAAAACCAGACTTTGCATCGCCAGGCTTCTGCTTGAAGAGCCTAATCTGCTCATACTTGATGAGCCGACAAACCACCTTGATTTTAAGACGATCATGTGGCTTGAGGACTACCTCCGTTCCTATAAGGGTGCTATCCTCATAGTTTCACATGACCGATACTTTCTTGACAGGCTCTGCACCTCAATCTGTGAGATAGAAAGAGGTATTCTTACGCGTTACAAAGGTGATTATACAGCGTTTGTAAGGCAGCGTGAGGAGAGTGACGCCCGCCGTGAGAAGGAATATGAGCTTCAACAAAAGCAGATAGCTCAGCTGGAGGATTATGTTGCCAGAAATCTCGTACGTGCGTCAACCACTAAAATGGCCCAGAGCCGCAGAAAACAGCTCGAGAAAATCGAGCGCGTAGAACGTCCCGTCCACGACACAAAACACGCGAAGATCCGCTTCACATACGCAGTTGAGCCGCCGATTGATGTGCTCAAGGTAAAAGGTGTGGACATATCCGTAGGGGAGGGCGCTTCTCGTAAAACACTTGTGGATACCCTCGACTT
>DBYI01000108.1 GCA_002310115.1 Ruminococcus flavefaciens
TATGCAAGACAGTATGCTCCTAAGGAGACAAAGCTCTATCTTAACGACTATAATGAATATATGAGCGCTAAGACACAGGATCTTTGTAACATGGCTAAGACAGTCATGAAGGAAGGCGACTATATCGATGGTATCGGTATGCAGGCTCACCTTGATTCAAGATATCCTTCTGCAAGCGAGTTTGAAACAGCTGTAAAACAGTTTGAGGCACTCGGACTTGACGTTCAGATCACAGAGCTCGATATCACAAACAGCACAGGTTCTAATGGACAGCTTTATCCTCAGATCTTTGAGGTAGCTATGAAGCACGCTAAGAACATCTCATGCGTAACTCTTTGGGGTACAACAGATGAGAGAAGCTGGAGAGCTAATCAGAATGGTGGTTCACCACTTCCATTCAGCAACTATCAGCCTAAGTCATTCTATAATAATATTTTAGCACTTGCTGATAAGATAGATCCTCCTACACCAGCTGCTGCTACAACAACAACTACTACTACAACTACTACAACAACTACAACAACTACAACTACAACAACTACTACAACTACTACTACAACAACAACTACAACTCAGCCTACAACTACAACTACAACAACTACAACTGCACCTAAGCTTGCTGTAACACTCTGGGGCGATGCTAACAACGACGGCGGACTTGACATGGGCGACGCAGTCCTCATCATGCAGGCACTTGCAAATCCTGACAAGTACGGAGTTGGCGGTACAGATGCACACGCTCTTACAGAGCAGGGTAAGATTAACGCAGACGTTAACGGTACTGAGGGACTTACCACAAATGATGCACTTTGGATCCAGGAGAAGCTTCTTGGACTCAGAAAGTGATATAAAAGTTGTTTATTTGGTCTTTATAATATAAAAAAACCGACAAGGGAGATCTTCTCTCCTTTGTCGGGATTTTTTTGCAAAAAAAATCCCGATACCGAAGAACACTGAAACTTCGGCATCGGTTCAATGAGGATGATTTTCAAAAGCCTTCGCAGGCTTTAGCAGAAAGCTAAAGCTTTCAACTATTGAGGACTGGAACTTTATTACCAATCTCTGAGTATATAATATCACTTACTGGCCCTCTTTAGCAACTCATTTTTTGCAGATTAAGTGGATAAAATGACGGAGTTGTAACATTTATATGAAAAACAAGGGCGAATATAAGGCGATTATAAAGCATTATTATCACGGTTTTTTAAAAGATAAAGAATGAATAAAATAAACAAATGAAGCGGGAATAGTCCGTTATGATGGCATTTTACCGATAAATCAGCATGATATAATATGTTAATAAAAAATACGAATTAATATTGAGTTTATTATTAAAAGCAGGCATAAAGAGTAAACTTCCTCTATGCCTGCTTTGATTTATTGTTTTCATTTTTTTGCTTTTTTTGAAATTTCATTTTCAATGGCTTCCGCTCTGAGAAGAGCAGTGTCGATATGATTGCAGAAATTTTCTTTGCCGACCTCTTCAATGAAGCCTGCCTTAGTCATTACCTTCATAGGTTGCTCATTAACATGAGAGAAAACAACCTTGACATTGTGACGCTGACATCTTTTTACGATACGCATGAGAGCTTCAACACCAGTAGCGTCAATAGCTGGGACATTTCTCATTCTTATGCAGAGTACATCGATGTCCTTGTCGCTCAGTACATACTTGTACTTATCGGTAGCAGCAAAGAACATAGGACCGTTTATCTCGAAAACGCGTGTGTTTTTGGGTATCTTTTTGAGAAGGATATTGTCGGGGTCAGTATCCTCGTCGTCAATGTCTTTCCAAGCGTGAGCTTCAGTAACGTCTGCCATACGTTTCATAAAGAGGAGAGCAGCCATGACCATGCCAACACCGATAGCAACAACGAGGTCGAAAACGACGGTGAGTATCAATGTAACAAAAAGTACAGCAATATCGCTTTTAGGAGCAGTTTTTACTGTGTTTCTTATATTTCTCCAACCACACATATTGTAAGCAACGATGAATAGTATAGCAGCAATAGTTGGCATAGGAATAAGTGAAGCATAAGGCATTAGCACAACAAGTATGATAACGAGCACTATTGAGTGTATCATGCCTGAAACAGGAGTACGCCCGCCGTTCTTGACGTTAGCAGCAGTACGTGCAATAGCGCCTGTTGCTGGAATTCCACCGAAGAAAGCAGATCCGATATTTGCAGTTCCCTGTGCAACGAGCTCCATATTTGAACGGTGTTTCGAGCCAATCATACCATCTGCAACAACGCAGGAAAGCAGAGATTCAACAGCAGCAAGTACGGCGATAGTGAAAGCGTTCGGTACAAGAGCTCTTACTCTTTCGAAAGTAACCTCTGGTACTGTAAGTTTAGGGAGGGAATTTGATATAGTATAGAGGTCACCAATTGTATTTACCTTTATATCGCAGAACTTTACGACGGCTGAGCAGACGATAACGGCGATAAGAGATGCAGGAATTTTCTCCAGTTTTTTCGGCCAGAGAATAAGTATCGCAAGGGAAATAACACCGATAAGGAGTGCCTGCCAGTTAATAGTATCGATGCAGGTGAATATTTCCTTTACTTTGTCAATGGTCTCGATAGGCTTGTTTTTAAAAGTAAGTCCAAGAAAGTCCTTGACCTGTCCGAGGAGGATAGTCACGGCTATACCAAAGGTGAACCCCGTGGTAATAGTACCTGGTATGTACTTGATTAGAACTCCGAATCGGCAGAATCCCATTATAATAAGTATGATACCTGCCATTATAGCGGAAATTGCAAGTCCGTCCATGCCTTCTGATGCGACGATAGCTGCAACGGTTGTTGCAAATGCTGCCGTAGGACCAGCAATCTGTACGCGGCTTCCGCCTAAGAACGAAACAATAAAGCCTGCAATGATAGCTGTATAAAGGCCTTGTTCTGGACCTACTCCGGAAGCAAGAGCAAGGGCGATAGAGAGTGGCAGCGCGATGATAGCGACGATTATGCCAGAAATCACGTCCTTTACAAACTGTTCCTTCGTATAGGTTTTCATGACCGAGAAAAGCTTTGGCTTTAGCTTTTCTTCAGTTGGTTTTAATGCTTTTTCAGCCATATGACTAACCTCTTTCTCATTATTTTCTCTAAAAAAACACGCAACGCTACTATTATACTACTAATAATAACGGTTTTCAAGAGATTTCAAACAGAGAGTAAAAATTTGTCGGATTATATATATTCCTGCGAGCTATGGAGAAAATGATTGAGCAGAATGAGAAATTAGTAATAGATTCACAAAAATATCAGTGGTGATTTGTGCATTGCTACAAAGCAAAATTGCTTATTCAATCAAATAAGGCCGACGTTTCCGTCAGCCTTATAAAACTATATCATGAAAATCTTACTTTTGTTCTTTGACGATTGCCTTGCTTCCGAGGAAGGTAAGCAGAAAGTAACCACCATATATTACTATGAGAACGGCTGCTGTAAAGAGAACAGGCTTTGTGCATTCGCCGCCTACGACCATGTCAAGACCAATCATTCCAAATCTCATACCAACGTATGAGTGTAGACAAGCCAGCAGCAGTGGCAGCAGGAAGAATACTCCGGACTGAAGGAAGATAGACTTGGTTATTTCCTTTTCTTCAACGCCAAGTTTGCGGAGCATTGTATATCTTTGCAGGCTGTCAGCACTCTCAGAGAGCTCCTTGAGTGCAAGTATAGCGCCGCAGGATACAAGGAAAATGAAGCCAATATAAAGTCCGAGGAATGTAACTATAGCACCAATGCCTATGGCATTACTAGAGGCTTCTATTCTGGTATCAAATCCGCTTCTATAATCTTCCTCTATGCCACTAATCGCATTGTTCCAGTGGCTTCTTGCAGTTTCTTCTGCGGCTTCCTTGGCTTTTTTATCATTGGCATTATAGTTACCGATGAAGTAATCAGTTCCACGGTACTCTTCCGAAACAGCATTATCTGGAACTATGATAGTACCTATATTTGATTCCTGCATATCAGGGTAAAAAAAGCTTTCTATACATTTTGAGGATCTCGGTTTGAAAGTTTGTCCCATAACTGTTATCTCTGGGCTGTCCTGAAGGAACTTATTATATATCTCCGGCATTCCCGAAATATTTGCGCATATAGCGTACTCACCATTGGAAAGCTCTATCTGTTTTTTACCGTATAGCTTCATCAAAGCATTGTAGTCGCTGAGCTTTAAGAAAGAGATGTCAAAGTTCATCAAAGAATATATGGACATTGAATCTCCAAGGATTTCTTCTTTTTTGTCTCCAATCAAGCTGTCGAATGTATAGGCTTCTTCAATATAGTCATGGAAATGGTAATAATCTCTGAAATCATCGTAAATGCTCATGTTCTGCTGCGCATATACTTCATCAATATCGCCGCCTTTGTACAGATACTCATTATCACTGTCACTTGCACTAAGAGAGAAATAGCTGCAAAAATCAACGGGAAAATTTTCCTCAACGCTCTTATTAAGGGAATTCCTGATAACGAACGCAGTTGAAAGGGTGCATATGGTTACGAAAAGCATAAGACAGATGACGGTCATTGAAGCAACTGTGGTATTAACTTTGCTGCTAATCTGACGAAAAGTAAAGCTGTTAAGCCCACGGTAATATATGCCCTTTGCTGACATTACTACTCTCAGGAGCATTCCCGCTACCGACCAGAAAATGAAGAATGTGGAAATACAGCCAAGCAACATAGCGATGCCTATTTTTCTTAAACTCAGGTTTGCAAAGTTCCATCCAACTGTGTAATAAGCCCAGCCGAGAGCTATTGCGGAGATAAGGAATACTATCACGCAAAGCCATGGATTTTTCATGGTAATCTTTTCTGAGCGCCTCTCAGAGTTCATGAGTGTTATAAGCCTGCATTTGCTGATTACAACACCGCTTCTTAGCATAACAACAATGTACATTATGCTGAAGTATATGATAGTTTTGGTGATAGCGGAAGACGATATCGTGAATTTATAGTCGTTCATGTCGGCTTCAAACATATTTGCAACTACTGCACTCATTACCTGGGAAAGGCCTACACCTATGAGAAGTCCCACAACGAGAGATCCGATACCTATAATAACAGTTTCACATAGCAGGAGAGCAGATATTCTCCACTTGCTCATTCCAAGCATCATATACAATGCGAATTCCTTGTTTCTGCGCTTCATAAGGAAGCGGCTGGCATAAACGATGAGGAGTCCGAGAACTATAGCAACGAAAACGCTTACACCAGATACAGACTTTATTAGTATATCTATTATTTTTCGCTGAGCTTCGTTCATCTTAATGAATGCTGTCTGAGTTTCGATAGCATTGAAAACGTAGAATATAGCAACGCCGAGTATGAGTGTGAAGAAATATATGGCATAGTCTTTGAGGCTTTTCCGGATATTGCTGAGAGATATCTTAAAGAGCATCGCTCACGTCACCTCCCAGAAGAGTAACCACATTGATTATCTTGTCAAAGAACTCTTTGCGGCTGTCGTTTCCACGTATAAGCTCATTAAATAGTTTTCCGTCCTTAATGAATATCACTCTTGAAGCATAGCTTGCAGTAAATGAATCATGAGTTACCATTATAATAGTAGCATTCTGTTCTTTATTCAGATAGTTAAAGCGCTCCAGGAGCATTTTTGATGATTTTGAGTCAAGAGCACCTGTAGGTTCATCTGCAAGTATGAGCTTCGGTTCAGTGATTATAGCTCTTGCAGAAGCGACTCGCTGTTTCTGTCCGCCTGACATCTGGTATGGATACTTGTTGAGAACTTCGGTAATGCCGAGCTGTTCTGCAACAGTCTTTACAGCCTTGTCTACCTCTTTTGCAGGGCGTTTCTGAATGGAAAGCGCAAGAGCGATATTCTCATAGGCTGTAAGAGTGTCCATAAGGTTGAAGTCCTGGAAGATAAAGCCAAGTTTTTCACGACGGAACTTATTTAACTCCTTGCCCTTGAGAGTTGTGATGTCCGTATCCTCAAGGAAGATATGACCTGCTGTAACACGGTCAATAGTGGATATACAGTTGAGAAGAGTGGTCTTGCCGCTGCCTGAAGCTCCCATTATAGCTGTGAATTCACCTTTTTCAATTGAAAAGGAGATATCATTTACAGCCTTTGTTAGATTCGATCTGTTGCCATAGTATTTTTCAATATTGTTCAGTCTTAATAAAGCCATTTTAGTGTCTCCTTAATATGTTTTTCTTGTGTTACTGTGCTTTATGATGTACCAATTGCACAGATGATATATAGTGAATACACTCCAGAAGAGTCCTTCTATCAGGTGATTGTACGGGTCTGTTGCAGCTCTTGCGCTGATTATCTCATATATTTCCGCAACGCCCAATGTCACCATTAAGATACTGCTTAGAATGTAGATTGTTCTGATAGTTTTAGAAGTAAGATTTTTCATAAGATCATTTCCTTTCGGTTCTGGTTTTACTTCTCGGGAGTTGTTCCCGTTTCCATGATCTTATTATACATCATGCAATACCTTTGGTCGTGTTTTTAACATTACTCAACATTACAGTTCTGTAATGTTGCACACAACCTTTATTCATTAGTAGGGGCGCACAATGTGCGCCCGTAATATCATAATAATTTGAATGTGAGGACGTTGACTTCCTGCAGTACATAGAGATATCTGAAGAACAGGAGATCAAAGTTTCCTCCGGAAGCCCATGGCATACCTACATACGTGTTACGTAGTTCTCAGTTCTGTATTATTCGGCCATACGGTAATGATCGTTCTTTGCAAAGGTAATGGTAAGCTCTGTGAAATTACCGTACTCGGAAGCCGCATAAATTCCATGGCCGAGCCTATTACAGAGGTTTTTTACGATATAAAGTCCCATACCCGTTGATTTCGCATAGGTATGACCGTTTTCGCCTGTAAAGCTCTTATCGAAGATTCTTGGTATATCGTTTACGGGGATGCCTGCACCGTTGTCGCGAAAATGCAGGAGAACGTTGTCCTCAAGATTCTCTGCGTAAATGTTTATGACAGGCTCACGATTTTCAACGGTGTATTTGAGGCTGTTTGCCATAAACTGTCCGATCATAAATTCCAGCCATTTTCCGTCGGTCATGACTTTTACGTCAAGCCCATCGGTCTCTATTGAAGCTCCCGCAAGCTGCAGGGCTTCACGATTTTTGATTGCAACATTTGCAACCGCACGTTTAAGAGATATCTCTTTTATAATGTAGTCTTTTTCAGCATTTTCAGAACGTGCATAATAGAGGACCTGATCTGTATAGCCGTCTATCCTGCGGAGCTGTTCGATGTACTTCTCACCGAACTCCTCCCTGTGATTGTGTGCCATGAGCTGCAGGCTCGCTACGGGTAACTTAACCTCATGTACCCACATTTCTATAAAATCACGGAAGTCGGCAGAGCTTCTCCTGTACTCCGCGACTTTTTCAAACATAGACTTGTTTGCGTCACAAAGTGCTTCATAGAGTATCTCACCCTCTAAGAATGAGGGCTTGCTTATCATTTCGTGGATAAGATATTTCTGATCGAGTCCGTCCATTTTTTTTTGCATATCGCTGTAGAATCGGTTTTTTCGCAGAAAGCCTACAAGTTCTTCAAAGATGATGAACATTAACAATATTGCGCCTATAGAGATAATAAGTTGATTGCTTGCCCTGTATGCTGTCAGAAACAAGAAAACAAGTCCGAATGAAATGGCGGCAATAATGTAAAACCAAAGCCTGTCTCTGATATAACTTAGGAGTTTCATTTCAGTACGTACCCCTGCTTTTTGCGTGTTTCAATAGCATCCTCGCAACCAAGTTCCGCAAGCTTTGAGCGCAAACGGCTGATATTAACAGTAAGTGCATTGTCGTTGACAAATTCATCGTTATCCCAAAGTGCGGTCATAAGGTCGTCACGAGTGACTATAGAGCCCTGTCTGTCAAGCATAAGGCGGAAAATTATCATTTCGTTCTTGGTGAGAATAAGCTCGTGGTTGCCATCGGTAAGGCTTCCTTTAGCATCATTGACCTGAAGGCCATTATAGGTCTGTACTGAGGAACTTCCAGCGGAGCGTTTCAGCACGGCTGATATACGCAGCAGCAGTATTGTTGGATTATATGGCTTTGTTATATAGTCGTCAGCGCCGTAGCTCATGGAAAGGACCTCATCTGTCTCGGAGGTACGGCTTGTTACCATTATAATAGGGATATCGCTTTCGTTGCGTATCTCTTTAAGGAGTTGTTCTCCGTTAAGGTTGGGAATGTTTATATCCATTAGAATAAGATCTGGATGTGCAGAAAGAATGTCTGCCTTTGAATTTGAGAAGTCAGTAAGGTATTCGGCTTCATATCCTGAATTGCGTAGGAGTTCTGCAAGTTCCTCGCGTATAGATTTATCATCTTCAACTATATATATCTTGCTCATGGCACACCTCGAAAAATAGTATTCAAGTGTTATTATAACATAAATTCGGGGAGAAAACAAGGAAAATACAGTGGAAATCTTTTGCTTTACATTCAGCAATAAATGTGGTATAATTTACTTTGTCTGAATTTGTATGGTGCATTAGCATCCATATTTAGGAACGCTGGTGGTGTTCCCGACAGGCTGACAGCTATTGGCTTCAAACCGGAAGGAGTAAATATGATAACAGTAACTAATGTGAGCGTGCAGTTCGGCGGCTCGACACTTTTTAAAAATGTAAATCTTAAATTCACAAACGGCAACTGTTATGGCGTTATCGGTGCAAACGGCGCAGGAAAGTCCACTTTTCTTCGTGTTCTCTGCGGCGAGCTTGAACCTGCCTCGGGAGAGGTGGTAATGCCAAAAGAAGAACGTCTGAGTGTTCTCAAACAGGATCACTTCGCATATGACGAGTACACAGTTCTCGACACTGTAATCATGGGAAATGCCCGACTTTACGAGATAATGCAGGAAAAGGATGCCCTTTATGCAAAGGAGGATTTTTCCGAGGAGGATGGAGTAAAGGCTTCCGAGCTGGAAGGAGAGTTTGCTGAACTTAATGGTTGGGAGGCAGAGTCAGACGCTTCAAAGCTCATACAGGGGCTCGGACTTTCCGAGGATATACTTTATTCGCAAATGTCAACACTTTCAGGTAACGAAAAGGTGAAGGTGCTTCTTGCACAGGCGCTTTTCGGCAATCCTGACATAATACTTCTTGATGAGCCTACCAACCATCTCGATATAGACGCTGTACGTTGGTTGGAAGAGTTCCTTTCGGAATACTTTGGTACAGTTATTGTAGTATCCCATGACCGTCACTTTTTGAATAACGTTTGTACCCATATAGTTGATATTGACTACAACAAAATAAAGATGTACGTCGGAAATTACGAGTTCTGGTACGAGTCGAGCCAGCTTATTCAGCGTATGATAAAGCAGCAGAATAAAAAGAATGAAGAGAAAATAAAGGAACTCAAGGATTTTATCGCGCGTTTCTCAGCTAATAAGTCAAAGTCAAACCAGGCGACTTCGCGTCGTAAGCTTATTGAGAAACTAACTGTTGAGGAACTGCCTGCATCAAGCAGAAGATACCCGTTTATAGGCTTTGATATGGACAGGGAGCTTGGTAAGGATATCCTTCAGGTAGATGGCCTTACAAAGACAGTGGATGGTGTTAAGCTCCTCGACAATGTGAGCTTTACTCTCGGAAGAAACGACAAGGTAGCCTTTGTGGGAGAGAGCGAACAGGCTATAACTATGCTCTTTAAAATACTAATGGAAGAAGAGCAGCCTGATTCAGGAAGCTTCAAATGGGGAGTATCCGTTACAACTTCATATATGCCTGTTGATAACTCGGATTACTTCAATGGTTGCGAGCTGTCCATACTTGACTGGATACGTCAGTATTCCGTAAAGGACGAGACAGAGACTTATCTTCGTGGCTTCCTAGGACGTATGCTTTTCTCAGGCGATGATGTATACAAACCTGTAAACGTCCTTTCAGGAGGCGAAAAGGTGAGATGTATGTTTTCGAGAATGATGCTTTTTGGTTCAAATGTCCTTGTACTTGATCGTCCTACAAACCACCTCGATCTTGAAAGCATTACTGCTGTAAACAACAGTCTTATAAACTTTAAGGGAGTAGTTCTTCTTGCTTCTCACGACCATGAGATAATGCAGACAACTGCTAACCGTATCATCGAAATTCTCCCTCAGGGCTGTCTTGACAGGCAGGGAACATATGAGGAATTTATAGATTTCAAAAAAGAAAACGGATTAATGTAAACAAAAAAGCTCTAAAGCGATTATTATCTGCTTTAGGGCTTTAATGTTTTTATGAGTATTTTTGCTTCAAAGAAGTCACGGACTGCTTCAATTCCTTTAAATTCCATGTATCTAGGGTAACCAGGAGGATTTTCTGCAGAATATGTGAGATGATATATCCTGTAGATACCGCCTCCGCCGTGCATATCGCCTATGAGGTAAAGCACTTCGTCGTTGATTTCGTTGTTTGCAACAGCATAGATATTTTTTTTGAAAAGTTCGTGATCATTCCTGAGTTCTTTTTTCAGTTCCCTTACGAAATAGCCTGTCGCTTCGGAAAGAAGCAGCAGTTTCCACGTGAATCTTGATTCATATTTCATTTTAAGGTAACTGAAAGCTTCTTCTTCGGTCATGCTTTTCACCTGCAATTCGCTGTTTATAGTATGTGAGGGGCATGTGCCCATATATTCCGCACCGTTCATATGAAATTCTCCTAAATTCGAGAGAAAACTTCACCTATCCTGTCACAGATAAGCAAATCGGCGTTCTTATCCATCTGAGTCGGGGACATATTGATGATAATGAGGTTATTCCCCTTGAAATACCGGATAAGTCCTGCTGCAGGGTATACGTTCAGAGAGGTTCCTCCGATTATGAGAGTGTCTGCAGAAGCTATAGCGTGGACTGCTCCGTTTACGGTGTCATCGTTGAGCGACTCCTCATAAAGTACGACATCGGGCTTTATTACGCCGCCACAATCACATTTAGGAACTCCCTGAGAGTCGATTATGGCATGAACATCGTGAAATTTTCCACATTTTGTACAGTAATTACGTAGAACGCTACCGTGAAGTTCATATACGGTCTTGCTGCCTGCTGCCTGATGAAGTCCATCGATATTCTGAGTGACTACAGCGGTGAGCTTTCCTTCTTTTTCGAGCTCAGCAAGCTTAATGTGGGCTTTATTTGGCTTTGCGTCAAGGCAGAGCATTTTTGCTCTGTAGAAGCGATAGAATTCTTCGGTCTTTTCAATGAAAAAGGTGTGACTGAGAATAGTTTCCGGAGGATAGTCCCACTGCTGACTGTAGAGACCGTCAACGCTTCGAAAGTCAGGGATGCCGCTCTCGGTGGAAACTCCAGCGCCACCGAAAAACACGATATTATGAGAGCATTTTACAATTTCGGATAGTTTTTCAATATTTTCCATGATTAATCTCCCATTACTTTTACGTAGAATTTTCTTGTTCTCGGGCCGTCAAACTCGCAGAAGTATATATCCTGCCATGTACCGAGAAGGAGCTTGCCGCCAGTGATTATAACAGTCTCACTTGCGCCTATTGCTGAGGATTTGATGTGTGCATCAGAATTACCTTCTGCGTGACGGAAGGATTGGAGATCAGGAAAAAACTTGTCGAGGCCCTTGATAACGTCTGTCTGAACATCTGGATCAGCATTTTCGTTGATAGTTATTGCAGCTGTGGTGTGTGGGCAGAAAACTATGCAGATACCTTCCAGAACGCCGCTTTCCTTTACGGCTTCGCTGACTTCGCGGGTTATATCCACAAGTCCCTCTGCGGGAGTGCTGAGTTTAAAGTTGAATAGCATATTGGTTCTCCTTTCAGGAATTTTATGAGACATATCGGATTGATGTGGGCATCGTTCCGTGTAATCATTCAGGTAATATCCGACTTTGGTTAATTCCTTATTGCTTGTTGCTCAGATAATAATGACAGAAGTAATTCAGCGGACATTCGCCGCATTTTGGCTTTCGGGCATTACATATATCACGACCGAACTCAACAGTTCTGTGGCAGAAATCTGATGATACATCAGGCGGTATGAGCTTAATAAGGTCTTTTTCAACCTTTGCAGGTTCTTTATTCTTAGTGAGTCCCAGTCTGCCGGTTATCCTGATACAGTGAGTATCAGTGACCATTGCTGGTTTGCCGAAAACGTCTCCTAACATGAGATTTGCGGTTTTCCTTCCTATGCCAGAGAGCTTGAGCAGGTCGTTCATATTGTCAGGGACTTCACCGCCAAAGTCATTTATGAGCTGTGAAGCCATTTCCTTGAGGCTCTTAGCCTTGTTATGATAGAAGCCACAGGGCTTTACGTCTTGTTCAAGTTCCGAAATGTCAGCGTTTGCAAAGGCTTCAAGCGTAGGATATTTCTTAAAAAGTGTTTCTGTTACGATATTTACTCTTGCGTCAGTACACTGAGCAGCAAGACGAGCAGCAAACATCAGCTCATAGGGTTTTGTATAATTAAGGGTACAGGCGGCATCAGGATAGAGCCTTTCAAGTTCCTGCACCGCAAGCACTGCAATTTCTTTTTTTGTCATTTCGAATTCACCTTGAGTGTTTTCTGCTTTTCAAGAATGCTGTCATAGACCTTGTACATCTTCTGTACCGTATTTTCGAGAAAATAATAGTGCTTTATGTAGAAAACCAGCAATACGAGTATCATGGTTACTAATAGCAGTGAAGGCAGGTTCGGTGTGAAAACAAGTACCGCGATAAAAATGGCAAGGATTAATGAAAACAGCATGGTAACAAGAAAATGTACTATTCTCTCGTGCTGCATGAATCCGATTTTTATGAGGTGCTCATCCATTATTTCATCAATTTCTGAAGCATTGGCACATTTTTCCAGCTTGTCCTGAATGTATTTCATATAATTTGAAAGATATTCGGTCATTTTCATCACCATCCCATGCACAAAGT
The DNA here is from genome assembly GCA_002310115.1 of Ruminococcus flavefaciens. Classification (GTDB taxonomy): domain Bacteria; phylum Bacillota; class Clostridia; order Oscillospirales; family Ruminococcaceae; genus Ruminococcus; species Ruminococcus flavefaciens_K. The sequence continues at coordinate 12,919 of DBYI01000108.1, forward strand.
AAACGAAACTACTATAAAATTATACACCTTTTTAGCCAAAATGTCAACATATTTTCGTGCTGTTATGTGACAGAAATAGTATTTTATTTAGGTGCATTATTTAAGTATGATTTAATATACAGTTGGGATAATTGCTCAGAAATACAGCTCCTGATTGTGCGTGTATACGAAAATAATTACAGATATGAAAAGAATTAGCCCATGTTATTGATTTTTTCTGGAATTAATGTATAATTAAAGTAACATATGCTTTTGGAATTGAGATCAACACTACTTTCAGGAGGGTATTAAAATATGGGAACGATATTGTTCAGAAAAGCAGGATCAGCTGTAATGTCTGCAGCTATGCTGCTCAATTGCGCCGTATACAGCACTCCGGCAGTAACGGCTGCAAATGAACCGCTGAAGTTCGAGTTCGAGGACGCTGTGATAACTGGTGACGTTACAGTGGAGAAGGACTCGAATGCAAGCGGCGGTTCTGCGCTTAAAATGACAGACAGCGGCACTATCACGCTGAATGTCACTGTTGAAGAGGGCGGTCCGTACAGGCTGACATTTTACGCTTTTGGTATAGGAACCGACAAGCAGCAGAACCTTAGTGTGAATGGTTCGTCTCAAGGTGCTATAGGAATACCTCAGGGTGATGACTATCAGGCGGTTGAGCTCACGGCTATTCCGCTCAAGGCTGGAAAGAATTCTATAGTAATCGAGAAATCATGGGGCTGGTCGCAGTTTGACTATCTCACTGCAGTGCCTATGTCAGATGCAAAGATCCAGGCGAAGCAGATAACCCCTTGTGATCAGCTTGCTACAGTTGAGACACAGAGTCTTATGTCTTACCTTGCCGAGAATTACGGCAATCATATAATCTCAGGTCAGCAGGAAATATACAGTGGTGGTCCTCATGGTCTTGAAACCGAATTTGAGTATCTCAAGAATACCACGGGACATTATCCTGCTATCAGAGGTTTTGATTACGGTAATTTCTGCTGTCCTCTCTATGGCAGTGATGACGGTTCCACAGACCGTATCATCGACTGGGTAAAGAATAAGGGCGGTATTGCTACCGCTTCTTATCACATCAACGTGCCTAAGGATTTTGCAAGCTACACAATAGGTACGAAGATGGACTGGTCGTTATCGACCTATACTGCAAAGGACACAGATTTTTCACCTTCAAAAGCTGCTACGGCAGGTACTAAAGAAAACGAATATTACCTCTCGACACTAAAAACTCTTGCAAAGGAGTTCAATAAGCTGGAATCAGAAGGTATACCAGTGATTTGGAGACCACTTCACGAAGCCGAAGGCGGCGGCGGAGAGAATGGCTCCTGGTTCTGGTGGGGCAGGGAAGGCTCAGATGCATACAAGAAGCTCTGGGTATATACCTACAACACTCTCACAAACGATCTGAACTGCCATAATCTTATATGGGAGTGGAACAGCTACAATTTTGCAACTTCCAAGGACTGGTATCCCGGCGACGCTTATGTTGATATCATAGGTTATGACAAGTATAGCTGTACAGACTGGTCAACGGGTAGTGCTAGGTATTATCACAACGACAGCCCGTTCTCTTCCACATTCTATGGTATCATGGAAAAATATGACAGCGCCAAGATGGTATCTCTTGCTGAGAACGACTGTTTCTCAACGCCCGACAAAATGCAGGAGGAAAAGGCAGGATGGCTTTATTTCTGCACATGGTACGACGGCGGCTCGGACAATAACAACTTTTTGTCCAATCCTACATTCAATACCAAAGAAGATACTATTGCAATGTATCAAAGTGATTATTGTATAACACTTGATGAGCTCCCTAAGGATCTCTACAAAAAGGACGGTGTCACTCCCCCCGACCCGTCCAAGACAACTACAGTAACGACGACGACTACAACTACGGATAAGAACGTAACAACTACCACTACTGCATATAAGTTCGCTATCCAGAAAAAGTCAGTAACTATTCCCGAAATGCCACAGCTTGCTGTTGCAAAGGAAATGCAGATAGAACTTACGGGAGCTCCTAATGCGTCCATAGGCGGAGCAGTCGGTTACGGAACTACAGCTGATAACTGGCAGAATATCGAATGGAGTGGCAATGCTGATAAGGATGGAAAGCTCACTGTTCATGTTGACCTCAGAGAAATGCCTGATACTTTCAAAACATGTGAGGTACAGGTCTGGTGGTCAAACGTATGGAATGCAGCTACAGAAAAGGCTATAGATCAGCCTTACACTATTGACAGCTGCGAGGTGAAATACTTCATGGGCGGAGCTCTTGAGCCACCGAAATACGGCGACGCAAACTGTGATGATGTCATTGATATGAGCGACGCGGTACTTATAATGCAAGCTCTTGCAAATCCAAACAAGTACGGAATCAAGGGTACGGACGAGCACCATATCTCGGAATTAGGTGCAGAGATAGCGGATGTAGATAAGACCAGCGAGGGCCTTACATCAAATGACGCTCTAAGGATACAGGAGTATCTCCTTCATAAGATAACAACACTTAATCCCAATATATAAGCATAAAAGCCATAAAGAATCATTCTTTATGGCTTTTATGCTATTCAGGGACGAATTTTACCTGCCTGTATAAACTCAAAAGGGGATGTCGCATTTGGCATCCCTCGTTTAGTTTTTTCTGTTAGTTCTTATTTCTAATGAATTAACAGCTTATTATTCATTGCTGATTCTTGCTTTAATGTACTGCTCAAGAGTATCGATAGTTCCATCTATTCCAAGGCAGGAGCTGTTGATACTGAGGTCGTAAAGTCTTGAATCACCCCAGTGTCCGTCACAGTGGTAGTTATGATAACGTTTTCTCTTGCGGTCTTTTTTATCGATAAGGGCCTTTGCCTTATCCTCGGTAAGCTCGTAAACGTTCATTACGCGCTTAATTTTTTCGCTCATGTCACCAAGTATGAAAAGGGATATAAGGCACTTGAAATCGTTGAGCTTTGTTTCAGAGCAGCGTCCCACAACTACAAAGGATTCACCGCTTGCTGCTTTTTCTCTCAGAAAACTGAACTGCATTTCAGCTATATTGTCCTCAATGGAGTTGCTGAAGCCGTTTACTCTGCGCGAGAGAAGGTGGTTCTTTGGCTTTTCGTTGTACTTTTCAATCTCTTCGGGAGTCAGACCTGTTTTAGCGGCTATCTCCGTGATGAGGTGACGGTCGTAGAGTGGTATATTGAAGCGTTTTGCGAGCTCCTCGGCGATATGACGTCCGCCGCTTCCAAATTCACGACCTACTGAAATGATAAACTGTGACATGAGTATTCCTCCTTTTTATAATATCCTATTTATTTATTTTATCAAAGGTATCTTACAAAAAGATACACCGTTGATATACTGAGAACTATTACGGTTGCAGGTGCAAGACGCTTGCAGTATCTGCCCCAGCCGATGGGGTAACCGTTTTTCTGTGCAACGGATGTTCCGACAACGTTTGCAGAAGCTCCGATAGGAGTAGCACTGCCTCCGATATCAGTACCCATGGCAAGCGACCATGCGAGAGTAGAGATTGGAACTCCAGATGTCTCTGCAAGGCTCTGAATTATAGGTACCATAGTTGCAGCAAATGGGATATTGTCTACGAAAGCACTTGCGATAGCTGATACCCAAAGGATTATAGCTATCATCAGCATTACGTTTCCATTGCTGATGTCGCCGATAAAGTTTGCAATGAGTTTGAGAATGTTTGTTTCTTCAAGGCCGCTTACTACTATGAAGAGACCAATGAAGAACAGGAGGGTTTTGTAGTCCACTTTCTTGATGAGCTCCATAGCGTGCTTGCCGAAGGCGATAAGAGTTATTGCTGCTATGAATAGTCCGATAGAAGCAACTGTAAGATGAGTTGTTGCGTGAGTTACAAGGAGTATTACAGCAAGGCCAAAGATTACGCTGCTGATAATGAAGTCCTTTTTATTTGTAATAGCCTCTGATGGCTTGGGAAACTTGCTCATATCAACGGGATCATGCTTGCCGCCGGTGATTTCCTTGCGAAAAGCAAAATAGAGGAAAATTACTGAAACTACAAGGGAAATTGCGGCGCAAAGTCCTGTATTTGTGAGAAAATCGAAGAAAGAGAAGCCTAGTGATGTTCCGACGATGATATTCGGCGGGTCTCCGCACATAGTGGCCGAACCACCTAAATTAGCACAGAATACTTCAGATAGTATCATAGGTACAGGATTGAATTTGAGAAGCGTAGCAAGCTCAATAGTAACGGCTGCAAGGAACATGATAACAGTAATACTGTCTATGAACATTGAAAGAATTGCTGACATTATCATGAAAGTTATGAAAATAGGTACGGTTTTGCATTTTACCATGTAGGCTATCTTCATGCAAAGCCATCGGAAAAAGCCCGCCTTAGCCATTCCCTCAACCATAACCATCATACCTGCGATGAATATTATGGTTGCCCAGTTTATACCCTTGCTTTCGCTTTCCGTAACCTGATACCAGAAGTCCTTGGTGAAGAAGCCTTTAATGGCAAGGGTGTCTAATATTGCCGTACCGTTCCGCATACAAATTCCAAAAACCACAACAAGTGTGAGTAATCCGCTGCCGAGGGTGACGTAATGCCGTTCAATCTTATCGAGAACGATCATTATGAACATCCCAATGAAGATAATCACGGCGAAGATTTGTGCTGTTAACATATAAACCTCCGAAAAAATAGCGGGTTGACCGCCAAAATTAGTTTCCTGCGCCTACAGGAAATAAGATACTTATTATATATTTCTCTATGACGAAATCTGTTCAGTCATTTAGTCCACACGAATTATAGCACAATTGTGACGCCAATTCAAGACAATTCTTGTTTTTTTTTGCAATATTCTCATTTTTAGTAAAAACAGCTTCCATTTGTTTGACATAACGATTTTTTTTAGTAAGTCTGTCGATAGGTATTGCAAAGCGTAAAAATATGTGGTATAATAATATAGGCAGTTGCGGAGCAGAAGAGCTTATGATAGGTTCTTGTGAACTTTAACTCTGGCTGCTGTTAGGAGTCTTAAAATGCTTAAATACATCTTGCTGGTCGGCGGTTTTGTCTTATTGATAAAAGGTGCTGACTTCTTTGTGGACGGAAGCTCAGCTGTGGCAAAGCGGCTGAAGGTATCGTCGCTAATCATAGGAATGACCATTGTCGCTATGGGTACAAGCCTGCCTGAGACCTCTGTAAGTGTCAGTGCTTCGGTCCTGGGGAAAAATGATCTCGCCATAAGCAATGCCGTGGGGTCAAATATTTTCAATCTCATGGTTGTCTGTGGAGTTTGTTCGGTGCTATGCCCTATGGTTATAAGTAGGGATACTATTAAAAAGGATTTGCCGTTTTCAGTCATAGTTGCCGGAGTTCTTCTTGCGATTGGTGCGATAACGGGAACTGTGCAGCGATGGGGCGGAGTAATACTGCTTGCTCTGTTTGCATTTTTTCTTTATATGATGATAAGCTCTGCAAAGAAATCACGTGATGCCGGTAATGGCGCCGATGAGGAAGATTTCAAGATAATGCCTGTATGGAAGTGTCTTCTTTGCATAATCTGCGGAGGCGCTGCTATCGCAGTCGGCGGAAAAATGGTAGTTGAAGGTGCTTCTGATATAGCTCGTTCTTTCGGAATGTCAGATAACCTTATTGGTATGACTATCGTAGCACTTGGAACGAGTCTTCCAGAGCTTGTTACTTCAATAGTTGCAGCACGTAAGGGTGAGGTTGATATGGCCCTTGGAAACGTTGTTGGCTCGAATATATTCAATATTCTGTTTGTTCTGGGAATTGCTGCAACCATCTCACCTATTGCCTTTACTATGCAGAATACTATTGATACGGCAGCACTTATTGCTATGAGTCTGCTGGTGCTTTTGTTATGTGCATCAAAAAAGAAACTCCTGCGTTGGCACGGAGCTATAATGCTTTTGATATACGGAGGATATATGGCTTATTTATTTGTAAGATAAAGGGGGATTACTATGTATTGTTCAAACTGCGGTTCCATGATGGATGAAAGGCAGCAATTCTGCCCTTTCTGCAAAGCACCAAATCCTGTCATGCGGCAGAAACCACAGTTTCACGGGCAAGTTCCTCCTCCGCCATATTTCTATAATAATATTCCGCAGTACTATTTTGATCCTGCAAATCAGCCACCCGAGATAGCACTTGTGGTGATTTCGGCGTTAATTCCGCTTGTAGGACTGATAATTGGTTGTATCTGTTTGAGCAACAATGAAAAAAGAGCAGGAAGAGCCTATCTTATAGCTGCAGGTGTTCGCTTCGGCGTGACTTTGCTGCTTGTTCTTATTTCTATTTATGTGCCGCTGATGCTTGCGGCGTTCTTATGATCTGACTATAATAAAAGGAGATGATAGTATGACTTGTCCACATTGTGCAGCTTCTATTTCTGAAAGCGATGAAAGATGCCCTTACTGTGATTCCTACATTGATCACGGCCAGTATAACAGAGCAGTTCCACCTGCACAGGAGCAGAAGCTAAGGAACTTAGTGGGGGAAGATAAAGTTAATCCATTTCTGATGATAATAGCGTTTATTCCGATGATTGGAATAATACTTGGTGCTGTATTTATGAGTAACGGATATAAAAAAAGCGGCAAGGCATATCTGATAGCAGGAATAGTAGGATTTGCTATTTCTTTTTCATGTCCTTTTATTTCTATGATAGGTTTTGCGATAGCTTCGGCATTTCACGCGTGATATCCTACCAAAACTAAATCTGAACTTTGTTACAATGTATAAATCAGTAAAATTCAAAATTGATTAGTTATAACAAAAGGGGCTGAAAATCAGCCCCTTAAATAATTATTTACAACTGCTAATCACTGATTAGCTCTGCCGAGGAAAGCAGCGCCGATAATACCTGCATCGTTGCCAAGCTTAGCAATAACGATCTCTGTATTCTTCTCGGAGTTACGTGTATATACTTCCTTTGCAACAAGCTCCTTCATCGGGAGGAGAAGCGGATCGCCTTCATTGCACACGCCGCCGCCGATACATAGTATATCTGGTTGAAAGATGTTGATGGTGTTTGTGATACCTGCTGCGAGGTATTTAATGTACTTGTCAACAACCGCCTTTGCGTACTTGTCTCCAGCTCTCATGCAATCGAAAGAAGTACGTGCGGTAACTTTGCCTTTTTCTTTTTCAGACTGTGCCATAATGCAGTCAGGGTGTTCAGCAATAGCTTCCTTTGTCATGCGGATAAGTCCCGTAGCTGAGGAATAAGCTTCAAAACAGCCCTTTCTGCCGCATGAGCACTGTGCTCCGTCGACCTGTACTACAGTATGACCTATCTCAGCGCCTGCAAAGTTTGAGCCTGAGTAGATCTTGCCATCGATAATGATTCCGCCGCCTACACCTGTTCCGAGAGTTATGCAGACTGCATTTCTTGCTCCCTTTGCAGCACCTGCAACAAATTCACCGTATGCAGCTGCGTTTGCATCATTTTCGATGAATACAGGCTTGTTGATAGTTTCCTGTATGTATTTAACCATAGGAGTATTCTTGAATCCGAGGTTGTTTGAGTATTCGATTATGCCCTTTTCACTGTTTGCGATACCCGGGGTACCAACGCCTATCCATTCAATCTGATCCATTGTAAGGTTGGCATTCTTTACAGCTTCGATAGCCATTTTTGCCATATCGTCCGCAATTTCCTTTTCTGGACGAGGACAGTTGGTCTTAGTGCTTGCTTTTGAGATGATGTTGTATTCTTCATCAACTACGCCTGCAACGATATTAGTACCGCCCAGGTCGATTCCAACATAATATTTCATTTTATATCCTCCTGTTAGTTATGGAATTGTTGTGATTATTACGTCACAATTACCTTTTATTGCAAATGCGCCTGTTCCTGCAGGAACGAAAACGCTTGTGCCCATTTTCAATTCGAGCCTGTAGTTGTCGGCGACAAGCTCTCCGCCGCTGCCGCCTATGACAAGGACATGAGCAAAGGAGTTCTTATCGGCTGCAAATTCAGCCTCCTTTATTATCCTGTGGCGGTTTACGATAAAATAATTACAGTCTGCAAGTAGCTGAGTTACTACTCCGTCGAGCTCCATGCCGTAGACAGGTCTGCGGTGATCAGCAGGCTCTGTATTTGTAACCTCGAGGGCTTTTTCAACATGCAGCTGTCTTGGTTTACCATCTGCTCCAAGTCTGCCATAGTCATATACTCTGTAAGTGACGTTGGAACTTTGCTGTATTTCGGCTATAAGTATTCCTTTGCCGATAGCGTGGAGAGTTCCTGGTTCTATGAAGAAAACGTCGCCCTGCTTTACAGGAACGCGGTTTACTTTGTCCATGAGGGTGTTATCGTCGATAGCACGTCGGAATTCATCCTTTGTTATTTTGTCCTTGAAACCGTAGACAAGCTCTGCGCCCGGGTCTGCAGAAATGATATACCACATCTCGGTCTTGCCGTTATCGTTTTCGTACTTATGCGCGTAATCATCATTGGGGTGTACTTGTACGGATAGATCATTCTTTGCATCTATGAGTTTTACAAGAACTGGAAAACTGTTGCCGCTTCTGAAGCTGTTTCCTACAGTCTCGGGGTGAGCGGAAACGAATTCACTGAGTTTCATACCGTCAAAATCTCCGCCGTCAATTATACACTCACCATCAGGATGACAGCTGAGCTCCCAGCTTTCTGCGAGGCGATCAAGCTCGGTTTCTTTTCCAAATATCTCACGGAGCTTTGTGCCGCCCCAGATGTAGTCTTTTATAGGTGCTTTTAGTAAAAATGGTTTCATTATTCTGCCTTTCCTTTTGAAACGTCCTTCTTTTCTGCTGATATTGTATATTCTCTGTTGAAATCCTCAAAAGAGCCATTATATACGTTAAGGTCTATGTGCTCCTCTTCTCCGATATAGCCAGTGAGTTTACCTTTGTCGCTGTACTGCCAGAATTTCCATTCAAGTATATCTGGCTCGCAGTTTACACACCTTATCCAAAGAGGATAGTCCGAAAAGCTTTTCCTTATATACCTGTAATACACCGGCAGAGTCGTGTAAATTATGGGCTTTGTGCCGTAATTCTCCTCAAGTCTGTTAAGGAGCGGACGGAGTATATTCTCCGTGTCCTCAAGAGATGGCTTGTTCCTGCGCTTGTCGGCGTAGTATTCTATATCTATGACGGGAGGCATATCAATTTCACTTTTGTCAACAGCTGAAATGAAGTTGTTTGCCTGAGTTTCTCCTGCGCTGTCAAAGCTGAAAAAGTGGTATGCGGATACCTTTATTCCTGTGGAGGCAGCTCTTTCGAGATTGCGGCGGACAGATTCGTCCGTGTGACCGCTTCCTTCAGTTGCCTTTATGAAGGCAAATGAGACATTTTGTGATTCCAGCTCGTTCCAGTCAATATCACCCTGATAGTTTGAAACATCGACGCCGAAAACAGGATATTTAGCCTTGTTTACCCTTGCAGTAGAGAAAAACATAGATGCTGCTATCGCGGCTGCTGTAAAAGCAGCTCCTGTGAGCATGAAGCAAATAAAACGTTTGAATCTATACATATTTTAGGAAACAACTCCCTGTGTACCGCTTCTGAACTATGTCGGAGCAGTAAAACTTGACTTTCGCTGTCCGAAAAGTCATACAATAATATAATAAACTATAATTCTGAAATAGTCAACAGTTTTTTTCGCAGCGGCGTAAATTTGTTGACCGGTAAGCCTGTAAATATAGATCTTTCAATAATATATCAAAACCTATGAGTGGCCTGAAAGGGATGAAAAAATGCTGTCTTATGTTGCAAAAATCCGTTGCTTGTGATACAATATATAATACCTAAGACCGAAAGGAGACCTTTCTAAATGAAAAAGGCATTATCAATTATCGCAGCCTCTGCGGTACTGTTATCGGCAGTTCAGACATATGCGGCGGCGGAAATTACTCTCACTCCACAGCAGTTCTCATCCTGTGATTTCAACAGCGATGGCTATGTAGACACAATAGACCTGATTTTTATGGCTATGGTAAGTCTGCCGGAATTTGACGCAATGCGGGATATGGCTGCCGAGAGAGTAGGATTTACAAATGATATCGAGAAAAAGATACTTGAAAACGGTGATTTTAACGGCAACGGAGTTATCGACGACGAAGAAGGTATCGCTTTAGTTGAATATATGACATCTAATACAGAATGTAAGGTAGAAGATCTGTCACTTGAAAATATGACAAAAATGGCGAAACTCATGGATCCTAAAATGGAAACAGGAGATATAGATGGAGATGGCATTATTAATGCGGTCGATGCTAGTAATGTACTGAAATATTACGCTATTACGAGCACAGGGGCTTCTTTCGATACGATAACGATGCTTTCTGCACGTCACAAGGGGGATATGAACGGCAACAGGATAGTTGATTCTGTTGACGCATCTCTGATTTTGAAAAAGTATGCTGCAAATTCAGTAGCAAAATAATATACGATTTGTATAATGCAGGATGATTTGTACAGGTTGCTCAAAAAATTATCATTTCGTTCATAAAATATAGCAGAAAAGGTAACAGGACTTACGCTATTATAATAATAGAGAGTTTTTGGGATACTTTTAAAGAGATGTTTTTTTAGGAGGAATGATATATGAGAAAGGTCATATCTGCATTGTTAGCGCTGGCATTAGCCATGTGTGCTGTGCCTATGGCTGCTTTTGCAGCTGATGAAGCGCCTGTTACCGAGAAGGCATACGATAGTCATGATTTCAACGAAGACGGCTATATTGACGCTCTGGATGTTGCTTTGCTCTGCAGGTATTATCTTATCAAAAGTGCCGATAAGGTTTCAGATGCCATGAATCTTGGCATTAATGATAAGATACTGGAGAGAGTAGCTGAGTACGGTGATTTCAATAAGGATGGAAGAGTTAATTTGACCGATGGCGCTTTATTCCTTAAGTATGTTATAAGCTTTACAAACTGCAAGATAGAGAACTTCGAGCCACAGTATTATTCAGCAATCGTCAGCGAAAGCGTTGAAAAGGGTGATATCAATGGCGATGGCTATATTGATGCAGTAGACGCTAGCAACATTCTCTCGTATTATGCTGTTCAGAGTACAGGATCTGATATCGTAACATCTGGACAACTTGTATGCCGCTATAAGGGCGACATAAACGGCGACGGTATAGTTGATTCCGTTGACGCTTCAAAGGCACTTAGGATATATGCTCAGAATTCCGCTAAGTGATATGGATGTATATTTTGCAATTAAACTATTCCAACAGTAATAATTCCGTAAAAAAATCCACGCAGTCCTGATACAGACTGCGTGAATTTTTTTATAGTATGTTGAAAAGCTGTTTTGAGTCCCCTGGGTCGAACTTTACCAGTCCCTTACTGCCCTTTGTGAGGACAAGTCCTTCAGCATTCCCGACAGGAGACAGTGAAAATAAGCCGTTCTTCCTGTGAGCTGCTCTGAAAACACTTCCATATCTGGAATTTACGGGGATTCCGTCAAGCTCGAAGCTGATACCGTACTTAGTAACTTTGACATTAAGTGCAGGCATATCTGCAAATGGATGACATGTCATTCCATTTGCGATATAGTGGCCTCGCAGCGGAGAAACCTTTATATCGCGGTAAAAACGATAAAGCAGGGCTGCAACTGCGGCCTCGGTATCATATAGCCGGTGCTTTATCTCCTTTTCGGGATCAGTGAAGATCTGAGGTATTTCACTGCATATACGTTTGGCATTTATGTTGAGAGCCGTGGAAAAACTGCTTCTTTGGGCAAAGCGGCGGAGCTGTTCATATTTTATATGTTGTTCTGGTATAAATTCTGGGTACATGGCACGGGCGAGTTCCTCATACTGTATGTGTATCTCACGTTTGCTGGAAAAATATGTCATTTTAGCCGCATGAGGCAGACAGCACATATCAGACAGCATATGGACGGCACGTGAAAGAAAGATCGCGCCCTCTTTCTTGAAACCGTTCTGATACATGGTTAGTGCCATAGTGTAGTCTTCTTCAAACATTGTACGGGCGCTTTTGGCAAAGAGATCCTTGCCGTTTTTCAGATATCCGTGGATGGGCTTCATGGGAGTTACGTTTGTGCCACATCCGCAGTAATAGTGCCTGCCTGCACCGTTCTCACGGTCGCCTTTGTCGTCAGCACGGTAGGTGTATGGTAGCATTATTCCCAGATACGGGACTAGGAGAGCGTTTGCTTCGTGTGAAACTTCGCCCAGGAGCTTCAATGCACGTACAAGTATCTCATGATGTATTGGGGGTGGAGTGAAGGTCTGAGCTGCCGAATAGCTTTCAGCCAGATGATGAAGCTTCCTTGCAGTCTTATTCCATTGATTCAGCATTTTACGCTCCTTTCTGAGCTGATATTGCTCGACCGTAAACATATTGCGCCTAATTACTATTATTATACTTCCTGTGCTGTGGAATGTCAATCGTGAAGACAACAAAAAAGGGCGTTCATATGAACGCCCTTAAGTATTGCATATATGTCAGCTATTAGCCGAGCTCAGCAAAGTACTTGATTGTTCTTACCAT
>DBYI01000067.1 GCA_002310115.1 Ruminococcus flavefaciens
ATTCAATAACTGTACTTCACTTGAGAACCTGAAATTCCCTTCAACAATGAAATCAATAGGTTCATATGCATTCCAAAACTGCTCATCTATGAAGGAATTCAATCTTAATGACGGCCTTGAAAGTATAGGTGAAGCTGCTTTCCATAATTGTACAGGTATTCATTCTCTCACAATTCCAGAGACAGTTACTTCAATGGGAAGTCAAATGTTAAACGAATGTTATTTACTTGAAACATTGACACTTCCATATGCAGCAACTATAAAGGAAGTAGCTGATAACGGAAATACAAATGCTTACACTTCTGTTGCGGATCTGTTCATTTATGAATGGTTAAGCACTGATAACAGTGAAATGGATTTCACACCATATGCTATTTCAAAAATAATCATTACTGGTGGAGAAATGATACCTAAGTATGCATTCTCAGGGATGACAACATTGAAGGAAGTTGATATTTACAATTCAGAAGTTTCAGTTATTGCAGAATATGCTTTTAATGACTGTACATCTTTAGCTTCAGTTGTAATACCAACAAGCATAGAAGAAATCAAGAATAATTCATTCAGAAATACAAATGCTGATATATATGTGTATAATAAGTCATGCAATATATCGGATAATGCATTTGATGGAGAATATAGCGGAACCATATATGGTTATAGTAATTCAACATCTGAGACATTTGCAAATGAACATGATTATAAGTTTGTAGCTCTGGATAAAGAGATAGTTATCGGACCAAAGAATATCTCTATGATCCCCGGCGAGAAGTATACTATCAAGTCAAACTATAAAGACCTTGAATACAGTTCATCTGCTTCATCTGTTGTAACAGTTGATAAGAGCGGTGTAATAAGTGCTGTTAAAACAGGAAAAGCAACTATTGAGGTCAAGGCTGGCAGCAATGGCAGCTGCACATTGAATGTAAATGTAAGAGTACCAGCAACTACTACAACCACAACAACTACTACAACAACCGGAACTGGTTCATCATCTACATCAACAACTACTACAACTGGTTCATCATCTACGTCAAAAACAACTACCACAACTACAGCCCCATCAACCTCTTCTACTACATCAACAACTACAAGCACAACCTTTACAACTAAAATAACAACCACATCTACAACAACTACGACAACAACAACTACTACGACAACAACAACTACTACGACAACAACAACTACTACGACAACAACGACTACGACGACAACGACTACGACGACAACAACGACTACAACTTCTACTACAACAACTACTACAACAACTACTACAACTACAACAACAACTACTACGACAACAACAACTACTACGACAACAACTACTACGACGATACCTACAACATCACCTACAACTTCACCCAAAACAACTAAGGTTACTACAACATCCATATCGGTAATTACGACTACAACTACTGAACCGGTTCCACCAAGACCTCGCAAGGTGAAACTTGATGGTAATTTTGTAGTAAAGCAAATGACACCGGAAGAAATAGAGGAAGCTGGTATCACCCTTAATAATCCGAAAAATTATCATGTGTTCAAATATGAAATCAAGATGACATTTGATGCTGAAGTAATAAAGATTGATAAATATGAAGTAAAGGATGATAAAGAAACAGTTGATTATACTCAGTATGTAAGCATTAATGGTAAACCTGCAAAGATTGTTGCTCATGAAGATGGTGAACATGAAGAAATGTATATGGTAGTAACTGGTGAATGCAAATGGCTTAAGGAGTTCTATGATGTACAGCTTATAGTTATAAATAAAGATGATGAAGGTGAGTCACTTACAGATTGCAAGGCAACAATCAAAGTGCCGAATGGTTTAACTTTGATGAATTGCCAGAAAACTCAACAGCTTGGAGACCTTGAGGCGGGAAGTTCAGTCATAGCGCAATGGTATGTACGTGGCGATGTAGCTGGTGATTATCAGCTTTCAGCTGATTTTACAGGAAAAAATAGAGGATCTTCATTTACGTATCATTTCAAGAATAAAGAAACTCTGCATGTATATGCGGGAGATGCTTTGGAAATGAAAATAGTTGTTCCTAGATATTCATTCTATGGAGAAGATTATCCAGTAGAAATCAGCTTTAAAAATGTATCAGACAGGCCAATTTACGATATTGAGCATACTATTACTGGATTTTCTCAGTCTGTAAGAATAGTGAAGTATAAGAATGGCAAGAAAATAAGCGGTGAACGTGAACAATTCCTGGAAAAGGGCGATATAGACGGAGAAAATTCATATAGTGTTGGTCGTCTTGATCCAGGTGAACAGTTAGTTGCAGTAGTATATATCCATGATATATGGCAATCTATCCTTGAAAAAGAACTTAATGAACAAAAGATAGGTGCTGACGTAGTTGCACTTTTCACTTGCTGGACCAAAAAGAATCCTGTTCTTCTTGGTATCAATTTTATTGCATCCTTGTATAGAAGTATGCTTGATAGTATTGTTGTTGCACATGTCCTGAAATACGTGGATGTTGCAAGGCTGCCAGGTTCAACTACAAATATTAAATATGACGTAGTGGTTAGTGATATTGAAACTGATTTAAAAGGTAAATTCTCACATAATATGCTATTTGAATTGTCAAAGTTTTTGTTGGGATACTTGATTGATAAAACTGCACCTTACCCTGTAGGGGTTGCATATAACACAAGTATATTTATAGGAGATATGTCTACTCCGAAGCTTTCAGATGATGACGTATATACTAGGTTTGTAAATTATTTATCAACATTGATTCCAGATAACGGAATAACAAGTAATACCGTTAAAACAATCTCAGATATATCTTACAGATATATTACTCCACCTGGTTATGCAACTGCTATGTTCTTTGTATTGGATGCCAACGGTAAAGTACATTATGCTCCAAACTATGAAATAGATTATAATAAAAGAGCAGCATATGATGATTTTGATATTGAAATAGTTGAAGGTGAATATACAGTAAATGAAGACGGCAGTATCATGCTTAACAGTGATGCAATTATAAGAGTTATTCCTAAAAAGGCAAATATTAATGCTATTATCGGTGCAAAGACATTGGATGGTGCAGAGGAAGTTACATTCTCTGTTAATGTCGTTGATGATCATGAATGTAATGGCGAGTATATGATTATTGCTCAGCCTACAGAAGATGAAGGCGCAACAATAGCTTCGTTCTGCGAGATTTGTAATGACCTTGTTGAATGCAAAGTACTTCCGAATGAGGTTACAACAATGTTAAGCAATGGATACAGCTATCAGGATATAAGTGATGCACTGAATGAAGCCAATAAATCTGATGAAGAGCTTAAGCTTTATATCTTTGGAAATGTTAATATTGATGAAAACATAACGATACCTGATGATCTTACACTTGTAATAGTTCCAGAAACTAAAATTACAGTAAATGACAACTGTAAGTTTATTGCAAAGGGCGAAGTGAATGATTTTAGCGGTTATGATTATGATCTAAGCGGTAAAGGTCCTATTGTACCAGTAATAACAACAAGCACTACAAGTACAAGCACTACAAGTACAAGCACTGCAACTACAAGTGCTACAACTACAGGCACTACAACTACAAGCGCTACAAGTACAAGCGCTGCAACTACAAGCACTGCAAGTACAAGTGCTACAACTACGAGCACTACAACTACAAGCGCTGCAACTACAAGTGCTATAACTACAAGCGCTACAAGTGCTACAACTACAAGCACTACAACGACAAGTACTACAACGACAAGCGCTGCAACTACAAGTACTACAACAAGCGGTGAAGTTAATGCTATCTCTTCGGATGAAGCTCTTGCTATGTGGGCTGTAGTCGACTATCAGCAAAGGAATAAGACAAATGTAGGAGACGTGGAGATTAAAAATACAGCCGATGGTCTGTTAGAGATTATACTTAAGGATAATACAGGTAAGGTTCTAGATACTTATACTATCGATCCCAAGACAGGCGAAGGCACAAATTCTTCAAATGAAGTTATTAATCTGCCGCAAACTGGAAACAACTCATCTACGAACATATTAATTGCTTTAGTTGCATTACTGATGATTGGATTGGGTATGATCGCGATTAAGATGTCAGGAGTACGTGGTAACCGTAAAATTAAAGAATAATACGGAACTACAAAGATGAAAAATTATATTCCATTCTACAGTAATCTTATATACGTTTAAGTAAAGATTAAGTTTCACATTTAATCTCAGTAAGATTGAAATCTGTGATAATCTGATATACAGGAGCGGCTTGAAATTATAAGCCGTTCCTGTTTTTATATATCCTGGAATCTCGGATTTTGCAAGAAGGCGTCGTAAGCGCCAACCATTCTCAGCACTTCCGTAGCAATG
Organism: Ruminococcus flavefaciens; assembly: GCA_002310115.1. Taxonomy (GTDB): domain Bacteria; phylum Bacillota; class Clostridia; order Oscillospirales; family Ruminococcaceae; genus Ruminococcus; species Ruminococcus flavefaciens_K. The sequence continues at coordinate 4,361 of DBYI01000067.1, forward strand.
AATAAAATGCTAAAATAGTTCCAGAGGAAAATATCAGAAAGGAGCTATAAAAATGCCAACAGTAAAAGAAGTTCAGAGAGAACTATGCCGCAGAGAATGGGCGGATCGGATCGCCAAATGTGAAAGCAGTAATATGTCGGTCAGGGAATGGTGTGCAGCGAATGGAGTGAATGTAAATACATACTATGGACGTGTCGCTGCTCTGAAAAAGGATACGGCAAAACTAAAAAAACGTCTACGCAGGATATTGTTCCTCTGGGTGCAGTAAAAGAAAAGCCTGATGTGCCAAGTGTAGCCAAATCTGAAACTGTTGCAGTTCCAATACATAAGTCTGTTCATGAAAAAGAGAGAGTTATTCTCCGCAAGGAGGGTATCGAGATCGTACTTCCACCTGATATATCTGAGAGTATGATACTTTTGCTGCTCAGAGGTCTGAAAGAATGCTGAAAAAATTGTCCGCTGATAACATATACATCGTATGCAGTCATACGGATATGCGGAAATCTATCGACGGACTGGCAGCAATAGTACAGCAGCAATATCAGCTTGATCTTTTCAATAACAGTGCTTTCCTTTTCTGCGGACGGCGCAGAGATCGCCTGAAAGTACTGTTATGGGATGATGACGGTTTCCTTTTGCTGTATAAGCGGCTTGAAGGCGGTAAATTCAACTGGCCTCGCAGTAAACAGGAAGTCCGTAATACAATGGTTTGGGAATAGTTGGCGCTTACAAGGCGTCTCATGTTAAGACGATCTTTGATATTACCAAAAGCTTTCTCAACGATAACCTTCATACGATACAAATGCAATGCAGTGAATGCATGCATCTTTTCATTGGTAATAAGAGCAAAGTAACCAAGATAACGACGTGCAGCTTTGATCTCATCCTCTTTGTAGTAGACTTGTCTGCCACGTACAGGAGTTTCTTTGATTATTATCCTCAAGTATTAAAAGAAAGCAATCGACAAAAGCTTTTTGTAATTATCTGGGAAGCATTGTTTTAAATCATTAGTTAGGACTATCTCATCTGAGAATGCTTCCAGAAGATAGGTGGCTCCATAATACAATCGCTTTGTTTGAGTGAATGGAATTGATCCTGTTTTTTCAAGACTGATGTAGTTTTTTTTGATTCGCCTTTTTTGACACGTCCACTTGTAGGTACAATCTTTCCAGTTACTGGATTCACTTTGCCTATGCACTCACGTTTGAAACGGGACTGTTTATTTTCTTTATCCCAGTAATATTGGGTTTCATAAGCATATGTGATGCCACTGCGTTTATCAGTTTGAGTTATGATTGCCATAAGAACACCTCGTCATGTATTCGAAAATCTAGGATATATAGAGAGAGTTGAGTAATTGATAGACATTTACTATATATGTATAATCAACTTTAGTATTTATACAAAATCTAGATAACAATGCTACAGATCTACTGACTATAATATTTGGTTAGTATGGAAATAGTGTTGAATTATAGTCATAAATATCATTGCATTTTATCTCCTATGAGTTTTGGCCTTACATAATTATTTGCAATAATATTTGCACTAAGAATAATCATCATAGCTTTGTATAATAAATTTGAGCGAAAAATGAATTGAAAAAGGCTTGATTGTATTGACATTTATTTGAGGTTGGTGTATCATATGCACATAAGACTATATAAATGATCTTAAAAATGAAAAGGAATGAATGAAAATGAAGCAACCAATTTCTAATCAATCTGAAACATGGGTTACGATTACTTGCATGCACACAGTAATGACATCATTTTTTAGTGCTATAATTATTTTTAAACCAAAAATCTTGGATTAATAATTCAATTTTATGTTTATAACAGTAGAATATAAAAATACGGATACGTAACTTTTCATGGAAAAATAATTTGAAAGTATTGGTTTATAATATTAATACTTACCATATTAGTGAAGTTCGATGTATTGAGCAAACTAACGTCTTAATAATATCGTTATATTATTATATAATAAGTATTTAAAAGGAGAAAATATATATGATTCCTAAAATTATTGGAACGAATCTTAAAAGTGTGATATCAGTAATTGCTTCAGCTTCCTTAATAACAGGTCAAATGGTGTCATCATTACCTGCCATTTCAGCAGAGACAAATTCTTCAAAATACTTGGTATCAACTGATATTGTGTCTGATAATGAAGATATCACAGCTGATCCAATATTGTCAATGGACAAAATGATAATTCCTGCATCTGCAGCTGGATCTAATGTAAATATCAATATTTATATAAATGATGAAAGAATGGGGGAAAGCTATTACTATTACAAACCTTATGTACGTATTGACATAGACGGAAGACTTGGCTTTAACGGTGTTAAGAATGATATGCAAGTCGAAAAAAATACTTTTAGCATTAGAACTTCAAATGTTTTGGATTCTGCATACAGGAAATCCGTGCTGATGAGTTCAAATTACGGGTCTGGCTGTAATGGTATATTTGCTACAATGGAGTTTAGTGTTCCTGAATATGCACAGCCTGGTGACATTTTCTATTTTGACATACATGATACAAGTACAAGTAAAACCAGTATTGAAATCTTGAATTCGGGAGCAAATGCAGTAGGTAATAGCAGGATTAATCCTAGGACTGCAGATAACAGCAGCGACAAATACCTTAATGATACGCAATATGATGGATATATACTAATAGATCCTGATTCTGTTTCAAATGTTTCATGTTCTGCAAAGCCGTATAATAAAGTCAGCAAAGATCATGTAACATATGCCGTATATGAAGATCATTCAGAAATTGCTTATTGTGATTATGGTATTGATAAAGTTAATTTGTTATCCGATGTTAATGGACAAGAAGTAACTGCAATCGCCGACTATGCGTTTGCAGAAACGGATATCAAGTCAGTATACATTCCTGACAGTGTGAAAAATATAGGCGAAAGAGCGTTTGAAAATTGCCGGGCTCTAGCTGAAATTAGGCTGCCGGATTTGATTGAATATATTCCTGGATATATGTGCAGTAGTTGTACTTCTTTAAATGACATAAAATTCCCTTCAAGTGTAACTAATATAGGTGATAATGCATTCTTTGGTACAGGTATTACCGAGCTTAAGATCCCTGATAGCGTAAGACAAATTGGCAACAAAGCATTTATGTCATGCAATAATCTTGAATCAGTCAAGTTGTCTTCACATCTTGAGGAGCTTTGTAATTCTGTTTTTGATGGATGTAAATCCTTAAAAAGCTTGGAATTGCCTGATTCACTGATAAAAATCGGTAACAATGTGTTTGCGGACTGTGATATAAAAGAGATCATAATTCCAGGATCTGTAAAAGAAGTAGGTGCGAGCACATTTAATAAATCAAATATCGTATCAATAATCTATTCTGACGAAATTGAAACACTACCTGATAATGCTTTTGGAGGAGCTTCAAAAATAAAAAGCATTAAACTTCCATCGAAGCTGAAAGCTATACCTTATGCTGCTTTTATAGGTTGTACTTCACTTGCAGGTATAGATATACCAGAAACCGTAACAAGCATCGGTGGTATGGCATTTTATAAATGTGGATTAACAAAATTTGAAATCCCTGATTCTATAGAAACTTTTGAAGGTTGGGCTTTTGCAGGTTCAAATATTGAATCCATTGAAATACCGGATAGATTTACTGAATTGCCTGATTGCTTGTTTATGGATTCTGCTGTTAAGGAAGTAAAACTACCTTTGAATCTTAAAGCTTTACCCGATAATATGTTTGAGGGATGTCAAAATCTGACAAATATAGAAATTCCTGATTCAGTTACAAGTTTAGGTAGTAGTATTTTCAGCAAAACTGGCATCAAGGAAATTAGAATGCCAGTTACCATAAAGAGTATTGCATATGATACATTCAATGGTTCGTATATTGAATCTATCATATATCCTGATACATTAACCGAACTTCCAACAGGTGCATTCAGAAACGCAGGAAATCTAAAAAGTGCAATACTTCCTTCTAGTATTAAGACAATTCCTGATAATTGTTTCAGAAATTGTTATTCATTGAAAGAGATTGAAATACCAGACACTGTAATAAGTATTGGCTATGATGCATTCCGTGGATGCGGTGTAAAAACTCTTGTTCTTCCTGACACAATTGAAACAATTAATGAGGGGGCGTTTAGCGAGTCAGGATTGGTTTCTGTTAAACTTCCTGCTAGACTTAAATCTATAAGTGAGCATGCATTTTCATATTCATCAAATCTTGTTTCTATAAAACTTAATGAAGGACTTGAAACTATCAATAGGGCAGCGTTTCAGAATTGTACTTCTCTCTCTGATATAGAAATACCGGATACTGTAACAAGCGTAAATTATGAAGCGTTTGAGGGTACAGCTATAAAATCTATAGTTATTCCTGAATCAGTAACAAAAATTAATACAAACGGTCTGTTCAAAAATTGCATTGAGCTTGAAACTGTGACTCTTCCGGATACTGTAAAAACAATATCAAGTTATGCATTTCAAAACTGTGTTAAGCTTAAAGGCGTGGATATCCCTGATTCTGTATACAATATACAAGAAGATGCGTTCAGCGGAACTACATTCACTTCTTTATATATCCCAGCAAGAACAAAGGTAATAGATACTAATGCATTCAGAGCAAGTAACATAGACACAATTTACGGCTATATCGGTTCTGAAGCTGAGAGATTTGCAAAAGAAAAAAATCTCAGTTTTATTGAATGTGAAACTAAGATTTGGAATAATCCTAATATTTTGCCGGATGGAGGAGTATATAAGCTGGCCTGCGATGTCACTGTTAATGGCAGAATTTCAGTAATTAGTATGCTCGATCTTGATTTAAACGGGCATAAGGTAATTGTAAATAATATCAGGAACTCTGGAAATCTTGTTATAAGGGATTCAAGTGTTAATAAGACAGGCGTATTGAAGCAAGGTGGGGACCCTGATGAACTAATCACCGTAACCAGCATTAATTGCAAGCTTTCACTTCTTGGTGGAAATATAATAGGAAATGAAAAAGGGTATAACCCTGCCACAATAGATATTGATTCTAGTAATTGTCTGTTTAATCTTGATGGTGCTACAGTTATCTCATATTCTGGTTATCCACTTTTGGTTAAAGATGGTTATGGAACATTAAATCTTATAAGTGGTAAAATTGAAGCCCAAAATAGGAATTCAAAGGGCCCATACCCTGCAGTATATATCCATAATTATAAAGAAAATATCAATATTACAGGTGCAGAAATAAAAGCAATTAATGCAAATGCTATCCATTCGGATTCTAGTTCGTCAGATTTTAATATTAGTGGTGGTAAAATCTCGAGTTTAGGTGGATATGGACTGCGTTATCATCCCAAGAATATTGTAAATATCAGCGGCGATATTAACATAACAGGCGATAATGGTGGTATTTATGTGCCTGAAAATACACAAGTAAACATTATTGGAAAAATTACCTTAGTCAATTTAAGTATTTTTGCTGAAGCTTCTGGTAGAATTACTAATGGACTCAAAAACTATATTGATTCAACAGAAGTGTCAAAGTGCTTATCATCAATAAGTTCAAATGGTACGTTGTTAATTGATGATGACGGAGAGATTAGAATCGAGATATCCGGTGAAGAAAATACAACCATAACAACAAGTACAACTGCATCTTCTACTACAACTTCAACTACAACTACAACATCTACGTCTACTTCAACTACGACTGCAAATTATTCCACAACTACAACCATGACAACATCTACAACTACAACATCTACGGAGACTACAACTACGACAACGACTGCAAATTACTCCACAACTACTACCACCACTACTACATATATAAATACAAAACAAAGTACAACTACTACAACTGCAAATTCAACAACTACTACAATAACTAAGAAAGGGACGGAAAACAATGATACAATCCCTCCATCTCCTCAAGTAATTGATGTAGATGGTGTGATGAAAGTTAAAGAAATGAATCTTGATCAAATTGAAAGAGCAGGAATCAATCTGAGCAATCCATCGAATTATCATGTATATGAATATGAAATAAAAATGGAATTTGGTGCAAGCGTAGTTTCAATTACAAAATATGATGCAGAGCCTATTCATGGAGGCGGTGATATTGACTATAAGTTTAAGGACATAATAAAGAAACCAACTGTTAAAACAAATGGAAAAGGTTCAACTCTACTTAGTTATCGTGAAACTAAAGAAGAAGAAATGTATCTTATTGTTACAGGTGAAAATAAATGGCTAAAAGAGTTCTTTGATGTAGAACTTATTGTAATAAATAAGAGTACAAATAAAAAATCAACTCTTTCTGGATGTTCAGCTTCATTAAATGTTCCTGAAGGTCTATCACTGGTAAACTGTCAGAAGGATCATTATATTGGTAGTCTAGATGCTAATCAATCTTGTGATTTCCACTGGTATGTACGCGGAGATGAAGCAGGAATTTATTCACTTTCTTCTGAATTTAAAGGTAAAAATAAAGGCGAAGAATTTAAATATACCTTTGAAACTGTGAATCCGATTCATGTATATTCGTCTGATGCTTTGAAAATGAAGATAATACTTCCAAAATATTCATTTTTTGATGAGGATTATCCGGTTACAATAAGCTTTGAAAACGTTTCTGATAAGCCAATATATAATATTGAGCATACGATCAAAGGATTTCAACAGTATTCAAAGTTAAATAAATATAAAAACCATGAACTTGTAGAAAGTAAAACTGATTCGCTGCAGAATGTGAATTTTAATGGAGAAACGTTTAGTATTAGTCAGTTGGATCCTGGAGATGAAATAGTTGCTGAAATTACTATTCATGATATTTGGAAATCGATACTTGAAGAAAATATTGATAATCAGAAAATAGCAGCAGATCTTATAGCATTTATTACTGGTTTATTCAAAAATCCTGTTTTTAAAGGAGTTAGTTTCATAGCGTCAATATATAGAGCTGTTCTTGAAGGAATTGTTGCTTCACATGTATTAAAATGTGTTGATGTTGCAACTCTCAAAAATTCAACAACAAAAATACCATATGAGGTTATTATTACTGATATTTCCCCAGAGCTTAACGAAAAATATGCTAAAAGTATCTTATCAGAAGTAACTAAATGTTTGATTGGAGAATCCATCGGTATGGTGGGTGGTCTTAGAACTTATAATGATGTTGTTCTTATTGATCCTAATATAGTAAAGGGTACAGATATTGCAAATAATACATATAATTTAATTAAAGATCAAAATAAACCAGGTAATTCAAATGATGATCATCTATATAACTGGGCACAATATGCAGGATCATTTATACCGGGGGGGAGAGCTTCAAAAGTGTTAACTTTGGGACGTGATGTTTATTATAGATTCCGTAAGCCTTCTGGTGGCTCAAGTGTTATGTTTTATGTAGTCAAATCAAATGGTACTATTATGTATGCTCCTAACTTTGAAATTGATTATAATAAAAGAGCAGCCTATAATGATTTTGATATTGAAATAGTTGAGGGTGAATATACAGTAAATAAAGATGGCAGTATCATGCTTAACAGTGATGCGATTATAAGGGTTATTCCAAAAAAGGCAAATATTAATGCAACTATTGGTGCAAAAACATTGGATGGAGAAGAAATAGTTGAATTTCCTGTTAATGTCGTGGATGATCATGAATGCAAAGGAGAATATATGATTATATCTCAGCCGTCAGAAGATGAAGGTGCAATTATGGCTTCTTTCTGTAATATTTGCTATGAACTTATTGAATGTACTTTCCTTCCTAAGGAAGCAACAGCAATGCTTAGCAATGGACATAGTTATCAGGATATAAGGGGAGCACTGGCAGATGCTGCTAAATCTGAAGAAGAACTTAAGCTATATATCTTTGGAAATGTAAATATTTCTGAAAGCTTAACGATACCTGATAATATTACACTTATAATAGTTCCAGAGACAAAAATTACATTAAATGACAATTGTCAGTTTATTGCAAAGGGAGAAGTTAAAGATTTCAGTGGATTTGAATATAATCTAAGCGGTAACGGACCTATTGTTCAAATGACAATTAGTACAACAACTGTGACTTCAACCTCCACTACTACAAGCACAAGAGCTACAACTGCAAGTACAACAAGTACAAAGGTTTCAACTACAGGTACAATAAGCTTAAAAGCTACAACTACAAGCGCTACAAGTACAAGCGCTNNTACAAGCGCTGCAACTACAAGTACTGCAAGTACAAGTGCTACAACTACGAGCACTACAACTACAAGCGCTGCAACTACAAGTGCTATAACTACAAGCGCTGCAACTACAAGTACTGCAAGTACAAGTGCTACAACTACGAGCACTACAACTACAAGCGCTGCAACTACAAGTGCTATAACTACAAGCGCTACAAGTACAAGTGCTACAGCTACAAGTGCTACAACTACAAGCACTACAACGACAAGTACTACAACGACAAGCGCTGCAACTACAAGTACTACAACAAGCGCTGCAGTTAATAATATTACTTCGGATGAAGATCTTGCTATGTGGGCGATAGTTGACTACCAGCAAAGAAATATGACCAAAGTTGAAGACGTGGAGATTAAAAATACAGCCGATGGTCTGTTAGAGATTATACTTAAGGATAATACAGGTAAGGTTCTGGATACTTATACTATTGATCCAAAGACAGGCGAAGGCACAAATTCTTCAAATGAAGTTATTAATCTGCCGCAAACTGGAAACAACTCAGCTACTAACATATTAATTGCATTAGTTGCACTAATGATGATTGGATTAGGTATGATCGCGATTAAGATGTCAGGAGTACGTAGTAGCCGTAAAAAACAATAATCCATGATTTAGAATGCTAAGTTAATAGTAAAAGGAATAATAAAAACATTCTATTAAAATGAACGATTGTCCTTTCAAGTCAAATATGAAAGGGCAATCGTTCTCTTTGTAACGTAAGTGTCAACCACACTAATTACAATCCTTGACATTCAAAATACAAGTATGTTATAATGAAATGAAATAATTAAACTTACAGGAGAATAAAGTAATGAATTTAAAAAAGCCATCGTCTGGTAATGGCACATTAAAGTCAAAAAAACATAATACTTTAATGATGAACAAAAACATATCAAAATTTATAAGTGATAATTCATATTTACTTGTATTTACGGTATTGGCAATGTATTTGATGATTCGTGTTTTTTATAGCGTAATAACATTTGAATTATCTCATGCATATACAGCAGATGCACCGCTTTATTGGGCGGTTGGTAGAGGAATGCTTAATGGTCTTAAACCATATTCTGAAATGTATGAAAACAAACCTATAGGTGTGTTTGCCTTGTCGGCAATATCGTTTTATTTTACTAATAGTACGATACTGTGTAATTGGATTAGTATTTTAGCAGTTATAATTATAGTATTTGTTCCAAGTTTAAATATTTATAATTATTTTAAAAAGGATTTATTCAAATATAATACTGAGAATAAATCATCATGTATTTATGGCTTCTTTTGTTTTTGGATGATATTATTCTGTAGTACAATTTTAGCTATATACGTTGAGGAACGTTCAGGTGGTTTTCAGGTCGAGGCGCTTGGTACGGCTTGTTCGTTGCTTTATATAAATTCAATCCGAAAAATGATCAATGATCAAAGCAAAAAAATGTTAACGGTAAGAACGCTGCTTACAGCGTTATATATTAGTTTAACTGTAATGCTGAAAGAACCTTTTTTAGTTGTAGCCACAATTTCTGCTTTATTGTTCATCGAAAAGTTTAGCGATTTTCTAAGGGTAATAATAATACCAGATATTATAGGAGCCGTTTTTACTTTAACTTTTTTAGGCGTAACAGGTATATTAAAACCATATTTTAGTATTTACATAAAACATATGTTTAATACCAGATTAAGTGATAATAGTTCAATTATTAATAAAACGGGCAATATACAATTATTAGAATCTGATATTATGTCATTTAATAAAATATTATTGATAATGATCCTGATCGCAATTATTCTGACATTGATAGTTTCTTATAAAAAAAGTGCGAAATACGTTTTATTGCATTCAACAAAAGTAGTAGCTGCAATTTATCTTGCATCATTCTGTGTCGGACTTGGAGGACAGTATTATAATCATCATTATATTTTTGCCGTTCCTGTTTATGCCTCTTTCTTTATGTACGGCGGAGAATCCTTAAACAGGATAAAGGTCAAAAATAAGTATATCTCAGGATCAATAATAACTTTAAGCATAGTTGCTATGGTAAATGTGTTTTTGTCTTCTGAGACAACTTATAGTGGCTGTTATGATGAAAAATATGATTCTATAAAGAAAAATGCTAATTATGTTGATGAACTTCTTGATTTTTATGAAGTAGATAGATATCAGTTTATAGGTTTTAACGGAGAAAACCAATTTTTCGGGCTTACTAAACATTCACCACAGGGACCAGCTTTTGCACAAGATCCTGATAATTTTCAAACTGAAGATACATGGTTTTTTCAGCAACTAATGAAGCAGATTGAAAAAAGTGATATAATTATTCTAGGAGACTATTCTTCTATTGCTATTGAAAATAGATTAAATGAAATTTTAAATACAGAATTTGATTTGGCTCCACCAAAAGAGAATAGCTTAATAAAACCGGATGATTTTAATTATAGTATATATTATCGTGTTAGTGAACTCTCCCATACCTAAAGAGGAAGGGGCTTCATAAGAAGAATGGTATTTAAGTTTCCACCTAAAAATCAGGCAACCCTTATTCTTACAGGCGTGTCCACTTCGCCACTACTGTATAGGACTATAAATAGAATGACGAAAAATCGATCGTTTCAAGAACTATTAGTTCTGACAGGTATGATATTTCAGACAGTTCCGGGTACACTTACAGAACTTTTGCCATGGAACTGATCTTTCTAGAAAAAATTAAAGTAATGTGAGTAATCCCCGAGACTTGACTGTGTGTTGAGCAGCTCGGGGATCTTTCATTTTAATATGTTATAATTATAACTTTTGGCATCAAGAATCAGTAAAACGAATTCAGAGGATATTTACCTATTAATTTGGCAAATATGGATATAAATATGAATATATTTTTAAATAATATGGTTTACTGTTTACAACTGAAGCACAATGATATATAATAAAACTGTAGGAATCAAACTATTCAGTTATTACCCAAAAGATTATTATTAAGAACAGGGGTGATACTATATGTGATTACAAAAAAATGTTCTTTTTCGATAATGTAGTCACACAAATTGATGAGATTAATAAACTCCATTGCTTAAAGCGTAATGGAAAAATTTATAAAGGGGGAATGATATGTTTAAATGAGTATATCAGCAGAATAAAAAGAATGTTGAGTGGCGGAAAAAACTGATAATATCCCTTAAGCATTATTTGATAAAGGAGAAATTATTATGACAAGTGCAGAAAAAATAAAACTGGCCGATCAATCATTAAGAGAAATGGTAAAAAAAGTGGGGGATGAGTATGAAAATAAAACTCTACCTCATCCAGCAAATAAAGACGATATAAAAGCATTCAAAAAACAATGGGGCGAAGAGTTCAATGAACGATTTGAGCTAATAAATGAAAGACTAAGGCTGGGGTTTTATGAAAATAACGCAGCTGCTTTTAAAAAAGATTATGATGACGCTTATTATGCACGGTTTATATTCCGCATAAATGAGGATGAGTGGGAATACTTCCTTAATAGGTAAGACAATTTTGTTAAATAAGCCGAAAAAGATTCACTAAATTTAATTCCAAATTTGATTGCGTTAATTAACCGGGATGTATTGTCTTATTATTAAGAGAGGCTATTACGAATATGCTTGTCTTGATATATAGAATGAATATTTAGATAATTTAGTTAACTATAAATATACCCAAACTGCCGGTTTTGCAGTTTTTGTGTAAGTAATCACTGGCAGCAGCTACCGCTCCTAAAAAAGGAATGAGTACAAGTTTAAGTGAAAAGAAAAAAATGGCAGGAGTATGTCTGAATCAAGAAACATACTCCTGCTGCTTTTTAATTCCCTTATAGAATTGAACAAAAAAGGTATATCAAAGAATCCGATATCAACTTATAAGAGAATATAATAACATTTAAACGCGGTACTTATCATTCCTCTATCATAGTTGCCGTTCCGATGAAAAGAGGTACATTGTTCTTATCAACAATCATATATAACTTCATCAGATGTGCTGATCAACAATGCGCTCTCATCAGCAGTACTGCTGTTATATTTCTGTCCGGACTGAGAGTCGGAAGACGTGATCTCAACAGCACCCTTGTAGTCGATATCCGCACTGCTTGAACCACCGGGACCTCCACCGCCTGGTCCTCCGCCATTCCCATCGGGAGGTGTATCAGGTCTGTCACCGTCAGGAGGATCGCCGGGACGGTTATTGTCTGTATTATCATTCGTTTCTGTAGTTGTTTCTGCTTCTGTAGTAATTGACGTAGTTGAGCTTACATCAGAAGCTGTATTTGAAAATTCTGTTGAGCCGCAGGCTGAAAGGCTGATGCATAATGTAAGAGCTAACAGAAATGCGGAAAGCTTTCTATATTTTTTCATAATGGAACCTCCTTTATAATGGTCTGGTGTCGGTTTGTTTTCTATGATTTTATTTTACATCACAAGTCTTAAATCAGCTTAATCAAAGGTGCGAAACTAACGAAAATACGGTGAAAACTAAGTGAAGCTCTCTTTGAGAAACTGTTGGAAAAGGTAACCGTCCACAGTAATTTCTTGGAATTCTGGTTCAAGTCATGTGTGACGGTCAGCGTGGAAAAGTGAATAGTATGATATAATCCCCCTCATCATAGGAAAGTAGTTATCCTTTGATGAAGGGGATTTTTAGTTCTATTCTATTGATTCGGGCTTCCACATAAACAGTCCTTCTGCTTCTGCCAGAACGCCGATCAGCTCGGTCAGGCTGTCACTGGGATTGTATACGGTAATATGAGTATCGTCTTTTGCAATGACGATCATGGATTCCTCTATGAAAATCTGTATTTCATACCGGTTTGAGCAGATCCAAGCATCAAGCAGTGCAGGCTCCGGATTTTCGATTAACTCATCTGTTGAGAGGTTGTATACTTCTATCCCATAATAGCAGTAAAGCTTCAATATGATATCTGCAAATTTTCTGTGAAGTTCTGATGCTCTCGATTCCTGCAGGAATAGCAGTTCCACATCAAAGAACCCGCCGTTGTTCTCAGCTGGGACCTGCTTCGGCAGAAAATCCACAATGATGTATTCTTTTTCCAGAAGCTGTTCTATTTTGTTTTCGTCCATGGTTTATGCCTCCAGCAGGTTATAGATACCGTCCTCGGATAATACACCGCGTTTTATGTCTTTCGGGAGCAGTCCTGCTTCATCGGCAGCAAAATCTCGTTTCCACGCAGGGCTACTGTAATAGTCAGACAGAGCTTTCAGCAGTTCGGGAGAGTTGTTCTTAGCCGCCTGCTGCATTATGTCCTCATAGTAAGCAACACGCTTTACCTGCTCCTCAACAGCTTCGGGAGTTAGCGGAAGTATCTTTTCAAAGGAAAACATATCGAACATTTCTCCGTCCTTATCGTTCGGATCGCAGTGATGAGCGTTAAAATATTCAACGATGTGGAAGCCGCAGCGATTAACGTAAAAATGAATATTACGCTTCTCGAAATATGGCGTAACGGTAGTCCACACTACGACCTCCGGGTGCATTTCCTCTATAGCACACCATGTAGCATAACCTATCCCCTTGCTGTGGACAGTAGGCGAAACAAACAGCAATTCTAGCTCACCCTGATCGAATTCGGTCTTTATAACAACGCCGCCGACAGGTTTGTTATCCTGCATGATACGGTAGGCAGCGCCTTCATCAATTGCATGAGAAATAGTTTCATGTGAGATTATCTCGCCGTCTTCTTCAAAGTGGTCGTCGCGTCTGCCGAATTCTTTTAAAGCACCGTAATTGAATGCTTCCTGATTATCCTTAATGAATTGCTCACGGTCAGATTCTTTCAGTGGAACGAGTTTAACTTCTGTCATATTCATTCTCCTTTGTCAAAGTTGTTACAGTCCCAGACCGTACCCTGCACCTAACCCTATCACCGCAGACAGCAGAATGATCTTGATCGGGTGTACCTTTTTGAACGCAAGAACGGTGGTAACAGCGAATAATCCGAGAAATACCCAGAAGCTCGCAGAAGAAAAAACAGATACACTTAAACCTGCCGGAAAGAACACCATCCTCGCAACAGATATAAAGGCTGCACCTATCATTCCTACTACCGCAGGCTTTAATCCGGACATGATACCGCCCACCGCTTTGCTTTTCTTGTACTTTTCAAAGCACTTTGCAATGATAAGTATGATGATAAAGGACGGCAAAACGATACCGAGGGTAGCTATTATCGCCCCTAAAACGCCGCCTGTTCTGATACCTACAAAGGTCGCCATATTGACTGCAAGGGGGCCGGGCGTGCTTTCGCTAAGAGCAACGAAATCCACAAGCTCCTCCTGCGTCACCCAGCCGTGACGTTCTGCTTCCACCTGTATCATAGCGATCATAGCGTATCCGCCGCCAAAGGTGAACGCCCCTATTTTCAGAAAGACAAGAAACAACTCAATCAGCGCCATTGCTCTGCTCCTTTCTGTTAAGGATTGACCACAGCAGACCAAACAATCCGCATCCGATGATGACAAATACGGCGTCTATTTTCAAGAAAGCAGTCAGAACAAGAGAAAGTCCCATGATCGCATAGGAAAATGGCTTCTTTTTCTTCTTCACCGATTTGAACATCATCCATAGTGCTTTCAGTATCAGTGCAAGTACAGCTGCACGGATACCCATAAAAGCATAGCGGACGGCTTTGATGCTCTGAAACTGCGTCAATATCAGGGATATAAGCGAGATTATAAGAAACGAGGGCAGGACAACGCCGAGGGTTGCCATACACGCCCCAAGAAAGCCCGATGTCTTATATCCTACAAAGGTTGCGGCATTGATAGCGATCGGCCCGGGCGTTGACTCAGAGATCGCAACAATATCGGTGATATCCTTTTCATTCAGCCATTTTTTGTTTTCGCATACTTCCTTCTGTATCAGCGGTATCATCGCATAACCGCCGCCAAAGGTAAAATCCCCGATCTTCATAAAGGTCAAGAACAGATCAAGATTTTTATTCATGGTATCACTCCTACAAAGAAATTATACCAAATGAGGCGGTAACCGTCAATATCATAAAATGACAAGAATATACTTGACATAAGTCAATAAATATGTTATAATCGACATAAGTCGGAAAGGAGATGCTGTTATGCCAAGACCTCAAAAATCACGCCGTATCTGTTGTTACCCCGATTACTGGAGCTTTGCTCCCGATCAGGATACAGCAAATGATACGATAGTAATGTCGCTTGACGAGTTCGAGACCATACGTCTGATCGATTATCAGTCAAAGACGCAGGAACAATGCGCTCAGGAGATGAACGTGGCGAGAACAACTGTCACGGCGATATACGACGCCGCAAGAAAAAAACTCGCTCAGGCCCTGGTCGAAGGCAGACGCATCGTCATTTCGGGTGGAAACTATACTCTTGATAACACGATCTCAGAGGAGATCACACGGAAAGGAAGCACTATTATGAGAATCGCAGTAACCTATGAAAACGGACAGATCTTTCAGCATTTCGGCAGAACTGAACAGTTCAAGCTCTATGACGTTGCTGACGGCAAGATCATCAACGAGCAGGTAGTCGGAACAATGGGTGCAGGACATGGTGCGCTTGCTGGATTTCTGAAGAATGCTCAGACTGACGTTCTGATCTGCGGAGGTATCGGCGGAGGCGCACAGATGGCTATGCAGGAAGCAGGCATCGCTCTTTACGGCGGCAATATGGGAAGCGCTGACGAGGCAGTTGCTGCTTTTCTCTCACAGACTCTTGAACAGAACGAGAACCCGACCTGCGATCATCACGCTCATGAACACGGCGAAGGTCATTCCTGCGGAGATCATGGCTGCGGCACGCACAGCTGCGGTAATCACTGATGAAAATCGTAACGCTTGTCGAGAACACTTCCGCTGATGAAAGCTGTATAGCAGAACACGGACTTTCAATCTATATCGAGACTGAAAATCACAAGCTGCTGCTTGACACGGGACAGACTGACGCTGTCGTGAAGAATGCGGAAGTTCTTGGAGTTGACCTTTTCTTAGTCGATACGGTAATACTCAGCCACGGACACTATGACCATTCCGGCGGTATCCTGCCGTTCTCGCAGATAAATCATACAGCACAGATAATTATGCAAAGAAAAGCTGCCGAGCCGCATTACAATGGAGAACGCTATATCGGCATTGACAAGACGATACTCAAACTGCCGAATGTCCGCCTCATTGACGGAGATGTTCAACTCGATGATGAGCTGTTCCTGTTCAGCGGTATCATAGGCAGACGATGCTATCCTCAGGGGAATCGAAAGCTTTCCCGCATGGAAAACGGTGTACAGGTCCCCGATGATTTTGCGCATGAACAGTGCCTTGTCATCACACAGAACGGCAGGCGCTGGCTCCTTTCGGGCTGTTCCCATAACGGTATCCTCAATATACTTGACAGGTACAGGGAGCTTTTCGGCAATGAACCCGATTATGTCATCACCGGATTCCATATGATGAAAAAGGACGGTGAGCATACCGAAGACGAAAAGTCGGTAATCATTCAGACAGCAGAGGAGCTTGCAAAAATGGACACTGTATTTTACAGCGGACATTGCACAGGTATCCCTGCATTTGAGCTGATGAAAGAGATAATGGGAGATAAGCTCATTGCCCTGCACAGCGGAGAGCCGGTTATGTAAAGGTTAACGTCAACGATGACTACTTGGAGTTCCGTTTCAAGTCCAGCATGACGATCAGCATTTGAAAATTTGAATCCGTTTTCAAGATCAGCGTCTGAAGGAACATAAGATGTACTGTCGTCTGCTTCAAGTAATCGCTTACTCAAAGTATCCGCATCGCAAACCTGATTCAGTATCAGAGAAGTATATAGATTATTATAGTTTTTCGTTGTTGCATGAACTACCATTCGTCTCATAACATAGCTTTCAAGCACTCTGCATAACTGATTAAAATCGTTTTGACTGGTTACTCGTTTGGCAAGGAATAAAACGTATGGAATCATAGTGGCGTTCTTTAAACCAAAAATAATCACATTCAATCTCTCAATACCATATGTAGCAGGCAATGCACGCTGGCAACAAGAAGGATCGAATATTTCGCGGAAACAATCCGCATATCGACGTCAGCGTTCACAACGGCGTCTTCGACTGGCAGAAGGTAAGGTCTGACGGTATTTCTTTCGCTATCCTGAGAGCTGGTTACGGCAGACTTGCATCACAGAAGGATGAGAAGTTTGAACAGAATTATTCCGGCGCAAAGGCAGCAGGTATTCCGGTCGGTGCGTACTGGTACAGCTATGCCATGAGCGAGGACGAGGCTCGTCTGGAGGCGGACGTGTTCCTGTCAGTCATCAAGGGAAAGCAGTTCGAGTTCCCGGTGTACTACGATGTGGAGGAGAAAAAGCAGTTTGACCTCGGCAAAGAGAAGGTGTCGGCGATCATGCGGGCGTTCCTTGAAAGAATCGAGGCTGCGGGCTATTTCGTCGGTCTGTACGGCTCGGCATCCTCGCTCACCACGCACACAGCCGATGACATCAAGAGCTGCTACACCATCTGGCTGGCGCACTGGGTGAACCAGACGAATTACACTGGCGCATACGGTATCTGGCAGCATTCCGAGAAAGGCAGCGTGGACGGTATCAACGGCAATGTCGATCTTGACGTCGGCTACAAGGATTTCCCCACGATCATCAAGGGCAAGGGGGTGAACGGCTACAGTAAGGAGCTGAACCCGCCTGCGCCTGCTACGGAGGACGGCATCACGGTTGAGGTCACGGTTAACGGAAAGAAGTACAGTGGAAAACTGAATAAGGCGTAAAAAAACTCCCCGGAACTGCTCAAAACGAACAGCTCCGGGGAGCATTATTTCGGAATCATATCTTAGCGAGATATTATCCCTCAATTGCAATATACTTGTGATTTTCCAGCTTCTTTGGCTCTGCCTTCGGAACGCAGATGTTAAGAACACCGTCCTCAAATTTAGCCTTTACATCGGCTTCGGTAACAGTATCACCGATGTAGAAGCTCCTCTGCATTGCGCCTGCATAACGCTCCTGACGGATCAGCTTGCCCTTTTTGGACTTTTCGTCTTTGTCAAGTCCCTTTGCGGCGCTGACAGTCAGATAACCGTTCTGAAG
>DBYI01000078.1 GCA_002310115.1 Ruminococcus flavefaciens
TTATAGTCACCGAAAGGAACATTACCGATTACTACATCAAAGCTGTTATTTTCAAGGTTTGCTTTTTCGAAGCCACAGTTCAGTATCTTTATATCTCTTGTATCCTCCAGTGCTGCTTCGTCCTTTTTCGCATAGGGATTATGCTTAGGCACATTCAGATGTTTTGCTATTTTTGCAGTTACCGGATCAAGCTCTACTCCTACAACGCCACCATTTCCCATATCATGCGGCATTCTGGCAATAAAATTACCTGTGCCGCAAGACGGTTCAAGGATACGGGAATTCTCAGGAAGTCCCATATTTCGGATAGTCTTGTACATTTCGTCAATGATGACCTGCGGAGTGTAGTGCGAAGTAAGGGTACTTGAACGTGCTGCTGCATACTCTGCATCAGAAAGCTGCTCTCTGAGCTGTTTCCTGAGATTACTCATTGCTGGGAAACGCTCGTCAAATACCTGTGATACGCCGCCCCAACCTGAGTAACGTCTTAATCTCTCTGTACAAGCTTCCTCACTATAATATGAGTTTCTTCCAGCCTCATAAGGATATTCTCCTTTATTTTCAAGCTCTTCCATTCTACGCATTTCTCTGATAGCCGTTATATTATCCCTTATTTTACCGTATGGATTATCTGCATACTTTATTTCAGGAAGATTTTCCTGAACAACAGGGAGTTCTGTAATACCAGCATGGTTTTTTGCCAAATTCTCATGGTTAATCTGCTGTGTGATTGTATAGCCGTTTCTTTCAGCTGTCTTTTCAAAGTTTTCAAGTGCAGCTGAAACTTCATCGGCAGTTAGCGGCTTTTCAGCGTTATACTTGGTTATGTACCATATCGGGACAGACATACCGTCTTTGAATTTTTCATTAATTACAAAGCCATTATCATTTGCCCTGACATTAAGCTCTCCAAGACCGTATTTTTCTGAGAATTCATTCAACACTTCACGGTAATATGCGCTTTCATCGTGAACATCAGGCTGTTCAGGTTCAGCAATATTTTCGGACCGTTCCTGTAGCTCATGTTCTTCTCCGTCTGCATCGGTATATGCTGAAAGCTCTCTGCCTACTGCTACTGCATTTCTCAGGTTCTTGCGGAAGCTTTCCTCCAGTGCAGTTTGCAGCTGCCTGTCAATCGTACCATCTTCAAGCTCCACGTTCTGATATATAGTACCCATTGGCGGTACACCGTCGATCTGAAATTCCCATACATGAAGCTCTTGCTTTTCATGGTCAAGCGTAAATACGAAATCGGGATCACGCATTAAGTCACCGTTCTGGATATACCATGTCATAAATGCATAGGTATCATCGCCCAGTGCTTCTACTGAAAGCGGCTCAAATGCATCGTTTTCACCGTATTCATCATAATCTCCGTATCTCTCATGAGTATGTGAGCCATTGGCAATATCAGGGAAAGCTTCTGTGAACTCTCTGTACAGCATTTCAGCTCTGGAAGCTCTCTTATGAGTTATATCTCTTGGCAAAATAGGTCTTATTGATGCTTCAATGTTATTGCCATTTGTAACAACATCTGTTTCAGCGTTGCTACTTGTAGCAACGCTATTCTGTTGCTGTCTTAATTCTTCCTGATCGCTCTTAGAATAACGTGTTATTAAGAAGTCCTCATTCTGGTCAAGCAGTGTTTCTTTCCAATGTCCGTCAATAATACCGATACTTGTTGTTGTTCCAATTTCTGTAAAATCATTTCCGGCAGCATCTGAAACACGACTCATGTTGACCATAAAGTTATCCTTAAAGCTGTCAATACGGAAGTACATTACTTCTCCACTATAATGTTCTTTTAGTCGAAGAATGTCTCCAACTTCAACATCTGCCAAAGTTGATGCATTTTCTAAGTCTATTATAGGCTCATTATCGTTGCTACTTGTAGCAACGGCAGCTTCCTGAACTGATATATCCTGTAATTTCCCGTATTTTTCGGTATTTATTAAGAGTTGCTCCGAATTTCTTATAAATGCTGCAACTTTATCTCTCAACTCCTGTACTTCATCTTCATTTGAAAGGTCAAATTCCGAATTGGTTGTAGGACTGAAATCTGAATAGCTGTTATATTCTTCGACGTTTGCAGTTCCATAAGCATCAAGTGTTACAGTAAGTGTTGCACTCTGCGGAGAGAAATTATCCTTACGCTCATGACCGTTACTGTCAATACCACCTTCATAAACGGAATATTCATCTCTGAGATAGAGCCTGTCTGTTTCCTTTAAATCTACGGAAATACCGTACTCAGGAAGATCTATCACGGTATTGTATTCCTTGAATGGCGGTGCGTAGTTATTATACTCAACAAGAGTATCATGCGCTATGTCAGCTCTTATGCTATCACTTGTGTCCTGAACAGCAGTGAGATATTCGTCTATAAAGCTGTAATTATGCTGTATAAGTGCTTTTTCAACATTCTGATATACATTCAGATTATCATTCCACTCAAAAGCATTATCTTCAATAAAACCACGAATATCAACATACCTGTCCTCGTCCATTACAGCATCGAGTTCATGTATATTATCTGCGATAATGTCTATCATATTCTGCTGCTTCACATCACCGAAAGCCGCTGTGAATATCTTATCATCACTGAATGTTTCTGTTCTGTCGAAGTTTTCAGATGCTTCATTCATATTTGGAACAGCTTCATCATTATAATATACTGTAAAGCC
>DBYI01000033.1 GCA_002310115.1 Ruminococcus flavefaciens
TTCAGACGCTTTGGAGGTGTCCCGAGTGAATGCCTCTTCGATAATATGTCTAGTAGCATATAGTTATTACTAAAACCAAATTTCAATCATTCACTTCAAGCAAAGAAAAATTTTCAACGGTTATTATATTAATTCAGAAAAAGAACAAATCTTATTAAGAAGCTGGTCACGCTTGTGAGTATTGATAATATATCGCGAACAATAGTAAACAAACAAGGCATCCACCAGAGAACCGATGGATGCCTTAAGCTCATAATGAAATTGAACACTCCCAGTAGGGATAGAATTATCTCTTGCTGAACTGGGGAGCNNCGTGCAGCCTTGAGGCCGTACTTCTTTCTTTCCTTCATTCTTGGATCACGTGTAAGGAATCCAGCCTTCTTGAGAGCAGGACGGAGCTCAGGATCGAACTCGAGGAGAGCTCTTGAAACACCATGTCTAATAGCACCAGCCTGACCTGTAACGCCGCCGCCTGCAACAGTGCAAACGATATCGAATTTCTCAATATTATCTGTGAGAGCAAGTGGCTGACGAACGATGAGCTTGAGAGTCTCAAGACCAAAATAATCGTCGATGCCTCTGCCGTTGATAGTAACATTACCTGAACCTGGGTAGATTCTTACTCTTGCTACGGAGTGCTTTCTTCTGCCTGTGCCGTAGAAGTATTTAACCTTTGATTCGTACATTTAAAAGCACCTCCTAATTAAAGCTCATAAGCAACAGGCTTCTGAGCCTCCTGCTTGTGGTTAGCGTCCTTGTAAGTTCTGAGTCTCTTGAGCTGAGCTCTGCCGAGACTGTTGTTTGGAAGCATTCCGTTAACAGCAATCATCATAGCTCTGTCAGCCTGCTGAGCCATCATATCCTTATAGGAAATAGACTTAAGGCCGCCGATCCAGCCTGTGTGCCAGTAGTACTTCTTCTGCTCGAGCTTTCTGCCTGTGAGAATAGCTTTAGCGCAGTTGATAACGATAACGTTGTCTCCGCAATCAACGTTGGGAGTGAAAGTAGGCTTGTGCTTGCCTCTGAGAATGTGAGCAGCTTTAGCAGCAACTCTACCGAGAGGCTTTCCCTCAGCATCGAGGATATACCAAGTACGGCTTACTTCAGCGGGTTTTGCCAGTGTAGTTGACATAATATTTTCCTCCTGTAATAAATTTCAGACGGAATGCGGATTCGGAAACAAGAGGCAGAGCCTCTGTAAGAAGCTAAAGGACCTGCCTCTTGCTTCCCGAAATAACGCCTGTTCCGCCGCAATGCAAAAATTATTATACACTATAGGGGAGCATATGTCAAGAGATTTTTTGAGATTTTTTTAATATATACTCTATTTTCTCTTTAAATCTCTCACGTATACTCGTTTTCTCTCTCTTTCTTGAGTTTCATTTCAACATATTGCGGTAGAAAAACAGGAAGCTATTCCAAGAAATTGTGTGCATTTTGCTATGACGCTTCCAACCATTAGTTATTAGTCTGAAGATGCGTTTTGTTTGGTTTTATTTTTGTGTTGCTTTGATGTTCGTATTCGCTGTGAGGACTGACCATTTTCCGCATTTTATGTATAGTCTAGTCATTTATTGCTCATTGTGCATAATTTGCATTGACATACTGTTGCTATTGTGTTACAATATAAACACAAAAATTTATTTTTTTGGAGGAATTAACTATGAGAGGAAAAAACTTTAAGAAGCTTATAGCAGGCGTTATGAGTGCAGCAATGACGCTTTCAGCTTCGGCTTCGGCTGTTCATGCAGTAGCACCTGCACAGGTACAGCTCACAGGCAACAAAACTGCATCATCAGAAGGTAAGGTAGTCTACGAATGCGGATTCGAGAGCGAGGCTGACCTAGAGCACTGGTCAAACAGAGGCGGCGACGATACTACAGTTCTCGCAATTTCAAAGGATGCTGCAAAGAGTGGCGACAGCGGACTTGCTGCTACCGAAAGAGGCGACACATGGCATGGTCCTGCTTTCCGTATGGATGGCTTCCTCGAGCCTGACACACAGTACTACTTCTCCTGTTCGGTAAGAGGAGAATGGTACACAAATACCACACTCAGCTTCCAGTTCAGTGTTGATGGAGATACCTCATACTCCAATCTCAAGCAGAACATTCAGGCAACCAGCGGCGGAGGAAACAGCTGGGCTGAGATAAAGAATGTTCCTATAAGCTATTCTGAAGGAATGGAAGGTGTATACGTATACTTTGAGGGTGGACAGGAAGCAATATTCATAGACGATGTAAAGATCACAGAAGCTCCCCGTGTTGAGATAGAGAGTGATCTTCCTTCACTCAGCGAGATATACAAGGACAAGTTCAAGATAGGAACAGCTCTTTCACCTGAGGATATGTCCTCACAGCCATTCATGGATCTTCTTCAGAAGCACTTTGGCGAGAGCATCACAGTCGGCAACCAGATGAAGCCTGACTACGTTCTCAATAAGACTAAGACCCTTGAGTACTTTGAGGAGACAGGCGACGATGTGACTCCTCAGATAAGCTTCTCACAGGCAAAGCCTGTTCTCAACTACGCAAGAAAGTATGGTATCCCTGTAAGAGTTCACACTCTTGTTTGGCATAGCCAGACTCCTGAGTGGTTCTTCAAGGAAGATTATGATGAGAAGAAGGACTATGTTTCTCCTGACAAGATGAAGAAGCGTATGGAAAATTACATAAAGAGCTTCTTCACAACACTTACAGAGCTTTATCCAGACGTTGATTTCTATGCCTGCGACGTTGTTAATGAGGCATGGACAGATAGTGGAACGCCTCGTGAGAAAGGTCATTGTGGTCAGTCCAACAATTATGCTGCATCCGACTGGGTAGCTGTATTCGGTGATAACTCATTCATAGATTATGCATTTGAGTATGCAAGAAAATATGCTCCAGAGGGTTGTAAGCTCTATTACAACGACTATAACGAATATATGACCGGAAAGCTCGACGCTGTATGCGAAATGGCAGAGAGACTAAAGAAGGCTGGTAATATCGATGGTATTGGTATGCAGTCTCACCTTGATGTAAGACAGAGCCTTGACGCTGCATTCCCATCACTCAGTATGTATGAGAACGCACTTAAGAAGTACACAAGTCTAGGCCTTGATGTTCAGATCACAGAGCTTGACGCAACAGTACAGGAGCATTCAGACGACAAGTATTACGATGTACAGGCTAAGTACTACAAGGGCCTCTTTGATCTCTATGAAAAGTATGCTGATAAGATTTCAGCAGTTATCTTCTGGGGAATTACAGATCACAAGAGCTGGAGAGCTTCACAGAATCCGCTTATCTTCGACAAGGATTTCATGGCTAAGCCGGCATTCAAGTCAATTGTTGACGGCAAGACAGCTTCTGATCCTGTAAGAACTACCATTGCAGGCGATAATAAGGTAACAACAACTACCACAACTTCTGCAACAACTACAACCACAACCACAACAACTACAGAAGAGAAGAAAACAACAACTACTACAACTACAGATGATAAGTCAACTACTACAACTACAATAGTAACAGGTGAGCTTCCTGTTACAAAGGCTGGAGACGTTAACCTTGACGGTGATATCGACATGGGTGATGCAGTGCTCATAATGCAGTTCCTTGCTAACCCTAACAAGTACGATGTTAATGGCACAGATGAGCACCACATTACAGTACAGGGCAAGGTAAACGCTGACGTTGACAAAACAAGTGAGGGTGTTACTGCAAACGATGCTCTTCGCATCCAAGAATACCTCCTTGGCAAGATAAAGAGTTTTTTCTGATTCCAACCGACACATTTCTGATGACTGCGTCGAATGAAGATGTGCCGCTATTTCTCGGAAAGCTTGAGGATAAAACAGGAATTGACGCTGATGACGAGTGTTACAATGTTACTCCGCCCGAAATAAAGGAAAAGTATGGATTTGAAATATTCAAGTTCGATAAGAGCTATAAAAGCTTCCTTATGTACAATGATAAAATATACACTCTTGGCGAAAGCTTTGGTGGTATGGGAGCAGTATCGTTTGCAGTTGCCGATATAAACGGTGACAATGCAGCGGAGCTTTATTACACTTATTCATGGGGTTCGGGCCAGCATCGTTCACATATCGGTTATTTTGATTCTGCTACGGAAAAAATCACAGATATAAATTATACTAACTGGAACACTGATCTGGTATTCGGCATTAATGAGTATGATGGCGGACTCGCATTTTATGCGGCTTCAGTTAAGAATTCAGATAATTTTGATATCGAGTTTGAACCTGAGGAACTCAGAGGAATGATAGTCTGCGAATCAGGTGAAATAATACCGATTTTCTGTATGACATAATATTAAGTATCATGAAGGCTGCACGTTTTGTACGTGCAGTCTTTTTTATAGTTACTGACGGTTTATCCAAGTATTTGCGTTAAGAAATTTAACATAAAGAAGGCTACGTAACTTGACAAAATAACAATAATACGCTATAATAAAAATACTATACAAAAAAGGAGATGAAAGCAGCAATGGACGGTGCCCCTGACGGCAGTAATCCTGATAATTACACGAAATTCTTCGTTGAATATAAGATATCAAGGCATGGTCTGCATTATCGTTTGTGTTAGGCTGTGCCTTTATGAGGTTTAATAGAAAAAGAAAAGTTGTATTTTACGGAGGATATGCATGATGATATGGCAGATAATTCTGCAGATTATACTTATAGCGCTTAACGCGCTCTTTGCGTGTACTGAGGTGGCGGTGATATCCACAAGCGATGTTCGACTGGAAAAGCTTGCGGCAAGCGGAAACAAAAAAGCTTTAAAGCTCAAAAAGCTCACCGATAAACCTACTCGCTTTCTTGCCACTATACAGGTGGCGATAACACTGGCAGGTTTCATCGGAGCTGCTTTTGCAGCCGACAGCTTTTCTGACCTGCTTACATCTGCACTTTCAAAGACAGGAATCAGTGTTTCTGCTGCTGTGATGAAAAAGGTATCAGTAGTTCTCATCACCTTGCTGCTTTCCTATTTTACTCTTGTTTTCGGTGAACTTGTACCAAAGCGTTTTGCCATGAAAGATCCCGAAAAGATAGCTCTCGCCATGAGTGGCATGATAAGCTTTGTATCGAAGCTCTTTGCTCCGCTGGTATGGCTTCTTAATGCGACAGCAAACGGTATACTCAGGCTCATGGGAATTGATCCTGAGAGCGATGATGACACTGTTACTGAGGAAGAAATACTAATGATGTCTGATGCAGGAGCTGAAAAGGGGACTATTGACGAGGATGAGAACCGCATTATAAAGAACATCTTTGCCTTTGACGATACTACGGCTGAGCAGGTATGCACTCACAGAACAGACGTTGACGTTTTATGGAGCGATGATGATGTGAGCGTATGGGAGGAAACAATTCATCGAACCAGACACTCATCGTTCCCAATATGTGGTGAAAGTGTGGATAATGTAATTGGTGTGCTGAATGCAAAGGACTATTTTCGCCTTGATGATAAGAGCAAGGATAATATCATGGCTTCAGCAGTTCATGAGCCGTGCTTTGTTCATGAAAATATGAAAGCTGATCGGCTTTTTGACCAGATGAAGCAGCGCGGTGCGGACCATTTTGCAATAGTAGTCGATGAATATGGCGGAATGAGTGGTATTATCACTATCACTGATCTCGTTGAGGAGCTCGTGGGTGATTTTGCTGATGATCCCGAGGATGAGCCGGTAGCTAGGCTTGAACAGACAGGCGATAATATCTGGACAGTTCCTGGTATAAGTTCACTGAGCGATGTATGCGAGGAGCTTGACGTTGTACTTCCTGCTGATAAATACGAGACTTTCGGCGGTTATGTCATAGCTGAACTCGGGGAGATACCAAAGGATGGTTCACAGCTTTCCCTTGATGTAGGAGGGCTTCATATAGAGATAATAGAAGTAAGGCACCATCGAATAGAAGTATGCCGTGTAGAGAAGCTTGCTGTGGAAAAAGAGGAAGAAAAAGAGGAATAAGAAGCGGTAAAATCATAAAAAAGTTGCGGAGAAGTAATTATGGCTATTTTTAGTAAAAAATCAAGTGAGAAATCCATTATATGGGGAGCACTGTTATTTATTGCAATAACCATTGCAGGTTTTATAATAGGCATAAAGGGACTTACAGGTGAGAAAGTATCTTTAAATGATGCATTTGCCAATGGCTTGGATCGCGGCGAGATAGTAAGCGGTGTTCCATCATACGGTATCGATCACTATGCGTTAAAAGTAAAACATACTGTAAGAGGTATCCCTGTAGGAAATGATTACTACTTCTACATAATAGATGAGAATGATGAGAACGCTCTTGTGGTTCGTGCCTCCAAGGATTTCGGCAAGAACTTCGACAGTGAATATCAAAACTCCAAGAATGTAAGGATAAAGGGAAAAGTAAAGAGAATGGATTATAAGGTAAGAAGTTCTCTCAGCGATAATGGTGGATATGGCGGAGATTATTATATTGATCTTCTAAGCAACCGTATTGCTATAATGTGGCTTTTTGTAGGAATTGTGGGACTTCTTACAATCATAATTTTTGTTGTTACAAACATGAAGAAAAAGAACGATGATTTCTATGAAGGAACAACTGTCTCAAAGGTCATGAATGGCGCAATGGCAGGTGGGTTTCTAATCGTTGCAGTACTGGTTATATATGTTTTGGCACATACGTAATGGATTGACAACGACAAGGAGAGATGATATAATTAATGTATATGTAATAACCGTTGTTAAGCGGTTTTGTCCTGAATTTTGTTTGGAAAGAGAGAATTCTTTTATAAAATAGAATTTGAACAGGCATTGATTACTTATTGAATTATTTAAGAAAGAGGTCATTTATATGGCAAAGGATAAAAAGTTGGTATCTGAGATAACCTCAATGGACGAGGATTTTGCTCAGTGGTATACCGACATATGCAAAAAAGCAGAGCTTATTGAATATACAAGTGTTAAAGGGTGTATGGTAATACGTCCTTATGGTTATGCAATATGGGAGAATATGCAGAGAATACTTGATACTACATTCAAGGAAACAGGTCACGAGAATGTGTGTATGCCTATGTTTATTCCTGAGAGCCTTCTTCAGAAGGAAAAGGATCATGTTGAAGGTTTTGCTCCTGAAGTAGCATGGGTAACTCACGGCGGAAATGAGAAGCTTGAGGACAGACTCTGCGTCCGTCCTACTTCTGAGACCCTTTTCTGTGAGCACTATGCTAATATCGTTCATTCCTATCGCGATCTCCCGAAGCTTTATAATCAGTGGGTAAGCGTTGTACGCTGGGAAAAGACAACACGACCTTTCCTCCGTTCAAGAGAGTTCCTGTGGCAGGAAGGTCATACGATACATGCAACAGCTGAGGAAGCTATTGAGGAAACAGAGCGTATGCTGAACGTATATGCTGATTTTTGTGAGAAATCTCTTGCTATGCCTGTTATCAAGGGCAAAAAGACAGAGAGCGACAAGTTTGCAGGAGCAGTTTCCACATACGCTATTGAAGCTCTTATGCATGATGGTAAAGCATTACAGGCAGGAACTTCTCATTATTTTGGCGACGGATTTGCAAAGGCATTCGGCATTGAATATACAGATAAGGAAAACAAGAGAGTTAATCCTCATCAAACAAGCTGGGGTGTTACAACGCGTCTTATAGGAGCAGTTATAATGACTCATGGTGATAACAGCGGACTTGTTCTTCCGCCAGCTGTTGCTCCCGTACAGGCAGTTATTGTTCCTATTGCACAGCATAAAGAGGGGGTTCTTGAAAAGGCAAACGAGCTTCTCGATGAGCTTAAGGCAGCAGGTATAAGGGTTAAACTGGACGACAGTGAGAACTCGCCAGGCTGGAAGTTCGCAGAGTACGAAATGAAGGGTGTACCTGTACGTATAGAGATAGGGCCACGTGATATCGAGGAAAATCAGTGTATTGTTGCTGTCCGTTACAACGGCGAGAAGAAAACAGTTTTACTTGGCGATCTTGCAGTATATGTTAAGGCTCTTCTTGAGAAGGAGATACCTGAGGGTATGTTCAATAAAGCAGCTGAGAATCGTGCAAACAGAACATATGCCTGCACAACTATCGAGGAGATAAACAAGTCACTTGAAAAGGGTGACGGATTTGTTAAGGCAATGTGGTGCGGTGAAGAAGCCTGTGAGGATGAAGTCAAGGAAAAGACTGGTGTAGGCTCAAGATGTATTCCGTTTGAGCAGGAACAACTCAGCGACAAGTGTGTATGCTGCGGCAAGCCTGCGAAATGTATGGTATACTGGGGTAAGGCTTATTGATCAATAATTAATAATTGAGAATATTAAGGGGCGCATTTTGTGCGCCCCTCTTTCAAAAAGAGATTTTTAAGTTAATGGTTAAAGGCGATATTTTCAGAGGTGATATCTATAAAAAAAGTTGAGATATTTACGGATGGAGCTTGCAGCGGCAATCCGGGTCCTGGTGGCTACGGAGTAGTTCTACGCTTCGGAAGCATAGAAAAGGAACTTTCGGGCGGTGACAGGGTCACAACAAACAACAGAATGGAGCTCCTGGGCGTAATAACAGGGCTTTCTGCGCTGAAAGAGCCATGTAAGGTGATACTTACCACCGACAGCAAATATGTTGTGGACAGTGTTACAAAGGGATGGGTATACGGCTGGAAGAAAAGAGGCTGGATAAAATCTGACAAGAAACCTGCTCTTAATGTTGATCTGTGGGAGCAACTCCTGCCGCTTCTTGAAAAGCACGATGTAACTTTCAACTGGGTAAAGGGCCATGCAGGACACCCTGAAAATGAGCGCTGTGACAGGCTTGCAGTTGCTCAGAGGGATATACATTCAAAATAAGCTATTATCATCTGAAAGAGGTGGATGTTATGGGATTACTGGACAATATTAAGGATAAGCTATTTAACCGTGAATCTGCTGATACGGGCTTTATGACCGATGACGAAAAGGAACTACGTGAGTATGAGGAATATTACACACCTCAATCGGGAGTTGCAGACGGCACCTATGCAGAGTTTGTTGTAAGCGATGTTTTAACTTTAAGTGGCAGGGGAACTGTAGTTATCGGTACGGTAACAGGCGGAGTTTTTCGCGTGCATGATGAAGTCGTTATTGTTCACGGACATACTGAAATACCATCAGTAATAACAGGTATCGAGCAGTTTTCTAAAGTCTGTGAAAGCGTATCAGAGGGAGCAAATGCAGGAATAATACTAAAGGATATCGACAGGAAACAGGTAAGCAGAAACGATATTATAAAAAAGCAGATCGCTGCTGTTTGACTGATTTATAATAATATGATACAAACAAAAGGGCTACCATTCGGCAGCCCTTAATTAATTTTGACGCTAATACAAAATTCAAAAAACATTTATTATTAAACTGATTTTGATTAATAAGCAATCATTTAGTTCACTTATAGTGAGCGTTATTCTTCTTCGCTATCGGAATCTTCTTTTGCTTCATTTGAGGTTTGGATTTCGTCATCGCTCATTATCTTCTTGTACTTCTTTTCCTCTTCAAGCTCTTTAGCTTTTTTTGCGGCTTTGCGAGCACCTGCGGTTGCAGTTTTCTTGCTGCGTTTCATGAGAGTTAATGCAAATACAAGGACCAAAACGATAAGACCGATCATAATGGTTATGAAAGCCACTCTTTTTATATTGATATCAGTAACTGTATGAGGAATTTTTTCTGATTTTGAGTACTTTTCGCCTGCTGATCCTGAGAAAACACTCATATTAAAGCCATCGAGCTTCTGTCTCTCGGAGTTCTCGACCGTATATCCGAAAGCATTTTTACCGATAGTTTTTACACTTTTTGGAATGCTGATCTGTTTCAGCTCGTCGCAGACTAGGAAAGCTTCCTTACCGATGGACTCCACACCCTCTGGAAGGATCACCTTATTTAGCTTCATGCAGTATGCAAAAGCAACCTCGTCAATACTCTTTACAGTAGTTGGAATACTAAGTGAAAGAATACCCTGATCGAAAAGAAATGCTCCCATGCCTATAGATCTTAGTCCCTCAGAGAAATCCACATTTTTCAGGTTTGTACACTGCCTAAAAGCCTCGTCGCCAATAGTAAGTACAGAGGATGGTATATGTACAGCAGTAATTTGTGCGCAGGTGGAGAAAGCTCCAGAGCAAATTTCTGATACTCCTGACGGGATAGTTATCTCACCTTCGGTTTCTACGGCAGCTCGGTATATCTTACTTTTACCTTTGTCCATGAGCATATTATCTTCATAAATAAAAGAACCATTATTGGAAACGTCTATTTTATTTATGCTGTACCAACAGCCCATTGCATTATCGCCTATACTTAGAAGCGAAGATGGAAGTTTAAAGCTTTCAATCCTTCCGCACTGATAGAAAGCATATTCGCCGATATCAGTAACATTTTCGCCCATTTTCACCTCGTTGAGATTATCACACAGAGCGAAGGTGTATGGTTGTATTTCTGTGATAGTGTCTGGAATATCAATGCTTTCAAGAGCAGTACAGCTGAAAAATGCATGATCTCCGAGAGTTTTGAGCTTGCGCGGAAGAGAAACTTTTTTCAACGCAGGACAGCCATAAAAGGCATTTTTTTCAATAGTAGTGACGGAATCGGGGATAGTTAGAGAGCTGATACCCGTACATTCTGCAAAAGCTCCTTCGCCGATACTAGTTATAGCCGTACCGTTTCGTACAGCAGGAACTTCCTCAACTATGATAGCTGTGCATTTTGTTATTTTATATGTATGTTCAGGGGTGAGTTCATAGTAGAACGAGCCGTCATAAAGAGTATCCTCCGCTCCCTGTAATTCATCGGCAAAAGCTACGTTGGGCAGACAACACAAAGCAGCTGCGCCTGCTACAAGAACAGCAGCGAGCTTATTAATCGTCTTCTTCAATGTTCTCGCCCTCCTCTTCATCTGCTGTTTCTTCAGTCTTTTTTTTACGGAGTTCCGCTGCTTTAGCTTTACGCTGTGCAGAATCTTTTTTAGCCTTGCTATTTTTTACAGCTTTTCCAGTGAATACTCCAATAATACCGAGTAAAGCAGCACCTATGATGCCTATCATTGTGTATACGAAGCTAGAGGACATGTTTTTTCCAAATACCTTTGTAGTTCCGGTAACTACTTTTATGCCCTCTCGTTGTGCGTATTTATAGGCTTCTGAGCCTTCTTCAGCATAAAGAGTGAAGCCATTAACCAGGAGGTCTTCAAGCTTACCGTTTTCTGTATCAGCACCTTCTTTATAGTAGTAACCGAATGCGTAATCGCCTATCTCATTGAGAGAACTTGGCAGACGCAGACTTTTTAGCGCAACACAGTTATATAGAGCGTCATTATCCATTTTTTCAAGTTTATCAGAAACATCAAAGGAAGAAAGACTTTCACAGTTCTCGAATGCATAGGCGTTTATTACTTTGACATTGGGAAGCTTTACGCTTTCAATGTAATGGCAGTTTGCAAAGGCAGACTGAGCTATTTCGTTCACGCTTGCAGGAACTGAAAAACTTTTGTCGGACTTGTTTGCAGGGTAAGCTATCAGAACGGTCTTATCATTGTTGTACATTATGCCGTTTTCAGTGATAAAGCTACTGCTGCTGTTAATGTCGATATTTTCGAGAGCTGTACAGAATATGAATGGTTCCTCGTCGTTCCATTCTTTGAGAGTACCTGCGGATTTAAATGTTTTGAGTGCCGAACAATCGCAGAATACACGATTACCTATAGTTTCAGCACCGAGTAACTCTATATTTTCAAGGGCGCTGCATCCGTCAAAAGCACGGTCTCCTATGAGCTTGACGCTTGAAGGAAGAGTTATCTTTTTCAGATTTTTACAGTTGTAGAAAGCCATTTCTCTGAGCTCTTCAATGCTGTCGGGAAGAATTATCTCCGAAGCCTGAGAAATACTGAAACAGCTTGGATATATCTTGATTATCTTGTTTCCATCTATTTCCGCAGGAATAGTCAGAACACCTTCCTCCTCAGAATAACAACAGGTGAGCACAGCACCATCCTCGGTTATTCCGTACTCAAAATCTCCTGATTTTACTCTTTCAATATTGAGGTAATCCTGTTCCTGCTGATATTCTTCAAGGGTAAGGAATACGAAGTTGTTTTTATAATCATATTCTGTATCAGAGTCCGTAGCGTATCTTTGAGCTGTAGAGCCAAGCTTTCCAACTAACGTAAAACTTTCGTCCGCTACTATGTTACCGACAGTGTTAGTATAATAACCGAAAGCGCAGTAACCTATCTCGGCAACGTTATCAGGTATTATAACAGCAGAAAGACCCGTATTTATAAAAGCATACTGACCTATCTCAACGAGTGAATCTGGGAGTTTGATGTCCTTGAGTATCGGGCAGCTTGAAAAAGCTCCTCCGCCAATGTAGGTTAGTTCTTCAGGGAACTTCACATCGCTGAGAGTTGAGCAACTTGAGAAAGCATATGGGAGTATCTCTGTTACCTTTGTATTGCTAAGGTCGATAGAAGTCATTTTCGGCAGGCAGGCGATAGAGAAATATCCTATTTTTTCAAGTCCGTCGGGGAACTTGATCTCCTCGAGACCTGTATCGTAAAGAGCAGAAGTGCCAATAGTCTTTACACTGTCTGGGACCGTAAAAGAAGTTCCACCTTTCCTGCATGGGTAGCAAATGAGCGTATCCTTTGACTTGGTGTATAGTATGTTGTCCTCGGTGCAGTAATCCTTATTATCTTTTGCAACGCTTACCTTTTCCAGCTTTGTACAGTACATGAATGGATTGCTGTCCGAGATATATGTTATGGATGCAGGAAGTTTGATCTCAGTAATCGGATTGTTGTCCGGATCACTTCCGAAAGCCGTTTTACCAAGTTCTGTAACGGCAATACCGTCAATTTTATCCGGCACTTCAAGGATTGCTGAAGTACCTGTATAATCCTCAATACAAACCGTATTGTCATGTGTCTTTGAGTACATGAAGTCGCCGCTCTTTATATATGTATCGTCGGTCTCCTCATCATCATTTTCCTGCAGTTCATCGGAAACAGAGGTATCTTCTTTCTCATCCTCTGCAAATACGTTCGTTACAGGAACTGCTGCATAAGCACAGATAAGCAGACCTGAAATAAATGCAGCGATTTTTTTACGTTCAAGCATAATATTACCCTCTCATTAAAGAATATATCAATTCTCATACATTATAGCATAATGCGTGTAATATTGCAACAAATTTCACCTATTTTTCGCATTTAAGGCGGCTTTTTTCAGATATCGTCCACATTTTTGCAGAAAGTAGCTCTGATTATTGCCTTTAGTGTATTTATCGAGAAATAGTTTTCAGTTTCAAAGTACTCAAGAAGTTTTTCCATATTTTCCTCACAGTATTCGGTTTCCTTTGAGTAGTTTTTGGCTATTTCTGCGCAGTCCTCAAAGCTACAAGTTCCGTTTTCAGCAGATTGGCAGCGGAACAGTTCACAGATTATAAATGTGCTGACAACTGCGAAAGTTGCATATCCGATAATATTTCCATCATAAATGCTCTTCATGATGTAACGGAAAAGGAAATATGCAGCTATCCTTCGTAAATATGTGATATGCTTTGCATTTACAGTCGGCGCTTCATCGAGTTTATCCGCGCATTCCCTTATATATGGGAGCCATTTATCGTCAATTGGTTCGAGTTCAGAGAATTTGCGGAATATTTCCTGAATGGCTTCGGCAACCCCAGTAGTTGTTTCGTTTCGTAAAATTTGAATATCAATACATTCCCCAGCCTTTAACGCTGTATCTAGAATATAGCAGAGCGCCTCCGCTAATGGCGTATTTTCATCGCATACAGTTTCAAGCATAGATTCGCGTACTTCAATCAGCATATCGAATAGCTCTTCATCGTACTCTCCTGCAGCTTCTTCAAAGGGCACTTCTTCCTCGTAAAGTAAAAACGGACGTGATAGTATTAATTGAGCTGAGGCTTCGCAGCAAAGTCCTGTTCCACCTTCTTTGACATTGTCAAACCATTCATAATACCTAGGGTGCTCGGCACAGATATGGCATAGGTCTTTTTCTCCCAATGCTGTGTATATGTCGCATAGTCCATCATTATTTAAAAAAGGGCATCGTTCGTCTGTAGTAAGAACAAAGTGACCGTCCTTTATATTATCACGCAATCTTTCACCGAAAGCGCCTTTTATCGTCTCATATTTTGCGACAGTTGTCTCGTCAATGTCAATTTCCCAGCCTTTACAGCAGCTGTCTCTGCAGTCTCCTGCGATGCAGCGGAAATCGCGGCAGTATTCGGGTGTACGGTATATCATAGTATCTTCCTTTCTAAAAAAGCAAAGGGACTGATGAACAGTCCCTTAGATATAAAACTTATTTTCTGAATGCCAGTTAATTTTTTGTAACTACAGCCTTGATATTTTTGTGTTCTTTTATGAGTTCTGCTCTGTTGAACTCATCAGGAGTTGTAAAGGTCGGAACTATATCGTGCAACGCCTGAACTGCCTCCTCATTGAGGTTATGATTCGCAGCGTTACGAAGTCTGCGGAGCTTTCTGATAAACACATCACAGTTCAGTTCTATCTGTTTTCCGATGAATATGAGTTTGTTGGAGGTTTGTTTAAGACCTTCCTCGTTCATGAGAAGCTCCTCACGAAGCTTTTCACCAGGACGAAGACCTGTGAACTTTATCTCAACATCAGTGTAGGGTTTCTTGCCGTACATACGAATGAGGTTTTCAGCCAGCTTTACAATGTGTACGGGTTGTCCCATATCCAATACGAATATTTCGCCGCCATGAGCTATTGCAGCAGCCTCCATAACTAGACTGACGGCCTCTGGTATAGTCATGAAGTACCGGATAACGTCAGGATGAGTTACAGTTACGGGTTTGCCGCTTTCAATCTGCTTGCGGAAGAGAGGTATTACTGAGCCGTGCGAGCCGAGTACATTACCGAAACGTGTAGTTACGAATTCTGTACAGCCATCATGCTGCTGTGAGAGATATTGTATTATCATTTCGCAGCAACGCTTTGAAGCTCCCATTACATTGGTGGGGTTTACAGCTTTATCAGTGGATACCATAACAAACTTCTTTACGTTGTGGAACTGCGCTAAAGTCGCTACATTGAATGTGCCGATAACGTTGTTCTTGATAGCCTCCATAGGTGAATTTTCCATAAGCGGAACGTGCTTGTGAGCAGCAGCATGGAAAATAATGTCAGGCTTGTACTTGTCAAGAATAGAGTTCATGCGGTCGTAATCTCTTACAGAGGCGATAAGTACTGTTAATTTGAGACTGTCACCATACTCCATTACAAGCTCCTGCTGAATGTCATAGGCATTGTTCTCGTAGATATCAATTATTATTACGCGTTCAGGATCATACTTTGCTATCTGACGTACAAGCTCGGAACCAATCGAACCGCCGCCGCCAGTTACCATGCATATCTTGCCGCTGATGAAATTTCGGATATCCTTATTATCAAAGCTTATCGGAGATCGTCCTAGAAGATCCTCGAACCTGATATCATGCATCTGAGATAACAGCGGATTGTTTTTATCGTTGAAAATTAAATTTCCAATGAACGGAATAACCTTAACTGGGAGGTTTGTTCCGGCACAGATGTCCAGTATTCTCTTTTTCTCGTCGTCGAGACATGAGGGAATAGCAAAGATTATCTGCTCAATGTGATACTGATCTACGTATTTTATAATCTCATTGGTAGTTCCAACTACAGTAACGCCTTGTATTTCAGTTCCTATCTTACTTCTGTCATCGTCGATGATACAAACAGGTTCATAGTCTGCTGAGATATTGTCAGAAACAGATTTCTGCGCGTTCATAATCTCAGTTAATATCATTTTACATGTCTGACCGCCGCCGACTATCATGGTACGCTTTTTGTTGCTGTCTGTTGCAGAGGCTTTAATAGTAACGAAAGCCTCCTTGAACAGAAGTCTGAACAGGCATACTCCTATGAGAGTGAGAACTCCATGCAGGCACATGAAGCTGATAGGTACCTGCTTACGGATTATGTAAACGATAATTCCAGAAGCAAGAAATCCGAAAAATACTCCATAAAAGCAGGATAGATAATCGCGCTTGTTGAAAAATCTCCACAGCTTATTGTAAGCATTGAAAATGAACAGGCAGCTACAACAGGTAAAAGCGCCTATGATGAAACTTATAAGCATTCCTGAGCTGCTTATTGACTTTCCAAAGAAAGATAGTGCAAAATTTGCGATAAGTGACGCAGTCATAACGATAAAAGCGTCTGCCAGAACGAGTATAGTCCGTCTGAAGCTGAACTTTTCCAATAATTTTTTCAAAACCGTAACCCCTTTTCAGCTCTGTAAAGAGCCAAAATTCTCCTTCTATCAAATATTTTGTGCAGTAACGATCAAACTTGCAGGCTCAAGAAGCTCGTCCGAAGTCTTTAGTAATTCGGAATCGCATTTTTCAGTCAGCATATCCCAATTAGGTCGTCTGCTTTCAGTATTATGCGCATCGCTGCCAAATACCACCTTTCTGCCGCTTTTCAGCAATCTTTCGAGAAATTCTTCCTCTTCAGGAACGAGAAAGACGTCGTTGTTGAACTGGAAAATAGCGTCAAATTTCAGCAGCTTTTCAATATTTTCCGGCGAATAATACTGAAGATAACGGTGAACATGTGCTAGTATCACCTTTAGACCGAGCTCTGAGGAAACAGCGTTGATTTCCTCGGACATCCAGTCTTCGTAATCGCGGTAAGGCAGTTCAAGGAGTATCATATCAGAATTCTCGATGGCAAGCTGCTCAATACCTTGTATTTTTGAAATCCCGTGCTCTATTGCGACTTCAGCACCAAGCACTATATTAGGGATAGCGGCTGTGTCCCATACGCTGTCAAGAGCGTCCTCCCGCCGCAATAAATATTCCGTCAGAGATCTTTCTTCGTGGGCATAGAAATGGGGAGTTGCTATGATACGCTCAACTCCCTGCTCTTTCATTATTTCTATCATTTCAAGAGCTGTTTCCACGTCCGCAGCACCGTCGTCCATGAACGGTAGAATGTGACAATGGTAATCAGTTAGCATATTCTGTTGTCTTCCTTTTTCTTTGTTCTGTATATTTAATTGTTAAAGCATTATATATATCTTTTGCTTTTAAAATATTACATAAAAAATCGCATTATATGTTTTCGTGTATTTATCCTGCGATACCGCTATAATTATATAATAATTTAAGTGCATTTGTCAATAGAAAAAAATTAATTAATTTAGTTTTGAAATTCACAAAAAATCAATATCAATGATAATACTATAGTATGCATATTCCAAAAGCTCAATGCTGAAAATTCATAATACTTAGGCTGAACGTAGTAAAAAAGTGCAGCTGCATTAGCAGCTGCACTTCTAAGAGGTATATGGATCAATTATTGCTTAGCTATCAGTCGATAACTGTATCTGCACTAACAGGAAGTGATTTTATAAGGTTAAGCAGATAAAGCTGGATAACCTGTGCGTCCTTAACAGTAACACCGTCATTTCCATAAACGTCAGCAGCAAGTTTGCCGTCGCCATCAAGTGTGTACTTGTTGGGGTTAGCGAGAGACTGCATAATCTTTACAGCGTCACTAAGATCAACCTGGCCGTCCTGGTTAGCGTCACCTGTGAGGAAACTTGTATGAGGTGAGCTGCCAGTCTTAGTAGTTGTTGATGATGTAACAGTAGTTGATGTAGTAGTTGTTGTTGATGTAGTAGTTGTTGTTGTTGATGTAGTAGTTGTGGTAGTAGTTGTAGTAGTTGTTGTTGCAGCAGTAGTAGTTGTTGTTTCAACAGCAGCAGAACCAAAGTTGTATTCTGTAAGGTCTACAAGCTCGGGCTGATACCAGATCTGGCACTCAGCAGAAGCAATACTAGCTGGGAATTTGCTCATAGCGATTCTAACAGTGAGGTCACCGTTAGCATCTGTTGTACCCTTCCATTCAATCTGCTCCCAACCGTCTCCGTTGTATCCTACGCAGCCGTTTGTAACAGTATTCTTTTCGCCCTTGAATGTAAGAATAAGGTCATCGCCAGCCTGAGCGTTAGCAAAGTCAATCTTGTACTTCTTTGTCTTGTCAACTTCTACTTCAATGTCAACCTCAGGAGCATTAAGGATAACGATCTTCTCAATATTTGTAACTGAGTCTGTTCTTGCCTGCATATGATTTACTGTTGAAAGATCAGTCCATGCAGCAGGAAGCTGTTTGCTTACAAGGTAGTAAGCGATGCCATTAGCTTCATCAACTACATAAGGCTTGAACTCTGTCCAGTTGCCGTATTCAGCATCTGAGAATGCAAGGATAGGAGTTGCTCCTGTGAACTTGATAGCAACTTCCTTGCCCTCAAGCTGTGACCAAGCTATTTCCTGGCCTGGAGTTGTATTCTCATAGGTCTTTGACTTGGAAGCGTCAATTTCTACAGCTTTATCTCTGAAAACAGTACCCTCTGAAAGATCCTGATGATTGTATGTGGGAATCTTCCTTTCGCTGCCCCACTTTATAGATGTGTCATTCATTATTTCCATCATTTTGTTGATGACAGGAAGGCTTGTTTCGTACCACTCACCGGTCTCACGGTTGATATAGCCGTGGCACTCGCCTGGATCCTTAGGATTTGTTT
The DNA here is from genome assembly GCA_002310115.1 of Ruminococcus flavefaciens. GTDB lineage: Bacteria > Bacillota > Clostridia > Oscillospirales > Ruminococcaceae > Ruminococcus > Ruminococcus flavefaciens_K. Next base: position 18,613 of record DBYI01000033.1, read on the forward strand.
CAATATTATTATCCCAGAGACAGCATGGGATACCATATTTCTTAGCTGTTGAGAAGTAGAGGTTTGTCCAATCTACACGAGCCTCTGTGTTTCCAAAGTTTGATGTGCCCATCTCACCGATTACAACGGGTACATCCTTATCAAGGAAGAGGTCACGCATACCCTGAAGAGTATCAGCGAGGTTCTGAGCGTAAGCTCCTGTGAATACAGAGTGATCCTTAACAGCTGTATTCATAGTGAAATCATAAGGTGTATAAGCATGGATAGAGATAGCTACATATGGGTCGCTAGGAACGTCGATAGCCTTAAGGAATGTCTGCTCTGCGCTTGCGCAGTAGCCAGGGAGCATAAGAAGACGTGTTTTAGCGTAAGGACCATCCATGCCTCTGATGAGATCTACAAAGTCATGCTCAAGCTTGTTGATAACGTCGCATTCATCAACTGCGCTTGCGGCCCACCACTCATAAGTTGTACCAACAGCACGTGGTTCGTTCATGCACTCAAAAATGAGATGCTGATCATAGTCTTTGAAAGTCTCAGCAATCTGAGTCCAGATCTTCATCAATCTTGGCTGGATATCATCATAAGCTGTAAGAAGGTCTTTTCTATTAATCCAGTTCTCATGGTGAACGTTGAGGATTATGTACATATCGTTCTTGATACCGTAATCTACAACTTCCTTTACACGAGCAAGCCACTGGGGATCGATGTTGTTGTCTGCATCAAGGTGCTGGAACCATGTAGTTGGGATACGTACTGTATTGAATCCCTTTGCTTTGAGTGCGTCAAACAGTGTCTGACTTGCCTTCGGGCAGCCCCATGCTGTTTCAGTCTCAAGACCAGCTGTAGCGTAATCGCCCTTGGCGTCGCCTGCTTTTGCATCCAAGGTATTACCAAGGTTCCAACCGATTTTCATGTTTTCTGTTATCTCAAAAGCTGTCATTGTTGTGTCCGCAGCGACAGCGTAATTGTCGAGCGGCTCGAAGTGTAGCGCTGAAAACATGCATGCTGCAGCAGCAGATATGCTTACAAAACGCTTCACATTCTTAGATGAATTGAACATGATATTTTCCTCCCTAAAATATTGTTAAATTGGGTTGCTTTTCTTTAAGGTCCAGTGCAGTAACCCTAAAGCATTTGACACTTATAGTTTATCATATATGTAAAAAAAAGTCAAGGTACTTTGTGCAAAATGCAATAAATTTAGCATAGAATTATTGGTGGTATAATTAGTATAAATGCCAATGAAATCCCCATATAACAGGGATTTATGTTTCATTATTGTTATTAAGATATAATATTTTTGTGTTATTAAATAAAATATTACTTTTTACGTAAGTATATATATAATACACAAAATATTAATATTCAGTTCTTGATATTGCTATTTTGTTCACCTTTTGAACAGTAATATTTTAGGACGCCGTTCTCTGAATTGATAAAGGAAAAGCCCCTGCATTGCAGGGGCTAAGAAATCTGTTACTTTTTCTTCTTTTTTGCTTCTTCAAGAACGCTTTCAACTGCACTTTCAGCAGTTTCAGCGATATCCTCAGAAGTCTCTTCGACTCCGTCTTTGATATCAGCTAAAGCGCCTTTTGCTGCTTCTTCAATATCTTCGGAAGCTTCTTCAGCAGTATCTTTGGCAGATTCGACAACTTCTTCGGCGATATCCTCAGAAGTCTCCTCGACATTTTCCTTGATATCTTCCGTAACCTCTTCTGCCTTTTCTTTTGCTTTTTTCAGAGGTTCTTCCGTGATAGCACCTTTGGATTTAATAATGTTCTTCTTGGAAGACTTCTTTACGTTATCTGCTTCTTCTATAGTCTTGTCAGCTTCGCCGCTCTTTATGAGTTTCTTTGCCTTAAGTTTTTCGATGATTATCTTGTTGTGCTTTCTGTCGTACATATAGAAGAGCGCAAGTAAGATGATACCGAGTATCAAGGTAACTATTCCCATGTTGAAGCCTGGCGGCGTATACTTGAGGGATACAGTGTGATGACCTGCTGGAACACGGATTCCTATGAGAGTTCCGAGAACGATTATTTCACCCTCGGCACCATCTCCGTTTAAAAGAGTTGTCTTTTTGGTATCAGGGTTCTTTTCCTCGATGATCTGACTTTGTACAGTTTTTCCGTCAATCTGTACCTCCCAGCCGGGTTCGTATGGAATTGAGGTCATTAGTATCTGACCTTCCTGTGCATCAACATCGCCTACAAGGTGACGGTCGTTTGTCTTGCTCATATCGAGAACCCAGGGATTTGTCTTGAGCTTGTTGATATCCTCCTGGAAAGCTTCCTCGTCAAGGTAGTAGAAGTTGAATCCGGAGTTTTTTCTCAACATGAGGTACTCGTTGCTGCCTGTATACTTGCCGTTGCTGCCTGTAGGAGGAATTGTGAGTCTTATCTCTACCTCGTCTCCCTTGTTGAAAGGGCCCATTCTAACGATAGGAGACGAGTTGTTGAGTTTATTGAAGTATATTCCGTAGCTGTCATAGTATTCATTGCCGGTTTTCTGCCCTCTGTAAACTCCGTCGTCACCCTTTACAGCAGCCCATACGTTTATCTGATTTCTTAACTCGGATCCCAGATGCATATAGATGTCTCCGTCTTGATGAACAGTTATATCGATGTTTACAACAGCATCGTCAACGCCTGCAAATGCTTCATAGCAGTCATGGATAATGCCATTGTGGTCATAATCGTGATAATATACCTTGGTATCATCGTATTTAACAGTGTAGTCAAATGGTACATAATACTGTCTTGGTGTGAGATTTGCGAAATCAGTTGTGCTTCCTGCCATAGCGCTGAGGAAGTTGTTCAGACTGTTGAATGGATTGTCGTTTCCGAGGCCTGTGAGATAAAGGATGTCATCATCGGCCATATAACCTATATTCAGGGCATTTGGATTCTCATAAATATCCATTGTTGCGGGGACGTTCTTGTCCTTCTTGTAGTCTGCAGAGAAGCGCTTGATGTACGAAGCGTCCACTGTAGAGCCGATATTTGTTCTTAAAGGGTCGTCAAGAACATACTTTATTCCGAGTATTGAATCTGCAACCGGGTTGCAGCCTTCATATTTTGATTCAAAACTCTGTGTGAAGTAGCCCATTGTCTCGATGAATGTGATAGCTCTTGCATTCATTACTGAGCTGGAGTGTGATATACCCTTTAAACCGTAAGCAAGGTTATCATTAACCATTCGGTTGAAGGTCTTTTCTGCACGGTAGAAGCCTCCGTCGTATTCACTGAGCTTCTTGACAACGTCGGGAGCTGTCATTATTTCGGTATATGTGCTGTGGTCAGAGTTTCCGACCTCCTTGAATATCTTTCTGAAAGAGTCATAACAGTTATAACCTGTCTCGAAGAATATCAGGAGAGCCATTCCTACCGTTATAGCATTCTTGGCTTTCTTTGTCCTTGTATGACTGTAGCAGTAGACTGCTATGAGATATATAGCTCCGAGGATTAGTCCGAATGCAACTGTTCCCAGCCAGAGCTCTTCCCAGCTGTCGGAGCCGCGCTCCATATTAGCCTTGTACGGGTAGATTGCTACGTACTTGTATTTCTCTTCGTTGTAGTTGAAGTCTTTCATCTTGGCACAGAATATTGCTGTGAGTATTCCGACTATCGCTGCGGATATGCTTGCGCTGACAGGTGACATTTTGTAGCCTTCGAGATTGGAGAATATATCTGCCGCCATTGATACGAATACGAACGAAAGCAGGAAAGAATATCTGTATGGAAGCCAGTTAGGATCCTGACCGCCGTGCCACATCATATTTATGGGTTTTACATACATACTGAAAATGAGTATGAATGAAAGAAGTCCATAGCCGATCTTCTTGTTTAGCTTTATCTTCTTGTTCATGAAGAAGAGCGGGATAAGCACGAATGTGAGAACTCCGCAGTATATTTCGGGACGTCCGTAGAAACGTGTTCCCTCGTCAACATTTACTGAATAGTACTGGTTCGGGAGCAGACATGGTACGAGCTCAAGAGGATTGAACATTGCCCTGTAGCTGTAATCCGGCTCAGAGAAGTCGAACTTACCGAGAGCCAGTGCATTGTAAACAGGCATTATCATAATAAAGCTGCACATGAGTACTACTAATGTGGATATACCCATTCTGAGAACTACCATCCCGTATTCGCCGATGTTCTTGAATTTTCGGCTTGTACCGAAGAACAGGTAATAGAAGAAGTATATAGCTATGAATATTGCTATCATGAATCCGATATAGAAGTTAGCAACGAACATCAGAGCTGTAGGTATGATGTAGTTTATCTTTCTTCCATCGTCTATGAGGTATTCAACGCCGAGGATTATCAGAGGCAGGAATACAGGTCCGTCGATCCACATAGGGTCTATGAGCTGGATAACGACGTATGCCATCATAGCGTACATTGTAGAGAACATGATGGACTGGAGCGGTCTGAGGTTTTTTGACTTCTGCGCATAAATGCTGAATGTGAGACCTGCAGCGCCGACCTTTGCCATCTGCATTATCATTACGCTTTCGAGTATCATCTTCCTCGGGAGAAGCATTACGATCAGGGTGAATGGGCTTGCCAGATAGTATCCTATGATGCCCATGAAGCCTCCGGAAAGATTTCTGCTCCAGCTGTAAAAGGCGCTTCCGTCTCCCCAGAATGCGTCCCTGAGAGACTCAAAGTAGTAAATGTACTGGCCGTTAAGGTCCAGTGTGAGCACTGAACGTTCGCCGAATGGATAGATGTCGAAGCCGATGTATGACACGAATGTAAGGAGAAAAGGTATCAGGAACGACGCTATATAGAATAGCGGCTTGTACTTTACACCTTTTCTCTCAGCTATAATGTCTGCGGCTGTGATAGCGGGTTTAGTGCTGCCGATCTTGTTGCGGGCAGCGGTGCTTTTCTGCTTTGTGCCCGTAGCTTTTGACTTAGCCAATTTTGTTCCTCCTTTTGCTTCGGGAATATATAGCCATAGTACCCGATTTTAT
>DBYI01000037.1 GCA_002310115.1 Ruminococcus flavefaciens
TAGTTCTTGCCCTCTGTGATAGAACCGCCTAGGTAGGCTATTGTAAGAGGCGAACCAGCTTCAGCTGCTGCAAGCTTGCTGTCAAGTCTGTAAGTGTTTCCAAAATGCTTTATCGAGCTCTTATAGAAGTCGATATACTGTGCAGAAGCTGTTTCCTGATAACTGTCCCACTTAGCTGTGTCGATATCTGGCTTCTCAGGAATGATTATCTCCGGAACCTTGCCTTCGCCACCTGTTGTAACTGTTGACTTTGTTCCCTCAGCTGCAACCAGTACATTGTCTATGTAGAAGTCCATAAGATCTCCTGAGCTCTCAACAGTCTCAACATAGAGTACCATATTGTCAGCATTATCCGGAATAGTGAATGATGTATTCTCTATCTTTGTCCACTCACCGCTCTTGCAGGTTTCCTTTGCAATTGATGTGTAAGAAGTCGTGCTTCCGTCACTGTGCTGGAGAGATATCTGTATAGTAGCATCGCTGCCTGAAAGCTGGAGTGCTCCTAAGCTGATGCTGTATGTCTGACCTGCTTTGAATTCAGAACCTAGCTCGATAGCCGCACCGTTCCACTCAGAGCTTCTGTCCGTAATAAAGAGTGACTTGCCTGATGCACCGTAGTATGCAGTATCTGATGCTTCAACAGATGCTCCGCCTCTGCCGTTCCAGCTTCCGATACCTGAATCGAAACTTTCATTTATAGAACCGCCTGTTACAGGAGCAACTGTAGTTGTTGTAACAACAACAGGATTCTCAGTTGTTGTTTGTGTTACAGTATTTGTTGTTATGACAGGAGTTATATTTATATTGTCCGAATAGCTCTCAGGGAGAGACTTGATGAGGCCTAAAAGGTACTTCTGGATAACAAATGCATCATTTGTTGTAATACCGCTTCCTGCCTCATAAACGTCTGCATTGAATTTGCCCTGAGCTGTGAGCTGATACTTGTTCGGATTTGCAAGAGACTGCATAATAGCTACTGCATCGCTCATATCTATTCCATTGTCGCAGTTTGCATCGCCCCATCTTGAAACCTTTGCATTAAGCTCTTCCTTGGGATCTGACTGCTTTACAGTAGTTGTAGTTGTTGTAGTCTCGGGCTTTGTTGTAGTTGTAGTAGTTGTGGTGGTTGTTGTTGTAACCACTGAACTACTCTCGTCCGCCTTAAACGCATACCTGAAGAATGTGTAGAGATGAGGCTTTACAGACTCAGCACCATGTCCGCCACCAGGAATTGACTGGTATACATGCTCAACACCGTTCTTTGTAAGAATGCTGCTGTACTGTGATGGGAAAGTACCAACAACAGAGTCGTTTGTACCACCTGTGATCATGAATACCTCAGGCTCAGGTCCAACATCCCTGAACTTCATTTCACTTTCCTGCATACAGCCTGGATGTGTCATATACATATCTGCACCAGGTGTAATACCTGGTGCAGGACAAGCACCACCAACGTAACCAAATACGTCAGGACGCATAAGTCCACAGTAGATAGCCTCACGGCCACCCATTGAGAATCCTGTGATAGCTGTATATTCTCTGCCTTCCTTTACAGAGTAATTCTCCTTGATGAAGGGAAGGAGGCTTTCTGTTACATCATACAGGAAGTTATCATACTCTGCACATGTCTGCTGATTTATACCGCTAGGGCCGCTCATAGTCTTGCTGGTGAACATATTAGGAGTTACTGCTATAAACTCCTCTGCCTGACCGCTAGACATAAGTCCTGTCATAAGCTCCTGAACGCCCATTCCGCTTACCATGTCATTTTCACTTCCCATGATACCATGGAGAACGAACATTACAGGATATTTTTTGCTTGAATCATAGTTTGGAGGAAGAATTACATTACAGGTCTTCTGTTTGCCTGTATATTTACACATATAATTCTTTTTCTCAACCTTACACTGACTGCTCTTTTCTGCTCCGCTTGGAACAGTTGTAGGCATATCGCCCTTGATCTTAGCGTTAAGACCTGACTGAGCGTTTCCGCCGCTGCCTGCGTCTGAACCAATGTTTGCTCCGCCACCGTTAAATCCGCCTGCGAAGCCACTCCAGTCCATGCCGCCCTGGCCACCGTTTCCGCCCCAGTCCATACCGCCGCCGAAACCTCCGAAGCCGCCCTCAACCTTGCCGCCTGAAACGCTGCCTAAATCAATGTTTCCAATAGCGGCTGAAGCAGAGAACGGTACGCTTGCTGCGATCATCATTGCAGAAACAGTTCCACTGATGATCTTTTTGAGTGTGTTGTTTTCCACTCTAATCACTCCTTTGTTTTTATATAGTTCTGAACAATGTTCCATGCAAACAGCATAACAACATTATGCGCATCAATAAAAACAGTCGAATAATAATGTATAACATATCATGCTTTACAATAAAGAGGGAATCGACTGATATCCGAACGCAAAAACAAAACAGTAAATTGCATTAAAAAATACACCTGAAATGTTTATTATGCCGAATGTATGTCACAATTGTCTAACATCTTCAATGTAAATATACAATACACAACTATAAAAGTAAATATGCTATTAATAAAAGCGCAATATTTGGCAACTAATCAGCAATTTTTGGTCAGTAAATCACGCTGCTAATTTAATCATTTCAGTCATTTTGGTAATATCTTATACATTCGCCCACGAATTTTATTAAAATCAATACTTAATGTAGTGCATGATCTTATAACTTTTTCATTAAACTTTTCTTATCTCATCTAGAAAGATATATATTTATGTAACACTTATCACAACTACTACGAATGGTTTCTACAGAAAGCCTGATACACTTAAGGAGGACATCAAAATGAATAAAAGATTATTTATTACATTAGCTCTTGTAACTGCACTTACATGTACCGCATGCGGAAAACCAGACAACAACCAATCCCCCGTTACATCAGCAATAAAAAATGATACTGTGACTACCTCATACGATAATATAGCTGTCACAACACCCCAAACAACTCATAAAGATGATAAAATTCCAATAACCACAAATTCCCATTAATACGACAATAAAAGCTGTAATCGATACCACTGTAATAACTACTCAAACAGAAGTCATTACCGCTCCAACAACTGTCACATCTGAGGCCATAACAACCCAGTCAACAACGACTGTATCAACAAGCGTCGAAACTACACAGCCAGAAACTACAAATCCAGCTCAGTTGCTGCGCCCTGTAGGAACTCCACCATCACCTGATGACCCCGACTACGCGCCTGCACCAATACAATATAATATAGAAGGAATTACCTACATACAAGGAGCTCTTATTGCAAACAAGTCATACAGTCTTCCTTCTAACTTTAATCCAGGACTTGATAAAACTTGTCAGACTCAGTTCAACAAAATGGTAAACAACGCATATACGAAGGAAGGATTACAACTGAAGTTCGGCTCTGGTTTCAGATCTTATAATGATCAATATAATATATACAACAACTTTGTTGCTCGTGACGGACAAGTTGCTGCTGATTCATATTCAGCGCGTGCAGGTTATTCTGAACATCAGTCTGGACTTGCTATTGATGTAAATACTATAGATCATACTTTCGACGGAACACCTGAAGCTGCATGGCTTGAAAATCATTGCCATGAGTATGGATTTATACTCCGATACCCTCAAGGAAAGGAGAACATAACAGGTTATCAGTATGAATCATGGCACATACGCTATTTAGGCACAGACCTTTCTTATGCCGTTCATAACAGTGGACTCACTCTTGAAGAATATTTTGGAATCGACTCGTACTATCACTGATATATCCAGCAAGCCGCAAAGGCCATGCCCCAATATATATGAGGCATGGCCTTTATTAGTACTGCTATAAGACTATTCCTTTACTGTTTGATTTCAGTGCCACCCCATTCAACTACTGAGAAGCCTTTTCTTTCAAAAGTCTCAAGCTTCTGAGGTTCGATTTTCACTGCTTCTTCAAGCGGAATGTAAGCCATGAATACACGGAGAAGACTGTCAGGTGTCGGAGTGATGTTCAGCTTGGCTGAATTTGTATAAGCATCGCCTTGGAAGGAGATGAGATTATACTTGTTGTGCTCCATCAGCGGCAGCCAATATATAATGAACTCATTCATTTCCTCTTCAGTAAGTCCCATATATGTCAGTTTTTCTTTGAGGAAACTCTCGGTATCACTTCCTGCCACGCAGAATCCCTTTGAGAAGTCAAATCTTGTGCGGCAGTTTGCTGCATCCCAGAACAGATACTTATGATGTGTTCCATCTGCGTTGTTGAGAAGCAAACCGTCAGGAGACGCTGTTACATCCCAGCCGTTATTATACCTCGGATATGTTGTTGAGAGATCGGCTTCCGTAAGCTCAAGTTCAACACGAACATCTGTCTCTTCCTCAGGATAGAGATATATTACTGGCTTTTTTGCTGCTTCTTCAAAATAGATTACCATTTTGCCGTTCGAATCTAAGGTATTGATCCAACCATACTGCCCGTTATATTCTGTAAACAGCCACTCACTGTTGCCTTTCTGTGCTCCTTTTTCAATCAGGCGTGTATCCGCAGGAATAGAAGCTATGGAATCATAGCTTTCATTAGGACCAAGGTAAAGCTTCAGACCATCCTTCAGAACATAGAACGGAACACCATATTCAAAACGTTCGTCCGGTTCAACATAAGTTATGATATTATTCTTTATGATCTCATCTTTCATAAGGCAAAGATCAAATATATCAAGCTGGTTGTCTTTGCTTAAGTCAGCTGCCTTCCAGTTGGTAAGTACAGTATTACGAATACCAAGCAGCCATTTTCTCAGCAGGACCATATCTGCCATATTTAATTTTCCGTCAGAATTAACATCACCTTTTACCACAGCTTCAGGCGCAAATCTCGAAACTTCATCCTGTAAGAAAGACAATACCCACGCAAGAGATGCATTGATACTGAGCGAAGTGCTGTTTGAAGACCACGCTTCTACCGAATCATAATAGTATCTCTCTGATGGCTCCCAAGAATGTAATGCTACTATACCAAGAAGACGCATATAATCATCCCTAATATCCTGTGTAGGACCGCTGACAATAACACCGTCAGGCGCCTGCGGAAGCGTCTTATCAAGCTCATAACACCAGTACCTGTGAGTCGGATTCTTTACGTGATATGAACCGTACCCAGTTATATATGAAAATGACAGTGGATTGTTTCCGAGAAGGTAATCCATACCAGTCACAACTCCGTTAATATATTCTTTATCCCATGTCAAGTCATAAGCATATGCCATTGCAATCATATTATTGAGAACACGCTCATTTGAGTCAAGCTCATAACCGTCAATGATAAAATCTGACGGCATATAAGTTGGATCCTCATATCCAGGTCCGTCATATTTGTATGGAATACCATAGCCCTGATTTTCTTCTTCCTCGATGTATTCCCTAGCAGCATTTGTGATAGAATCGTTCAGAGTCTTCTTCTGAGCGTCTGTCAGATAATGCTTATTGAGAGCGAGTGAAAGTGAACCAGCTGAAGCTGTATTTCCACTGTTGAACATAGTAAATGAGCCCTCGCCGCTGACATTTTTGCCGCCAGTGATCCTTGTAGTGACTTTAAATGCATCCCTGTAATCGGAAAGATATTTATAATACACATCAGCGTCATCATCGCCAAACTGACTTGCAGAGATAAAGAGCTCACAAGCTGCCCAGTAAGCGTCGTCCAGAACATCATAATCGCAAGGCAAAGTGGTTTTCATCACGTCAAGTGGCTCATAAAATGAAGCAGAATTAGATTCTTCATTTAAAGATGCCTCGTACCAGTTCTTCAAGTAGGCATCATATGCCTCTTTTGCACTTTCCATTAGTTTTTCGGCATATGAAGCATCATACGGTTCCCATAATCTTGCTCCCTGTGCAGCACAGGCAGCATAATTCAAAGTTGCTGCGAATGTCGGAGGTCTGACGATACGAACAGTATCATATTCATCTTCATAATCCCAGGGGTGTACAGCAAGACCTGTCCACCTGCTATCCTGTATGCGCTGATAATACATTCCTGTGTATTCGCCCCATGTTTCCTCATCAGGCTGTACCTTCATACTTGACATAAAGTCAAGCTCATACCTGCATTCATCGAGTATATCAGGATAGGAATTGTTGTTTTCTGGAACTACCACCGTTCCAGAACCTTCATCAAATTTCTTAGCTCCATTATATGATTTAATCGCATGCTCATACATATTCTGAAGCGTCCAAAGAGCAATTCCTCCCTCAACCATATCCTTGCTGTGATTTTCTGAATCATACCAGCCACCGTTCGCTGTAAGCTTTGATGAAGCATATGTGACCTCTGCCTCATCTTTATTCAGATACTCCCTGACCCACTTCTTCTGAACGAATCCCGTATCATTCTTATGACCGCCTTTATGAGCAAGCATTTCTTTTTCGCCTGATGTTATATATTTTTTATCAATAGCAGTACCAGAACGATTCTGATAAAAATAATTGAGCGAATTGGTAAGAATGTTGTTTTCCTTGTCACTATAGATATTATTACCTATCTTAAACGGAAAAGATCTCCATTTCTTGCCCTTTATACGAATGTAGTATTCACCTTCATCATTGAAATCTGTAAAGTCAATCTTGCAGACGCTGTCGCCTGAATCCGTGTCTTTCCTTGGACTAAATGTTCTGCCTGTGTAAACAACGGTATCATCATAGGTACTCACTATCTCAAAATCATAGCTACCTTCAAGCTCAATTGGCTTTGATTCGTAAATAAAATCTTTGGTAATATCGCCGGCATTATCGCCAAGTGTAGCTATTTTCGATAGGCCCTGATAATATCCTAATTGATTGACTGATATATAGTTATTCTCAAGCCTACTGTTTGAGCGTGTTATATAGCCGAAGGGATAAGGTGGATTATCTATCGTATCATCAGACATATCAAAAATTGACATATCATCAAACCATATCTCATCACCTACCTGGGCATTGCCATAATACTTTGTTCCCTTTGCGTACTGGAAACACCATTCTACTGCCTCAAGATCCTCTGTAGGAATGAATACACCCTCATATGTCTTCCATTCAGTCGTGAGCTTTACAGGAAGTAACGGCCAATTACCTCCCATATGTGGTCCCATGTGCATATCATTGGACTCGCCGTCAAGCTCAAAGTACTCTTCATCCCCTTTGATATTACCAATCTTCGAGCAAAGCTCCATGCCTTCTCGCGACGCCTTTGCCTTGAAGCTCACTTTATACTCGTGGCCTTTGATGAAATTGAGATTCCTATGTCTTAACTCAAGATCCCATTTTTCCTTGTCACGCCCCTCTGGCACCCTGATTAAGATGTGTAAAGCTCCATCTTCAATTGCAAAATTCTGGTTTGCAGGAGATGCCGACACAAGATGCCATGGCAGCATCTTAAAATCAAATGTAGACTCACCCAAAATCTCACCAGCGGAAACGTTCAAAGGCTCTGCAATACTGACAGTTGTTGGTATGATCATTGCAGCTGCCAGCAGTACTGCAGCGATCTTTTTGTATTTTTTATGCATATAATTCCCTCCCTTTACCAATATGCATTTGCATACTTATTATACATTATTACGACGAAATAGTCAAGATTTTTTGCTCAAACGTACAAAAGGCATAATATCAACAGCGTTAATAATACTATAAACCGTTTATTAAAAACGGCACTAGTGTGTATTATCTCTTTGCAGTATATTACGGCAAGAACTTCCCCGACGCAAGGTAGAGCCTGTACCAGTCATTATGAGACAGTTCTATATTTGCTGCCTCGCAGGTCTCCCTGATATGAACTGGGTTCATAGTACCTACCACCGCCTGCATTTTAGCTGGGTGACGAAGTATCCACGAAACGGCAACAGCAGCTTTTGATACATTTTCACGCTCGGCTATCTCTGTAAGAACCTTGTTAAGCTCTGGATATTCAGGGTTATCTATAAATGTTCCACCAAACATTCCAATCTGCAGAGGTGACCAAGCCTGTACAGTAATATCATGCAGGCGACAGTAATCGAGCACACCTCCGTCACGATTCATCGACATATCCGTAGTTTTGTTGTTCAGATACAACGCCTGATCAATAAGCTGTGACTGCTCAAGTGAGAACTGAAGCTGATTGATAATAATTGGCTGCTTCACATATCTTTTCAGTAGTTCCGTTTGCATTGGCATAAGATTGCTTACTCCGAACCAGCGAACCTTTCCAGCATTTTCAAGGCTATCAAACGCTTCTGCAACCTCTTCCGGATCAAACAGAATATCAGGACGATGCAGCAACAAGATATCAAGATAGTCCATATGAAGTCTGCTAAGAATACCATCAACACTAGCTAGAATACTCTCCTTTGTCCAGTCAAACTCTCCTCTTTCAGGGTAAATGCCGCACTTGCTCTGAATAAAAATATCCTCGCGCTTTATTTCCGTAAGTGCAAGTGCCTCCGCAAAACGCACCTCCGCTTCTCCGTTTCCGTAACATGTTGCATGATCGAAAAAGTTAACACCTGTATCATATGCCGTTTGAACAGACTTAGCTGCTTCTTCCTTTGTTAGTGCAGGCATTCTCATACAGCCCTGAACAATGACGGAAGCATTCTGAGGTCCATTTACAATGTTTATTTTCTTCATAATGTCAATTCTCCCAATATCACAGGTAGGTTACTGTATCGTTAAGTGGCTTTCTGCTGCCATGGTTTGGCAGAGGGCCTGAGCCGTCAGCAGCATATCCAAGGTCAAGGAGCATAAGAACCTCCTCATTATTAGGCAGCTCAAGAGCTTTTGCTGTCTTATCAGGATCAAAGTAATTTAGCCAGCAATTATCTACGCCCTCGTTTGCAGCTGCAAGCATGAGATGTGTAGCAACAATCGTTGCGTCCTCGACGCCAGAATCGCGCTTGCCGCCTGGATATGTAAATACCTCATCCTTATTGAATGTAACAACAAGCACTGTAGGCGCACCATAACGACATGGTGTCAGTTCATCTATCCTTGCCAGAAGTTCTGCGGACTGAATCACATAAATATGCTGCTCCTGCAGATTCTTTGCTGTAGGCGCAAGACGACCTGCCTCTAGGATTGATATAAGCTTCTCTTTTTCAATCTGTTTATCACTGTATTTTTTGCACGAATAGCGATTTTTTACTACTTCCTTAAATTCCATTTGTTTTTCCTCCGTATTTTACTTAATAAGGTATGCCCTGCATGGTGCTCCGTCACAGCCACCAAGTCCAAGTGGGGCTGCATTCAGAAAATAACGGCCTTCATCGACATTTTTAAGTACAATTCCTTCAAGAAGCACGACTTCTGCCCCGAGAAGTATAAGATGTACCTCCATAGGTGCGTTTTCAGGTCCGACAGTCTGACTTTCATTGCCGAGCAGAACTCCCCCTTTTTTCACGAATACCTTAGCTGCTTCCACTGTTACAGTTGTTTTTCCTGCAATAAGTATACGCTGTGAAGCGCCTGCCGTCGCAGCTTTTTCAAATATTGAATTAGCGTCACTTTCAGTGACATCACCACTATGATGCGCAACAAAGCAGTCTCCAACAAAAGACTCAAGCCCCACCATGTCGATAGTCTTGCCATCATTTATAAAATGAAATGGTGCATCAACATGAGTTCCATTGTGGGCACACATTGAAAACTCAGTAAGGTTGCATATATCCCCTTTTTCAATGCTGAGATTCCGCGTCATCTGGGGACTCGGATCTCCTGGATAAACCTTACACGAAAATACTTCCTGTGAAATGTCTATAATCATTATTATCCCCCCTGTTACAATAATAATCTATTTCAGCAGTTCTTTGCGCAGACGTACAAGATCAAATATATCAGCTGCTTTATCCGCATTCATATCTGCAAGATTGAACTGGGTTTTAGTGAAATTATCAACTCCACAAATATATTTGGTCATAAGTAGCAGATCAGCTGCATTTACAGCTCCGTCCATGTTAATATCGCCCTGTTCATACTCAGTTTTCCTGAAAATACAAACTAGCATGGTCGCATTTTCAGCAGTAACTGTTATGGTCGTAGAATCAGAGCTTGAAGTTCCCGACCATCCTTCAAAAACATATCCTTCGGCAGGCTTTGCCGTAATAGTTACTTTTTTTCCGTCCTCAAAGGAACCAGTCCAAACATTGCCCGAAAAAGCTGTATCCTCATTATTAACAGAAAGCTCTCCCATTCCTCGCTTAGTAACGGTAATAGTTGCACTGTTCTTTGAGACTCCAAGATAATCCTGCATGTCCTCAATAGCATATTCTGCACGTCTGTTTAAGAAAGTACGCATTTTCTCTATTTCGTTATGATAGTAGCTTTTCTGTTCTGACAAATAGCTGCTGTAACCAGAACGTGGCCTGCCGCTACTCCATCGCCATGCGGTCAGAGTCATGTAGTCCATGTATCTTTCTTCCTCGTCGTTAAGTTCAGCGCTCATTTTTGAGGGTTCAAATACAGAATACGCATACGAATAGAATTTATCCGCAAACTGTTGTTTAAACTCCGGATTATCAAGCAGAGATATGAATATCGAGGTAGGCATATCCTTTTTTGCACTGTCCATTTTACGGAAGCTGTCATACTGATACCCCTCGACTCCTCCGAAGCTCTGATAAGTAAGTCCAACGGAGTAATCAAAGTCAAAGGAACCGAATCTCCATTTTCCATCGCTGTAGGGATTGCCATATATGGCTTCACCACTATTTTTCCACATGAGATAATTATGGTTAGGCCAGTCCCAGGTACCAAGATAAAGGCCGGCACAATAGCAGTCTATAATACTCTCCACGTCTATCCTCGAAGAAACATAGTTATAGTTATCGGCAACTGAAAGGTCATGTGCCTTGCAGAACTCATCAATCTTTTCGAGTTCCTCAAGATCATCTTCCGTTCCTTCTTCAATCTCGCCATTCTTTATCATCACTACATTTTCGGCAGGAACACCGTAATTTGACTGTATGTAGTAGTCAGAAGCTCTTTCTATAATCTCATACATTCCCCAGAGCTCACCATCAATGAATAGCATACATCTGTCACTATCATAAGTAGCAAGTGCAGGGACGTCCCTGAGAGCAGAATGCACCACTTTTTCCCTCATTCTGTCTACCCATGCAACAGCTCTAAGACTGAACGAATCATATCGCTTTACAGTTTTGCCGTCAACTACTGAATAGTTGTCATCTATTAGCTTGTAATCAAGCTTTGAATCACCATATTCGCTCCTTGCATAAACATTAAAACTCTTGGTCTGACTATTCCTTGTAGAAGCTCCTTTTATGCGTATTCCCATTTTCTGTGTGAAACCACAATTCCCGTTCTTAAAATATGTAATATCTGCCTCGCGCTCCCATTCCTTTCCCTTTGAAAAGAAATTCGCAATATTATCCGTATCCCATTCGCTTTTTCGTGAATTGTACTGCGGACTATTCTTCCAGTCGATATACTGCTGCCCCGCAACATAGATTCCCTTATCCTTATCGAAAAGGTTGACAGGATCAGTTACTAGGGATACTACAGGAATATTTGAATAATATGCAATCTTTTCATCACTCATTACAAAGAACGTTTTTGTCGTAACGCGACTAAAAGTACCGTCAGCCGACTTTGAAACCGCTCTTACTATAGTCGCCTTGTCAAAGTTCTCGGGATTTGCGTCATATCTTTGCTTCAGCGTCACAGAATAGGGACTGTTGTCTTCATGTTGATATTTGCTGTATACATTATCATCAGTGCTCCTGTCATACATAATTATAGCACCGTTATAAAGTTTTGAAGTAGAAGAAGTTGTAGGATCCGAACCATCAAGAGTATAGTATACTGTATCAGGCGAAGTTATAAATAGCTCCTTTACATCATTAACACTATAAAAGCCAGATTCCAACGAAAAAACAGGCTCAACTGGCGCAGAGCAATTAGTTGAGCCAGGTGTCGGAGTCATTATCGAATAATTTTCACTTCCATCTGGTGAACAACCATATGTTTCGTCCTCTGCAAGGGGTGGGACATCAAGCTTTTGCACCAAATGTCCATCAGGAGCTGAAAGCACAAGTGTTTCGCCAGATTTACTGAGGCCAAACCCCGTATTCAATTCTGTAATACCTTCTGCATTTTTATTTGCAACAATCAGCAAATGATCGCCTTCCCTTATCACAGTGCCTGATGGGAAGACATATTTCGAAGGTGTATCTGCGCTGTCAGAAAGGCCAAACCCAGTCAGATCAATGTCCGAACTGCCACCGTTAAAAAGCTCTATCCAGTCTGAGGCTCTTCCAAGAATGTCAGTGAAACAGCTTTTATTCTGAGTACAGACCTCGTTTATGTACAGTCCATCCGTATTCTGTGCTGCAATTGCAAGATTGGTTTCACTCGGAATTGCAGTTATCAGAAGCAAAGACGAAACAAGCCCTCCTATTTTTTTAAAACATTTCATAAAAATACCCCTCTCTGTATTTAATGATAAACTTATTATAACGTATTTCACATTGAAATTCAACGTATTTTGTATAATTTTAACAGCTGAAAATCCAAAGGTATTTTTGTTAATGGTGTATAGTCCATTAGTTTCCTAAAGTAATAAAAGGCAACTAAAAACATATTTTTTGTAAATAAGTATTCTATTTTACATTGACTTATTTTTAATTTTTAATAGCATTGATTTGTGATATCAAGAAAACGCCGCCCAATTAGATGGACGGCGTTTTCGCTTTGATATATTTTATCTTTATTTATAATAATTCATGTTTCTTTTGCAAATAGCTTATAAAAGCTGTTTTTATGTTTTTGTACTGTATTTATTATTTAAATGCGTATCTCATAAATGTATAAAGATGAGGCTTTACAGAATCAGCACCATGTCCGCCACCTGGAATGGACTGATAAACGTGCTCAACACCATTCCTTGTAAGGATATCACTATACTGCTTCGGGAAAGTACCAACAACAGAGTCGTTTGTACCACCTGTGATCATGAATACAGCAGGCTCAGGACCTACGTTTCTGAACTTCATCTCGCTTTCCTGCATACAGCCAGGGTGAGTCATGAACATATCAGTACCTGGTGTGATACCCGGTGCAGGACAAGCTCCGCCTACATAACCGAAAAGGTCAGGACGCATAAGTCCAATGTAGATAGCCTCTCGTCCTCCCATTGAGAATCCGGTGATAGCTCTGTTTTCTCTGCCAGTCTTAACTGAATAATTTGACTCAATGAATGGGATAAGACTATCGGAGATATCATAAAGGAAATTGTCATAAGCTTCACATGTCTCCTGATTGATACCGAAACCGCCACCATTGCCGTTCTTACTCGTATACTGGCTCGGAAGAACAATGATCATTTCCTCTGCCTGACCACTTGAGATAAGTCCTGCAAGAAGTTCCTGAACTCCCATGCCACTAACCATGCTGTTTTCGTCGCCACCGATACCGTGGAGAACGTACATTACAGGGTACTGCTTACTTGCATTATAATTAGGAGGAAGAACAACGTTACAGCTCTTCTGTCCACCTGTAAACTTACAGTTATATGTTTTCTTTTCGACCTTGCACTGACCGCTCTTTTCAACGCCACCAGGTACAGAAGTAGGCATATCCTGTCTAATCTTTGCGTTCAGACCTGACTGAGCGTTTCCACCATTGCCAGGATCACTACCAACATTACTGTTGGTGTTGTTGAAACCGCCTGCCATACCGTTCCAATCAATGTTCTGCTGACCGCCCTGGTTCCAATCGAAACTCTGCTGCTGTCCGCCACCAAAATCGAAGCCGCCGTTACCGCCGCCCATGTTTCCAAAATCAAAGCCGCCGTTGCCGCCGCCCATGTTTCCGAAGTCAAAGCCGCCGTTGCCGCCCATGTTTCCAAAGTCAAAACCAGCATTGCCACCCTGATTCCAGTTATTTACGTCAGCATTGTACCAGTTATTATTCTGCTGACCACCTTGGTTCCAGTCAAAGTTCTGCTGGCCGCCCTGGTTCCAGTCGAAATTCTGCTGGCCACCCTGGTTCCAGTCGAAGTTCTGCTGGCCGCCCTGGTTCCAGTCGAAATTCTGCTGGCCACCTTGGTTCCAGTCAAAGTTCTGCTGGCCACCCTGGTTCCAGTTATTCTGCTGGTTCTGGTTGTTCCAGTCATTTACGCTCCAATTGTTCCAGTCGAAGCCGCCCTGATTCCAGTCATTTCCACCCTGGTTCCAATTCTGACCGCCCTGATTCCAGTCATTTCCGCCCTGGTTCCAGTTGTTCCAATCCTGGCCACCCTGACTCCAGTTATTCTGCTGGTTCTGGTTGTTCCAGTCATTTACGCTCCAATTGCTCCAGTCCTGACCGCCCTGGTTCCAGTCGAAATTCTGCTGGCCACCCTGGTTCCAGTCGAAGTTCTGCTGGCCGCCCATGTTGCCAAAGTCGAATCCGCCCTGATTCCAATCGTTTCCACCTTGGTTCCAGTTGTTCCAGTCCTGGCCACCCTGATTCCAGTCGTTTCCACCCTGGTTCCAGTTGTTCCAATCCTGGCCACCCTGATTCCAGTCATTTCCACCCTGGTTCCAGTTGTTCCAATCCTGGCCGCCCTGATTCCAGTCATTTCCGCCCTGGTTCCAGTTGTTCCAGTCCTGGCCGCCCATGTTGCCAAAGTCAAATCCGCCCTGATTCCAGTCGTTGCCGCCCTGGTTCCAGTTGTTCCAGTCCTGGCCGCCCATGTTACCAAAGTCGAATCCACCCTGGTTCCAGTCGTTTCCGCCCTGATTCCAGTTGTTCCAGTCCTGACCGCCCATATTACCAAAGTCGAATCCGCCTTGGTTCCAGTCGTTGCCGCCTTGGTTCCAGTCGTTGCCGCCCTGGTTCCAGTCGTTGCCGCCCTGGTTCCAGTCGTTTCCACCCTGGTTCCAATCGTTTCCGCCACCGTTACCGCTGTCAGCTGCATTAGTTGTAACTGTTACGCTCTTAACGTTTGCAGAACCGTTTGATCTGTAGCCCTCGATATTGAGAGATACTTCGTAGAGAGTACCTGACATATCGAGACCAGCCTGTGACCATGCGTCAAAGTGCTTTGATACGTCTATTGTACCCTTCATATAGTTAGTCTGATTATTAGCTGAACCACTTGTAGTTCTTATGCTCCAGTACTGTGGGAATGTTGATGTACCGTCGAGAGAAGGCTGGTTGTAACGCATTGTCTTTGCAATCTCATAAGTATTTCCATTAAGAGTTACGTTACCCTTTCTCTCTCCATCGTTTCCGGGTGGACGCCAGTCGCCCCAACCTTCAACGATGTAATATTCCATAAGAGGGTTTCTAGTCCATCCATATACACACATATATGAGTTTCCACGAGGTGTGTACTCAACATCGTATGTCAGGACAATGTTTCCAAAAGCCTTGTAGTTCTTCTTCTGACTGTCGAAATTCTTGCCCATACGTGCAAGGAAGTTCTCTATATTACTCCATGAGCAGGTAAAAGAACCTGCGCCCGGATTCATAGAAGCCTGTCCCTGTCCGTTCTGATTCCACATTTCGTAGTCATATCCGCCGATATTGCCTCTTGTCTGTTGATCAGCAGCTGAAGCAACTACAGGTATGCTTGCTGCGATCATCATTGCAGATACAGTACCGCTGATGACCTTTCTGATTTTTTTCGATTTCACTTCGATCACTCCTTCTGAGATGTTTTAGATTAAGTGATCCCTCAGAAAAATGAACGAGCTCGTATGTCTATCTGTACATAATTATATTATTTTAACGATAGGTATACAAGTCAAATATTGCTATCGGCTCAAAAACCGGTCAATAATTGCGTTTCTTAATGAACTTTTCATAAAAAAATCGTCACTTCCTTACATAAATTCATATAAAAACTCGTTTTATCGCCAAAGCAGGGAAATGCAAGAATCTACTAGGATGCATACGCTTGCGATATATATATTAAACAAGATCATATTGATTTTTTATATGCCAGTGGCTTGCATACATTTTATACAACGGAAGCAAAAAACAGCTGCACCGCATTTTTATACGATACAGCCATTTTCAACGTTTAGTATCCTAATGAACTAAGAATACTTTTTATTTAATTTCACCCGGAAGAGACTTTATAATATTAAGCTTATAAAGCTGGATGGCAAGTGCATCATTTGTTGTAACTCCGTCACCAGCGTTGCAA
The DNA here is from genome assembly GCA_002310115.1 of Ruminococcus flavefaciens. Classification (GTDB taxonomy): domain Bacteria; phylum Bacillota; class Clostridia; order Oscillospirales; family Ruminococcaceae; genus Ruminococcus; species Ruminococcus flavefaciens_K. The sequence goes on from DBYI01000037.1 coordinate 16,155, forward strand.
CAATCTGCATTTGCAAGTCCCTTATCTGTAATGTGATTCTCATCAGAACCATTTACTCCATATTTATCAGGATTTGCAAGTGACTGCATGATGATAACTGCATCTGCAAGGTCGATAATACCGTCACAGTTTGCGTCACCATATACTGTTTTTTCACCGCCGTCTGTAATTGTGGTAGTGGTTGTTGCACTTGTAGTTGTTGAAGTCGTTGTTGTTACTGCTGTTGTCGTTACAGCAGGAGATTCTCCTTGTTCGTACTCATATACTACCTGAATGCTGGAATACTGAACCTCAATTTTGTCATCTGCAGCTGCTTCGCTCTTTTCAGATGCATCCCACCACTTTTGAAGCTCTATCTTACCGTCTGCAATTGTAGCATCAAGCTCCTCAGAAACTTTATCAGCTCCCTCACCTGTGGTTTTAGTAAGTTTGCCGTCAAACTTTACTGTTGCAGATACATTGCTTCCGAGACTAAGAGAGTAGTCCTTATATGTCCAAAATCCCTCGCCATCCTTCGATACTGCATTCATACATACTGCACAGCCTGCTGTTCCCCAGCTTGAGCCTGCACTTGATGTTACAGAGCCATTAATAACTATTTTTGAAAGATGATTTGCATCCTCAATAGGAACTACAACGAACCCCTTATCGTTTGTTAAAGACTCGATATCAGTAAATTCCTTTGTGACTGTATCCTTCTTAGTCTCGTAATATGTCTTGAGACCGTCGAAAGCGTCTGCCTTTTCTGACACTACAACCATAGCAGCTGAGAATGCAGGCAGTTCAACTTTAACTTTGTTGTCCTTTATATCTTTTACAATGTCAATGAGCTTTATCTGCTCGTCATTGCCGAAAATAGCATATACAGCTGCAGATTTATACTCCTTTGTAGCATTTTTTATGTTAATAAAGGCATTTTCACTGCTTGTTTGATTCTTATTAGTAACCATTACTGTAACCTTTGAATCACTCTCAGCATTTACAGCTGCGTAAGTACTAGACTTTGAAACGTCCTCTGTATTCGCAGGAACAAGTGTATCGCCAAAACAACCGCCCTCGCCGTCATAGTTGGTATAAAGATTTATTCCTGCCATTATGAAAGGCTCGCCACCCCAAAGTGAAGCGAAATAAACGCCCTGGTCTGCATAACATCCAAGAGCCTCTGCCTGTGCGATAGTTCCCGAAGCGTTATCTCCACCACCAAAGTTATACTCAGAGATAGCAAGCTTTGTACCGGGATAGTATGTATCTATCGATTTCTTAACAGTTGGGAGTATCGGAACATTCTCCATACACCACTGTCCAATCCAGCTATTCTCAACAAAACCATCCTCGTAAAGGGTACGGACAGACTGTAACCTATCGTCAATTCCCTTTCTTGCAGACTCTGAGTAATAATGAATATCGAGAACATCAAGAAGTCTTGTGCCGTTTTCCTCGGAAGCTTTCTTCATTTGATCAAGGTAGCAGTCAAGGTACCAGTGATAATTGTTTTCTTTCTTTACATTTTCCCACTCGTCATGTGAATCGTCATCATCAAGGTGGTCAAACGCTGTATATCCGTAAAGAGCTGGTCCGAATATCTCAGCATTTGGGTCCAGCTTCTTAACAGCTTTTGCCATTTCTATTGACTTGGTACTAAGCTCCTCAATAGTTACTGGGTCGGGGTGCATTCTGCTGTGAGTATCGTTCCAGAGAACTGGCTCGTTATCAAGACTGTAGCCCTGAATACCTGTCTCAGACTTTGAATCACCCAGCTTTTTGATGATATAATTTACATACTCGTCCATATAGACTATTCCATCTGTTAGATCAGGAGTATCAGAGAAAGGAGTGTCCTTTGTGAGAACTACCTTATTCCAACGCTTAGAGGGAGCTTTTTCCTCTTCTGATACAGGACCGTCCTTATCTGCCGCAACATAACCTGCAAGCTGAAGGGTTGTCATCTTGTAGTCCACATTGTACTTGGCTGCATCCCTTGAGAGTACTTGTACACAATCGGCAGGATCATCGGACTCAGAAAGATTAGTATCCGAGCTGTGCTTCCAGTCGGAACCAGCATTTGAAGCATTAGTTTCCCAGTTATAGGCAGTCATACGATTTCCGCCTTGACGAACGGCTGTTGCTTTGACATCCTTGAGAGATGATGTGTACTGATTTACACCATAAATGAGAGGTGATATCTCCTTGCGCTCGCCTTTTAGGTCGACAGTAATGTTCATGTCGTAGCCGTCTGCTGCAAGAGCAAAGTTCTTGTTTACACCGCTCAATGGCGATGTAACTGCACAGCCCGAAACAACACAGGCTGCAACGAATGCTACTGATTTCTTCATGTTTTTCTCCTCCATTTTATTCCGCCGTAATGCCTCGACGGATATTTTAAACAGCTTTAAGCTGCTTTATTCTAAAGTTCTCCTTCTCCCCACCACGGAACCTGCGGAACAATCTCGTCCTGCTCACCATTTTCGCGTCTGAACGCGCCCTGCGTCCACTCCTCAACATTTGGATCCATATACTTTATATAGTTAGTAATGGTCTTAGCGAGAACAAGCAAAAGGGTAAGTGGAATCTGATGCGTATAACCGTATAATATAATCGGCTGGTCAGCTATATCTGCCGAAACACGCCAGACAAGCCCGAATCTGTCAAGCCTATCGATGATATGCTGTACTTTTTCGAGAGCTATCCCCAACTTGTCTGATATCATCGCAGTTGAAAACATCTTGTTTCTCACACTTGCACCTAGATAGCTTATAATACTAATAGCATCGTCATCAGCAAGAGTGTTGAAAAGTCGAATCATATTCGTGGTATCACCGAAGTAGGAATTTACACCGTTCTCAGGGATCTCTAGAAAGCAGAAATAACGGAGATCCCTGCTCAGCCGTGAAAGTGCCAGTTCACGGTCGGTTTTAAGTCCTGCGTAAGTCTCGTGCTCATAACTGTCGCGGAGCTTTGCAACGGTGTCGTTGTTGGGATTGCAGGCACAGAGAGCGGTATACATAATCTTCATGAACTTTTCGGAGCGATTTTCGGGAAGTGTCGCTCTCATCTCATCATCTACGAGTTGCTCTATATCTCTTTCACTGCTCATTACCTTTACGCCGAAAAGTGAATCAAGAGAGGTATTCAGTTCCTTAGCGAGCTGTGGTAGTAATTCACCGTCGGGATAGCTGGAATTTTCCCACTTGGAAACTGCCTGCGGTGAAACATTCATTCGAGCCGCAAGCTGTTCCTGTGTAAGCCCGAGGGCTTTTCTGCGCTTTACAAGGTTGATTCTGAAAATGCTGTTTTTATCCATGACGCACCGCCCTTTCTCTGTGCTTTCTACATTTACATTCTACCACAACGCATAGTTGAGTTCAAGCGAATAATAATAGATTTTTTACAACTAATAGTTGTATTTGTAATAACAATCATTTAAAGTTTGAATTCTAATGACCATATCTGCCATGTTCTCTACAAAACAATTATAAAACCTATTAGTTCTCAATACTCTCTTGAATTAAATGAATATAAGTGTTAAAATCATTATATGTAATATAGACACAACCGAAAAAATACATTTAAGGATTATTTAATAATTCCCATGCTAAGATAAAAACACAGAAAGCGAGGGGGTAATATGTATCTAAGAATACTCAAAAAAGACCTTAAACGAAAAAAGACAATGAACATCATTCTTCTGCTGTTTGTAATACTTGCGACCATGTTTGCGGCAAGCAGCGTAAACAATATTATAACCGTTCTGAACGGTCTTGATTATTACTTTGAGAAAGCTGATATGAGTGACCATTTCGTTTTAACGCTCAATAACAACAGAGATGAGATTGAAGATTTTCTTAATAATCAGCCAAACGTCAAGGACTATCGCGTAGAGGAGCAGCTTTTCTTTAATGACACAGCACTTTCCAGTAATGGAAAAAAGCTGACTGAACTCAAGAACTCTGCTCTACTTCTTTCAATTGATAACGGGAAATTAAATTACTTTGATAAGGATAACAAGATATTGAATGAAGTTCCAGAGGGCTATGCTTACTTCACAGGTAGCCTTCCTACAAAAGCAGACCTTAAGGTCGGTGATGAGTTTCAGACAAAGCTTGGCAATACAGAACTCACTTTCAAATACGCAGGTATCGCAAAGGATGCCTTCTTCGGCTCTGAAATGTTTAATAACCCACGTTTGATAGTCAACAATACGGATTATGAAAAGTTTACGGCAGATGAAAAGGTAAGAGAAAACAATAGCGGAATTATTTTCTATATCAACGGTTATGATAAAAACACTCTTGAATCCGACCTTTCGGACATTCCAAGCGTTAACTTTAATAAAGGAATATCCATAGTAAAAACAAGCTACATAATGAATATTATCGTAGCAGGAATGCTTCTGATAGTAAGCGTGTGCTTGATAATCGTTTCATTCGTTGTTCTTCGGTTCACCATAAGTTTTACTTTAAATGAAGAGTTCCGTGAGATAGGCGTTATGAAAGCTCTTGGTCTGCGAAACAGTTCCGTTCGCGGACTGTATCTTGTGAAATATCTTGGTATTGCAGTTATCGGTGCATTTACAGGACTTCTGCTGAGTATCCCATTTGGAAACACGCTTATGAAATCTGTAAGCGACAATATGGTACTTGGAAACGATAACGCTCTGTTAATAAATATTGCCTGCAGCATTATAGTAATCCTTATAATCATGCTTTTCTCCTGGAGATGTACTCACAAAATAAAGATTCTTTCTCCTATCGACGCAGTAAGAAGCGGTCAGACAGGAGAAAGGTTTAAAAAAAGAGGACTGATCTGCCTAGGTAAAAGCAAGCTGGGTGTAACTAAATTTCTTGCACTTAACGATGTTTTCAGTAGCCCAAAGCAATTCTGCGTAATGACAGTTATATTCACGGTGTGTCTGCTCCTGATAATGACACTTGCCAACACAGCAAATACTCTTTCAAGCAGTAGGCTTCTACCATTATTCGGTGCCCAAGAAAGCGATGCATATATTACAGATGTTGATATGATAGCAAAGATAATGACAGGTGAAATGTCCTATAATGAAATTAATGAGGATATCGCAAAAAAGCTTTCAGAAAACGGTATGCCCTGCAAGATTACTTCAGAAGCTCTGATATTCCCATCTATTGAGGCAAATGGCAAAAAATGCTCACCTGCTTTCACATACAACAAAAACTCAAAATCATCCGATTATATGTATTCTGAGGGCTATGCTCCGAAATACGCAAACGAAATAGCGCTCACCACGCCCTTAGCAGAAAAGTTAGGCGTAAGTATAGGTGACAATGTAAAGATAACTATTGACGGAAAAAGCGACAATTATATTGTTTCAGCACTTTCACAGAGCATGATACAGTTCGGTGAATCTGGAAAATTCCACGAAAGCACTAATATTCCTGATGAAATGATCAAGCAGGTATTGGGTTTTCAGGTAGATTTCGACGATTCTCCAGACAAATCGGAGTCAGAAAGACGAATAGAAAAAATGAAAGATATTCTGAACACAGAATATGTTACTGATTCAGACGGCTTCGTTATGACGTGCATAGGAGAAGGCGTAAAAGATACCATTAACAGTGTTAAGCTCATGGTAATACTAATTACAGCGGTGATAGTCATTATGATTTCTGTGCTTATGGAGCGTTCCTTCATCTCAAAGGAAAAACCTGAAATAGCACTTATGAAAGCAATCGGCTTCAAGACGAAATCTGTCATTGCTCAACATATCATGCGATTTGCTATTGTTGCAGCATTCGCCTCCGTGATATCCATAGCGCTCTGTTCACCTTTCACAAAGCTCTGCATAAATCCAATTTTTAGTATAATGGGTGCTATAGATGGAGTAGAATACAACATAAAGCCAATTGAAGTATATATTATTTACCCAATAATTGTTTTTACAGCCACACTGATTGGTGCGTACTTTACTGCGATATACATGAAAACAATAAAGGCTTCGGACACATCCGATATAGAATAAAGGAGAAGAGATATGAATACTGCTGTTCTTGAGGTCAAGGACCTATGTAAGACATATATAATCAACAAAAGGCAGAACAATGTTCTGAGAAACATCAGTTTTCGCATTGACAAGGGAGAAATGGTAGCAGTTATGGGCCCATCTGGCTCTGGAAAATCCACTCTGCTGTACACAGTTTCGGGGATGGATAAAATGACTGCAGGCAGCGTCATCTTCTGCGGCAAGAACCTCGCAGACATGAACGAAAATGACCTTGCAGGAATGCGCCTAGATGACATGGGATTCATTTTTCAGCAGATGTATATGATGAAAAATCTTTCTATCATCGATAATATTATTCTTCCTGCAGTAAAGTCTAGAAAGAATAATGACAGCCACAAAGAAATCGCCAAGCGAGGCAGAGAACTAATGCATAAGCTAGGAATCAGTGAGATAAGCGAAAACGACATAAACGAAGTTTCCGGTGGTCAGCTCCAAAGAGCCTGTATATGCCGCAGCATGATAAACAATCCCTATATGATATTTGCTGACGAGCCCACTGGGGCTCTAAACAGAACAGCTTCCGATGAAGTAATGGAAGAACTCACAAAGCTAAATGAAAACGGTACAACTGTAATGCTTGTCACACACGATGCAAAAGTAGCTGCCAGATGCTCAAGGATACTTTTTATAGTTGACGGAAACATTAAGGGCGAGTATAATGTTAACAGGAAGCTTTCGCTCTATGAGCGTGAAAGAGCACTTAATAACTGGCTTCTGGAAATGGGTTGGTAAAATGGTTGATATACTTATCGTTGAAGATAATGATGAGCTTTGCAGTTTGCTGTGCGATTTCCTTCGCAGTGAGGATTACACTGTAAGTACTGCCTCTTCAGCTGAAAAAGCCTTGTCCCTGTTTGAAAAATATGGGGCAAGACTTGTCCTGCTTGATATAATGCTTCCCGGAATGGACGGCTTTGCAGTATGCAGAAAAATAAGAGAAAAAGACAATACTCCAATCATCATGCTTACCGCAAGAACAGATAAAGAAGACAAGCTAAATGGCATTCTCCTCGGAGCTGATGACTACATCGAAAAGCCCTATGATATTGATATACTCATTGCAAAGGTAAAGGGCATCTTCAGGCGCAGACTTGCCATTGATAAACTTACTGAAGGAGATTTAGTCCTTGATCTTGCAAATGGCACTGTAGAAAAGAATGGAAGTTCCATAAGCATGACTACTAAAGAGTTCGAGCTTCTCCACCTGCTTATCGCAAATAAGGGGCAAACTCTCGGAAAGAACTTTATTTTCAATAGAATATGGGGAACTGATAGCGAATCCGAACCACAGACACTAACCGTACATATAAAATGGCTAAGAGAAAAAGTCGAGGATGATTCTAAAAATCCACGAAGGATAATCACCGTATGGGGCAAAGGCTACCGCTGGGAGGACTGATATGAAAAGCTTTGACAGGATAGTGGCTGTTTTTTTGGCTCTTATGGCTGTTTCTTTCATAGCCGTTAATATAATATTGCTTAAACAGAACAAATCGAACATACCCATGTATAAAGTCGAAGTCAACCGAATCAAACAGGAACTTCTAATGGGCAGACAGGCTAGCGCAGATAATTATCCTAATATAATTGGAATTTATGAGTATAACGGAGAAAGCGACTTTTACAGTTCTGATAATGAGTATACCATATGTGAAATAAATAATAAACTTTATCGTATAGAATATATTGACAAACCGCCCCAAAACAACACCTTTCTCATAACGATTGACATAGTTCTGGCAGCTTTTACGCTTATCATATTTGTAGCATTTATCTATATCAGACAAACGATCCTAAAGCCATTTAATGAACTCAACAGTCTGCCCGAACAGCTTTCAAAAAGGAATCTCGTACTTCCGCTAAAAGAGCACAAAAGCAGGTATTTCGGCAAGTTCATATGGGGACTGGATATGCTCCGACATGAACTTGAAAATTCCCGTCAGAAAGAGCTTGAATATGCAAAAAACGAAAAAACCTTCCTGCTTTCACTATCACACGACATAAAAACTCCACTTTCCGCAATAAAGCTCTATTCAAAAGCACTTTCAAAAGGAATATATTCCTCTCCCGAAAAACAACTCATTGCGGCTGAAAGCATAAACGAAAAAGCAGATGAAATAGAAAAGATAGTCAGCGAGCTTTCAAGCAGTCTCAGCGGCGATATTATGGATTTTGAAGTTTGCTGTACCGAATTTTATCTGTCAGACGTGATCAACAGAATAGAAAAGTATTACAGCGACAAGCTCTCAGTAACAGGAACTTCATTTAGTATCAGAGAATACAGCAACTGTATACTACGAGGCGACGCCGACAGGCTCGAGGAGGTATTGCAGAATATCATAGAAAATGCCGTAAAATATGGTGACGGTAACAGAATTGTTCTAAGCTTTTCCGATGAAGAGAACTGCCGCCTTATAACCGTAATTAATACAGGTTGCACTCTATCTGATAAAGAACTTCCACATATTTTCGACAGCTTCTGGCGTGGCTCAAATGCAGGTTTTCAACAGGGCAGCGGTCTAGGACTATACATTTGCCGAAGGCTCATGGAACTCATGGGAGGAAGTATATACGCAGAAACTGAAGATAATCTAATAAAAATAACTGCTGTGTGTCAAAAACAGAATTGATTCTTATAGCTAAATATACCATAATAAATAGATAACCGCTCCAATTTAAATTAGGAGCGGTTATTACTTACACTATCTTTTCTTCCGGCTGGGTTTTGACATTTTCTGCTCATACATTCTTGTATCACTAATCTTAAGGAAATCCTCAATACTTCCATCCTTGTCTGTCTCACAGAGATAAGAACCGTAGCTCATTTCAATCCTGTATGGCTTGTCATGGTTTTCATTGTATTTTTCACATAAATGCTCAAGCTCACAATTGAAAGCATCTAGCTTTTCCTGCGAATAGTCAGAAGCATAAATATAAAACTCATCTCCGCCTGCACGGCCTACTATTTCGCCTGATCTGCAACATTCTGTGATTATATGCGCGGTTGTTTTTATTGCAAAGTCACCCTCATTGTGACCATAAATATCATTGATATGCTTTAGTCCATCCATATCTATTACCATAGTGCATACCATGCTTTTACCGATAAGACTCTTTATGGCTTTCTGTGAGTACTCATTGAAACCTCTTCGGTTGAATATACCAGTCAACTCGTCATGAATGCTTAGCACCATTTGTTTTTCATATAACGCTTTCTGCTGATTATAAAGCTTTTGGATATTGTCGTTTTTCCACAGACGTTCAATGGTCACGGAAAGATTAAGGATAAAAATATTATAGAAATCGCTGAAAATATCGTCCTCTTTCATCTCTATAAGCGCATATCCGAACATCTTTTCTGCACAGTAAGAACTCATTATATAATAAAAATGCGGGATTTCAGAATCAACTGTATTTGGAATAAGACATGATCTTTTTGCTGAATCATCAGGCTTTACATAGGTGTTATTATCATCAATCCATATAACAGGCTTAAAATTATCCGTAGGATTATCAAATTCGCTTGAACATGATAATCTGTCATTCTGATCTGTCTGCAAAAACAGGAAAAAAGCTGAATAATCGCCGAAATTTGTTCCACACTTTCTGAATGTATCCTCAAGTACATCAAGCTGTTCCACTTTATTCAGTTTAAGCATTGCAGCTTCCGCATCATTAAGACAATATCCAAAAAGTCTTACATCATTGTATACATCATCTAGATTTTTTGCCTCTGTCTCAAAATCAACTACCTTGCAGCCACATGACTGATCAAATATAGTCCTAGGCGAAACAAATAGCTCGGTATTTGGGGCTTCTCCGTTTTGCAGACTCACAAGGAGCGACATTGCTTTTTCGGCAATATCCTCACGTTCACGGGTAACACTTGTAAGATGAGGTATAAACTGCTTTCCTTCCGTTGTGCCGTCAAATCCTGATACAGCTATATCGTTCGGAACTCTAATGCCTCTCAGCTTCAACGCTGAAATTAGAGCTATAGCCATATAGTCATTGGCACATACTATAGACTGAGGTATCTGGGGACGTGAAAGAAAGAAATCCGCAGCTTCTTCACCTTTATGGAACCAAAAATCACCCTCAAAAATACCTGCACCATCCTCGGGAAGTCCTTTTTCACGCATAACAGATCTGAACACCTTAAGTCTCAGCTGTGCGTCAGGATGAGTAAGATATCCTGACATAAATCCTATTCTTGTGTGATTGTGAACATCAGTGAAATGTTCAATAAGTCTTCTCATACCCGAAGCGTCCTCAAAATCTATATTGTAAAAGCCGTCAACGTGACCACTGATAGATATTACAGGACATTTGGCTTCGCGAAGCTTATTGATGACTTTTTCAGCCATAATATTTTCGTTATAGCCCTCTCCATCGAAAATAATGCCATCAAATTCGTCAAGATCAATATAATCTATGATATCAAGCTCGCATTCACCAAATTCTGTATTATTTTCTCCTATCCTGCCTAGAGAATTGAAGTAAACAATATTCATTTTCCTTTTCTTTGCAGCTCTGTTGAAACATAGACAAAGTCCCTCTCTGTATCGGCTCGTTAATGAGCAGCCGAAAAAGGCAATCGTCTTAAGAGAATTTATCATACTCCTCTTCACCTCCCATTTTCCTAATCATGTATAATCATAGATAATAGTTCTTTCAATTTCTACATCGTTTATAATTATCCTTCTTCTGCCATTTATAATGTGAACATTTTCATCGGGAGCCAAAATGTCCTTTCCGATTGCAGAATAGACTACCGCCTGGGTATCAGAATTTAACAGTTCAACATCTGTATCAAGATTCCTTCCACCGAAAAGGAGTGCCTGTTTTCCAGTGCTCTTCAGCTTTAATGCAGAATCCGAGATATTCAGCTTTGAAGTACCGTCAAGAGCACCTAACAAAGTGGATTCATCTGCTGTAACATTTATCTCAGCGCCTATCCTGTTGGTGGTTATATTCACTTTCTTGCCTTTTATGGAGCCGATAACAGACATACTCTTTCCGAATCCATAGAATGATAAAGAAGTCTGCTTCATTTTCACAGAAACATCATTTTCCAAAGAGCCTATCAGCACTCCAGACGTAACTATAAAATCCGCCTCTATATTTCCGTAACTTATGGACAGATCAACATTGCCCGTCAAAGCACCTATCCCCACACACTCATCATTATTGGACTTGATATGGTATTCTCCGCGATTTATACATATGATTCCGCCCAGTCCAGAACCTATTGCAATTCCTTTCTGCCCGTGGCAGTTAATGTTTACAGAGCCATCCTGATCAAATATAAGCTCACCGTGACATGAATAATGATCATTTCCAATACCATAGAATTCAGCTGCGTTTAATTCTATTTCAAGATTGCCATTTCCCTCCAGAGTCAATCTTGATGTCTCTGGCACCTTTATTCCAGAACCGAACATAGTATTTGTTCCGAGAAGTACCAAAGCAGTATCAGTATTATCTCCAAGCTCTATACACGGACGCTTCTTGATATTTGTAAAGTAAACATCCTCAAGGGTTATACGGCCACTGTAACCAGACTCCACACGAATGTGGATACTAGTTTTCATTTGCGGTATGCCAATAACGGATATATCCTTGTATAGCATTTCGTCTGTACCAACAACTATTTCACTATATCCATCCCTGACAAGGTGAGCGAGAAGCACACGATTTGTCTTGCCTGCATAGAACACCTTTTTCATCTCGCCGTCCATACGTTCCTGATAGTACTGCTTTATCTCACTTCGGCGCTTGTCGTTTATCTGATGTATTATCTCAGGCGACGGAACAGCCGTGTAGAAACCTTGTATAAGATCGGCTCCAAGATTAATAGCAATACGCATTTCTTCTGTGGTCTCTACGCCCTCCGCAAGAGCCTTTATGTTATTATCGTGGCAGAAATCAATTATCTCACGTACAAAATGCTGTTTTCTCGGCTGATTGTTTATATCGCTTATAAGAGAATGGTCTATTTTAACGTAATTCGGCATATATCTGAGGAGATTGCTGACATTGGAATAACCTGTACCGTAATCATCTACTGCGATGTCAATATTCAACTTTTCATAGAACTTCTTTAGCTTCATTAGATCATCGTCATTAAGCTCCGCTTCTTCTGTCAGCTCTATGACTATTCTATCTGCTATCTTTTCAAGATGATCGCTTATGTCAGAAAGTTCTCCATCGCTCACCATAACTCCTGGAATACTATTTATGAAAACCTTTGCGTCACCGAAAGCCTCTTTTTGTTCATTAACTATCTGGAGAACATTCAGGAACGTTGAACGCTCTACATCAAAAAGTCTTTCCTGCATTGTCGCATATTTTATTATGGAAAGCGGAGATACTTTCGTTTCAGTCTTTGCGCGCATAAGAGCTTCATACGCATAAATATCACCGTTTTTAGTGTCAATTATGGGTTGAAAATGATAATCGAAAAGATTTTCGTCAAGTATCTTCGCAACAAGGCTGTAATCCTCCTTTTCTTTTTCGTCAAGGCTGTCATACGCATAAGAATATATGGTAAATTTGCTATTCCTTATTCTTTCAAGGCGCTTCTGTGCTGTTTTTAGGCATATATTCCGTTTCAGGACCTCAAAGCCTCTGTTTACGGAGTCAATCCAGCGCCTGTAGACCTCGTCATATGAATTCAGTTCGTTCTTGTACCGTACCGCAGAATAGCCAAAACAATCCTCGCCAAAAAAAACAGGAGTGAATATATATGCGGCAGGCATATCTCGTTCAATATCCAGATCAGGAAGCATATCAGATGAAAGAAACCTATTATCAAGTCCAATAAAGTTGTTTTTATGGTCACTGTAATATCTTATCGCATGTATCATGCTCTCGTTGTAACCATTGCTTTTTACGCAAACATTATTCCCTATATTTTCCCATTTGCTATCGAGACACAAGTGAAATTCGTTTATATCTCCTAACTGGTATATATACGAATATACTGAATTAAGATACTCTGACAGCGAGACTTGTGAAATAAGTTCCGACTCCATTGTATTGAAAACAGAATTAATTCCCTCCTCAGAAATCTCTGTTTCCCATTTTCTGCGCTTAATCTGATACGTTGGCATATTTTCGTTATGGCATCCACAACTTTCTCCCAGAACTACTTCAGGGCGCAGTGCAAAATCGTCTGGTATTTCACCTTTCATTCGTTTCATAAGAAAATCATAAGCATATTCTCCGAAATCCTTCGCGGGAACAAGTGCAGACGTCACTGTACAGGGACTCGTCTGTCCTTCATATGTAGAGTCATAACCCACAACGGCTATTTCCTCAGGAATACGTATTCCACGGGCAGTAAGTGCCTTGCACAGACCTATAGCCATCTGGTCATTCGCACAGGCAATTGCATCTGGCAGAGGGCCGCCTTGAGAAAGAAGCTGCTCCGCATATACTTCACCGCTCTGATACCAATAATCACCATAGATTATGCGCTTTTCCGATATAGGAAGTCCTGCATGCTTCATTGCATCAAGATAAGCCTGTAAACGTTCCTTTGAATGCTTATGGTTCTTTTTGCCTGAAACAAAGGCTATATCTCGGCAGCCGTGAACCTCTATTAAATGTGTGATTATATCAAATACAGCCGAATAACCGTCTATGTAAATGCTTGGGAACAGGTCACTTTCCTTTTCTATAACAACTATCGGTTTGTCAAAAGTCTCTTTCAGCCTTTTTTCAAGCTCTGATCCTGCATTTTCAGTCTGAATACTGTCCTTGAGTATAACAGCACCGTCGAACTTATCAGGATTCATCAACGAGAATATGTTTGACTCACCCTTTTCGTTTTCGGGAGTATTCTGGTATTTACGATACATCGAAAAAACGCATATATCATTATTGTCAGCCAGAGCCTTCTGATTGAAGCCGCAGATAAAATGGCTCTGATATGCTTCATCCGCCTGTCCAACAAACAACGCAAGCCTGCTTCTTGATTTTAACATAAAAGCATTCCTTTCCTCAGCAACTTATACTGCGAACTGTATTAATATCCCTTTTAATTGCTGAAATGTTGATTTCACCAGCCATAAACAAATAATATACTTCAACCATATTCCGTTCATATTCACTCATATTATATCTTATATAATTTTATAAAGCAATAGACAAAATGTAAAATATCCTTTTTATAAGAATCAATTAATATAAAAAAGCCCGCACACAAAATTACGGACTTTCAACACATATATTTTTTTCAGCTTATTCATTCACAGTAATGACTTCATTGGTCTCGAGCCAATTCAGTAATTCAAACCTTGCTTCATCCCGGCACTCAGGTTTCGCCATGTAGTACAGATAATGCTCCATAAGACTAAAAACATCCTTTGTTCTGCCCTCTATCTTGAACTGCTCAAAACCCATTGGGATATAAGTTTCCCATATCTCGTCAGGACTGATATGGTTCCTAAGCTTTTTTATTTCGAAAAGAGACCTTCCTATGCATGGGCATTCATTGAAACGCATGATACCTGGATTTTCGCGCTCAACTCGTTCCATATTCAACGGAGTATCACGATACTTTCTAACATGATTGGCATAGATTATCTGCTGCTGACCAATGGCCCTATAATGCTCAGACCGATTCGGACAACCAGGGTTACAGCAAGCATTAACAAGCAGTTCGCACTTTTTCTTATCTGGTATCTTTGCTAATGTCTCCATATCATAGTTGAGATCATAATCAATAACAACAATATGATAATCTTTTTCAACCTCACTGTAAAGCTGCTCCGCATCTGTAATACGCTTACAGGTAGAGCTCGTTATCTTGTAATTCGGATAATACTTTCGGATATATTCCTCAAGCAAAGGTGAAAAAACTATAACCTCATTCAACCCGTTATCAGCAAGATGCATTACCATATTACAAAATTCATCGCTTAAATGCTTCTTTTCAAGCATTGGATTTGTATATGTAAATCGAAGCGGTATTCCCCGCTCGTTGAATGCATTTATTACGCCTTTTACAAAATTTTTGTCACAATATCCACTTTGAGTGCGTCCACCGTTCCATAAGGATGGCGGAAACACACCATAAAACGAGGCTATTTCGACACCTTCGCGAAAAAAATCGGGCCTTTGAGCAAGCAATTCACAAAAAACAAGGTTAAATTTAAAGTGTCCTGCGAAATCCGGGAGATGAAAACGAGCTTTCATTTAAATTTACGTCCTTTCTTATGGTTCCACGACCTGTCTGCGGCAGTATCGAGAAATTTTACATTAATAGTATATCATACCCCTGCCTTTTAAGATGTTAACAAAATGTAAACAAAAGTTTTGCTGTTTTTTCACTCAATAATTTGCATCAAATCTCTTATTATTAATGAAAGTACACAAAAATGTGCAAAATTCTTTTGCCGTGTAACACTTGTCAAAACCGCTCCGATTGTTGTTTATGGAAGGTCGATCTTATAAAATAAATCGTATGGAGGAATAATAATGACAAGCAGAGAACTGGCAGTTATGATGAAAAAATCACCTGTCACATGCCATAAAGCACTTGTCAAAGAATACGGCAGATATGTCTATGCAATAGTTTACAATAAGCTAAGAGGCTGCGGCACCAATGAGGACATTGAAGAATGCGTCAGTGATGTTTTCGCCGATATTTTTATGAAATGCGAGTTTGATTTATCGTCAGAAAACGATATAAAATACCTGATTGCAATTATCGCAAAGAGAAAAGCAATTGATAACTTCCGAAGACTGACGGCTAAAGCAAACTATACTGCCGATACAGATGAGGACGATATGAAAGAGCTTGTCTCGGACTTCAGTGTTGACGAACACGTTGAACGTTCTGAACTCCGCCGCGTGCTCCTTGACAAGATAGATGAACTCGGTGAGCCCGATTCAACTATACTTATACAGAAATTCTATTATAGCCGCAATTCCACAGAAATAGCCCAGAGCGTTTCAATGACGGCTGTTGCTGTCAGACAGAGATGTGCTAGAGCTATGGACAAGCTTCGCGCAAAGCTTGTGGAAATCGGTATGACTGTGTAAAGGGGATACAGCTATGAAGAATAAGAATATCTTCGATATACTTGAAAATGCGGAGTATGATTCAATGGAAAGATTAATAGATAAATGCCCCTTAATATCGAATAAACAGCTCGACAAGATATATGTCATGAGTGAAAAGAAATTCAAAAAGAAAAAAAAAGAATTAGAAAGAACAAAGAAAGATAACAATAAAAAAATGTCTGGTAATTATGCTGTTGATGGTGTTGAACGTAGCAGAAGACCTGTTTGGTTTACAACACTGAGTACAGCTGCTTCAATAATTCTTATCGCAGGCGTTGCAATTGGAAGCACCATAATGATAAGAGGGAATAAAAATAACATCACCCCTGACACTCCACTTCTGCCCGCAGTTACAGCTTCAACAATAAAAGCTACAGGAACAACTAATACTGTCTCCTCAGACAAAAACGGTACGAACATTTTAACCACATTTACAACTGCTTCAGAAACAATGAATTCAACAGCTATAACCACAACAGTAATTGCTGTTGAAGTCATTACAGAAGCCTCTTCTGATAATGAATTCATCAAGCCGTTTGTAGGAAAGTGGACTTATCAGATATCAGATATCAACAACTTAAATATTGAAAGCACTATCGTTAATAAGGGCATTGTAGATATCCGTAGCGACGCTACCTACACATATACTGACGGAAGCGGGAATGTTTCCACAGGAAAGATTCAAAAAGCTATTGAAAAGATCGGCAGTTCCGAATTATTAAAACTTGTATTCTCCGGAGATTCATTTGTATCATCAGATTCATATATTTTCCATAGCGCTTATTATACTGATATAAAACCTGATGAACTTCATTTTGGGAACGGCTATGCATCACGTATTGTACGTGGTGAACTTACCCTGAATGCTCAGAGTAACATGTCAGGCTGGAAAACAGCATATAAAAACTATCTGGAAGCAATAAGAGAAGGCTCAGAGTACACCTCTCAGTTAATGTGGGATCTTTGTGATCTAGATAACGACGGTACTCCAGAACTGTTGATATCTAACGGCGAATATCATGCAGCACGTGTAAACTATTATCATTATTATGAACCGGATGGTACCACAATGTTTGGATGTGATTCTAATGGTATGATAGTGGATTTCGGTGAATATGGTGAAATTATGTCATGTAAGGAAGAAGGACTTATAGGCTGGTCAAACACCCACATGGGTTACAATTACACTATCATGTACAAATTTACAGATCGTGGCCTTGTAAAGCTCCAATCAACAATCAACAACTTAGGGAATGTACCAAATGAAGAAGCTGAATACAAAGTAAATGACGAAAGTGTCAGCAAAGATGAGCATAACAAGGCCTTGGAACTTTTCAACTCAAAAAACTGGATTAATGCAGGCAGAAGATATAGCTTTGAAGATCTTTCAGCGCTTAACTGACATCAAAATCGATAATATAACCTCATGAAAAAGCGAAGCAAAAGCTTCGTTTTTTCTGTATATACTATTTGCTCAAACATACTTTATTTATTTCATATTTACTTGACCTTTAATTTCTAATGCAGTATAATGTATTTAAGATTGACTCATAAAAGCGCAGACTTAAAGAATAAGCGAAAAAAATCAAGGAGAATGAAACATGAACGAATACAATTCCATTTACGAACTTTTGGCTGCAAATGTAGTAAACGGGCGTCTGCCTGATAATTTTTCACTTCCAAAGCCTCCAAGCACCGACCCTACTCAAATCAGATGGGCAGATGGAGCAATGGATGGCGTCAGTATGTACCATATGGGTTTTCCAAAAATAACAGACAATCATATGCAAATAATGGCTGAAGCTTTTAAGCTTCTCGACGATCCTGCAAAAGTAATGCAAAAAATGGCCGAGCTTTTCACAGACACATCACCTGTCGTATTTATCGATGCCATTCAGAAATATATTATGGAAAATACTGACAAACTTGAGCTTGAAAAAATGGTAAACCTTACTTTCAGATGCCTGTCAAGCAAGATTGTTGAAATGGTCAAGTTCGGACTGATAATACTGGAAATTCTATCAGAACCCGACGAACAGATCAAGAATGTAGTCAGAATTCTCGGACTCAGCGACGAATTCACCCTGTTCTCCATATTCAATATGCTGACATGGACAAACGGTAATAACGAGGTTTTTGACCTTGCACAAAAAGTACACGGTTGGGGAAGAATACACGCAGTTGCACGCCTCGAACCTGAAACTAAAGAAATAAAAGACTGGCTTCTCCATGAAGGTATTGTCAATAATGTTCTAGCTGAGTATTCCGCTCTTGACGTATATGAAAAAGTTGATATTCCATCAATTATGAAATCTGATATCTCCGACGAACAATTCAGCGATATTGCAAAGGTGCTGTCTGCACTATTCATGGAAGGTCCTTTCGCAGGAATGAGAGCCTTAAAAAAAGAAGAAGCAGAAGAAATGCTTTCCGACTTTCTGAAACAGGCTGAAAAACACAAAACCAGCGATATTTCTCATCTCCTCAAAAATATTTCAGAAAAATACGAAGATCTTTCTGAAAAATGCCATGAACTTTTATAAAATTGATATTTAAAGAGTAATAGATAATAAGCTCTCCATAGAACTGTATCAAAGTTCTGTATGGAGAGCTTATTCATTTAGTTAATGGAAGTATTTCACACCGCAGTTGATACACTTACTGCAAAAAGGCTTTGTACGGCATCAAATATCTTATGTGCAACATAAGGATTATTCATGGTATAAAGGTGTATACCATCAACTCCCTCAGTAATGAGGTCAGTTATCTGATCTATGGCGTATGCAATACCTGCGTCACGGAGAGCAATCTCATTATGCTCATACTTTTCAAGAACACGGACAAACTTTTTCGGAAGTTCCACACCGCATAGCTTCACCATACGTTCAATCTGTTTTTTGTTGGTAACTGGCATGATTCCAGCCTCTATTGGCACTCTTACGCCTGCAATACGAGACTTTTCGTAAAAATCGTAAAAGTATCTGTTATCAAGGAAAAGTTGGGTTATCAAGTGGTCTGCACCACAATCCGCCTTGTATCTGAGCCATTTGAGGTCATCGACAGCACTTTTGCTTTCAGGATGGATCTCCGGATAGCAGGCAGCGACAACATTGAAGTCATAGTTTCCTTTTATAAAAGAGATAAGGTCACTTGCATGACAAAAATCGCCTGTCGAAACACGCCCATCATGCCTGTCTCCGCGAAGTGCAAGCACATTTTCTATGCCCTTAGACTGCAAACTGTCAAGTATCTCCACAGCCTGTTCCTTATTCAAATCAATACACGGCAGATGTGCAACGCTTTCAACTCCGTATCTGTGCTTTATATCGGAGGCTATCTGTATGGTCTTGCAGCCATTATTTCCGCCCCCTGCGCCATAGGTAACGCTTATAAAGTCGGGAGAAATATCAGAAAGCTCCTCTAAAGTATCATATATCACACTTTCTTCAGCATCAGGCTTTGGTGGGAAAACTTCAAGGGAAAATACAATTTTATTTTCAAATAATTCAGCTGTTTTCATTTCTTGCCTCTTTCGCAGCATTCACAAGATTCTTAAGACTTGGAACAGTCTCCTCATTTCCTCTTGTTTTAAGTCCACAATCAGGATTTATCCACAATTTATTATCATTGATACGCTCTCTCATCTTATTGATAGCAGCCTTTATCTCATCCTTTGAAGGAACTCTCGGTGAGTGAATGTCGTATACTCCTGGACCGACCTCAGTTCTGAAGTTATTCTCCTTGAGCACGTCAAGTATGGTTAGATCAGATCTTGAAGCTTCAAAAGTGATAACATCTGCGTCCATATCATCGATATCCTTGATAATATCAGCAAATTCGCTGTAACACATATGTGTATGTATCTGGGTTTCAGGCTTTACACCACTATGCACGTATCTAAACGCAGGTATTGCCCAGTCAAGGTAATCCTCTCTCCAGTCAGACCTGCGAAGCGGCAGCTTCTCACGCAGAGCAGCTTCGTCCACCTGTATAATACTGATACCATTGTTTTCAAGGTCAAGAACCTCCTCACGTATAGCAAGAGCTATCTGTAAAGCGCTCTCCCTAAGAGTAATATCCTCTCTTGGGAACGACCAGTTAAGTATAGTAACAGGCCCTGTAAGCATTCCCTTCATTGGCTTTTCGGTAAGACTCTGAGCGTAGGTAGACCATTTTACCGTCATAGGTTTTGCACGAGAAATATCCCCCCAAATAACAGGTGGCTTTACACAGCGTGTACCATATGACTGCACCCACGCTTTTTCTGTAAAGAGATAGCCTTCAAGACATTCGCCGAAGTACTCGACCATATCATTACGCTCGAATTCTCCGTGAACCAACACGTCAAGACCTATTTCCTCCTGCAAAGCAATACATTCTGCTATCTTTTTCTCAATAAAGAATTCATAATCGCTGGCAGATATCTCTCCCTTGCGGTAAGCGCTACGTTTAGCCTTTACATCTGCTGTCTGAGGAAAAGAGCCGATAGTCGTAGTCGGGAACAATGGAAGTCCGAACTTTTCTTTCTGTATAATTTCACGCTCTGCAAACTCCGGAAGTCTTATGAAGTCTTTTTCCGTAAGGTCTGCAACCTTTTTTCTTACAGCCTCATTGCCACCACTTCTAGGCTCACTGTGGAGAGCAGAATTCCTGCGATATTCCTCTGTTTCTGAAGGGCAATGAGCATCTGTTATTCTCTTCAGCTCAGCAAGCTCGGAAAGCTTTTCCTCCGCATATGCTAAATGCTTCTTAAAACGCTCCTCAAGCTTTGTTTCGTTCGCAAGAGTACACGGAACGTGCAGAAGCGAACAAGATGTATTTATAACTATATCATGTGCAAACTTTTCAAGCTCGGAAAGTGTAATAATTGTCGAAGCATAATTGTTACGCCAGATATTCTTACCGTTCACAACACCAGCAAACAGAGTTTTTTCCTGTGGAAACCCGTTTTTCCTGACAAGCTCAAGAGACCTTTTACCCTCCGTGAAATCAAAACCTATACCGTCAAGATCCAGTTTGCAGAGCTCCTTGTAACAGTCACGAACATCACCGAAATATGTCTGTACAAGCACCTTAATGCTACCCTTATTCGACAATATTTTCTCGTATAAAACAGTGAAAAGACGAATATCATCGGTATTCATATCCATAACAAGCGACGGCTCGTCAAACTGTACCCACTCTGCACCTAGGTCTCTAAACTTTTTCAACAGTTCCGAATATGCAGCAGCAGTACTTTCAATAAAATCAACCGCTTTCTTATTTCCCTTATACCTTGCAAGCTTCAAGAATGTGTAAGCTCCGATGATAACGGGCTTAGTTTTAACACCGCTATCAAGAGTTTCACTGAAAAGCTCAAAGGGTTTTGTTCCCACAAGTCTAATTTCCGTGCCGTCATCTATCTCCGGAACCATATAATGATAATTAGTATTGTACCACTTCTTCATGGCAAGAGCTTTTACGTCACCTTTTTCGCCCTGATAGCCTCTTGCTGCTGCGAAATATGTATCAAGCTTTGATAGTCCAAGGGCAGTGTATCTCTCAGGAATTACGTTCAGCAAGAAAGCAGTGTCAAGAACTCCGTCATAGAATGAAAAATCGTTGGACGGGATAAAATCAAGCCCGCTTTTTACCTGTAAGTTAAGATTATATGCACGAATATCCTTTGCTGTTTTTTCAAGATCTGCCACTGTTATCTCATCACGAAAGTACTTCTCACTTGCGAACTTAAGCTCACGTAAATTTCCTATTCTTGGGTATCCGATAATTGATGTCTTCATTTCCTATTCCTCCGATATGTTTTAGTTCTTTATCAATTATATCATATCAATCAGAAATGTGTTAATATCAAAAAGAAATGTAGTTCCATAGCTAAAAGCTATATCAGGAAGAATAATTTGCGATGTACTCCTTAAGATGCTCGAGATACCGCTCCGTAAGCTCGTTCATTGGACGGTCAGTGGTGGTTATGTAGCCTATTTCCATTTCCTCGTCGCTTACGAGAGGGATTGAAACAATATTGCTGCCGTTAAGGTCAGAACTAAGTATTCCAGACGATATTGTATATCCGTCAAGTCCGATAAGAAGATTAAAAAGTGTCGCCCTGTCGGAAACCACTATATTTTTGGGGCTTTCCGCTGTTATATGAAGTTCCTCCGCAAAGTAAAAAGAGTTTTTTACGCCCTGATCGTATGTAAGACGTGGAAAAGCCTTCAGATCGTCGAGAGTTACTGAGCTTCTGCCCACAAGGGGATTGCTTCTGCTGACAAAAACATGGGGCTTCGCAACAAAAAGTGGCTCAAAATGTATCTCCTCGTTCTGTAAAATATGCCTTATAACCTCTCGATTGAAGCTACTGAGAAAAAGGACTCCTATATCGCTTCTGTGAGTGCGGACGTCCTCAATTATCTCTGCTGTTTTCAGTTCACGAAGGGAAAATTCGTACTTATCCCGACCGTATTCACGCACAAGTGCCACAAATGCATTGACTACAAATGCATAGTGCTGTGCAGATACTGCAAAAGCCCTTCTCGGTGGGGCAGTGGATTTGTACTCGTTTTCGAGCAGCTCTGCCTGTTCTACGATCTGCCGTGCGTATGAAAGAAACTTTGTTCCGTCTTCAGAAAGATAAACCCCCCTGTTGCTCCGGTTGAAAATGATTATGCCCATTTCCTTCTCCAGCTCTGCAACAGATTTTGAAAGGCTTGGCTGAGCTATAAAAAGGCGCTGTGCCGCAGTAGTTATAGAACCTGTTTCAGCTATTGTAATAATGTATTTAAGCTGCTGTAAAGTCATATTGTTCTCCTTTTTCGATTGTATTTTTTTCTTTTACAATATATATCGCAGACACTTAAAGCAAAAAGCCGCTTAAACGTGATGTTTATATAACAGTTTTATGCCTTCTATCGAATAAAACTATTTTGAAAAAGAGTTCTACCACGATATAAAATATAAGCTTTTATATACTCATCACCACTAAAGCGGCTTTTTATTAAAATACTAGTTATTCACTCATCAGAATGACTTGATATCTCCCATTATGAACTTCTTAAGAAGAACAAGATCAGCGCTGTTTATAGCATCATCATCATTGATATCAGCAGCTCCAAAATTATCAGCTTCTCCCGTAAGAACTGCCCTTTTCATGCAGCAAAGATCGTAAACATCGATCTTTCCATCCTCATTCAGATCGCCGATAGCATATTTATTGACAGTCTTGTCTGGCCTCCACCAATTTACATTATAAAGGTAACCTTCTCCACCTTTAAATGCGTAGTAAACATCATGCTTGCCATTGATCTCATTGATAGCACATGTTTGTGTATTCCATGTCTGCCAGCCACTTGTGCTTTTAATATCCATTTTTCCTATGACCTGACCATTCGGATCATCAATACGAATCTCAAGGGAAGCATTTGCGCCGTTTGAACCTATACGGAAATCGATTTTTCTGACGTTAGTCAGGTCTATCTGCTTGAATCCGATATAGTCGCCGTTTTCGGCATATGCAACATCAAGTCCACCCTCAGAACAGGTCTCTGTGTCTATTCCGGACATATAATCATAAGTCTCAGCCTGTACGACAGGAGCAAGTGCTTTTGTACCACTTCTGGTCTGAGTCGTATTCGTCTGAGCGGAAGTTGTTTCCCATTCGCAGACAAATCCCATATTGTCGATATTACCTGCCCATCCTGTGAGCTCGTTGTCGTCCCACTTGCCGTTGTGCTTCATAATTATCATGTAGTTCTCAACACCTGCGTAATTGTCGGGCTTTCCGGTCTCCCAGTTGGTATAGTTCATTGCTTCGCCTGTGACCCAGTTGATCTTTCCATTTTTATCACGGCTGCTGCCTATCCAGTAATATGGTTTTGTTGCAGACTGAGCGTTTATTGCATTGAATATTTCTGTCTGCTCTTTCTCGGATGTTATTACGGCAAGATGACCGCCCAGGCTCTCGCAGTAATTCTTTGCGTCCTCCCATGTGAGGCCATCATTGAATACCTTGTATTTCACAGAATTTGAACGGGTCGTCGTTGTGCCAGCCTTGGTGGTCGTGGTGGTGGCTACTGTAGTTTTGGTGGTTGTAGCAGTGGTTGTGGCAACAGTTGTAGTCACAGGTGCTGGATCGTTGACACCACGATATACAGCTTCCACTGTTGCATCTCCTTCAAGTTTTATCTTGATGGACTGGGCATTGGCATCTCCATTTGTGATCCTTGCACCGTTGATCTTCCAGTATGAGAATACACGTCCTTCAACAGGGATAGCTTTGATGTAAATATCGTAATCAGAGTGATAATTTCCGCTCCAACTACTTATAGTTCCAAGGTCAAGGGAATTGAGCTTGATGCTTCCGCTGTCGGCAGTATTTACAATATTAAGCTTGTGAGTGCCTGAGGAAAGTCTCATGGCAGATCTTGTTGTACGCTCGGCAACAGCAGGACGCTGTGTATAGAACTCGGTAACAGTGTTCATATCGCCTTCAAAGCGTCTTTCTGCATTTGAGCCGGATAAACTGCCTGAATGGAAGCGTGCGAACGTATCTGCGACCTGCTGCTTGAAATTGGACCTGTATTTGTTGATGACAGCTTTTACCCTGTTGGGTTCAAAACTTGTATTGATAAGGTCCATCATTGTCCTTGCGAATTTCAGTCTGAACTGTTCATTCCTGAGCAGTCCGTTGAATACTTTTGCAAGCTGACTATAGTTTCCGTTTATACGATTGTAACAGTCGGCTGAATAGGACTTATCCTCAGTACCATAAAGGCCCTGTCCGGATTCGGTATCAAAGAGTATCATGCGCCATTTGCCGTCAGCATACGGATTTGTCTCATCGACAACATTTGAACGCCATGCACTGTAATTATTCTGAGGCCAGTCTGCATTCGACCAGTATATCTGAGCTGCAAAATATTCCATAAATCCCTGGATATCAACCTTGCTGCAGAATTCGTCATATGACATATTTCCGTTTGCGATACGGTCACAGAGATCACGCCAGTCTCTGAGGTCATTATCCGAACCTTCCTCAAGTCCGCCGTTCTTTATGATTGCTACGTCGCTTTTCTTTATTCCATAATGATCGTTGATATAGCTCTTGTTGATCTTTTCCATTATCTGGTAAATACCCCAGAACTCTCCATCGACGAATACGATGCATTCCGATGTAGCCTGAGATGCGAATGATTTGTCGCTTACGAGATTCTGGTTGATACTGTCACGGAAGAAAGCTCCTGTATTGTCATTTCCGCCGTTACGGAGAACAATGCCGTTAAATTTCTTTATAGCCTTACCGTTTGTTGCCTTTACAGCACTGCCGGAGAAGAAATCATAATTGAATTCCTCTGCGCCGTATTCTTTATCTGTAAAGATATTGAAGCTCTTCTGTGCGAGAGCTCTTGAGAAAGCGCCTTTTATACGGATACCAACATTCTGATCGATGACCTTTTCGCCGTTCTCAAACATGGTGAATCTTGCTGGGCGTTCCCATTCCTTGCCCTTCATGGTATAATTTGCGCGGTATTCCCAAGGATTTTTTGCACCGTTATACTTGTTCTCGTCGTAGACCTTTCCGAGGCAGTATATGCCTTTATCATGGTCGAAAAGATTGCCAGGGTCTGTTACAAGAGAGACCACCTTCATATTTTTATAGTAGCCCGAGTTGGTCTTGCCGATAAAATAAGTATTTGTAATATATTCACTTGCACGGTTCTCCTTGTCCACTGCAACAGCTCTTACAACGAAAGCTTTATCCACATTTCCACGCGGAGCTTCTGCGCCGTTGGGAACGATATCTGTACGTGCGCTCAGTCGGTTCTCGGTATCGGACATATCCTTCACTGTGATAGGCTCGGTGTACTTTTTAGAGCCGTATACAGGATCGCTGCCGTCTGTGGTATAGTATATATCACATCCCTCATCAGCAGTGAGTGTAAGGGAAAAGCTGCTATCGTAAAAGCCACTTTCCTTTGAGAATTTCGGCGCGTGTACTGCATCGCTTCCTTCCGGAGCGGTATTTGGCTTATCCGGTGTACCTTTCAGCGTATAGAACACGCCGCTTCCATCAGGATACTGTCCATATGTGTCGTCAGCCGCAAGTGCTCCAACAGTCACAGTCTGGACTTTATTGCCGTTCGAGTCACTAAGCATAAGCGTTTCGCCCGAAGCTGAAAGTCCAAAAGGAGCTATTGTTCTGTCATTTGCTGCTGCGTCACTGTCACAAAATACGATAAGTCTTCCATCAGCTGATATACTTGTTCCATCAGGGAATACGTATTTACGAGGCTCACTTTCATTATCAGAAAGTCCCCAGCCTGAAATATCAGCTTCTGTCTTTGAACTGTTGTACAGCTCTATCCAGTCGTAGCATTTCCCGTCTGCTGCCGGATATGAGTTGTTTTTTGTGCAGATTTCGTTTAACGATATTTGTACGTTCGTATCTGCTTTTACAGGAAAATATGATGCAGTCTGCAAAAGCAGCCCGAGGCACAATATTCCTGCAATGGTGTGTCTTTTTGAAGTTTTTTTCATTTTTCCCTCCAACGATTATTTCTTACCCTCTGAATAGTGATCCGTTCGGATCAAAATCTGTCACTTTTACTTGTCAGATTAAATATTATAATGCATTACAACTTAAATATTATATCATATATACAAGGCTATTTCAAGCGGTTTTTTGAATTATTTTATTATTAAAGCAGAAAAAAAAGCCAAGTTTGAAAGCTTAAATCTTAACAAATTCCACAACAAAACTTAATTTTCTCATTTCAGTATACAAAATATGTCGCCCACAGCTTCTGCATAAAGTGACAAATGTCATTCATGAAGTGACATTCGTAACTTGAGAAATAAGGCGCAAATAAATATAATATAATCAATGACAACACTTTGGAGGTGCTTTTATGAAGAATAAAAATATTTTTCAGAGCATAAGATGTGCGGCACACGGCATTGCTGAGTGCTACAAAAGCGAAAGGAACTTCATGGAATACACAGCTATTGCGCTTTTCTTTTTAATTCTCAATATTCTGCTGCACTGTGCGGTTTGGGAATACATAGTATTCGTCGCCTTAGTAACTGCCGCATTTTCCGCTGAGTTCCTAAATACTGCTATCGAACGTGTCATCGACACCTACGACAACAATATCAATGAGAAGAATCGATTCATCAAGGACGCAGCAGCAGGCGGAGTTCTTACCATATCAGCAGCATTCTTTATAACTGAGGCAATAATACTCATTCCTAAAGCTTTAACATTGATAAAATGAATCTATTTACTGAAATAGCACAGATATATGCAACTCTCACATCGGTGATAATTGCTGGAGTGCTGAACATGATATTCGTAAAGCTACCAATAATTGAAAGCCTGAAAAAGCCTATTGATCAAGGGAAATATCTCCGTGACGGTAAACGCTTGTTTGGAGAAAACAAGACATGGAAAGGTTTTATCGGAATGATAATTCTCGGTGGAGTTTCCCAGGTTATATGGGGCGCAGTCTGTTCAACATTTCCACTTCTGGAAGCTCAAAACCAGCTCATTGCTGTTCATGGTAACAGCTTCTCGCTGAATCTCAGCACAGGACTTCTTTTCGGACTTGCCTATGCTTTATTTGAACTTCCAAACAGCTTTATAAAGCGCAGAGCAGGGATTCAGGCAGGCAAGACTGACAAAGGCTTTAAAGGTGCATTATTCTACGTTATTGACCAGATAGACTCACTTTTAGGAGTAGTTCTGTGTCTCAGCATGCTCTGTCATATAAGCTTTTTACAATATTGGCTTTACATTCTTGTTGGATTTTTTACACATTCGGCTGTTAACCTGATACTATATGCACTCAGGATACGCCGAAACATTTAAGGGGGAAACTACCATGTTAAAACGTCTTAATATCTATTTCAAGGAAATGTATCCTATTATACCACGTCTTATACTGGGATTTATAGTATTCGGCGAAATATATTTTATAGTACTGCTAAATAATGGAGTTACAGATTTCAGCATATCCTTAGCCGAATTAATTGGTGGCTTTACAGTATTCAGCTTTCTGTGCTGGCTTAGGATAGCCGATGACTTCAAGGACTACGAGTTGGACTGCAGACTTTTTTCGCACCGTCCTCTCCCCTCTGGAAGAGTTACAAAAAAGGACCTTGCAATATTCATTACCTCGCTTATCGCAGTAACTGTAATTCTCAACTTCATATTTCTCAATAATTTTCTATTCTTCCTTTTTCTTTACATATACGGGACATTGATGTCGCTGTGGTTTTTTCAGAAAAAGAAGATACAGAAAAGTCTGCCTCTGGCACTGGTAACACACAATCCTGTGCAGATGATACTTAATATATATATTATCTCATTTACCTGCATAAAATATGGACTTTCCGCACTCACTCTCACCAATTTTCTCGCAATGATGACGCTTTACTTTCCTGCTCTTATATGGGAAATATCACGAAAGATAAGAGCTCCTAAAGACGAGACTGAGTACGTTACATATTCTAAGCTTTTTGGATATAAAAAACCAGTAAAGTTCGTACTTGTACTAACTCTTGTAGATATTCTCACAAATATCCTTCTTGTTTACAGACTAAGCTGGATATCCGTAGCTGCTCTTCTCATAAATGTTGCATGGATGACATGGAAATTCGTGGAATTTATTGATAACCCAACAAAATTCAAGCTAGTTGAAAAAGTCGAAAAATACACATACATACAGGAGACAATAATGCTCATGACCGTTGCAGGATATATCATTACGCAGAGAATGGGGGTCAATATGATATGATGATAACAGAGAAAAATTATAGAAAATACAGGATAGGAGCAAAAGCACAGCGCCTTTTCATCATGCGTGAAAACGGTCTGAATGTTCCTGAGCTAGTATGCGTTCAGAGTGCAGACAGCCTTTCAGAGTTTCCATTTGACTGTAACGGGCTCTACTCTGTTCGCTCCTCTGCAGACTGCGAGGACGGAGCTTCTATGTCATTCGCAGGACAATTCAGCACGTGTCTGAACATCAGGGGCACAGAACTTGCAAAATACGTAGAAAAGTGTCTTTCCTCTGGAAGCGCAGCCGAGGACTATATAAAAAGCATGGGAAAGGATCCAGAAGAAGCTCATATTTCTGTAATAATCCAGAAAATGATAGAATCCGAGCTCTCAGGTGTCATATTCACATCAAACCCACAGGGAATACTCAATGAAACTGTCATAGTAGTCGGAAATGGTCTTGGAAACGGCGTTGTCGAAGACAAGACCGACGTTACACACTACTATTATAATACTACCGACGATCTGTACTGCTTCGATAGACAGAATGACTCGCCACTATTGACTGAGGAGTTGCTAAGGGAACTTATTGCAGTATCCAAAAAGATCTGCGGCATTTTCGGAAAACGTCAGGATATCGAATTTGCCATCAAAAACGGAGAAGTATTCATTTTACAGGCAAGACCTGTTACTTCCATCAAAAATTCCCCAGTGACTGTACTCGATAGTAGCAATATCTCAGAAAGTTACCCTGAAATATCCTTGCCCATGACAATCAGCTTTGTAAGTGAGGTTTACTATCAGGTTTTTAGGAACTGTGTAAAAAGAGCTACTAAAAATGACGGTACAGCTGAGCGTATCGATGCTTCACTCCGAAATATGACAGACAGTGTAAATGGCAGGATATACTACCGAATAAGTAACTGGTACGATATTATAGCCATGCTCCCGTTCAATAGAAAAATAATCCCAATATGGCAAGAAATGCTAGGAGTTCATGAAAAAGAAGTAACCCACTTAAACGAGAAAGCTGGCTTTCTGACAAAGCTCCGCGTAACAGCGTCTTTCTGTCAGCTACTTTCTAGAAATCGCAATAATATGAAAAAGCTTGATACATACTTTGATAATGTGTACCATAAATATTCATCTGCTATAAGTGATACAAATAATCCCGAGGCTCTTCTTGAGCTATACTGCGGTCTCCGCAGCGAACTTGCAAGTCACTGGGACATAACCCTTGTAAACGACCTGTACACCTTTATTTTCACTGGACTTCTCAAGAAAAGCCTTACAAAAAAGTACGGCTCAAAGGGACAAGAACTAACAAATCTATTCATCACAGGCAACCGCGATATTGAAAGTATGAAGCCAGTTAAAATGCTGGTCGAAATTAAAAAATGCTTTACGGAAAGCGGAGTTCTTGAAGAGCTCCGAGGCGTAAACGACCAGAAAAGCTTTGAAAAAGCAATGTCTAAATGTAAAAGCGGTACAAAGCTCATATTGCAATATATTGATCTTTACGGCGACAGATGTCCAGAGGAACTAAAACTCGAAACAGCTACTTATCGTACAAAGCCTTATCTGCTTGCTAAAAACATAATTAACGCCGCTGACTGCGACAATACAAGCACAAAAAAGCTCCCGAAACAAGGAGTTGTCACAGAATTCTTGGCCAAAAGAGCTGCGAACGGCATAAAGCTTCGTGAAAGCTCCCGTATGTCAAGAGGAAAGATATTCGGACTTGTACGTAGGATTATCCTGAAAATTGCCGATGTTTTCTACCAAAATGGGCGTATTGATGTCCCTGAAGACATTTTCTATTTGCAATTCAATGAATTATTTGAAGCAGTTCAGCAAAGGAAAATGGAACTGCGAAAGCTCATAGAAACCCGCCGAGAAACTTACAAGGGATTTGATAAACTGCCTCTTTATTCCAGACTCGTCTTTGCAGGCGACCCCTTCGATAAACAGTTTCCCGTCGCTTCGACCGGAAGTCTTATAAATACAGACACTCTTAAAGGTATCCCATGCTCGTCTGGCGATGCTGAGGGCGAAGTACTTATTGTTGACAAGCTGACTTCCAATCTTGACAGTGAGGGAAAGATAATAGTCGCCAAAATGACAGACCCAGGCTGGGTATTTCTGCTCAGCAGATCAGCAGGCATAGTCTCAGAGCGAGGCTCACTCCTATCGCATACTGCCATAATCTCCCGTGAGTTAAAAAAACCTGCCGTCGTAGGAGTAAAAGAACTCTTTTCCAATGTAAGGAATGGCGACAGGATACATATCAACGGCTCAACGGGAACTATTACTATCATTGAAAAGAAGATAAAGATGAACGAGGCGATATAGTATGAAATATACTGCAAAACTCTTTTCAGCAGATAATAAAAAAGAGCTTTCCGACTTCCTTTCTTTGCCGAAAAAACTATACAAAAAAAACGAGCTCATGCAGGACAGATCCGAGGAAAAAGCACTGCTACGTGGATCGCATATACTCAGTCGATACTTCCGCGTATTTCCCATTATCGCATTAGACGAAAACAGAAAAATCGCTGCAAGATGCGTCGTTACCATATATCCAGACCGTTCCTGCGCTTATTTCGGATTTTTTGAAAGCATTAACGATATAGAAGCAACAAAAACGCTTCTGAAATTCGCTGAAAGCATTGCTAAAATACAAGGAAAAAGCTCAATGGTCGGACCTGTCGACTGTTCTTTCTGGATTCGCTACAGGCTCAAAACAGATAATTTTGGTTCGCCATATACAGGCGAACCATACAATCTGAATTATTATGAAAAGTTTCTCTGTGGCTGCGGTTTCAGTAGCTTTGGAGAATACATATCCAACCTATATGGCAGGATACCTGCTGAGTACAGTGATGGCAAATTCAGCCGGCGTTTGCCTCAATTTGAAGAAAAAGGCTATAAACTGAAAAGTCCGAACAACGTCACTTTTGAGCAATCTCTTCGAGAGATATACCACCTTATTATGGAACTTTATAATGATTTTCAGACATTCAGTCCAATAACTGAAAATGAATTTTCTGAAATATACTCTCCACTGAAAAAAATAGTAGACTATTCAATGGTAAAAGTAGCCTATTTTCATGAAGAAGCCGTTGGATTCTTCGTATCGATCCCCGATTTTGGAAACGCTGTTCGCGGAAGTCTGACTCCCGTTAAGCTACTTAAAATACTTAGCACAAAGAAGAAATGCAAACAGTATATCTTACTTTATCTCGGCATAAAGCCAGAGCATAAAGGTCTTGGTAAGGCACTTTCAGAGGCACTTTGCCAGAACCTTGCAGATAACGGAGCTGACTCCATAGGAGCTCTTATACGCGCAGGCAAGGTCAACGGCAGCTATTTCAACAAGCTGATAAAAGAAACTTACAACTACAAACTCTTCAAAAAAAACATACTGTGAACTACTCATAAGGATAAATATCTTTTTTCACATCTAAAAAGGCTTCCCAACCGGAAAGCCTTTTAGATAAAATTCAATATTATGTTTCACTCATAACGAGTCTTTCGGCTTCGTTCATGGGCAGAGGACGCCCCCAAATAAATCCTTGTATATAGTCACATCCGATATCCTTCAGAGAAGCGAGCTGCTCCTCTTCCTCAACACCCTCTGCAATAACATCAAGGCCCATAATATGACCTATGGATATGATTGCTGCAACATACTGCTTTGAGGAATCGTCCTTGTTCATATCGTCAACAAATGACTTATCTATCTTCAGCAAATCTGCAGGGAATTTATTCAAATAACTAAGCGAAGAATAGCCCGTTCCGAAATCGTCAATCGCAATCTTTATGCCCATTTTCTTGATTTCTTCAATACATTGTAATGCCTTTTCTGCAGAATCTATCATTACCGACTCGGTTATCTCAACTTCCAAATGATTCGCCGGGAGTTTTCCAATATTAATTATCTCCCTTAGCTCATCAAGAAAGTCGTTTTTCATCATGTGCTTTACTGATACATTAACACTCAAAGTAATATCTGCTCCAGATCTTTTAAGAAGCTCCCCGAAGAATGTAGCGGACTTCTTCATCACCATACCATCGACCTTGTCTATGAGTCCAACCTTTTCAGCAACAGGTATGAACTCACCAGGACTTATAACATTACCATCCGAATCCTTCATACGTGCAAGAGCCTCAAAACCACGTAACTTATGGTCAATGCTGTACTGCGGCTGAAGATTAAAGTATATTGTCTCATTTTCTAATGCGTTTCTAAGCTTTCTTTCTATTTCAAGAGTACGCTCAACTTTGAGAAGTTCAGGCGAAAAACGCAGTATATGGTTTCCGCTACCCTCACGCTTTACCTCTGTCATAGCCGCATCCGCATATGAAAACAGGCTATCTAAATTATTTGCGTCTGTCGGATACTTTGCATAGCCGAAGCTTGCGGATATGTATAGGTCAATGTTATCAATAGTCAGTCTTCTATTAAGGGCAGCTTCATACTGCTTTATAGTATTCATGATATCATCATCAGAATGATAATTCCTGATTATTAGTGAAAACTCGTCACCTGCTATACGTGTGATAAAATCCAGAGTTCCAGACACGCCTGTATCAGCAATACTTTTCCAGCGCGAAGCTATCTCAATAAGGACTTTATTACCAATATTGAAGCCCATTGTATCATTTATACCCTTGAAATTATTAAGGTCTATAGAAACCAAAGCAAATTCGTCATCGCGCCTGATAAGGCTACTCACAAGCTCAGAACAGGCAAATCTGTTTGGTATCTCAGTAAGTCTGTCTGTAACAGCCTGATCTCTTATTCTCTCCTGATACTTTTGATTTTTATAGCTATTGTAATATAGCAGAATAACAGCTATTATTGTCAAAAAATCTGTAAATATTCCTGGTATCATAGCAATACTTTGATTTTTCAACATGCTGAATGAAAGCATTGGTATCTGCAAAATCAAAGCAGTTAGAGCAGTATAAAATCCCAGCTTTTTATAATATACCACCATTAGAATAATACATATATTCGACACTGCAGAAAGGATACCTGCAAATGCATTGACAGGTATCTTACCACCTGCGATACTTATATAACTGTTAGAACCTTTGCAGGCTGTCGCAACTATCAATGCAATATAAACAATGACTAATGCCACATATCCCGCTATAGGTGCTTTTTTATTCTCTGAAAAACTTTCGATCGTTTTTTGGAGAATATTCTTCTCGGCAATCTCAGATCTGTTTTTTTTCATAGTTTTCCCTCATTATAAATATTTCAAAGCATGTCTTCGTTATCTTTTTATACCATATTTGCTTTTGAAGCATTTCTTATCCTCGTACATCGCATTATCGGCGCGTTTAAAAACAGGATCGACAGTTGTATCATACGAAGCGTTTTCAGCCATACCAACTGCGGCAGAATACCTAAACCAAGGTTTAAGCTCTGTCTGATTATATTTTTTGTCGAAATTTTCTCTTAGCTCCTCTACAAGAGCGTGACGTTCTTTATAATCATGTCCCTGCAATACGACAATAAACTCGTCTCCGCCTATCCTGTAGACAGGAGAGTGCTTAAACACTTCACAAACCATTCGGCAACAGCCTCTGATGTACTGGTCACCTGCCTTATGTCCACAACTGTCATTTATGTCCTTGAGTTTATTCATATCGACCATGACAAGTGCAAACTCAATATCCCCCTCTGACATTCCCATATTAAGCAGATTTACCTTACTTACATATGCAGCTTTGCTTCCAACACCTGTCAGCATATCTTTCTTTGCTTCCTTGCTGAGTCGTCCTATTTGAAGTTCCTTGTCTCTAATATCCTGATCAGCTTTGAGCTTATCCTGCTGTAACGCTGAAAGGTCATTGAGACGATCCATAATATTCATCTGCATTGTACGAATACCATGATAAAGGTCGCCGATCTCATCACGATTTTTGATATTCAAATCCATGACGCCTGCCTCTTTGTAGGTCAAATTTTCGGCAGGATTGAATTTTTTCATTTCAATTGTCATTGCTTTCAGAGGATTTCCTATCAGCCTGTTTATCAGTATAATTGATATAGTCTGGACTACCACTGTAAACAACAACGCACCCATAATAAGATATATGAGAAAACGGTTACGCTCGTTCATTACTTCTTCCATGTCAAAGTCGCAACCTACAATGCACACGCATTCTCCATCCGAGTTATAAACAGGACAGAATGAGGAGCAAAGCCAGCCCCATTTCCCGTTAGTTATGGTTGGCTCAATGTGACCTGTCAAATCAAGACCTAAAAGTTCTTTCTCACGTTTCTCATAGCAGCCTGTTTGAAAGATAGGCTCATCTGGTGCATCTATTAGGTACATATCCTCTACAGCGTCCTTATCACCGTGTGCTGTAACATAGAGATACTTTATATCTGTCATATTCTGCAAATATTGCTCTATAGTATCCTGTATCTTTACATAATCTTCCCACAGGCCTCGTTTTCTGAGATAATCCCTGATAATCTCCTCGTCGTCGTCCTTCATGGCTTCCCTGCGTAGATTCTGAAACTCCGCAGATTCTGCGGTTTTACGTAGCTTTGCAAGATAGTCACCGTCTACCATTGTTGAAAAATATCTTGCATTACTGACTGTACAGCGTTTGTAATAATCGTTTATCTGATTAGCACTGGAATAAAAAGCCACTGCCGATGTTCCTGCTGCCATTGAAAGAACAATTAAGAATACAAAAATGCATATCTTAACTTTTACTGAAAAAAAGCCTTTCTTTCCATCCACCTCATTCCCCCCCTTTCACGAAATAATATGAACTCTCTCTTTTTTTTGAGACAATACTGTCTTCGAAGCCTATTATCTCATTATAATTCTATTTTATTATACACGATTTTTTCTATAATATCAATAGACAAATTGTTAAATTAGATTAACATACTATATTTTTTTATTGATTTATTGCCTCATATTAACTACACAAAATGTTACATCAGAATCAATATACAACATAAAAAAAGCCGGAGACACATTGCCTCCGGCTTTATAAAACATCATGGTTTTACTATTTTTTACTGTCCCTCATGGAAGAAATAAGGAAGAGCATCATATACATAGTGTCTAACATTGCCCCACCAGTGATCCTTACCGTTAACTACCATGAAGTAAAGGTTACCCTTAGAGAAGTCCGAAGTGTAAACGAACTGACTCATCTTCTTCATTTCATCAATCTGAGGACTAACGTTAGGATAAGCTATATCAGTTGAACCTGTAGCACAGAATATGAAGTACTCATTCTTCTGGAGACCAGACTTATCAACTGCGTTAGCAATACCCTTAGCCTTGTCATAAGCACTGTTGCCATTCCAGCTGTCGCCACTAAGCGGCATGAAGTAAGCTACGATGTCGAGGCAATTCTCAAATACAGCCCATGTTGAAACGCCACCCATTGAGAAGCCGCCGTATGCTCTGTGGAATCTTGAAGCCTTGAGCGAACTCTCGGATGTATCCTTGTTAGCGTATGTTGAGTACTTGCCCTCAACGAAAGGAACTACGCTCTGACGGAACTCACTGTAGAAACGTCCTGCTTCTGTCTTGTTGAATGTTGGGAATACAACAATAAGGGGCTCGAGCTCACCGTTCTTGATCATATTGTCTAACATATTCTGAATCATTGTATCGTTCTGGGAGATCAAAGTGTTCTCATTTTCTCCGCCGCCGTGCATGAGATAGAAGATGTTATACTTCTTGCTCGGATCATAGTTATAAGGAGTATAAACATTTAAGCTGTTATATCCGTTTATGCCGTTATAACTCTCCTTTGTAACCTTACCCTGCTGCTGACATCCATTGAAGTAATAATCAGGAGCAGCCTTGTACTGCAAATTAGCATTGTAATTAAAGTTTGACTTAGGCTGAGTTGTAGTCGTTGTGGTAGTTGTAGTAGTTGTGGTAGTTGTAGTTGTTGTTGTAGTTGTTGTTTCAGGAGCAGTTGTAGATACTGTAAGTATCTTGTCAGCATAGCTATCAGGAAGGGTCTTTATGAGGCCAAGAAGGTACTTCTGAATTGTGAAAGCATCAATTGTAGTGATACCACCGCCTGCCTCGTAAACATCTGCATTGAACTTACCCTTGTCAGAAAGCTTATACTTATTCGGGTTAGCTAGTGACTGCATTATAATTACAGCATCTGCCATATCTATTCCGCCGTCGCTATTTGCGTCGCCCCACTTCTCAACATTTTCGTTGAGCAATTCCTTAAGATCCTTTGCAGGAACTGTAGTTGTTGTTGTTGTTACAACAGGAGCTGTGGTAGTTGTAGTAGTCGTTGTTGTCGTAACTTCTTCATCATAGTTAGGTGGATCAATCTTCTTTGTAAGAGCAATAATATCATTATAGAATGACTTAGGCTGATAGTTGCTGAACGGAAGTGGTGAACCACCGTTTTCACGATATCTCCAGCTTCTCTCATCTGTTGTACCCCAAAGAGTTACAGTTGAAATGTTCTTAGCGTGCTTCATAGCTACCTCAAAGATCTGAGGATAAAGCTGGCCGTTAGAACCTGTGCTGTTTGTAATATCGAGCTCAGTGATCTGAACGTCAAGTCCGAGTGACTCGAACTGCTTGATAGCTGTTTCAAATTCGCTAGCTGAAGGATACTTGGAATCAAGGTGAGCCTGCATACCGATACCATCGATATAGTCGCCTTCCTTCATGACTGTCTTAGCCATGTTTACAAGATCCTTTGTCTTAGCGCTCATGTACTCGTTATAATCATTGAGATAAAGCTTACAATCCTTAGGAGCATACTGTCTTGCATACTTGAATGCGTTTACAACGAATTCAGAGCTGCCATTATATACTCTTGACCAGTTGGAGTTACTTGCAGGTCTCATTCCGCCACCGTCATTAACGAAAAGCTCGTTACATACATCGTAGGAATGGAGATTAAGGTTCGGGAACTGCGACTTAATAGCACTGAAAGTGTTCTTGATCATGCTCTCAAGGCGCTTGTTCATACGATCCTTAGATACAGTACCACCGTTGTCCTGGAATAGTGACGAAGGAGTCTGGCTGTACCATACAAAAGTATGACCACGAACGCCAATTCCGTTCTGCTCAGCAAATTTAAGTATGCCGCTAGCATTGTTGAGGCTAATATTAACATTATCGCCATTTACGCCTGCAACAATTGAATCAGGCTTCATTTCATTTTCACATGTAATAGAGTTGTAGTTCTTCTTGATGAACTGCTGAGCCTGTGAGTTACCAATCTCATTACCGCTTACGGAAGTACCAAGACGGAAGTACGGTCCCATGTAATCCTTGAAGCCGTCGCCGCCCTTTTCATATTTATAATTGAGGTTCTGGTGTGCACGAACGCCTGTAGCGCTTACTGTCGATGAAGAATCACCGCCACCTGAAGAGCCACCGCCGCCTGTTGTGGTATCACCAACTGTACCTTGACCTGTAACAACAGATGAGGACTTGCCGGACTTTGATACCTGAACTGCATCTACAAAGAAATCACAAAGATCACCTGAGTCCTCAGGAGTCTCAATGTAAAGAATAATATCACCAGAATTTGATGGGATAGTAAACTTAGTATTTTCAAGCTTTGTCCACTCACCGCTCTTAGCCGAACAGTCAGCTATCTGCGTATACGAAGCTCCATTACCGTCACCCTGCTGGAGAGACATCTGAAGAGTTACAGCATTGCCTGAATTCTGAAGAACTGCCGCACTGAAGCTGTATGTCTCACCCGGAACGAATGCACTTGAATCAAGCGGTATAGCACAGCCATTCCACTCATTCTCTCTACCTGAAACATAGAGTGACTTTGAACCGTCATAGAAATTCTTGCTGTTTGTATCAACAGAAGCGCTTCCTCTTCCTGTCCAGTCGCCTGCACCGTTTTCAAAATTGTTTGTGAAGTAATCACCGTTTTCATCTGGCTCTACAGTCTTTGTAGGTGTGACAGTTTCTTCACTGCCGCCACCACCGCCACCGCCGTTATAACCATTCTCATATACAGCGAGGCTCTTGACATTAGCAGAACCATTTGATCTGTAGCCCTCAATATTAAGAGATACCTCATAGAGAGTACCAGACATATCGAGACCAGCCTTTGACCATGCGTCAAAGTGCTTACCTACATGGATAGTGCCCTTCATATAGTTAGTTGTATTGTTTCTTGAACCACTTGTCTGACGAATACTCCAGTACTGTGGGAAAGTAGCTGTACCGTCAAGAGAAGGCTGGTTGTAACGCATTGTCTTGGCAATATCATAAGTATTTCCGTCAAGAGTTACAGTGCCCTTTCTCTCAGCGCCGTCTCCGGGTGGACGCCAGTCGCCCCAGCCTTCAACAATGTAATACTCCATAAGAGGATTTCTAGTCCATCCATAAACGCACATGTAAGAATTTCCTCTTGGAGTATACTCAACATCATAAGTTAGAGTTATATCAGATCCTATCTGATTGTACCTCTGCTTTTTACTGTCGTAATTCTTACCCATACGAGCCAGGAAGTTTTCAATTCCACTCCAGGAACAGGAAAATGAACCTGCGCCTGGATTCATTGAAGCCTGACCAGTATAGTTCTGATTCCACATCTCATAATCAAATCCGCCGATATTACCTCTAACCTGCTGATCAGCTGCATTAACAACCGTAACAGGAACAGAAGGAATACTTGCAGCGATCATCACAGCGGTAGTACCTGCGCCGACGATCTTCTTCAAGATGCCTTTTCTCATTTTGATCATTCCTCACTTTCTAAAAATTATTAGTGATTTTTCCCTTTTCTCGACTAAGAAAAAGCACAAAAGTACAATAAACTTTTGAGTCCCATCTTTTTCTTAGCTCTTATTTTTATTTTATTACGCTTTTGTGAACATGGCAAGTCGTTTTTTGCTATCGGCAACCACTTTTGGCCACTTTTTGCTGTTTTTTACATTTTTGGTTCAACTTTGACCCTGCTTTTTATATACTCTCTGTCATTTTGAGCTTTTTTATAACATTTTACGCACAGGCTTTTTTTCTTTTATTAGCACAATAGTACTATAAATCAATTACGTATATGTACTTATTAATAAAACAATAGTGCTACTCGTTATTATCATTTACTGCCTATTGAATGTATATTAAACTATTACTGTCATTCATCTCTGACCTCTATAGGTGAGAGAGATGAATGGAGTGATGAATAGAACAACAAAGTCACAACTATTTATTAATGCAAACAAGGTATAATAAACTCTGAAACATATACAACTCTTTTTCTTAGCGAAAGGAGCCATTATGTAACTTAGATTATCGTTTGACACTATTCCTGAACAGTTTGAAAAAGGGAGCCCCCACTATAGTCGCAAGCTTTTCAATCTACTCATAAAATAGCTGCTATTAACAATAACTCAACGGTACTGGAAATAAGTCCCGGCGCAGGACAGGCTACCGATCCGATACTAGAAACCGGATGCAATTACACGGCCATAGAGCTCGGCAGCAATCTCTCCCAATCTCTACTTAGCAAATATAAAAGCGCAGATAATCACAACCTTATCAATGTCGATTTCATCAATTACTGTTTCGGCGAAGAGAAATTCGATATGATATATTCCACTGCAGCAATACAGTGGATTCCAGAAAATATTGCATTCAGCAAAACTTTTAAACTCCTAAAAAGCAGCGGAACACCTGCAATGGCTCTCTCTTCTTAACAGCCGCAAATGTACAGAGATATGCAGAATTTCTACGACAAATACTTCAAAACTGAAAACAATAGTAACGGTTGTTTTGCATATGACAACGTGTTGAATTACGGCTTTATCAACCTTGAAACTCATGTCTTCCGCGGAATAAAGGAGTTTTCATCTGAGAAATACGTTAATTACTTCAGCACTCATAGTGACCACATAGCACGTAAAGAGCCATTCAGAACACCTTTCTTCAAAGGTACAAAAGGAACCATAAAAAGCCACGGAAACAAGCTTGTTATCAACGGCGAACACATACTTAAAACAGTAAAAAAAGTGCAATAAAAAGCAGGAGAAATCCCCTGCTTTTTATGCTTTATTCACACCAGTAAACGTAGTTTTCTTTTCTCGGAGCTGCTTCAGGTTCTTCACAGTCTGCATAGCCTAAAACGCAATGTGCTATCCCCTCGTAATTCCCATAGATGCCAAGCTTTTTGAGAATCTCCCTGCCCTCTTCAGACTCAAATTCTTCCTTTGCGCGATGTATCCAACAACTTGACAGCCCGTATGCATGAGCAGCATTCATGAGATTTCCCATAACAAGGCTTCCATCATAAAGATAAGTAAACATATCCTTATCCGCAAGTACGATAAGCACAACAGGAGCGTTATAGAAAGGATCGCCGTCCATGCCCATTACCTTTGCATTCATTACTGAAAGCTTGTCACGTATCTCTTTGTTAGTTACAGCAACAATTATTGGCGACTGACGATTCATGCCCGTTGCAGCATAAGTACCTGTCTCGATTATCTTCCCGATAATATCCTTAGGCGGCATGTCAGATTTGAATTTTCTGATGCTTCTTCGTGTTAAAAGGTTTTCGATTGCGTCCATAATATTTCCTCCCTTGATAAATATAGTTATATAAATAATATTATGTTCTAAGAAACCACTATAAATTTGTTTTTAAAATGTCAAAAATATTATACTATATTTCATATGATTAGTCAACTATTTTGTATGATTTTCAGCATATAATGTCTTTTGTCAAACCACCTCACGCTTTAGAAAATCTTTTACTTTACACTTGAAGTCGCATAAAGTCACAATTTTCCTTCTTTCTTTCACAAATATATTTTTGATTAGAAGAAGAAGGACTCTATCGGAAATTAAACAATATCATCAGACAACATTCCTGTTTTACAATCGAGTAGGAGGCTAATCATTAGTTGATTTGCCACCCCCAGTCGTACGTACTGTCGGGTGAATTAGGAACTTTCACCCGTTAGAAACGTGCGCTGCCGAGCGCACCAAAAAAAAGACGACAGTTTTGTCTGCCGTCTTTAAGGAATATTCAATAATCAACCTTTTATCGGAAGCAATGAAATAATTTTCAAAAGGAGCTTCTGTATTGCTAAAGCATCACTCAATGTAACACCTTTAGTGCTCTGATCGCAATCCGAATTAGCGATTCCATCAGCTGTAATGTGCTTTGGTTCAGTACCGTTTAGACCATATTTATTCGGATTTGCAAGGAACTGCATTACAATCACCACATCGGACATATCAATATTTCCATCGCAGTTTGCATCACCAAATTTGATTACCTTCTGCGGTGCAGGCTTTGTAGTTGTAGTAGTTGGCTTTGCAGTCGTAGTTGTAGCCTTTGTAGTTGTAGTTGTTGGCTTTGCAGTCGTAGTTGTAGCCTTTGTTGTAGTAGTTGGCTTTGCAGTCGTAGTTGTAGCCTTTGTTGTTGTAGTTGTTGGCT
Organism: Ruminococcus flavefaciens; assembly: GCA_002310115.1. Lineage (GTDB taxonomy): Bacteria > Bacillota > Clostridia > Oscillospirales > Ruminococcaceae > Ruminococcus > Ruminococcus flavefaciens_K. Next base: position 58,487 of record DBYI01000037.1, read on the forward strand.
TTGCAGTCATAGTTGTAGCTTTTGTTGTAGCTGTTGGATTTACACTTGTAACTACATTAGACTTAGACACTGTCTCCGATATAGCAGTACCACTTATCACACCCACCAGATTACCACTCTTATCAGCCAACTCACAGCTTATCTTCTTTCCGACATCAGAAGAAGTAAGAGTGTAACTGCTTGAAGTTGCGCCGCTTATGTAATTTTTTCCTATTCTCCATTTATATGTGAATTCGGAAGCATTGCTGCCTGAAACAACAGCGCTTACAGTCTCTCCTTCTTTATATGTGCCATTAATGCTAACTTTTCCATAAAGTCCTTCTGTTCCAGAACCGCAAGCAACTTCAACCGTCTCAGGTGTCGGCAAGCACTCATTTTTCATATAGTACATGAAGGCAAATATTTCTCTTGAAAAAAGATTCCATCCATGTGGAATATCGGCTCCATCCGCAGAAGCCGGACCTACATATTTCTTGAAGCGACCTTCTATATTCTGTCCGTTATTTGCAACAGCAGCCATGAAATTTTGAACATTATTCTTAAACTGAACATCTTCACCTGCGCCGTAAGCCATAATGAAATGACCATCTTCATTCTTTGGGAATGTAAGATCAGAAGCTTTTTTTACAAATCCATAATCTGAATTCGAATAAAATACCCATGCAGGACTAAGACCACCTACATTTGCGAATGTATCTCCCATTTTGCATCCTGCATATAATGCAGCTGCTCCGCCCATCGAGAATCCCATAACGGAATAAGGAGCTGAATAATCTATCTTCTCAGACAAATCCCCTGCATTTATATGATCAATCAGGTCCTCACAATATCCATTTGAAATAAACTCTCCAAAATCAGTAATGCCCCATGACGGTTCCTTTATTTGATCTATCTGAGGCATAACCAAAACCATAGGATCAACATAACCCTTAGCAATCCATTTGTTCATATTGTTAATCATAATCGCAGACTGATTTGCTGGGCCATACGAACCATGAAAAAGCACCATTAAAGGGTAATTGCCCTCTTCAGACGGATCTAGCCAAGCGCCTTTGTTATAAGTCGGATCAATTGAATATGAATGCAAATTACTTGCAAGATACATTTTTGTTTCAGCAGCATTCACTTTAGAACCGAGATCGTAAGTGCCGAAAGTGCAAACAAGCATAACAGCTGCCAGCACTTTAGCTGTGAATTTGGTTATTTTACTATTCATACTTTTTACCTCCTCATGTACTTAATGTATTTTCCCCTAATCGACTTTTGCCCGAATCATCGGTATGATTCAGTGTTCTTTGATTATAGCACAAATAAAAATGTATGTCAAATAGAAACGAGTCTAACACTCACTCACTCATCGAGCATACTATACATATAAAATCGCCTCAACTTTTTGGATAAAAGAATGAATCATCAGTCATATCCCGATTTACTGCTCTCTTATGCTACATTATAAATACATATATATGTCAGAATTTGTTATTGTCAATATATATTTTTTCATATGTTTGTTTCGATCGTATTAAAAATATATATATCAAATCAGCAGAAGCTATATGTAATATTCGCACTAATTTATACGCTCTGGAAAGCCTCTGTTTGTAATCTATGCACGATTATTGTGAATAAATTATGAAATGTAGGTAAACAGACATGACATTCGTTTTTAGATATGATATAATGATGGTTACAAGTTGCTAATATTCAAAAATGCACTGGAAATCATAATTGTAGGGGGGGGAAGTTTCCATGCACACGCTGTACAGCTTTTCAAATAATGCATGGTCTAACTATATCCTCGTACTATTTAATTTAGTTTCAAAAGCGTACTGAATAAGGTTTTCCCTACCCTTATGAGTGCGCTTTTTATATTATCTGTAAAGATATGATTAAGTATAGTGTTCCCACACTCGTCAGCACAAAAGAACTTTACAGAATTACTTTAAATGATATTATTTTAATTGGAGGAAAAACAAGATGGGTAAAACAAGTAAATCTTCTTTCAAAAAAGTTGCTGCTGGCGTTCTTGCAGTTATCACACTGGCATCCTACTCACTTCCTGCTAATACAGGATTCTTTTCTAACACAAATACCCTTTCTGCAAACGCAACAGGAACAGAAAACAGTATCCATGTTTATGGCAGTCTCAGGAATGCGACAGGCGAAACGCTGAAAGTTGTATACTCTCCTCAGAATGCTCTTTCGACATCATCATTAAAAATTTTTGAAGATGGCGAATTGTGGGATTTTGACGGTGATATTACCAAAATATACAGTCCTGTAAAGCTCGTATTTCCAACTCAATGGAATACTGATTTTCAGAAAACTGAGGAAACTCCTCATGTTGATGACATCACAAACGAAGTGCTCACAGATGAAGGCTATGAATATACATTCAATTCACCTAAGAACAATAAATATCAGTATGAAAACCTTACTTATGCCAAGAGGGAAGTTATTTTCACCAAAAGAGGTGATTATACCAACAACGGAAACGGTACTCATACAAATCCCTTAGATAATACGGTTGAGGAACACGACACCACAGAGTTCGAAGTAAAATCTGAAACAAAGGGAAATTACGGATTTGATGACCTTGGCAACGGATTATGGAGATCAAACAATTATGGTAAGTACTATTCCTCTACTACAAATGCAAAGACTACCTTCAAAGTAACTGTCCAAAAAGGTCATTCAGTTAACTTAAACTACTGGGTATCTAATGAGGAATGCATTGACTACCTCAAGCTCACAATTGACGGCGTCAACGTATTCAAACAGAAAAACTATATTCTTGAAGGTGCTACAAACAGATCATCAGGTCTTTTCACGCTCTCGCCTGGAAAAACTCACACTATAGTTGCTGAATACTGTCATTTTGAAGATCCTACACAGGAAGCTATTTCTCAGACAGCCCGCTACCTCGATGCAGCGTACATACAGTTTTCTTCGCCATGCAGCAAATGTGATTACACCCCTGTAAGATCATATATGCAGTTTGACAGATTCTACAAGGGTGATATTGGAGTAGAGAACGGCGAACATATAACCCCTACTCTTACATGGGGAAATACAGGCAAGAAGTACTGGGTCAACAATAAGAGTTCCGTTTATTCAAATGATTCTCTTTATTTTGACTGTCCCGAAAACAATTTCACAGTTACTGAGAATATCGGTAATTTCAAATACGGCTCGGTCAACTATCATCACAGATATGATATTGAAGTTCCCAACCCTGAGCTTGGCGTATTTATTGATGTATCAGAAGGATATTATGATGATACGAACTACCTTTTCTCATGCAAAGCCAAGAAAGGTGTTTCAACTGATCTTTCAAAACTCACTGTTAACGACTTCGTTATAACTATGGATCCAACACTTGACGAGGAAGAGGCAGCACGCTTAAAGGCTGTTATCGAATCAGATGAAACTATAAAGTGGATCAAAACTTTCACAAATGGTGCAGTATACTATGTTATCTACAACCCTGAGCTTGCTGAATATGATGAGTGGGATGACACTGCCTTCATTTCTTACTGTGTATACGACATAGGTAAATATGAGATAACCGACAGCGATATCGATTCTCCTGTTGATCTTATTACTCTTGATAAAAACGGCAAGGCTTATCCCAACACATTTGTAAAAGTAATTGCAGAAAATGCAGACGGCACATCTTCCGCTCTTGTTGAAAATAAAGATTTCAAGTTTGTTTCAGGTTCAACAGACCATAGTGGCGAATTCACAGTTGAGCTTAAGGGTATCGGCGACTGCACTGGTTATGCTTCAAAGACTATGACAATAGTATCAGCTAATGAGCTTACAAAGGTAGAAGCTAAGGCACCTGGCAAGGACGGTTACGGCAACATCGAATATTATACTGCAAATGATAAATTCTACCTCCCTGTTGATGGCTATACAAATGGATATAAGGAAGTTTCAGAGGAAGATGTTATCATCGAGGGAACAGCATCTGTAATCTCAGACGACTTCATCGTTCCTGCAGTCGATCTTATTGTTCTTGACAACGACGGTAAAGCTTCTCCTAACAATTATGTAAGTGTAGTTGAGTACGATAAAGCTGGAAATGCTACAGAGCTTACTGAAGGCACTGATTACGAATTTGTTTCCGCAAATTCTACAAGCGAGAGCGGCAGTTTCAATGTTGAGATCAGCGGTATCGGCAACTACACAGGTACAGCTTCAAAGTCTATGAACGTTGTTGCTGCAAGTGATCTCACAAAGGTAGAAGCTAAGGCAGCAGACATAGGTGTTGCAGGGAATATCGAATACTACACAGCTGACGGTGAATACTACCTCCCTGTTGAGGGCTATGAGAACGGATACAAGGTAGTTTCCGAGGCAGACGTTATCATTGAAGCAATAAATCTTGATGTTACAGACGACTTTATCGTTCCAGCAGTTGATCTTATCGTTCTTGACAAAGACGGACAGGCTTCTCCCAACAACTATGTAAGTGTTATTGGAAAAGACCTGAACGGAAAGTCTATAGAACTTACAGAGGGTCAGGATTACGAATTTGTATCCGCAGCTTCTACAAGCAAGAGTGGAAGTTTCAATGTTGAGATAAGCGGTATCGGTGGCTATACAGGCACAGCTTCAAAGGCAATGAATGTTATTGCTTCCAGTGACCTCACAAAAGTTGAAGCTAAGGCTGCTGGAAAAGGCGTTAACGGTAATATCGAATATTTCACAGTAAACGATAAGTACTATCTGCCTGTTGAGGGCTATGAAAACGGATACAAGGAAGTTTCCGAAGCAGACGTTATCATAGAAGGAACAGTTTCTCCAATCTCAGACGACTTTATTGTTCCCGCAGTTGATCTTATCGTTCTTGACACGGATGGAAAAGCTTCTCCTAACAATTATGTAAGTATAGTTGAGTATGACAAGGACGGAAAGGCTACAGAGCTTACAGAGGGTCAGGATTACGAATTTGTATCTGCAGCTTCTACAAGCAAAAGCGGAAGTTTCAATGTTGAGATAAGCGGTATCGGTGGCTATACAGGCACAGCTTCAAAGGCAATGAATGTTATTGCTTCCAGTGACCTCACAAAAGTTGAAGCTAAGGCTGCTGGAAAAGGCGTTAACGGTAATATCGAATATTTCACAGTAAACGATAAGTACTATCTGCCTGTTGAGGGCTATGAAAACGGATACAAGGAAGTTTCCGAAACAGACGTTATCATAGAGGCTGAGCCTTTCATCGTTCCTGCATTCAAAACTCAAAACCTGGTTCTCAGCGGCCAGATTGGCGTAAACTTCTTCCTTGATCTTTCAGGTCTTACAGATGAAGAAAAGGCTGCAAGCTATGTTGAATTCACCGTAAATGGCAAAACAGCCATAGACAAATTTGATGAAAGCTTTAAGAACCAGTCTGGTGCTTACTATGGATTTACTTGCTATGTTAATTCTGTTCAGATGGCAGATACTATCACAGCCGTATTCCACTATGGTGACGAGACTGTAGTTAAAACTTACTCAGTACTTGAATATGTCAATGCAGTAGAAAGCATAGCAGATAAGTTAGAACCTGAAATGGTTGCTCTCGTACAGTCTATAGCAGACTACGGCCACTATGCTCAGCCAATGCTTGCAAATACAAATAAATGGACTATCGGCGTTGATCACGAAGAAATGACCAAGTATTATGCAGAATCGTACGACTATGATGTTGTTAAGGAAGCTGTAGAGACATACAAGCATAAGAGTGATCTTGTTAAATCCGATATTGACAAGATATCATATTCACTTTCACTGAATGCAGAAACCGCTCTTAATGTTTTCGTTGCTCCTAACAAGAACTATGCCGGCGATGTTTCAATAAGCATTGATGGTCTCAGCGAGAATGATTATACTGTTACCAAGCAAGAAAGCGACGGACGCTATAAGATAGTTATCTCAAATATCTCTGCTCACAAGCTTGGCAATACATATAACATCAAGATTACAACAGAAAACGGAGTAAGCACATACACTGTATCTGCACTATCATTTGTATATGCTGTTCTAAACTCTAACTACGACACTGCTACTAAAGATGCAGCTTCCTCATTATATAAATATTATGAGGCAACTATGACATACAGAAACAAGTAAAATTATAATTGGAGGGATACATATGAAAAAATACATTACAGCTGAAATAGAAATTACAGTATTTGATTCAGAAGACGTTATCAGCACAAGTGATACAACAACTGTTGAAGTTCAATGATCAAAATGGGCGAGACAAATTGTCTCGCCCTCTTTACGATTACCAAAGGAGAATAATATAATGAAATTCAAAATCATCACATTAATTTTGCTATCAGTATTCAGCCTTTGCTCATGCAACGTTGAGACCTACAGCTACACAGGTGAAAACAACACCTACGACTCAAACGCAGCAACTAAGGAAGAAATTACCGCTGCCGTTAATGTTGTGCCTACCGAAGTGACAACTGCTGCAAGTGAAGAAAAACAGACAGAAGTTTCTCAAATACAAACAGAAGTAGCTACAGAAAATACTTTAACGACAGATGTCCCTACATCAAATGCTGTCCCTGAGGTTCAGGAATCTGCTACAGAAGCAACTGCTGCCCCTACAACACCAGAATCACCAATAACAACCAATGAAAACGGAGAAGTAATAACTCCGGAAGTAAACTGATATAAAGATACAGCAGGACAGTGTAGGCTGTCCTGTTTTTTATAGTCATTATTTTGCTTACTTTACATTTTTACTCCATTATATGCATAAGATTTCGTTATTATTACCACTGTGCAACAGATTGACACGAGCGCTTCAATGTGGTATACTATTTAAAAGTTGTTTTTACATCTGTAAAAAAGATAGATAACAAACTAAGGGAGATATGTATATGAAAGAAGCTTTACTGATAATCGACGTCCAAAACGACTACTTCGAAGGGGGAGCCTGTATGCTCCACGATCCACGAAAAGCAGAAGACAGAATTGTTGAGCTAATTTCTGATAGCCGTAAAGCAGGACGTCCAATTATTTACATAAAACACATTAATTCCGACGATGATGCCTTTTTCAACGAGGGAACATACGGCTGTGAGATTTCGGAGAGAATTGCTCCTCTGCCAGATGATATAGTTATCAACAAGTACTGTCCAAACAGCTTCCTCGGCACTGAGCTAAATGACTGTTTACGCAGTCTTGGCGTTGAAAAACTAATTGTCTGCGGAATGATGACTCATATGTGTGTCGATACAACAGTTCGTGCAGCAATGGACCACGGCTATACTGTAACTCTAGTTGCTGATGCTTGTGCTACTATGGATCTCACGATAAATGGCGAGGTCATTCCTGCAGAAACTGTTCAAAAAACATACATTGCTTCTCTCGCAGGTATCTTTGCTGAAATAGTATAATAATATAATATACGAAATAAACAGGGATGATATTCCGAAATGCGTACAGGTAATACGCAATAGTTTCAAAACTATTGCTGACGAATTAGGTTTTACTTATGAAAATGCTTCAGCATTTACAGCTTTTTCAACCACAGAAGAGAAACTTTCTTATCATTTCGATGAAGAAAAGCGCCCGATGTATGCATATTATTCATACAACAATGAAATAATAGGTTATTACTCCCTAAAGCTTCTTGATAATAATACCTGCGAACTCAATAACCTTTGCGTAATTCCACAGCATATACATTCGAATGTTGGTAAAATGCTCCTTAATGATGCTTTCGCAAGGATACGTAAAATTGGCTGTTCAAAAGTAGAGGTTTCCATTGTGGAAGAGAACAGAGTACTTCGAAAATGGTACGAGAGCTTCGGCTTTGTACATACCTGCACGAAGAAGTTCGATTTCTTTCCATTCACCTGCGGATACATGGAAAAGAAGCTATGATATAAAATCAAATATGCTATAAGGCTCTAAGATACTATTCTTAGAGCTTCATAATTATTGCTCATAAAACCAATAACAGGAAGGTGATAAAATGAAAGTTGCTTTTTTTGACACAAAGCCGTACGATACCCCATCGTTTGAAAAATTTGGCAAGGAAAACAACATAAAGTTCAAATTCTACGAAACCAAGCTTAACGAAGATACTGTAGATCTAGCAAAAGGATGTGAGGCTGCTTGTGTTTTCGTAAATGATACCGTCAATGCTGCTGTTATTGACAAACTCTGCGCTCTTGGAGTAAAAGTTCTCGCTTTACGCTGTGCAGGCTATAACAACGTTGACATCAAGTACGCAAAGGATAAGTTGAAAGTCGTAAGTGTTCCCGCTTACTCACCATATGCCGTTGCGGAACACGCTATGGCTCTGCTACTAACTTCAATACGCCGAGTTCATAAAGCTTATATTCGCACAAGAGACCACAACTTCTCACTGAATGGACTTACAGGATTTGACCTTCACGGAAAGACCGTTGGCGTTGTAGGTACAGGTAAGATAGGTAGAATATTCATCAATATCTGTCGCGGCTTCGGTATGAATATTATTGCATATGACAAGTTCCCTGCAAAGGATAGTGATATTGAGTATGTGAAATTAGATGAACTTTTCAGCAGAAGCGACATTATCTCATTCCACTGTCCTCTGACTGACGAAACCTACCACATGATAGACAGCAAATCCATAGAAAAACTGAAAAAGGGCGTTGTTATCATTAACACTTCAAGAGGTGCTCTTATTGACGCAGATGCTCTACTAGAAGGCATAAAAGCCCGCAAAATAGGAGCTGCTTGTCTTGACGTATACGAGGAAGAAGCCGATATTTTCTTCCAGGACTTCTCGGGACATATAATCGCTGATGATACCCTTGCCCGACTTATCTCAATGCCAAACGTAATCGTTACTTCACATCAAGCTTTTCTCACTGAAGAAGCTCTCAGCAATATCGCTGAAACTACTGTAAATAATATAATCGCATGCCATAAGGGCGAGGATTGCCCTAACGAACTGCACATATGAGGTGAATACCATGCTTACGGGAAAAACTGTTTTACTTGGAGTTACAGGCTCTATAGCCGTTTACAAGATATGCAATCTTGCACGTATGCTTACAAAACTTGGCGCTGATGTTCATGTTGCAATGACTCCAAATTCGCTAAATTTCGTTCATCCTCTGACTTTTGAAACTTTAACTCAGCACAAGTGCCTTATCGATACCTTTGATCGTAATTTCGAGTACAGTGTAGAGCATGTTTCTATCGCAAAAAAAGCTGATGTGGTAATGTTAGCTCCTGCCTCTGCAAACGTTATAGGTAAGATTGCAAACGGTATCGCTGATGATATGCTGACTACCACCATTATGGCATGTACTTGCAAGAAGATAATCGCTCCTGCAATGAACCATAATATGTTCCATAATCCCATAGTTCAGGACAATATCAATAAGCTGAAAAAGTTTGGTTACGAGATAGTTGAGCCTGTCAGAGGAATGCTCGCAAACCGTGATATTGGCGACGGAAAGCTCCCAGACGAGGAAACTTTACTTGAATACATCATTCGTGATATTGCTTTTGAAAAAGATCTTGCAGGCAAAAAAATACTTATTACTGCAGGCGCCACTCGTGAAAGTATTGACCCTGTTCGCTTCATAACCAACCACTCCAGTGGAAAAATGGGATTTGCACTCGCAAGAGCTGCTATGCTAAGGGGGGCAGAGGTCACAATAATTGCCGCTCATACCGATGTTGAACCACCTATGTTCGTGAACGTAGTTCACGTGAAATCTGCAGAGGATATGTTCAATGCTGTAAAGGAACGGCTTGATAGTTCTGATATCATAATAAAAGCCGCAGCAGTTGCGGATTATACTCCTGTAACTACTGCAACAAGCAAGATAAAAAAATCAGATGATGATATGAGCATACCGCTTAAACGTACTACTGATATCCTAAAATATATCGGTGAAAATCGACGTGAAGGACAAGTTATTTGCGGCTTCTCAATGGAAACTGATAACGTTATTGAGAATTCCCGTGCTAAACTTACAAAAAAGAACTGCGATATGATATGTGCCAATTCACTGAAAAAAGCAGGTTCGGGTTTCGGAACAGACACAAATATCATTACCATGATAACTCCTGACGATACGCACGAAATGGAACTCATGTCCAAATTCGACGCGGCTAATATAATTCTTACAAAACTTAACGAGATTGCAATTAAGAAGTGACATTCCCATTCTTAATTAAAGTCAAATAACTTCTTGCTTAAAGATGTAAAATATAGCGAAGGCCGGCTTAGCCGCCCTATCTTGTCAAAGAGCCCCTCTGTCAGTGCAGAGGGGCTCTTTGACAAACTGAAACGACCTCAGAACGAGGTCGTTTCAAACTATAAAAATAACAAAGTCTTCTACCTTGCAAAACAAATTTTATACTATTTATGATGCTTTTTTAGTAAACTGCTCCATTAGATCCATCCACTGATTGAATTCTTCTTCTGTCATCTGATCCTTAAAATCCTCATACTTGAACTGACTTGGGTCAAACTCAAAATCAAGTCCGATATCATTTGAACCTCCTATAACAATACCTGATTGACTGTCAGCACTGCCAATTATGTCCTCCTTCTTCTCAGAACCAGCTGTGCTTCTAAACTCTTTTTCGTCTTCGTCATCAATTTCAAGATCAAAGTCAAAATTTTCGCTGTCCCATTCATAATCTTCCCAAGAAGCTCTTTCATCTGCGCGCTTATCATAGCCTTCTTTGGCAGCGTCCCCTGCGATCTCAGCCACTTCCTTGTCAAAGCCAATATTTTCAAGAGTGTTCTTTATAAAATCTCTTATATCATTAGACGTGATGTAATCATCGATATCTGCATCGTAAACGTTATTGAAATCAAGCATAAATGCGTCGCTCTTGTTTGGAAGATTAACATCTGCACTGTTTTCTACTGAATACCTGATCGAAAGCCCGCCATAACACGTATTACCTATGTTAAGATCATATTTTACGTTCTGGCTCTTGCCGTCAGAACTGCATAATATATCTATCGGATCGTTGTCAGGAATAAAAATAGAAAAATCGCCATTAAAGTAGCCCTTTTCCTCATCCTTTATCTCAACATTGCTGAAATTCACGCTAATAGTTTCTTGATATGTATTATCATTATGACCTTCTGATAAGTTATAATTATAGTAATCACTAAATATTAATGTAAGATCTCCAGTATAGTTCTTATCACTTTCGTCTGCTTTAAGACTTGCTTTGAAAATCGGTTCATTGTTTTCGGCAAATACTACCTCTCCTCTTACAGCACTTCCATCTCTGCCTATCACTATTCTTAATGACTCATCATCGTCATTTCTGAAACCAAATCCTCGGATATTTCCACTTGCGTCAATATATGCGTCGATACTTACAACAACTTCATTATCGTAATCGTTTTCCTCAAGATCAACCTTAAACTCACTGATACTATCGTCAAGTGCTTCTATATACTCAGTCTCGTCGTCAAAGAGATTAATTTTGTTGACAATTATATCCTTGATAACAATATCTTTCTTCATTTCTTCAAGATACTGCAAACCTAACTTATCAAGATCCTTATCTGTAAGATTTACAGTAGCTACTGTATAATTCACATTGATATCGCAAATATCGACGCTATACTTTTTATCAAGCTTTACCTCATCAACAAAGTTCGCCCATACTCCTGCATACCTGTTTACTTCATTTTCAAGCTCATCAGGCGAGATAAAGGACGATGGGTCTTTAAATATAGCCTTGTAAGATTCAAGTATTGCTCCAACACCATACAGACTAAGACCATCCCCCATTTTAACGCCGAGCCACTGTTCCTTGAGTTCGGGAATACGTAGGAAATAATCCATATCCTTGAAGTCGGCAGAAAGATCAAAATGCAGAACACTCTTGTCATCCATAATAATCTCAGAATTAGAGCTAATAGCGCTCTTTTTTATTTTATAGTCGGAAGAAAGCGTGTATTTGTCTGTGTCATTGACGACTTTTTTAATCTCCTCAGGCATGTCAGAAGCATTACCGAAAATCTCTTCATTCAATAACTCCTTTGTGTCCTGAGTTGGCTCAAATGAAATTTCAAAATTGATATTCTGACCCTTTTCGCGTTTTTCAAGTAGCGATCTATAATATTTTCCAACAGTTTCACCAATAGTCTCTGCGTTCTTTTCAGTTATCCATGCGTAGTACTTCTCAGGACTGCTTAAGCGAAGCTTTACCTGATTTTTAACTGTGTCCGAAGCAGCATAGGCTGTAATTGAACTACATGCAATAATTGCCGCAATACCACCTGCAGTCATAGCAGCCTTTCTTCCCTTGCCCTTTCTAGTTACATTTTCAACACCTGATACAGTCATTTCATAGTTGTCTGAAAAAGTGTTGTTCATGTTATTATTTTCATACATATTGGACCCCTCCATAATACTATATCATTGGGAGCTATACTCCTTAATGACAATATTATCACAACCATTTTTAAAAGTCAATATTACTGCATGATTGTTTTCATGATGTAATAATTTATTTTATTTTCGTTCATTTTTACGCTGTATATCTTGTAAAAATGCGGCAATACTATTATCGGTTCAAGACGAACCCAATAATAAGAACGGAGTTTTATCATGGAAGATCAGAAGAAAAACAAATGCATAAAATGCGATGTTTCTCAGTGCAGACACAACCTGGTATCTGAGCATTACTGCTCTCTCGACTGTATCTCTGTAGGCACTCACGAAGACAATCCTACTGTTCCCGAGTGTACAGACTGCAATTCTTTCGTAGTTCGCTCATGCTGCTGCGAATAAATGGAAAAAAAATAAGCAGTTCCCTAAATGGAACTGCTTATCGTTCTTTTTTTGATTACTCAGCGTTAGGAGCACCAACAGGACATACACCTGCACAAGCACCGCACTCAACACAAGCGTCTGCGTCAATAGCGTATTTGCCGTCGCCCTCAGAGATAGCACCAACAGGGCACTCTGCTGCACAAGCACCGCAGCTTACACAATCATCAGAAATAATATATGCCATATACATACACCTCCGTGTTATTCGGGAGTCTACGCTCCTCGTATTTTCATTTTACCATATCTGAGTAAAAAATCAATAGTTTTTTGTTAGTTCAATCTTACAGCAATATATAATTCCCTTTAACAGCCAAAATCGCCATGAGAGTTTATCTCTCATAGCGATTTGGCATTGCATACTGCATACTTAATTACAAGAATGACTATCAGTCATCATCAAAATATATGATATGCTATTATTTTTTCTTTCCAGCCTTTACAGGATGTTTTTTAGCGTTCTCATTCTTTTTATCGGTAGAGAGCTTTTCTTGCTTATTATTTTCAGCCAAAGGAAGCTTGTCACTTACGATATCGGCACACGAAGCACCAGCAATTGCCCAGAATACAGGGGCATAAACTATGCTGCTACAGCCGATAAAGAAGATAATAACACCTCCCACAGTCATGGCAAACAGTACGAATAACTCGTTGTACTTGCCCTTGCGAACAGCCTTTACACCAACAACAATAACAGAAATAAGTATAAGCAACAGCGCTATAAGCGACGGTATACCTCTTGTAGCAGCTGTGTAGAGGTATTCGTTATATACCTTATCAAAGGTCTGTCTGTTTCCTTTAGCAAGTATCATATCCCTAACATCGTCTAACCCTGCAGCTGTTTTCAACTGTGGGTAGATGAGTTGCTCTGGACCAGTTCCAGTAAGCTTGTTCTTACCAATAATATCCAATGCAGTATCGTTTAGATACCAGTAAACTGCTCCCGTATCATCAATATCAAGAACTTTGGGGTCTATATTTCCAGAAGCTCCAGCCCTGCTGTAGCCGTCCGCCCACCAAAGTATTCGTCCGTCATAGAGTTTATAGGAATCCATATTTCCTATATTGCCGGAATCAACAAGTATCACCGCAAGAGCTGCAAATGCAACAGCGACAGGTACACATAATAAACGTATTTTTGGAGCTTTGCGGATGATTACTGCAGCAGCTGCTGCAATCAAAGAAAACACAAGTCCACAAATACCTATAAGGGAGTATGTGAACATAATTACAAATGAGAAAAGAAGCGATGAAGCAAGGTAAATATGTCTGTTTCTCCTGCTATCAGAAGTTACAAATCCTATGAGAGCTGCTGTAAGAGATAGGGTAAGCAACATTGCCAGGAAAAGAGGAGACATTGAGAGTCCCGAAGCAGCATATACATACAGATCCTTCATATCGCTGCCTACGCTTACAGCTCCTATATCAGAATAATGAGAAAGATACCCACCGAAAATCTGCAGAAGTCCTATAAAGCAGTTGAACACACCGACGCCTATGGCACCGTTTATAACACGCTGCACCGCACTTTTTCGCTTGATCGCTATCGCCGTTGTAAAAAAGCAACCATAAAAAAGTATGGCAAGGAGTCCTTCACCTCTTTCTGTAAAGCCATAAAAACCTACTCCGTAATCATAGCCGTTTATAAGTGATACTACACCCCATGCTATCATTCCTCCGAAAGCGCACACGGGAAGCATTGCAGTTTTAGTGATATACTTCTTCATTATGGCTATAATGGCAAGTATCATATTGATAACGCCTGCAACAGCAAGTCCACCTGCCGTCATGGCGTATGAGAACTTATCGTCATTTATCTCTGGAGCAAGTGTAAACAGTGGCATCAGGAACATTCCTATGACAAGTCCGTAAGAAGCAAGCTTTGAATACTGCTCTTCAGTCATGTTAAGGATAAAGTTTGATTTTTCAGTGGTGTGAAAAATTGTTTTTGGAGTGCTTTTGATAGATTTTGACATTGTTTTTCTTTCCTTCCTGCATTAAATGCAGTTTATTTTCTTGATACTGTTATGGTATAAGCATTATCCTTCAATTCCCCGACAGTTATCGTAATATTCGGATCTATAGTCTCTTTACCCAAATTGTCATACCAAGCAAAGCCCTTTACAGCATTTGATATAACATCGCCTGTACGGAAAAAATTATCCGTCTTATTCCTATCCTCTCCCTCAGCTTCATTAACAAGTCTGATAAATCGACGACCTTGGATTTTATTACTTTTTGATCCGCTCTGATACGTGAAAAAAGTACCGTCTTTGTCCGTAAATACACTGGCATCAATATGCTTTATACTTATTCCGCTTCCCAAAACCCTGCTTTTTTGAAAAGTAGGCTCAAGAAGACTGTTGTTTCCTTCAAGAGTGGTATATTCAATGATAAGAAACTCTGATTTGTAGCCGTTTAGTTCTCCTTTCGGGATTATTAGGCAATTTCCTCCATCAGTCTGACCGTTTACGATAGTAAAAGTCTGCTCGCCATTTGTTTGGTCATAAACCTGTACCTGATCCTCCCTCAGCCATCCGAGCATTAGCTTTGATACTGCCGTTAAATCAGAATAAGCCTCATCCATGAGCTCAAAACCAGCTGCACCATGCATACCCTCTGTGTCCTTTTCCGCGGTATATAAGTAATAATCAGGCAGTCCCATACAATGTCCCATTTCGTGGCAGTATGTGGAAATGAATTTTACACAATTATCAGCGCTCTTGATAGCAGCATTTCCAGTAATAACATGCGCTGGGATAACGCCGTCCACAATAACATCCTCACCATAATATGGACCTGCACACGACCACCATTCATTGCCCGAAGTATCCGGCACACAAAAGAGTATAGCATCGACAAAGTCATCATCGTTGGAATCAAAACGACTGTAATCCACAACAGCATCCATTTTCTTTATTACCTCTTCGGTAAAATCAGCTTTATATTCGTCTTCACTGTAATATTTTATTGTTTTCTCACAAGTATATTTGTACGCCTTTCCGCTAAGTTCTAGAGCTCCCTTTGACGCCCTCTTAAAAAATGCACTGAAGCTCTCAAACGGATATGAAACTGCCTTCTCGTCCTCATTGCCAAAGGCTATCCTCTCAATCTCTTCTACTGACGGATCATAATTGAACTTACAATCTGGAAAATCAACGTAAAATATGAGCAGATTGACCTTTCCTTGAGACGGCATGCTGCCAAACATATCCGCTAAAGGCGGATCGATAAAACCATTTTTAGGCAACGGATCTATCGTTTTAATCGTAGTTGTAGCTGTGGTGACAAATGTAGTAGTAGTTGTTGTTGTTGTAGCAGTAGTGGTTTTCAACTCCTCTTCCCATTTAAGTATCTCAACGCGAGGAACAGACTCAATTACAACCTTTCTAAGCTGTACGAGATCAAATACCTCGACAGTGCCATTTTGATCAAGGTCAGCTTTCTGTATATCCGCCTCAATCTTAATAACATTCTTACCAGCACTTCTGATAATATAATCGCTACTATCAGTAATTCTGAAAACGCTTTTATCGTCCAACTTTTCTGTTCCATTCAAATGCCTGGACAAAGTAACAATATCGGCAACATTAATATCACCATCACCGTTGACGTCACCTATCAGGCCTGTTTTCTTCCATATAGCAGATGCATCCAGAGAAATGGACATCACTGCTATAAACAGTGAAGCTATTATCGAAGTAAGTGCTCCAACAAATACTTTTCCTTTCATAATATTGCCCCCTCATGTAATCCCGTCATGGACATTAGTATTTTACTCTGAAGGTTCGGGAAAAGCTTTCCAAAATCTCCACAGTAAAATAATAAAACGGCTGTCGAGCATAACGCCCGACAGCCGAAATGTCTGCGAAAACAATTCTGCTTTCACAGCAAGTTGCATTATTTTGCGTAGTCAGTTACTCTGCTTTCGCGTATAATATTGATCTTGATCTGACCTGGATAATCCATTTCAGTCTCAATCTGCTGAGCGATCTGTCTTGCCACGAGAACCATCTTCTCATCGTTAATGATCTCAGGTGTGACCATGATCCTGACTTCGCGTCCTGCCTGTACAGCGAAGCACTTTTCAACGCCATCGTAGGAGTTACAAATCTCCTCAAGCTTCTGAAGGCGCTTGATATAACTTTCATAATTTTCGCTTCTTGCGGCAGGTCTTGCAGCTGAGATAGCATCGGCTGCCTGAACTATGCAGGCAATTACTGTTTTCGGCTCAACATCGTTGTGGTGAGCTTCAACAGCGTGGATAATAACAGGATTTTCGTTGTATTTTTTACAAACGTCAACACCTATCTGAACATGAGACCCCTCAATCTCGGCAGTAAGAGCTTTACCGATATCGTGAAGAAGTCCCGCACGTCTCGCGATATTTGCGTCAACGCCTAGCTCTGAAGCAAGAACTCCGCAGAGCTTAGCAACCTCGATAGAATGATCGAGGACATTCTGTCTGTAACTTGTACGGAATTTAAGACGTCCGATAAGCTTGATTAACTCGTGATTAAGCCCGTGAACATTAGTCTCGATAACAGCACGCTCACCCTCTTGCTTGATGCGGTACTCTACCTCACGTCGAGCCTTTTCAACCATCTCCTCTATACGTGTGGGATGGATACGACCATCAGCGATGAGCTTTTCGAGAGCTATCCTAGCTACTTCACGCCTAATCTGATCAAAACAGGAAATCGTAATTGCTTCAGGAGTATCATCAATAATAAGATCGACTCCAGTAAGGGTCTCAAGAGTCCTTATGTTGCGTCCCTCACGGCCAATAATACGACCTTTCATTTCGTCATTTGGAAGTGGAACGACCGACACAGCAGCCTCCGACACCTGATCGGCTGCAACCTTGGCAATAGCAAGAGAAATATAACTTCTTGCTTTCTCCTGACATTCGTCTTTGACCTGTTGTTCATAGGCTGCTATCTTTACAGCCTTTTCGTGAACGAGATCATCTTCAAGCTTCGAGATTATGTACTCCTTAGCCTGATCCTTTGTAAATTCGGAAATACGCTCGAGAATATCCATCTGACTCTTCTTGATAGAGTCAGCCTCCTTCAGCTTTTCGTCAGCTGATTTGATTTTCTGGTTGAGCATATCCTCCTTTTTCTCAAGGTTATCAGTCTTTTTGTCTAAGTTCTCCTCTTTCTGCTGCATACGTCTTTCCTGACGTGACAGCTCTGCTCTGCGTTCCTTGATATCCTTGTCCGCTTCTGTGCGGAGCTTATGTATCTCGTCCTTAGCCTCTATGAGAGCGCTCTTCTTCTTGTTATCAGCATCCTTTTCGGCGTCCTCGACAATACGCTCAGCCTGCTGTTCAGCAGATCCGACAATCGCTTCGGCATCGCGCTTACGCTTTTCAACGCCGGCAGCGATACCCTTTTTGAAGAAAAGAGCATATCCCACGCCTATTCCTGCTACAAGAGCTACCAGTATAAGAACAATAGCTACACCCAAGTCCATACAGTGCATTACCTCCTTTTTGTAAAAATAATCAAAAGTTTGTATCATAGTTTTAATTATTACTTCAAGGCGGTAAATGCCGCATTATTTTATTCATTTGTAAATATATAGATAACAGCTGAGCATTGTCTCAGCCAGCAAAAAATAGACGGACGTAAGTATCCCCGTCCAAGATTTGTTCCGTAATCATATTTGAACCGCTTATTTCTATGTATATATTCCGACTGCGGATTAATGATGTAAAACAAAGCTGCATATACTGCCATAGTAATATTATGCAAATAAATACAACATAATTATTATATAATATTTTGGAGTTCCTGTCAATAGATTTTTGACATTTAAAATTCAAAATCATACAGAGAGTAAAAAATTAGTGTAGTAAATAATGTCTTATACTCTTAAGTCCAATAAAAAATGGGCGTTTCCGCCCATTTTTTTATTTCATTTCATTAACAAGCTTTTCGAAGCGCTCCATAGCCTCTTTAGTACGCTGTCTGTCTCCAAATGAGGTAAGTCTGAACCAGCCTTCGCCATTTTTTCCGAAACCTACGCCAGGAGTTCCGACAACGGCTATCTTTTCGAGCATGAGGTCAAAAAAGTCCCAACTCTTCATGTTATTTGGACACTTGAACCATATATAAGGTGAATTTATGCCGCCTGTGAATTTTACGTCCAGTTTTTTCATTGTTTCCGAGATGATACGCGCATTTTCCTGATAGTATGCGATATTCTCACGTACTTGTTTCAGTCCCTCGTTTGTGAAAACCGCAGCTGCTGCACACTGTACAGGATAGGAAACGCCATTGAACTTGCTTCCCTGTCTCCTGCCCCATATCTGCGCTACCGAAACCTCCGTACCGTCGCTTGCTGTAACCTTGAGTGCCTCTGGTATGACTGTATATCCGCAACGCATGCCAGTAAAACCTGCTGTTTTGGATAATGAACACATCTCGATGCAACACTCCTTTGCACCATCAATACAGAAAATACTTCTCGGTACGTCAGAGTCTGTGATAAATGCTTCATAAGCTGAATCATAGATAATTATGGCATTATTACGCTTTGCATAAGCAATCCACTCCACAAGCTGAGATCTTGTGTAAACAGAGCCAGTAGGATTGTTCGGTGAGCAGAGGTAGATGATATCCGCATGAACTGACTCATCAGGCATTGCCGCAAAACCATTTTCCTCGTTAGAATCGGCATAAACAATCTTTCTGCCACTCATAAGATTTGAATCCACATAAACCGGATACGCAGGATCAGTAACAAGTATGGTATTGTCATTTCCAAAGATATCCACAATGTTTCCGCAATCAGACTTTGCGCCGTCATTTATCCTTATCTCACCTGGAGCAATATCTGCCCCTAAGCTCTTATAATAGCGTGAAACAGCCTCGCGCAGAAAATCATAACCTGCGCCACTATCTTCATAACCTCTGAATGTCTCCTTTACCCCCATTTCATCGCAGCCCTTCTTCATGGCTTCAATGACTACCGGAGCGATAGGCAAGGTAACATCACCGATACCCATTCTTATTATGTCTGCTTCTGGATGAAGCTCCTTAAACGCTGCTATTTTCTTCGCTATATTTATAAAAAGGTAGTTTTTCTCAAGTTTGAGAAAGTTTTCATTCAACTGCGGCATACAACATTCTCCTTTGCTTTGTTTATAAACTCATTGGAAACATTCCCATCAAAAACATACTCAGCAGGGCCTGTCATCAAAACAGTTCCGTCAGATTTGTAGACAATACGCAAATCTCCACCGCGAAGATGTACAAGAACTTCCTCATCATAGTGGCAAATACCGTTAAGAACTGCAGCTACCACCGTAGCGCAGGTACCGGTTCCACAGGCAAAAGTCTCGCCGCTTCCACGTTCCCAAACACGCATGTTTATAGTATGATTGTCGATGACTTCAGCGAACTCAGTATTCACGCGATTGGGAAAGAGCTTATGGTTCTCGAAATGAGGACCTATCTTTTCAAGATCAAGTTCTGCAACACCTTCCGTAAAAATGACTGCGTGAGGGTTTCCCATGGAAACACAGGTGATCTTCCACGTTTTTCCGCACACTTCCACAGGCTCACTGATAAAACATTCCTTTTCGCTGTTCACAGGGATATCCTTTGGAACAAGAATAGCCTTGCCCATATCCACAGTAACAGAATCCACTTTTCCGTCGTTTATATAAAGCTTTAGGTATTTTATGCCTGAATTTGTCTCCAGTGTAATGTCAGTCTTGTCGGTAAGTCCTGTATCATAGACGTATTTGCCTATACATCGCGTAGCGTTTCCGCACATCATAGCCTCAGAGCCGTCCGCATTAAATATTCTCATGCGAAAATCAGCCTTTTCCGAGGGCATAATTAGCACAAGTCCGTCAGAGCCTACACCCTTGTGCCTGTCGCTGAGAAGCACCGAGACCTTTTCGGGATCACTGACAGTCTCTTCAAAACAGTTCACATAGATATAGTCGTTACCGATGCCATGCATTTTTGAAAATTTCATATTTTTGCTCCCATCGGTGGTGACTCACGGGAGAGAGCAGTAATGGCGTTACTTAACTACTTTTGCGCTGCTAACACGCAAAAATTCCGCCAATATTTATTATATACTAACATCACAGGAATTGTCAACAGGGAATTTTGTAATTCATAATGCTTTATGTATAAAAAAGGGTGTGATAAATCAAGATTACCACCCCCTTATTTCCATATTCATTTTTTTTCAGGCTCAGGTTCGATAACAGGTGCATCAACAGCATTCTTCTTTACGCTTGCAATACCCTTCTTGCAACTGTCTTTCTTGACATAGCCCTCGCTAGCAGCGATAATTTCGCCGTTTTTTGCCTTAAGGCGGAATCTGAATTCGCCTGACTTGTCCTTATAGATCTCGAACTTAGGATTGTTCTCCGACTGGAAACCTTCAATTGTCTGATCCTCAAGATTAGCAACGGGAGCGTTCTTGGCAACACTTGCAATACCGTTCTTTACGCTTGCGAGAGTATTGTAGACTTCTCCGCCAGTAGCGATGATTTCTCCGTTACCTGCTTTCAGACTAAAGGTATAACCTGTCTTGGTGGCCTTGATGATAAATTTTCCCATAATTACTATTCAACACCTTTCAGCAAACTTGTTAATTAAATCGAATCATTCGATTTTTGTATCATAATTATAACTTAAATGAGCAGACTTGTCAATAGATTTTGTTAATTTTCATCAAAATGTCTAA
Organism: Ruminococcus flavefaciens; assembly: GCA_002310115.1. Taxonomy (GTDB): domain Bacteria; phylum Bacillota; class Clostridia; order Oscillospirales; family Ruminococcaceae; genus Ruminococcus; species Ruminococcus flavefaciens_K. Next base: position 80,029 of record DBYI01000037.1, read on the forward strand.
CATATTTAATCCTGTGAAACAACAAAAAGGACGGCAATATTCTCTATCGCCGTCACCATGTTTTACTATTCAAGTATGACAATACTATCAGGAACTGTCTCACATACGCAGGCAAAATAGCCATTATTTCTAAGCTTTTCACTACAAATCTCTGCCTGATGTTCGTTATAGAACAGTCCAAAAACAGCTGAGCCGCTACCTGTCATAACCGCACTAAGAGAGCTGTTTTCACACATTATTGCCTTGATATCATCAACCTCCGCAAGCTCAACTGCCTGTTCAAATATATTACCGAAGTAAACAAAAGCCGAACTTTGAGAGCTTTCTATTGCTTTCACAAGCTTCTGAGTTTCCGGATGCTTCGGAGCGCTGAGACTATCGATTTTTCCATATGCCTGAGCTGTGGATACTCCTCCTTCTCCCTTTGCAATAACAAGAATTTTCCCAGAATAATCAGCAATTGGAGTCACCTTCTCTCCTATTCCTTCAACATAGGCAGTTCCACCCGTAAGAAAGAAAGGCACGTCTGCTCCAAGTTTTTCAGGTTTGCTCACACTTGTGCCAGTAAGTCTACCCAGACAATAGAGAACTGCCGCAGCGTCTGTACTTCCGCCACCCATTCCCGCCTGAGAAGGTATTCCTTTTTTTATATGTATATTACAGCCACAGTCCATATCATTTTCCTCAAAAAACAACTTTGCCGCTTTATAAGCAATATTTCGTTCATCGCAAGGTATATGATCAGAAACTGCAAACTGCTCTGGGACTTCACAACTGAGAGTTATGCCCTTTTCGGTCAGCTCCACGGATATCTCATCATAAAGCCCAACAGTCTGAAAAACGCTCTCGATAGTATGATAACCATTAGGAAGCTTTCCTGTAACGTCAAGTGCAAGATTTACCTTTGCTGCTGTTTTAACTTTCATTTTCACTCTCCAGTTTTTTCAGGAACTTTTCGATTCGTTTTATAGCTTCCATAAGATGTTTGAGAGAATATGCATAGGAAATCCGCATATATCCCTCTCCGCTTTCACCGAATGCACTGCCCGGAACAGCAGCAACACGTTCCTCAAATAACAGTCTTTCACAGAACTCCTCGCTCGTGAGGCCTGTACTTTTGATACATGGGAACACATAAAAGGCCCCCTCTGGGTTAAAGCAAGTCAGACCTAGGCGGTTAAACTCCCCCACAAGGTAACGTCGACGTATATTGTACTCGTCCACCATTTTTGCTACTTCTGCATCGCAGGCAGTAAGTGCTTCAACAGCCGCATTTTGGCTTATGAATGGACTACACATAATTCCGTACTGATGTATTTTCGATATCTGCGAGATTATTGGTGCAGGAGCCGTAACATAACCAAGCCTCCAACCTGTCATGGCATAAGCCTTAGAAAAGCCGTTTACATATATAGTACGCTCTTTCATCCCCTCAAGTTCTATGATAGAGAAATGTTTCATACCATAGGTAAGCTCGGAATAAATCTCATCTGTTAGCACCATGATATCGGTATCACGAATAAATTCCGCAATAGGCTCTAAATCTTTCCTTGTCATAACAGCTCCCGTGGGATTGTTGGGGAAAGGAAGTATAAGAAGCTTTGTACGCTCAGTTATCTTGTCCTTAAAGTCTTCGAGTGTAAGCTTGAAATTATTTTCTATGCGCGTGGGTACGGAAACAGGCACGCCACCTGCAAGTTCTACAAGAGGAGCATAGCACACAAAACAAGGTTCTACAACAAGAACCTCATCCCCTGGATCAAGAAGTCCGCGAACTGTAAGATCAATCGCCTCAGAACCGCCTACAGTAACTATTATTTCTTTGTCAGGGTCGTACTTTATGCCATGTTTTTTCTCAATATGTGCGGAAATAGTGTTTCTAAGAGGAGCAATTCCCTTATTGGGTCCGTATATTATATGCTTACGTTCCAAAACCTGTATTGCCGACTTTCTTATTGCCCACGGAGTATTGAAATCAGGCTCTCCGACGCCCAGCGAGATAACGTCCTCCATAGTTCCTGCAATGTCAAAGAACTTACGTATCCCTGATGGCTTTATACTTTTTATCTTGCTCGAAAGAACCTTATCGTAATCTATCACGATCAGCAGAGTCCCCTTTCGTCATGTTCTTCACAGTCAATAAAAATACCTTTTTCCTTGTATTTTTTCAGAATAAAATGAGTAGAAGTTGATAATATGCCATCAATAGTAGCCAGTCTTTCTGAAACGAAGAAGGCAACATCCTTAAGGTTATTTCCCTTGACCTCTACAGCAAGATCATAGGCTCCTGATGACATGAGGCTGACGCTTTCAACTTCATCATACATCATTATAGTCTTTGCTATATCGTCAAATCCGCAATCGCGTTGTGGAGTTACCTTTAACTCGATAGTTGCATAAACAGTAGATTTATCGTAAAGGTCGTCGTCCACTATAACACTATAGCCTTTGATAACGCCGCTCTTTTCAAGATTTTCAATCTGCGCAGCCGCTTCCTCTGCGGTAATACCGAGCATTTCGCCAAGCGCCGTATTTGAAATACGAGCGTTCTGCTGTAATATTTTTATGATGTCGTTCATGATATCATTTCCTTTCGTTATTTATTAATGATCATTACTTTGTTCATCTAGATTAAACTTTACATTGAAATATTTAACCTTTATTATACCAAGATTTTCAAGGATTTCATTCTAATTTAATTATGTCCACATTAAATCTATGTACTAAGACTCACCCAAAATTCTTCCGTCATAAACATCGTTATAAAGTCAGAAAGCTTATTTGTCAGCATAATATATCCAAGATCACTCAATGTCTATAAAGTAAGGCTGTCTCTTTTTGAAATATGCTAACCGAGTAAACCCTGCAGCACGCGCTATTTCTATGCCCTCTGTTGTATTGGCGGCTATATCCTCTACTGTATGTGAATCCGAGCCCACTGTTATTATCTCGCCACCTAAATTGCGATACATCCTTGCATATTTGAGATTCGGAAAACAATCCCCAAATCCTTGCCTGAGTCCAGATGTATTTATCTCTATTCCCTTGCCATTGTAAGCAAGATTACGGAAGGTCTCCTCGATAATATCATCATACCTGCTTATATCAGCTTCTATACCGTGTCTCTGCTTCATGTAGCGTAGACAGTATGTGATATGTCCAATAACATCGAAAAGATTTGTTCTGCTCAGTTCAAAGACTTCTTTGAAATAGCGTTCTAACAAGGCGTATATCTCATCCATTGTCATTTTTTCGTAGTTAATGAAGTAGAAATCCATCTCTCCCAAAACCTGATGTACCGATCCTATGATGAAATCCACTCTTTTATCAGCGTTTACCATCTTAGCCACTTCAGTATCGTGGAGTATCTGTCCCAGTTCCACACCACATAAAAGGTTAAGCTTTCCATCATATCTTTTTTTTAGAGCGGTAACAGCGGTTACGGAATGCTCAAAATCATCGGAATAATCAAAGCTTTCGCGAAGATACCATGTATCCTCGGAATAATGCTCCTTACCATACCACGCATTACACTCACAATGGTCAGTTATGGCATAGGCGGCAAGTCCAAGTTCTGCGGCACGCATTACACAAAGATCGATATCAGCCTCTGAATCAACAGAAAATTCAGTATGTGTATGGCAATCCATAAGTTTCATAGTTCCAGCCCCTTTTGCTATATTTTACTATTATACCATATCGTGATAGAAATTTCCACTGTTTTTTTAAATTTGTAATTAACGCATCCTTCTTTCTCTCATGAATGATTTTTCATGAAACTTTAAGGGCTTTGTTTCTAACACATCTGACGACTAAATACTGAAGACTAACAATTCAAACATATATTATCTACCAACACAGGCTAAATAACACTTGCTTTTTGCAAGTATCTATGTTATAATTATATCAATCATTCGGGATACACCGAATAACAAGAAAACGGAGGTTTTTAACTATGAGAGCAGTTGTAACTGTTATTGGTAAGGACACCGTAGGTATCCTGCATAAGGTAAGCGGTATCTGCGCTGAGTACAATGTTAATGTTATCGAAGTAACACAGAGCGTTTTACAGGATATGTTTGCAATGATAATGCTTGTTGATATATCTGATATAAAGGGCGATTTCTCTGAGCTCGTCGACCGCATGACAGCCCTTGGCACAGAACTCGGACTCTCCATTCACACAATGCACGAGGATATATTCAACTCAATGCACAGCGTCTGATGAAAGGAAGTCAGCTAAATGCTTAATGTATATAATATACTCGAAACTATCCGAATGATACAGGATGAATGCCTTGATATCCGTACTATCACAATGGGCATCTCTCTCTTAGACTGTATTGACACGGACATAGATATAGCTTGCGAAAAAGTCTATAATAAAATAGTTACTAAGGCAGGAAATCTAGTACCAGTTGGTCAACAGATAGAAAAGGAATACGGAATACCTATCGTAAACAAGCGTATCTCTGTAACTCCTATCGCTATGTTAGCTGCAGCCTGTCCTGACGGTGACACTGTTAAGTTTGCAAAGGCTCTCCAAAGAGCAGCCGACACATGTGGAGTAAACTTCATAGGCGGTTACTCCGCACTAGTACATAAGGGCTTCAGCGCAGGAGATATGGCTCTCATAAAATCTATCCCAGAGGCTCTCGATGTTACTCAGAATATATGCTCGTCAGTAAATATCGGCTCTACAAAGTCAGGCATAAACATGGACGCTGTAAAGCTCATGGGACAGATAGTCAAGGAAGCTGCTGAAAAGACTGCAGACCGTGATTGCATAGGTCCTGCAAAGCTTGTTGTTTTCTGTAATGCCGTTGAAGATAACCCATTCATGGCAGGAGCTTTCCATGGTGTGGGCGAGCCAGACTGCGAGATACACGTTGGTGTTTCTGGCCCCGGAGTTGTACGCGCTGCTCTTACTAAATATCCTGATGCTTCAATTAACGAAATTGCAGATATAATTAAAAAGACCGCATTCAAGATAACCCGTATGGGACAGCTTGTAGGCGCAAGAGCTTCGGAGCTTTTAGGCGTTCCGTTCGGTATTGTTGATCTGTCTCTTGCTCCGACGCCTGCTGTTGGAGACAGTGTTGCTCATATTCTTGAAGAAATGGGCCTAGAAATGTGTGGTACTCACGGCACTACAGCTTGTCTTGCAATGCTTAATGACGCCGTAAAGAAAGGTGGAGTAATGGCTTCATCAACAGTCGGCGGACTTTCCGGCGCATTTATTCCGGTATCAGAAGACGCAGGTATGATAGATGCGGCAGTTGCAGGAGTACTTAGCCTTGAAAAACTTGAAGCAATGACAGCGGTGTGCTCTGTTGGACTTGACATGATAGTAGTTCCCGGTGAAATAACTCCTGAGACAATTTCAGCTATAATCGCCGACGAAGCCGCTATCGGCATGGTTAACTCCAAGACCACAGCAGTACGTCTTATCCCTGCTATCGGGAAAAAAGAAGGCGATACCCTCGAATTTGGTGGACTCCTAGGTAGCGGTCCTGTTATGCCTATACGCGAAAAGTCCCCTGCGAAATTCATCAATCGCGGAGGACGTATCCCTGCACCTATGCAGAGCCTGAAAAATTAACTTGTAAGGGCGGATATCATCCGCCCTTTTCAATTTCGTAATTTACGAACATAATTTCCAAATATGCTACTATACCATTCTCTAAACAGTATTCTCTGAAATGAGGTAATATTATGGATATACGCTGTATTCCCTCACTTTTCGGGCTTCCCGAAGCTCAAAAGCTCACCATGCTCTCCGCAGGTCATATAAATAACACATTTCTTGCAGAATGCGGAAACGAAAAATACGTTCTTCAAGCCCTTAACCGCTCAGTTTTTCATTCTCCGGAAGCCGTGATGTACAATATAAGCTGTATTGAAGCGGCTTTTTCGAACATTCCAGACATTTCTGTTCCGCATTTTATCTCATGCGGTGATATAAACTATACATTCATCAACGATGACTTATGGCGTATGTATCGCTATATCCCATCAACTTCAAACTCAGCAGTAAATGCCATGACTGCTGGATATCTGTTCGGCACTTTTATAAGGGTTATGGACGACCTGGAGGTGAATCCAAAGCCAGTTATCGACGGTTTTCATGACTTTGACCGCTATTTTGCTGCACTTTCTTCTAAGAGCGGAGTAGATTTCAATATATTGACGAAGCTCGACAGGCTCCGCGATACATTAGAGCAAGTATTCACAGACTCACTGAAGAAGCGTATTATACACGGTGACGCAAAGCCCGATAACATAATTATCAGTGCAACTCCAACTATCATAGACCTCGATACTGTTATGAGAGGTTATGTAGCCATTGACTACGGCGATCTTGTACGCTCAGTATGCCATGGAAACGAAACTGATATACAAGCAATCCGTGAAATCACTCATGGCTTTTCACAGGGACTTAAAAAACTTCTCAAAACTGACGAGGTGAATTCTCTGTACTATGGTATTCTTTGGCTCACAGGTGAGCTCGCTGCACGCTATCTTATTGACAGTCTCAGCAATGTGAAATACTTTCGCGATAAAAACTCCGCTGACTGTCTCGCCCGTGCGGAAGAGCTGCTACTGCAGTTGGATATATTTACAATTCACGAAGAAAAGATAAAGGAAATAATACTATCTGAGATAGAATAGACGGAGCAAAACTCCGCTTTAAGCTATAAAAATGGAGAAATATATGGAAATAGTAGGTTATAATAAGAAAGAGATATTTTCTGGGCATCTGAACGAAGCCACAATCACCTTTTCTTATGAGGAACTAAAAGAAATTGCTGCTTTTCTGAACAACATCATAGAAAACATTATGATACTGACCCGAAATGCTTGTCTGCATCTATGAGATTATTCAAAGTCATGGAAAAAAACATCTTCTGATTTAATAATTCTTATTCCTTACTTAATCTTACCTTATCTCTTCAAAAGTAAAACTGTACGGTGTAATATATGGAATATTTTCATAAATATATAATAATCTCTCATCGTCAAGAACAAAATCCCCATCATCAAGAAAACGGTCGTCAAGTACCATATTGAACGGAGCATACCTTCTTAACACCTCTTCATCACAGGAAAATCTCTCATCAAAGCAACTTATGACAAGCTCCTTTTCTTCAAGCTTTATGATATCTCTCTTAGGACAGTTGTTTTCAACATGATCTATAATAATCGTTTCAGCTTCCTGCTTTTTTCTAATCTTTTTCGGAAAGTCTCTTCCGAAAAATTCTATGGTAACATTTTCCTCACGCAGTTTATTTAACAACTTCTCAGGACATTTTTCTATCAGCAGAGCTACAGGATAATATCTTGATAGAAAACCAAGTATACAAGCTTCTGTTGTACAAGCATCCTTTAATATTAAACGCCAGTTACCTCCGTCGTCATCATAATCACATGAAATATCAGACAAGGTATTGATTGCTTTCTGAACATCAAAATCATTATATTCTGTTCCGTTTTCTATACCTTTGCGAAATAATTCGGTAAGATCCTTCATAATGCATTCATCTCACATTCTTATATTTCTATTATAATTCTTATTCTTAAAACAGTCAAACACGAATCTGCAAAATAGAGCTTTTGACTCCGTTTATCCGAGTCCGCTTGAATTGTGTACTTTTATGTGTTATAATAATAAATAGTACGATATGTCTGCAGTTAGGGGGGATTACATTGGAATTCATACTAGTTATCGCTGTTATTATCGTGCTGTGTCTTGTTATCGGTATTGATGCGATATACCTGCTTTTTGCAGGAGCTGCTATTGTTGTAATCATATATGTGCTTTCGTTGATTCTGCTGATTTTTTTCTTTATCCGCATGCTGTTTGCAAAGAAAAAAACGGCATATTTCTCACGTATTGACAGTAGTCCGCACAGCAGTTTCAAAGTAGCCTACTACATGATAGACGGCAATGAATACCCTAATGTTTTCCCTGAAGAGGGCTTTTTTCGAAGCAAGCTATACAGGAGCGACAAAAGCTGCACTGTTTTGCTGGCAAGGAACAAAAAATTTGTATTTGATAAATTCTCCTGTGCCACCTGCACTATCGGTTTTTTACTTGGTATTGTAACGGCTACGGCAGCAATTATCATCCTCTCAAATTTATAAAGGAGATCAGTATGGAAGAACACATATGCGGTACTCACGGAGTACACAAAGATATCGTTGAAAAAGTCTCAAAAGTCATGCCCGACGAAAGATATCTTTACGAAGCCGCAGAGCTTCTAAAAGTTTTCGGAGACGCCACAAGAGTGAGGATAATATTTGTGCTTTGTCAAAGCGAAATGTGCGTCTGCGACATAGCAAGGCTTCTTGAAATGACACAATCGGCTATCTCTCATCAACTACGGGTGCTGAAACAGGCACGCCTCGTAACCTCGCGGCGCGATGGTAAAACCATATTCTACTCCATTTGCGATGACCACGTAAAAACAATTTTCTATCACGCTATGGAACACGTTATGGAGTAATCTATGCAGTATTTTGACTTTCACACTCATGCTTTCACCAATGAACTCGCTCAGCGTGCACTTTCGGGGCTTGCCGAGACAAGTGGCATAGCTCCGGCAACAGACGGAACTGTAAACGGACTCCGCAGAAAGCTTGCTGAAAACGGCATAGAGAAAGCAATGCTGCTTCCTGTTGCTACAAAGCCATCACAGCAGGTAACTATCAACAACTGGGCTGCTTCTGTCATGTGCAGCAATCTTTACTGCTGCGGAACTGTCCATCCCGATTCAGAGGACGTACTTGACGAAGTGAAAAGGATAAAAAGTCTAGGCCTTTGCGGTGTTAAATTTCACTCAGAATACCAGAAATTTTGTCCCAACGAAGAAAGAATGTTTCCAATATACGAAAAAATCGCTGAACTCGGCCTTCTTGCTGTCTTTCACGGTGGTTGGGATCCGTACTCAGAAGATATGATAAGAGCTACTCCGCAAAGCTTCGCGATTGTGGCTGAAAACTTCCCGAAACTTAAAATAATTGCCGCACATCTTGGTGGCATGAAACTCTGGGACGATATTGAGAAATACACCGCTGGCAAGTATGATAATCTGTGGTTCGATGTGAGCGTTATCTCCAGGTATATAGAGGACGACAAACTCTTCCGCATAATTCGTTTACAAGGAGCTAACAAGGTACTCTTTGGTAGCGACTGCCCCTGGGACGATCCTGCAAATGAAATATCAATGATAGAAAGGCTTCCTCTTACAGACTTTGAAAAAGAGCTTATTTTTCATAAAAACGCGGAAGAGCTTATGTACCCCTACATAAGCTCTCCCTGAATCCCCCTATAATGTTGTAAAGGAACGCCCAATACATCCCTTCAGAGACCCGAAACTCAAATTGTCTCTGCTTTTTCAAGAAAACCACCGCATTTTGCCTGAGTGATCGTTTACCCCCGATCACCCCTATATCATGGCGTTATAATGATGCGTATGTTTTATATAAACTGTTTACCCCTGTGCAGCCAGTCTCCCCAGACCGCTGCACCTTTTTATTTTACGAAGCTTTCTTCTAAGCAGCTTCGGATCCCTATTTTTCTTGGCCAGATGAGTACTCTCATTTTCTGTTCCCCAACAGAGTATGAGATCGTATTTACTTTACCCCAAATGTAACTTTTAAGTTCAATTTGCAGCAGAAGTTGTTGCTGCGTCATCTATATTAACGTCTATGAGTAGGCCCCCATTACTGTTGCCTGTAACTTTTGGCATTACGCCGTTCCACTTCTGAATCTGCTCATAGGCAATTACCTTATTGGAAAGTGACTCCTCAAGAAGCTTATTGGCATCAGCCTGTGCCTGTGCCTGAGCGAGAATAGCCTCAGCCTCTGCATTTGCGGCGATTACCTTTTTCTCGGCCTCGGTCTTTGCAATGACCTTTGCCTGTTCTTGCTCCGTCTTGGTCTTGAGAAGATTCTGCTCTGCTACCTGCTTTGCCTCGATAGCTGTATTAAACTCTGGAGAGAAATCGAAATTTACAATGTTGAACTTCTCTATATAGATACCATAAGTATTGAGCTTGTTGTCAAGAGCTGTCTTAACTTCATTGCTAACAGATTCACGCTCTGTGATAAGCTGTTCTGCGTTGTACTTGGCTGTAGCAGACTTCATACACTCCTGAACCACAGGTGTTATGAGTATTGTCTGATAGTCAACACCTACATTCTTGTACATATCAGGCGATTTATCCGTAACAAGACGATAGTTTACAGCAATCTTGCTGTTTACAGTCTGAAGGTCCTTTGAAACTGCGGATGCAGGTGTCTCATAAACCTGTATCTTGTTTGACATTTTCTCAACTGTCTGAATGAAGGGGGCCTTTACATGGAAGCCCTCTGATAAAGGATTGCTCGAAACCTCACCAAGTGTAAGCGTTACTCCCGTATGTCCTGCAGGTACTATTGTAAAGGAATTAACAGCCACAAAAACTGCTGCTAGTCCTGCTATCAACCATTTCACGCCCTTGAAGCTCGGCTTCCTCGGTACATTATTTCCGTTTACTTCTCTAACATTTACTGACATAATAATTCTCCTTTTATTGGCAAAGATAGCATTTTCCTTCACCCGTTACCGAAATGACATTGCTTTTTATCATACGGACAGTAAGGAACTGGAATGCGTATGGATTAATCAATCCAATTTCGTCAAGTCTTTTTGCAGTATCAGCTGAATAAGCGTTTGCACTCATAAGCAAGCTGATTATTCTTATTTTTCTCATATAGAAAACAGATGGAAGAAATGCCATATTGACCCTCCTCTACTTTATATATTATATAAGTTATTTCCTGTTAAGGTAATATTTACTGTTTCCTGTTGCAGATATCACATTGTCATACAGAAGCTCAAATGTTGCTTCAGGATTATAGATACCCATTTCATCAAGAGTTTTAGCGCTGTCTGCCGAAAACGCCTTTGATACTTCAAAAAGCTTGATTATCTTCTTTTTGCTCATGAATAAAGCTGTTACAACATTCATATTCAATACCTCCCATATACCATTAAAAGCTGTGATGTTTACCCCAAAAACTTACATTTCGTCGAGAATTACCTCAAGTCCCTTTTCCATTTCTGTCCTGAGGCAACCGCTTCGATACCCCATTACCATAACAAACATTGCTTTTTTTAGCTTTTCGTCATCAGATATAGCCTTTGTATTCTCAGCGACCTCCTGTGCTACAAGTTCCTTGATATGCTCTGTACCGAAAGCGCCCTCGTCCTCAGCTGTAAAAATTATCCTGCAAAGTATATCATAAAGAAGAATATCATCTATGATATCATCTGAGGTATCCTCAACGTCACCGTTGATATAGCGCATAAGATTTGCGATATCTTCAAGCTTCATAGCCTTGCGTAGCATATTTATCAGGAGTATACGAAGTATCTGCTTTTCGGAATACTTCTTGCCTTTGGTAGCAGATACCCACCCTCGTTTGATCCAGTTCTGGATTGTTGTTCCCTCAAGCCCCGTAAGTTTAGAAAGCTGTGATAGCGTAAGTCCACCAGTAGCCTCAAGAACCGGAGAAATAAGGGAGAATGCTGATTCTCTTGCCTGATCTGTGAATTTCATTGTTGTGCCCGGTATCAATCTGCTCATTGTCTTTAACTCCTTTCTGATGATGATATGATTATATCATAAGTTCATACGAACCGCAAATCTTGTTTGTAGTCGATTTTTAGTTTTTTTGAAGATTTTTTTGCATTTATCATAATATTTCATCTAATTTCAGCTTTTTTCTCACTTTTTCATATTGGTTCAACCAATCGAATATACTATATTATAATAGGACTGTGCCTATCGCCTGTTGCTTTTTTTAACCGCATATGTTATAATAATCCAGTAGAAAATAAAAATTAGTAAATAGAAACGGGTATGCCACTGGAGTATCCATACTAATTACCAATTTCTGATTATTCATATTAAAGGAGAAAAATATGAAATACACGCAGGGACAATTCATGATCACCGAAAAAACTGCGATTGCTCGTGAGATATACAGCTTCAGCATTGCCTGTCCCGAAGTGGCGGCAACAGCCTGCCCTGGGCAGTTCGTACATATAAGAGCAAAAGGGTTCACACTGCGCAGACCTATCTCTATCTGCGGCATTGACAAGGAAAAAGGAACTCTCCGTATAGTTTTCGAGATTCGCGGCGAGGGCACCTCAGAGATTGCCAAGCTCAACAAGGGCGACCTGATAGATATGCTCGCCCCCCTCGGTCACGGATTTACCGTTGATACTACTTATAATAAGGTAATTCTTATCGGTGGTGGTATCGGTACACCGCCAATGCTCCCACTTGCTAAAACTTACGGCAATAAAGCTATTACAATAAGCGGTTTCAGAAACGCTTCTGCAGTCATATTGCAAGACGATTTTCACAGTACAGGTGCAACGACTATCCTCTGCACTGATGACGGTTCAGCAGGCATTCACGGATTTGTAACACAGCCTCTTGCAGAACTCGTAAAAAAAGGAGGCATCGATGCTGTTTATGCGTGCGGACCTATGCCAATGCTCAAAAATGTCGCTAAAATATGTAAAGAAAATGGCATTTTCTGCGAAATATCACTTGAGGAGCGCATGGCCTGCGGCATTGGAGCATGTCTTGGATGTGCCTGCCGTACAGTTCGTAACGACAACGAATACTTCGCACATGTCTGCAAGGATGGTCCGGTTTTCAATGCTGAGGAGGTGATCTGGTAATGGCTGATCTTTCCGTAAAAGTTTGTGGGATAGACTTCAAGAACCCCATAATTCCAGCTTCAGGCGTTTTCGGCTATGGAAGGGAGTATGAAGAACTCTTCTCTCTCAATAAGCTTGGTGGTATTGCCACAAAGGGAACAACCTTACATCTGCGTACAGGAAATCTTTCTCCAAGAATAGCTGAAACTCCTTCTGGTATGCTCAATTCAGTAGGACTTCAGAACCCAGGAATTGATCATTTTATTGAAACTGAGCTACCCTATCTTCTTACAAAGGATCTTGTGGTGCTCGCAAACATTGCAGGCTCAACTCCCGACGAATGCGCGGAGGTTGCCGCAAAACTGGAAGATACTGATGTTCACATGATAGAACTAAACATATCATGCCCCAACGTAAAACAAGGTGGAGCGGCTTTTGGAACAAGCTGTGAAATGGCTTCAGAGGTCACGAAAAAAGTACGTGCAGTAACCAAAAAACCTCTAGTTGTAAAACTTTCTCCTAATGTTACAAGCATTGCCGACATTGCAAAGTCAGTTGAAGCCGCAGGAGCTGATGCAGTTTCACTTATAAACACTCTCCTCGGCATGAGAATCGATATAAACACAGGCAGACCTGTACTCCGCAACAACGTAGGCGGTATGAGCGGCCCTGCAGTATTCCCAATTGCTGTACGAATGGTATGGCAGGTTGCAAATGCGGTAAATATTCCTGTTATTGGCATGGGTGGCGTCTCCTCAGGACGTGACGCAATCGAACTCATGATGGCAGGAGCTTCTGCAGTGCAGGTTGGAGCTGCCATATTCACAGACCCGTATGTACCTGTAAAGATAATTGAAGAAATGAACGAATGGCTTGACAGCAAGAATATTGCTTCTGTAAAAGACATAATTGGTACTGTGAAACCATGGTGAAGATTATTTAGTATATGACACCCTAACTCATAGAATCCAAAGAAATAACATTCAGGAATTATGAACGAGTTGTTGCATTTTCTGCATTCATTTGCAGAAAACAAGCGGATATAAGCTACACTAAACTATAAGGACTTATACATTCTTCACATTTCAAGCCTTGAACGTATTGATTCCTTAGAAAATCTTTTCAATACGATGCTTCCATTTTACATCAAAATACTTTTTATGATTTCCTATCTGGTACCCAAAACAACACTTGCTTTTACAATAATCAAACAATGAACAGATAAAAATTTCTTTATTATTACAAAACGTTAATTTTATAAGCATAGTTAACGCAATCTAAGCGTTAATAAAAAAGAATAAAGGAACATCAAAATGATAATAATGTCAGTTGATTTCGGCGATGCAAGAACAGGCATCGCTGTATGCGGAAAAAGCGAAATGATTGCTTCGCCCGTCACAGTTATAGCCGAAAAGGACTTTAATCAATGTATAGAAAAAACCGCCGCTCTGGCAAAAGAACAGCGTGCAGAACAAATAGTAGTTGGCTATCCCATGAATATGAACGGAACAGTCGGCGAAAGAGCTGAAAAATGCAAACTCTTCGCCGAGGAGCTTGAAAAACTCACAGGTTGTCCCGTTAAACTATGGGACGAGCGATGCACAACAGTTTCAGCGCATAATGCGCTGAATGTCACCAACACACGCGGAAAAAAACGCAAGGCAGTTGTTGACGCCGTTGCAGCCGTCCTAATTCTCGAAAGCTATCTTGGTTTCAGACGCAATTCGGGAGAAGCTACATAATTACCGACTTTATATCGTCAAAGAGGTCTCCTGCGGCTTTAAGTGCCTTTCCTGCATCGCGCTTTATGCTCATTTTCTTTATAGGCCTTGCATTTGAAAATGCATAGCAGGCGATACCTGTTATCGCTCCTGCCACCGCACCCTTTACAAGCGATTTTATATTCATATCAAAACTCCATATAATTATTGTCCGTAGTACGGACAATATTATTATCTGAATACAGGAATAAATTATTCTGAACAAAAAAGGTGAAATATGCAAAACCTCAATATAGTCCTTGTAGAACCTCAGATTCCGCAAAATACGGGAAATATCTCCCGAACCTGTGCTGTTACTGGAGCAAAACTGCACCTTGTCCGTCCTCTTGGATTTGAAGTAAGCGACAAACAGCTTAAACGCGCGGGACTTGACTACTGGGACAAACTCGACATTACATATTATGACAGCCTCGGTGACTTTTTCATCAGAAACGAAGGAGGGAACTTCTTCTACTTCACAACAAAAGGACTACACGTCCACAGCGAAGCAGAATATCCTGATAATTCCTATCTAATATTTGGAAGGGAGGACAAGGGCCTTCCTGAATCTCTTCTTCACAATAATCCCGATTGCTGCCTTAGAATCCCCATGCGGAACGAACTCCGTAGTCTAAATCTATCAAATTCCGTGGCAATAGCTATATACGAGGTTCTGAGGCAGTGGGACTACCCTGATCTTTCTCGTGAAGGAAAACTTACTCAATATACATGGTAAAGGAGATATTATTATGTCAAAGATCGTAATGCTTACTGATTCATGCTGTGACCTGCCAAAAGAGACTGTCGAGGAGCTAGGCATAAAGGTCCTTCCGTTTACCTTGACAGTAGGCGGAAAAAGTTTCCTCGAAATGTACGACAAGTCAACACAGGAATTCTATAAGCTTCTTGAAGAAACAGACGAGATACCTAAGCATTCTCAGATACCTCCAATAACATTTGAGGAAGCCTATAAGGAGCTCTTTGAGCAAGGATATACAGATATTATCAGTGTATCCATAAATTCACTTGGGTCGGGCACCTATAATAACTCCATAATTGCCAAAAACGAATTTTTCGAAAATAATCCCCAAGCAAAGGATAAGCTTCGTATTTTTAACATTGATTCAAAGTGTTACACCCTTTTCTATGGCTACCCTGTTATGGAAGCTGCTAAAAAGATCAAACGCGGTGCTGACGCCGAAGAAATAATTGCATATCTCGAAGATTGGTTCAATGTATGTGCTGTATATGCTGTTCCTTTTTCGTTGAAATATGCTAAAAAGTCCGGTCGTATCTCCGCCGCAAAGGCTTTTGCAGGAGAGCTTCTGGGACTTAAGCCTGTTATCCTCTTCTCAGATGGCACTACTGAAACTATCGATAAAATAAGAGGTGAAAAGAACATCGTTCCGAAACTCGTAGAAATAATAGAAAAAAACATGACGCCACAAACTCCTTATATACTTCTTCACGGCAGGGATGATACTGTTGCAAAAGAAGTCGAAAAGGAGCTCGTTAAAAAAACAGGACGCAAGTCTGAAATGATGGGCAATATTGGTGCTGTAGTCACCTCAAATATTGGTCCTGACCTTGTGGCAATTGTTATCAGGCGCAAGAACAAGTAATCTTTAAGCAAAGGGCAGAGCTTAGGGCTGCCCTTTTTGCACACCTTACAAACCTCTGTTTTACGCCATGTAAAAACGTTTTTACATATAATATCAACGCATTTTTACAACTTTTTCTCCAGATGTAAAAGAACATTGATAGAAATCTCCTTAGCCAGATGATATACTGGCGTCAGTCAGGAGAACTTAACTCCAAAGGAGGAAAAACATGGAGATTGGAAATCAAATCAAAAAGTTTCGCGGGAAGCTGAATTGGTCACAGGAAACTCTTGCTGAAAAAGCCTTCGTCAGCAGACAGACTATCTCGAACTGGGAGAACGACAAGAGCTATCCTGACATACACAGTCTTCTACTTCTTGGAAAACTTTTCAATATTTCTCTTGACGAATTAGTTAAAGGAGATGTTGAATCTATGAAAAATGAAATTGAAAAAAATAACACAAAGAAGTTTAATGCTATGGCATGGCTTCTCACAGCCGAGTATATCATCGTTGCAATATCTATCATACCACTGATAAAGTACCTTGGCTGGCTCGGCGGAGTCATATGTGGTATACTCTTCTCAGTATCTATGTTTACAGCCATAAAAGTTGAAAAAATGAAAAAAGACAACAATATCCAGAATTACAGGGAGATAAAAGCTTTCATGGAAGGCAAAAGCCTTGACGAGATAACTGAGGAACGCATTAATAATCTCAACAAACCTCTTGTAAAAGTAATCTGTGGCATGGTTTTTGCCTCTATAATCGTTGGAGTATGTGCATTTATTTTCTTCTAGCCAGAAAAAAGGAACGCCTTCGCGTTCCCTTTTTCGACTTAGTGCAACTGTTACTGCATCTTATATGAGTCAATCATCTTCTTAACCATGCTGCCACCTATAGATCCTGCCTCACGTGAAGTAAGATCGCCGTTGTAGCCCTGCTTGAGATTGATACCAAGCTCGTTCGCTGACTCCATCTTGAATCTTTCGAGAACTTCTCTACCCTTCTGTGTCATTTCGCCTTTATTGTTATTGCTGTTATTGCTCATTGCAATTTCTCCTTAATTGTTTTTTGATGCCGTGATATTATTATGATGCAAATAACAACATTAAAACATGGAAATTAATGTTCAAAAGATCAAGAAGGAAGCAGCAAATAAGCCAACGGCCTTTCAGTTGAATATTCTCTTTTCTCTATGCTGACTTATATTCTGAATTTTCACCCATTAGATTGTGTCCATACCGTTCAAACCTAAAAAAGCGAGTTGTGTCATTGCAACTCGCTTTTTTATATTTA
This sequence comes from Ruminococcus flavefaciens, assembly GCA_002310115.1. Classification (GTDB taxonomy): domain Bacteria; phylum Bacillota; class Clostridia; order Oscillospirales; family Ruminococcaceae; genus Ruminococcus; species Ruminococcus flavefaciens_K. Next base: position 97,410 of record DBYI01000037.1, read on the forward strand.
TAAAGGTAAAGAAACATAAAAAGTATTGTATCCGTTCTCGCTTTCAGCCCATATCCTTCCATTGTGTTCTTTAATTATACTGTCGGCGATAGAAAGCCCCAGACCGTAGCTCTGTCCATCATTTCTTGCCTGATCCAAACGATAGAAACGCTTGAAGATATTCTCAAGATCTTCCTTTGTCAGCGGAGTTCCAAGCCCTGAAACTGACAGTGTACATTCTGAACTATATTGTTTCAATTTAACTGTAACTTTATCGGCAGGGTCTGAATATTTCAGTGCATTATCAAGCAGGATATTTATAACCTGTCTCAGCTTATCCTTATCACCCTCGACCTTGATATTATTGTCTATTTCCGCTGATAACTCCATATCATTCTCATAAAACAGAGGCTCAAACGGCAGGATGCTGTCATATGTCAACTTACTCAAATCAACGGCAACAAGCTTTATCTTAGCTCTGTTATTGTCAAGCCTTGCAAGTTCCAACAAGCTCTCTACCAATCCTCTCATTCGCTTTGACGTTGAAAGAATATTTTGCGTAAAGCCGTCCCTATCACTATCAGAGTAGCTCTTATCGCTAAGCATTTCAGCATTTGTCATTATAACTGTAAGTGGAGTTTTCAGCTCGTGTGAAGCATCTGCTATGAACTGTTTCTGCTCGTTCCATGTCTTTTCAACAGGCTTCGTTACCCATTTTGCAAGGAGCAGACTTATCAGAAAGAACACCGCATATCCTATCAGACCTATAATGACGGAGTTCCTTATAAGGCCCTTTATCATAGCCTTTTCACTGGATATATCCGCAAATACGATAGCTTTCATACGCCCATTATCTGACTTGATATACCTCAGATCATATTCCGATAGCACACCTGATTCTTTTGCTCTTTCATCAACAGAATCTACAAGCTTTTTTAGCAGTTCCTTATCAGTAAGGTCATAATAATCACTACCGAATGCAGTTATTTCTCCGTTATCTCGTATATTCACGGTAAAGAACGGTAGGCGTATATTATCTGGCATATTATCAGGCTTGTTCATAGGTGCTGACGAAGGAGGACGAAACGCCATTGAACGCATCATCTGAATACTTTCCCTTTCAGCTGTCTGTTTTGTAAGATGCAGTACAAGGCCGAAAATAAAAATAAATAGTATCGTTACAATACTCATTATGACTGCAATAAATTTTATTCTAAGGCGTTTCAGCATTGCTCATCACACTCCAGATGATAGCCTAAACGTCTCATAGCTTCGATACGGACATTTGAACCGATACTTAACAGCTTTTTCCGCAGAAAGCTCACATATGCTTCCACATGGTTCTCAACTGCATTTGAGTCAAATCCCCATACTTTGGTAAGTAACACTTCCTTTGATAAATGATTCGTTCCCGATGTCATAAGCATACGCATGACTTCAAACTCCCTTGCAGATAGCCGTACACTATTTTCACCGCATATTAGAGAAGCAGATTCCATGTCAAGTCGAGTATTACCAAAAGCAAGCTCGTTTACCTGCGAGCCCTGTCTGCGAAGAAGAGCATTCACACAGGCCAGAAGCTCCCTAGCATCAAATGGTTTGGTAAGGTAATAGTCCGCACCTGCATTCAATCCCTGCACCTTGTCCTCAACATCAGATTTTGCTGTCAGCATAAGTATAGGTGTTGCATTTCGTTTTTCGCGTACAGTTCTTGCAACCTGATAGCCGTTCTTCTTAGGCAGCATAATGTCAAGAATTATCAGGTCATAAATATTCAACAATGCATACTGCTCGCCACTTTCGCCATCATAGACTGCCTCAGCTTCAAAACCTTTTGATTCGAGCATTAGCTTCAGTGAATCCGCCAGTACCTTTTCATCCTCTATGATAAGTATTTTCATTTTGATTTTCCCCCTTAAAACCTTTCTTAATTATTATAATACAACATACAGCTGAATTCAAGCTGAAAACATTAATAATTGACATTATTTCACTTAGCTTTCACTTGAGTTTTACAGTGTTCACACTCGTTTTCAGCGTCAGTTCAGCATTCACAGGTATAATTAAAGCATAGGACAGAGCGCACACAGGCGTACGTTCCCTTAATTAGTCTGTGTGCGCACCTATGACAAGGAAAAGAGGTGAAAACTATGGATTTTAGACATGAGATCAAACATGAGATAAACTACTCAGATATGATAACGATCCGTCACAGACTAAGCGCAGTCGCATACCACGATCCTCACACCATAAACGGAAAATACTTTATCCGCAGCCTCTACTTCGATAATATTGCAGACAAGGCACTTATGGAAAAGGTAAACGGCTTAAGCCGACGCGAGAAATTCCGTATCAGATACTACAACGGAGATACCTCAGTCATACATCTTGAAAAGAAAAGCAAGATAGACCATCTAGGCTGCAAGTTCAGCGCTCCTCTTACAGTTGAACAGGCTCAAAGCATAGTTGACGGAGATACCGAATGGATGATAGAATCTGATCATCAACTTATACGCGAACTCTATTCAAAAATGAAGTCACAGGGTATAGCTCCTAAAACTATTGTGGACTATACAAGAGAGCCATTCATATACCCCGCAGGAAACGTTCGCGTCACACTTGATTACAATGTACGAAGTGGCATGAGATGTACAGATTTTCTTAATCCTGACTGTGTAACAGTCCCTGTTTCAGATTCAATTATACTGGAAGTCAAATGGGACGGATTTCTCCCTGATATAATCAGAGACGCAGTTGCCCTTGCAGACAGGCGTGAGGGAGCTTTCTCAAAATACGCAGCCTGCCGAATTTACGGATAAAACATAAAGGAGTAATTAATTATGAGCTTCAGTGATATTTTTAAGTCAAATTTTATTGATAATGTGACCAGTGTCAGCATTCTTGACATGGCAATTGCCATTATACTGGCTTTCGGCCTGGGAATGTTCATATTTCTTGTTTACAAAAAAACGTATTCGGGAGTTATGTACTCTGCAAGTTTCGGTACAACTCTAGTTGCACTTACAATGATAACAACCGTAGTTATCCTCGCAGTTACAAGCAACGTTGTTCTTTCACTTGGTATGGTCGGTGCGCTTTCTATCGTACGTTTCCGTACAGCAATCAAGGAACCGCTTGATATCGCGTTCCTGTTCTGGTCTATCTCAGTTGGTATCGTACTTGCAGCAGGCATGATCCCTCTTGCAGTCATAGGAAGCGTTATCATCGGAGTTATTCTTCTTGTATTCGTTAACCGCAAGGCTCACAAGAATCCATATATCGTAGTAGTACGCTGTGACGGGCATGACAGCGAGGCTAAGGCTAAGGCTTTCCTCGACGGTAAGGCTGAAAGATGCGTTATCAAGAGTAAGACAGCACAGAAAGGCTCGGTTGAACTGAATATAGAGATCAGGCTCAAGGATGACAACACAGATTTCGTAAACACACTTGCAGATATGGAAGGTGTACAGAGCGCTGTTCTCGTGAGCTACAACGGCGACTACATGGGATAAGGGTGTGAGATAATGTCAGCACATAAAAACATAGACAGGATATGCATAGTGATAACAGCTATTGCTATTGTTCTTGCCTTTATCTTCTGTAACGGTCAGGCGATGGGCATACAGACAACAGCTCACGCTATCGGCTATGAGAACAGGCTGTTTGATCACTCTAAGGTACATACTATTGACATAGTCATTAACGACTGGGACGGCTTTATCGATGGCTGTGAAAGCGAGGAATATTCAGCCTGCAATGTTATCATCGACGGTGAAGCCATGAAAAATGTGGGTATAAGAGCAAAAGGCAATACATCTCTCAGCTCTGTACGAAACATGAACAGCAGCCGTTACAGCTTTAAGATAGAGTTTGATCAGTACGAAAACGACAAGACCTATCATGGACTTGACAAACTCTGCCTCAACAACATCATTCAGGATAATACTTATATGAAGGATTACCTTGCTTATACCCTTATGAATGATTTCGGCGTTGACGCACCTCTTTGCAGTTATGCCTACATCACAGTCAACGGTGAAGACTGGGGGCTGTATCTTGCTGTGGAAGCTATTGAGAACTCCTTCCTTGAAAGGAACTATGGCAGCAACTATGGAGATCTATATAAACCTGACGCTTTAGGTTTCGGTGGCGGCAGAGGCAATGGCAAAGACTTTAGTATGGGGAATTTTATGAATACAAAGAGCGAAGACAAAGATAAAGAAAGCTCTGAAAACTCAAAAGAAAATATAAAATCATCCACAACTTTCGAGGGCCTTGGAGGCGGTATGCCTGACTTCGGCAATATGCCCGATTTCGGTGGCGATATGCCGCAGTTTGATCCCGAAAATATACCAAAAGATTTCAGTGACTTTGATCCTTCAAAAATGTTCGGCGGCGATGGAGAAAACTCTGAAGGCGGTGGCAAAGGAGGATTTGGTGGATTCGGTATGGGAAGCGATGATGTAAAGCTTAAGTATACCGATGATGATGTAGACAGTTACTCAAATATCTTCAACAATACAAAAACAGCAGTTGACACTGCGGATAAGAAACGTCTTATCCGTTCACTTAAAGCTCTTCTAGAGCAGTCAGACCTTGAAAACACAGTTGATATTGAGGAAGTATTAAGATACTTTGTAGTACATATTTTTCTCTGTAACGGTGATAGCTACACAGGTCAGATGATACACAATTACTACCTCTATGAGGAAGACGGACAGTTATCTATGATTCCTTGGGACTATAACCTTGCTTACGGTTCATTTATGGGTGGAAATGCATCATCTTCCGTTAATTCACCTATTGACACACCTGTTTCAAATGGTATGAGCGACAGACCTATGATATCTTGGATATTCGACAATGAGGAATATACAGAACAGTATCACCAACTTTTCAGTGAATTTTTAGACAGCGTTGATTTTGAAAAGCTTGTAGCGGATACAGCATCTCTTATTGACAAGTATGTTGAAAAAGATCCTACAAAGTTCTGTACATACGATGAATTCAAAACAGGCGTTGAAGCTATCAGCAAATTCTGCACACTTCGTGAAGAGAGTGTTATCGGGCAACTTAACGGTATTATTCCTTCAACAACAGAAGGTCAAAAAATTGATAGCTCAACTCTCATAGACACAGACGGATTGAATACCTCTGATATGGGCTCTATGGGTGGAAATGGTGGATTTGGCGGTGGAAAAGGCGGATTCGGCAGAAGCAAAAGTTCCGACAAAACAAATACGTCCGAAAGCTCAGAAAAGTCAGGTAAGAGCAGGAGTTCAAAAAAGCCAACTACATCAGAACAAACTGAAAAAGTTGAAATTACACAAACAGCCAACACTTCCTCATTCTCAGTAAAAATGCTGAACAATGTTCAGCTGCTTGCAAATGAGGACAGTTCAGACAACAAAGGAAAATCTTCTAAACGCGGAAACGGAGGCGGAATGCCTGATTTTGGAGGTCAACCACCACAGGGATTTGGAGGAGAAATGCCAGATGATTTCGACCCGGGCAATATGCCTGATTTTAGCAGTGGAATGCCCGATGGTTTCGATCCGAGCAATATTCCAGATAACTTTGATCCTCAAAATATGCCAGACGGATTTTCTTCTCCTTTCGGCGGCGGTAATAATTCTGAATCAGAAAAAAATATCAATACTGATGACGAAAAGGTCTCAGGCGATGAAAATGTTTCTGAAAACGAAAAAAATAACAACAATTCATCATTTGAAAAAGAAAACAATTCAAGAGGCGGCGAAAGACCAGATATGGGAGGATCTTCTCCTATAAACGGTGCTCCAACTGGAGACAACACTCCCGCATATATACTGCTTGGTGCATCAGCACTTATTCTCTTACTTGGTCTTGGATTTGCTCTTAAATTCAAAAGATAATTCAACTTGCTTAGCATTTACAAAAACTTGGCGGACACCTCAGAAATGAAGTATCCGCCTGTTCTTTTTTATAATATTTTGTAAAAGATTTTTCTAGTCGTTCTCTTTTATCTTTATTTTTCTTTCAAACTATCACCAAAGCCCTTAACGATAGGATCAAGGAAGTAACGCATTATAGATTGCTTGCCCACTTTTACCTCAACTGCTCCTGTAAGTCCCGACATTATATCTATCCTGTCATTGGAGTTGTCAACTTCGAGCTTTACAAGGTAAACACTTCCCATCTGCTCAGTATTGAACGAACTTGGGCTGATATACTTCACCTTGCCTTTTACAGTACCGTATTTGTTATACGGATAGGCTTCAAGCTTTATCTCCGCATCCATTCCCACCTTTATATCAGCAATGTCCATATTTTTGAAATAGCATACCATTTCAACATCAGAGCCAGAAGGAACTATTGTTATCATCTGCTGTGCCGCAGTTACGTTCTCTCCTATGTTATTAACAGAAATACTGTTGATATATCCGTTTGTTGGAGCTTTTATCTGCTGACTCTTTTTAGACAAATCATACTTTTCAAGCTGTGAGTTTATCTGGCTAAGGCTGCTGTTTATCTCTGAAAGCTTTGCGTTAACCTGTTCGCTGTATGTATTCTGAGCCTTTGAAACGTTTATCTCAGCCTGCATAAACTCGTTTTCCGCTTGTTTTACCACTATACTCTGCGCATCGTACTCAGCCCTTGATATATTAGGGTTTGAATTGTACTCATTAAGTATAATATTTGCGCGTTCAGTGGCATGCCTTGCGTTTTCCTTTGTGCTTTCAAGTATACTGATGTTGTTATGATAGGTCTTATCGGTGTCGATTATAGTAAGTATAGACGGCTGTATATTTGCTGCGTACTTAGACAGATCAATGGAAGAAAGATCCTCGTTGTTCATTATCATATTGTAGACTCTTTTCTGTGCTTCCAGTACATCTTTTTGGTTATTCAACGAATCAACGTCGATGTCCAGGCTCTGAGTATCCAGTTCAATAAGTACGTCGCCGTAATTTACATACGCTCCCTCTTCAACGTTTATCGACTTGATCGTTCCGCCAGCAGCTGAGTTAAGAGACCATACATTACCTACAGGCTGTATTGTGCCGCTTGATGTTACTACAATATCAGTCTTTGATAGACAAGCCCATATAACTGCTGCCACAAGGAGTGAAAATATACCTAAGATTATAACAGTTCCTGCAATATGTGCAGGACGCTCGATTATCTCCAGCATTGACGGCATAAAGTCGTATTTCAGTTCCTTGTCGTGCTTTTTGCTGTGTTTCAGAGCATATTCCGTAAGCTTGTTATTATCCATCTACCTCACCCCTTTGCTGCTGATTGTATAGATAAGCATAAAGACCGTTTTGCGACATGAGTTTTTCATGTGTGTCATACTCCACAAGATCACCTTTGTCGATTACCATTATCTTCTGTGCATCCTTTAAAGTTGAAAGTCTGTGAGCAATGATGATAACTGTTCTGTTTCTGCATATATCCTTGAGATTGTTCTGTATTATGCTTTCAGATTCGTAGTCAAGTGCAGAGGTTGCTTCGTCGAAGATAAGTATTCTAGGATCATTGAGTATGGCTCTTGCAATAGCAACTCTCTGCTTCTGACCGCCTGAAAGTCCCATACCCTTTTCGCCGATTATTGTATCATATCCGTTGGGAAGCTCGAGAATAAAGTCGTGAGCACCTGCTATTTTTGCGCACTTTATTATCTGATCCATAGTTGCCGTAGGACAGTGAATAGCAATATTTTCAGCAACCGTACCATTGAACATAAAGTTCTCCTGAAGTACAACTCCTATCTGCTTTCTGAGCATTGATGGATTTACAAGGGATATATCCATACCGTCCACGGATATTTTTCCTGCCTCAGGAATATAAAGGCGCTGTATAAGCTTGGAAATAGTACTCTTTCCTGAACCGCTTCGTCCTACTACTCCTACAACAGTACCGGGGTCAATCTCAAAGCTCATACCTTTGATGACCTCCCCCCCCTGTGGATTATAGCGGAAATGAACTTTATCAAAAACTATCTTTCCCTCTATTCTTGGAAGAGAAGTTATATTTGTGTTTAGAACAGGCTCAGGAGCTGTATTAAATATATCTCCTATACGCTTTACAGAAAGTGATGCCTGCTGGTATTCCTGCCACAGCTGAACAAGTCTGAGTACAGGTCCGCTTACCCTACCCGAAAGCATACGGAATGCAACTAGCTGTCCAACAGTGAAATTTCCATCCATTACTGCCTTAGCCCCAAAGAAAAGTATTAGCAGGTCGAATACTTTCTGGATGAACTGACCTGTTGATCCGGCTGTTGCTGAAACCATTGAGGTTTTATAGCTTGCCTTTACATAATCCGCCTGCAAATCCCCCCACTTTTTCTCGAATTTTGGCTCGAGTGCGTATGATTTTACAGTCTGTACTCCTGTTATTGATTCAACTAGGAATGACTGTGTATTTGCTCCCGTTTCAAACTTTTCATCAAGTCTCTTCTTGAAAAGCGGGGTTACTATCGCTGAAAGAATAGCATAAACAGGTATAGAGCATATTACTATTACCGTCAGCATACGGCTGTACATAAACAGTACAACAATATATACTATGATAAATACAAAGTCTATCATAGAGCTTAGTGGAGTTCCTGTAAGAAAGCTTCTTATACTGTCAAGTTCTCGCACTCTTGCAACAGTTTCACCGACTCTGCGTGACTCGAAATACTTGAGAGGTAAAGCGAAAAGATGCTTGAATAGCTTATAACTAAGCATTACGTCTATACGATTTGTGGTATGTGTGAAAACGTAGTTCTTTGCTAGTCCAAGGATAAGCTCATAAATATACACTATTGCGATTCCTATTGTCAGAACGTTAAGAGTGGATATACTCCTGTGTACAAGTACCTTATCAACTACTACCTGTGTCATTACAGGTGTGAGAATACCCAGTATCTGTACTGTGAATACAGCAATAAGTACCTGTATGAATTCTTTCTTGAATTTGAGTATAGTAGGAATAAACCATTTAAAGCTGAAAATAGCTTCCCTATCCATTACTCCCTTTTTATTTATTATGATAGCAGTGCCGTCCCACTTTCTTTGCAGATCTATCCTTGTAACTATCTCAGGCTGAGTCTTATCTGTGGTAAGTATCATAAACTTGTCCTCATGAGACTTTGCGATTATGAAGAACTCGCCGTCGTAGCCCCTTGCTATGATAGGGGAATTAACATCCTTGAGCTTTTCTATTTTCAATCTGCAAAGCTTTGCTTTCATTTTCAGCGCCTTTGCTGACTGAATTATCTCAACCTCACCCGTTTTCTGGTCAGGATCGAGAACTGCAAGGTTTTCTGCTTGTTCTTTGGTTATGGGAACGCCAAAGAACTTCATTACTATCATAAAACAGGACAGTCCACTGTCTTGTTTTTTTATCATTTTTCTAACCTCCGTTTACGTAAAAAGTTGCAGCAGTTTTACTGCTGCACGATTTTATTACACATTAGCTTACTTTAAAGATGAGTTTACAAGAATCTGATCTAAAGCAGAAGACTCTGCTGTGATATCTCCGATATTTATTCCGTTTGATATCTGACTATCATTGCTGAATGCAGACATATTCTCTGCAAGTATCATTGCCTGAATATTGGCAAAATCAGAAATCTCGTCTTTTTCTTTATTTATGCTTATGCTGTTTTGGGCCTCTGTGATAAATGAATTGTCTGATTTTAATTCTCCGCTGAAAATTCATCAACGTTCATCATATGATGGCCTTCTATAGCCTGTTGATTAATTTTAATTTTGCCTTTATTTTTTCCATCTTCTATTATTGAAACAGTATATTCATAATCACCAAACGGATTAAACTCATGAGGTGTATTAGCATTTATAGACGTTTTTCCGGTTTTTTCACTGAAATTATACATCTCTCTGAGCTGCTCAAAACTCCAGTCTCTTGTACATAATCCATCATCAAGCAGACCTCGTTCAATTACGAGAGCATCTTTAACCGCTTGCTTGCGTATTACTTTACTAAATTCTTTCGCGTCATCTGCATCTAATGAATTAAAAAATATATTTCTTGAATCAACAGATATTGTATTGTATAATTTACATTTCTGCTTAACATTTAATCCATCAAATATTTCTTTTTGCTCTGAAAGAGTAAAACCACCTTCTTGAAATGCATTAAAAATAAATGATCTATTATTTTGATATAAATCATCAAATTTACTAACAAAGCTGCTTGTATTATTGTCCGCCATTATTTTTTATTCCTTTCTGCAAAAAAATTTTCCATAGCTTTAACATAATCATCTAATTCCTGCTTTTTCTTTTTTATAGTTTCAGAATCGCTTTTCTCATTTTCCTGCTGGATTTTTATGGATTTTATTTCAGATTCACATTCATTAAGTAAACTCTTTATTTCACGCTCAAAGCTCCATGAAGAAGGTTTAAGATCATACAACATATAAAGATCACCATCTTCAAGCGAAATAGCCATCCTATCACTCATCATTTCAATACTGCTTATTGCAAGATAGCCTTCAGGAACATACTGATCATTCATTCCTATCATGTCAAGGCCATATATATCCTCACCCATTATTCTTGCACCATTAGAGAATTTTAGAAATTCTCTATATGCCTCTGGAAGTGGATATTTCAGTTCACTCTCAAAGTCCTTAATTTGTTCTTCTGTTGCAGGCGGATTGAACTTTGAGTAATCCTCAGAATAATTACACTCCTCAGAGAGTGTTTTACATCCTTTTTTCAATCGTTCAAAGCATTCCTGAAGTGAATTTGTTTCTTCATTTGGTATCACAATTACTTCATCCATTCAATTTAATATTGTTGGCATTTCCTAGAAACTGATTTTCTTTGTAAACGTCATATACATACGAAATGCACATTTTCCTGTCAAAATATAATTTTTCACGTGACCTGTTCGTATTAACATCTTTTAATATATTTCCTGCATGATCATAGACGTTAACAATACCAGCATTCATATAAGACATTCCTTCGCTGTTGAAATTATAAATTTCTCTCATCTGTTGCACATTCCATGGGAAAGAACATTTCCCGTCATCAAGGCCCTTTTTTCTCAATTAAAGAAACTGTCGATTGCTCTTCTCTTCATTTCTCTTATAAAGTTGTCGGCTTTAATGTCGTCCTTGTTTTTAAGATACCTAATAAAATCTTTACAGTAGTCTGACTTAAGAAAGCTAAAAACAGCAGCTCTTATAACAATTGGAAGTTCATATATATACTTTTCTCGCTGTGCATCATCATACTGAACAAATTTTTCTGCTAATTCTCTGATAGTTACGGATTTCAGATTATAAAGCTTCTGAATAGAATTTATTGTATCAGTACTGAGAATTGAACAGGCACTCAGATCTGGTTTTTTCATAAAGAAACCATCCATACACTGATCAATACAGTACTCTAAAAATCCGTCAAGAGAATAATGAAATACTTTTTTCTTTATATGCAGTTATAATTTCTCCTGTCTTTTCATTGAAGCATAGTTTTTCACCATCTCCAACAATTTCTCCAAAAACTACATATTCTTCGGGGATATCCTCAAACCTTGCTCCGACCTTCTTAAGCTCATATACAACTGCCGTTCTGCCGAGTATCTGAAAGCCGTTTGATAACTGATAGAGTTTTTCCAATTCATCAGGCAACAAAAGCTTGTTCTTTTGTTTGAATGAGGCTATTTCAATTTCACTTGCAGGCGTATTAAAAAATGTTTTGTCATAACTTGAAATCAAATTACACATTTTCCCCAATTCATTAAAAAGCATCAAGTTTATACTCATTTCTTCCTCCCTATATCGTATATTATTTAATTCTGGTTTCATGTTTTATACCAAATAGTAAAGTATTACTATGCTACATAAACGAAACCCAAAGCCAAACATTTATATTATATCATATTGAAATTCTCAAATCAATAGTATACTAGACACATTCTGATATCTCATTTAAACAACTTTGAGTTGAATCTACTATAATAAAAAAATTCACTAGTTGATAGAAAGTGTTATTACCATCACTGACCTTTTTAGAAGATTACGTGCAGTTTTTCCACATATAGCTTCGACTATGTATTAAACAAGCCGCATCACAATGTAGTTTATGATAGAATATTATGATGTTTAATGATCTTAAAAACTTTTTTCCAGGTATGAGTTCGTCTGTTTCCACGATGTTTCAGATCCTTATGTAAGATTCTAAGAATGGAAAACCAGTTATTATGGACCTCATAAATAACTTGTACTTTTTTCATTAACACATTGCTATTCATGACTTAGTATATTATACATTCAATATCTCGATAACGGCCATTATCTATTTAAGCCTCTTTCCATCGATACCTTTTTTCAACTTTACCTCAAAGGCTTGAATATTAATTATAACACTCCATCCTGACAAAATATTATAAATTCTATTAAATTTCCTGCAGGCCATCCCGAGTTTGCCACTTTGTGAAAAAA
>DBYI01000047.1:0-2664 GCA_002310115.1 Ruminococcus flavefaciens
ACTTCATGAGCGTGGTCTTTGCGCGGTTGATAGTCCGCATTTCCTCGATACGACCGAGAATATCGGCGTTTTCCTTTTTTACGCCTGCCATGCGGACTCTTGCCGCAATGATAAGGCGGACAGTACGCTGGAGCATATCGCTTGTAACAGGTCTGGAGATAACGTTTACACCGCTGTCCGAGACTCTGTCTGCAATATCGTCTGCAACGTCGCTGCCGCATACGAGAATAATACCGGCCGATGTAGTCTCGGCTATCATTTCCGCAAGCTCCTGACCGAATTCATCGGGCAGGGGCGTATTTATTATGACCAGCTCGGGCTCGGTATCGCTTTTAACAAGCCGACGGGCCTCGTTTCCGCTTGCCGCAGAAGCTATCCTGCCGCAGCCCTCTATTCGCAGGAGCTGTTCTGCAAGCTCCGTCACCTCACTGTTAGAGGAAACAATAATTGCTCTGTTCATTTATTACCTCACACGAACTTGAAATATGAGCTTTCCTCGAATTTATCCTTATCATCGGCGTTATCGTAGTCGTGTATCTGTTTGTCGAGCTGAGCGAAGATATTGCTGAGTATCTCCGGGGAAATGGTCTGTTTAACGAAATCGCTTGCTTTTGCGGCAGCAGCGGCCTCCTCAAGTGAGGATGGCAGGGGCTGAAATACCGATCCTGCCGTATCGCTGTGCATAGCGCTCTCGAACAGCGAGGAATCGTTTCTTTGTATACCGCCTATACCTGCCGCAAGTATGAGCTTGAAAGTGATATAGGGGTTGCAGCATGCGTCTGCGGAACGTATCTCGATACGTGGAGAAATCCCCACAGGCTTCGGGACTCTTATGAGCTGAGCGCAGTTCTCTGAGGACCAGTTTACGTATTTCGGAGCATAGCCGATACCGAAGCGCTTGTAGGAGTTGGTAGTGCTGTTGAGGAACGCGGTGATCTCGCGTATCTTGCTGAGGATTCCCGATATGAAGCACTTACCCTCATGTGGCATAGCGTTGATATCGGTGCCGAAGATATTTTCCCCGCCCTTTTTAAGGCTCAGGGATATACTAAGAGCGCTGCCGTGCTCATTTGGGAGCGGTTTCGGCATAAATGAAGCGAATAGGCCGTTCTGAGCCGCAATAGACTTAACCACAGTCTTATAGTGTACCATATTGTCCGCTGCTGTTATTGGTTCACTTTCACGAAACTCAATCTCATTCTGTGCAGGACCATGCTTATGACATGAGCTTTTGGGACTCATGCCCATTTCTTCGAGTGAGAGACATATCTCACGTCTTGCATTCTCACATTTGTCGAGCGGAGCAACATCAAGGTATCCGCCATGATCGTGTGGGATTTTTGTTGGTTCGCCACGCTCGTCGAGTTCGAAGAGATAGAACTCGCATTTCGTGCCCATTTCACAGGAATATCCGTCAAGTCTTAGCTGATTTATGTAGTTAGTCAGTTCTGAACGCATGTCGCCTACGTAATCACTTTCATCTGTGTTTTTGAGCGAGCAGAAGAAGCGAACAACTCTTCCAGACTTTGGTCTCCAAGGCAGAACAGAAAGAGTAGAGATATCAGGAACTAGGAGAAGATCGGAGCAGCCATCGGCGATACATGAAGCGTCAAATGGAATACCATATTCAAATGCTCTAGGCAACTCGTTTGGCATTATAGCCACATTTTTTAGATTGCCAAACATGTCGCAGAAAGTTAGCCTTATAAATTTTACGTCGTTCTCTTCAACGAATTTCAGTATCTCTTTAGGAGAAAAGCTCATTGAAAGACCTCCAGTTTGAATTTTGCATTAAAATATCAGCTAATGTTGAAGCAGATATTTTATGCAATAATATAACGAACAAATCTGTATAAATGGCTTTATACGATTAAATTTGCATTTAGAAAGATACTCTATCCTTTATCTTTATCCATAAAAACTCTCGAACCCGTGGCACCTGTTTGTCTCTGGTATTTTCCGTTATATGGGTTAAGGGCGGAGTCGTCCATATGAGCAAACACGAGTTGTCCAACTCTTCTGCCACATTGTAGTTCTATAGCGCAACGATTTGCATTGAATAACTCCAAAGTAATCTCGCCTTTAAAACCTGGGTCAACCCAACCTGCATTCTGAATAAACAAGCCTAAACGGCCGAGAGAGCTTCTTCCCTCAACAAAAGCGGTAATGTCATCGGGAAGTTCGAAATATTCCATAGTAGTAGCAAGGACAAATTGTCCGGGGAGTATGAGATACTTGTCAGTAGTAATGGTTTTATACTTTATTTCGTTGTTAAGCGTGATAATACCTGTTGGAGTATCTTCCACAACACTGAAAGTATTACCAAGTCTAACATCAACGCTTGCAGGTTGTATCTGATCGTCAGATAGAGGCTTTATAACGAGTGATTCCTCCCTAAGCAGTCGGGAGATAGTTTTATCGGATAATATCATAAGTGAACCCTCTAATTATTCATTGAATACATAATTAAAACGATAGACATTAGTTTTAGGAACTAAGAAGGATACTTTCACGGAAATAATGTTCTATTGTTTCGAACTCTTTTATCTGTAAATCGGTTGCTGGAAAAGCAAATTATGAATTTGTTTAGTTATCTTGTATATCTTTTATACGTTTATATACGTCAAACATTAAAACGGAACAGAACGATATCGCCGTCCTGCA
>DBYI01000047.1:2726-37195 GCA_002310115.1 Ruminococcus flavefaciens
TCGGCGCGGATAAATCCCTTTTCAAAGTCAGTATGTATTTTACCTGCTGCTTGTGGAGCCTTAGTTCCTTTAGTGATGGTCCAAGCACGTACTTCCTGCTTGCCAGCAGTGAGATAGGAGATAAGACCGAGGAGTGCATATCCTTCTTTTATGATACGATTAAGTCCAGAAACTTCGAGTCCGAGTTCACTAAGGAACATAGCTTTATCATCTTCGCCCATATCCGAGATTTCAGCTTCTATTTGAGCACAGATAGGTAGTACAGCGGAGTGCTCCTCCTCTGCGAGTTTACATACAGCTTTGTAGTTCTCGTTTGTGTCAATATTGTTAGTGAAGTCATCTTCGCTGAGATTAGCTGCATAGATTACAGGCTTAGCAGAAAGCAGGGGCGTAGACTTTATAAGTTCTCTTTCCTCGTCAGTGAAGTCAAATCCTCTTGCTGACTTTCCATTTTCGAGATGAGCCTTTAATCTTTCAAGGAACTCAGCCTCTGCGAGGTACTTTTTATCCCCCTTTGCAGCTTTTTTTGCGCGGTCGATGCGCCTTTCAACCATTTCAATATCAGAAAAAATTAGCTCAAGGTTGATAGTTTCGATATCTCTTAGTGGATTTATGCTTCCATCAACGTGGATGATGTTTGGGTCTTCAAAGCACCTTACAACGTGTACAATAGCGTCAACTTCACGGATATCCGCAAGGAACTTGTTACCGAGGCCTTCGCCCTTTGAAGCTCCCTTTACTAGACCTGCGATGTCTACAAATTCAAGAGTTGCTGGAGTGAACTTATCAGGTTCATACATTTCTGCCAGCTTATCAAGTCTTTCATCAGGAACAGAAACGATACCAACGTTTTTCTCAATGGTGCAGAATGGGTAATTTGCGGATTCAGCACCTGCGTTTGTGAGTGCGTTGAAAAGAGTACTTTTGCCCACATTGGGCAGACCAACCATGCCAAGCTTCATATTTATTTCTTACCTTTCTCATATGTTTCCCCACCAATCAAACAGCATATCTATACAGAAAAACAAACTTAATTATTGGAGGGAACCTTTTAAAAGGAATCCCCTCAATAATAAATCTAATCTGTACAGATATACTGTGAAGGCGGGGATATTTACTTAATTATTTGCGTATGTTGTACGCTTATTATTGACAAGTGAAGTAACGTTTGAGTTTTGTATCTGAACGTCGCCTGATGCTGTACCGATATCCTTTGGATTACCTGCATTCAGGGTCAGTGATACTTCTGAATCAATAATGGTGACGTTTCCTGTACCGAGAGTATCGCCGATACCTGTTACCTCGTCGCCCTCGGAGTCGATAGTGATATTTGCGTTCTTTATCTTTGTATTGATATTACCTTTGACAGCACCTATGCAGGAGTGCTTTGCACAGCGCATTTTCATGCTTATCTTGCCCTGCTTGATATAGATACTGCCCTCTCCGTCCTCGAGAACACCGATTCCAACAGCTTGAGCACCGGTGCAGGACATAGTGATATCAGCGTCCGAGCTTATAGTGGAAATACCTTTGCAGCTTCCGATACCTGTTACCTTGATACCAGATATTGTTATATCGAGGGAGCAATTCTCACCGATTTCTATATTGGCGTCTCCATTGAAGCTTCCGATAGCAAGACCGTTATGAGAGTACATATATATTTTAATTTTTCCCGAACGGAGGTTGATATCCGAATCGTCATCGTTCTGACCGCCGCCGATACACAGGGCTTCAACACTGTTCGAGATAATCTCGAGAGTGCCACCAAAATCAACGGTGATATCTCCGTAACCGTGGTCGTAGTCGTTTCCGATTCCGATTCCTTCGGATGCATAACAGTCAATAGTGAGATTACCCTTGCCGCCAAGTTCAAACTGTGAGCCCATAGGCACGTAGATACCTGAGTAGCTGAGCTTGTTGTTCTTGACAACATTGAGGACAAGTCTAGCATACTCACCTACAGTTATAGTAGGCTTACTATTGCCGCTTATCATATTGACATTTTTTAGGGTTAACTCACAACTGTGGTTATCCATAATGGAAATATTCATTTTGACCTGTTTATCAGGATCACCTACGATAGTGAGCTTACTTTGATAAATGTGAATATCTGTATACTTTTCAAGTGCGAGCTTGAGAAGGTCAAGCTCTGTATCGTTCTGAGCAGCATATATCTTTTTAACGCCATCAGGACGGGTTTCAAGATTGGTTTTGATTATTTCATCCTTAATATCAGTAGAAATACTGTTAAGGAAGAGTGGCTTCGGTTTTGAAGTATAGTATCCCTGAACAAGGTCAACACCAAGGCGGATCAACGTTTTCAGTTCTTGAACAGTTTCAACTCCCTCTGCTAGGGATTGAAGTTGGTTTTCGTGACAGAATTCGATGATAGAAGTTACGAGCTGCTGCTTTTTGAGGTCATTATGTATATCGCTTATGAGCGAGCGGTCTATCTTGATGAAATCCGGCGAATAGTGCAGCAGATTTGATGTATTTGAATAACCTGCGCCGTAATCGTCTATAGCAAGCGTGCAATGTGCAAAGCCACAGCGCTTTTTTAAGGTTTCAATATTCTCATCTGAAGCCGCTGATTGCTCTACTATCTCAATAACTGTCTTTTCAAGAAGTTCACCGTATGTGAGGTATAGTTCGTTAAAGTCTTCATCTGTGAGAAGACTGCTTGGAAGGCAGTTTATGAATAGTTTGCGCTTGTCGAATATCTGCTGATTATCGCTGAGAAGTTTCATTGTATTGAAAAATGTGAGTTTCTCTATAGCATATAGGTCGTTCTGCGCGGCAGCTATCTTAAGTATCTGCGTAGGAGCCATTTTTATGTCACCAACAGTTCTCATAAGTGCTTCATAACCAACTATTTCTCCAGTTTGAGTTTCAACAATAGGCTGGAGGTGATAGGTGAGAAGATTTTCCTGTACAATACGTGAGAATGTTTGAGCATTGCGGTAAGAGTCTTTTTCACGTATGTAGTTCTCCTCGGAATACCAGTTTATTACCGAACGCTTGTTTGTTCTTGCTTCAAAAAGAGCAAACTCGGAGTAATTTACTAGCATATTGAAGTCAGAGGCTTCTTCAGGATAGGAGGCGCAGCCTATGGATAGACTTATTCGACTCTTGTCAGAAATATCTATTATCTCGCCAAAGTCATCGGTGAGAGTACAGTTCTGGACAGCTTCACCCATACTGTTGAGAATATTATATATGCTCATCTTATCGCAGTCACAGAAGAAAACGCATATTTCATAATTGGACTTTGATCCGATAATTATAGTATCGCTCTCGAAACTTTTTAAAGCTTCCGCAACAGATGTGATGCAACTGTTTGTATTGTCAACTGTAAGATACGAACCGAGCTTGTCTATGCCATTGATGAAGATAGTTGCAAGGCAAGCCTGCTGAACATCGGGAATTATTTTCTTTATCTTCTGTGAAAATGAAGGAAATGAGGGGAGGCGAGTAATAGGATCGTACTCTACGAAAGCCTGACGATCGTTGATATCCGAAATCTGACGTGTGAAGTCCTGAATAAACCCAAGCCATATGTCGCTACTCTCATATACGTTCATTTTCACAAAACGAGATGTGTTCCCGTCAGTGAATTTATAAATATGCTTCTGCCCCTCAACAGGGTTTTTCGATATCTTTTCTAGTAAATCGAAAAACTCAAATTCGTTAATCTTTTCGCTAGGGCAACCGAGTATATGACAGGCAACTGAATCAAGGTAAGCGGCCTTTTCCTTTGCAATATAGGTGAATGCCCCTATATTCCCGACAAATTGTTGAAATACCTGCCAGTCATGACTTAGCGCGGGAGGAGTTGTGCTGAAATCGAATATACTCATAATTCTCCTTATACCGATGAAACTGCCGTGAACAGAGAAAAGCAGTTCCGTTTCGTACCTGCGTTTAACGGTCAGCAGGAGACCGTAATAACGTGCATTTATACAATTTAATTATACTACATGAGGGCGTAAATGTCAATAATAATTAGACCTTAGTGGTAGCCTTAAAAACTTATAAAAATAGCAGTTCTCAGCGTTCAGAGCTCTGCATATTATGTAATACGAAACTTATGCATGGTTGCAAGATGTGGCCATGTTTTGCACTCGTAGCTGAAGGCGTAAAAACATAAAAGCCGCCAGATGGCGGCTTTGGAAATACTTATGTATATATTAGTCAAGAAAATCCTTGACCTTTTTACTTCTGCTGGGGTGGCGAAGCTTTCTGAGGGCTTTGGCCTCTATCTGACGAATACGCTCACGTGTAACATCAAAACGCTGACCGACCTCTTCAAGAGTACGGGATTTTCCGTCTTCAAGACCAAAACGGAGCTTTAATACTTTTGCTTCACGGTCTGTTAGAGTTGCAAGAACTTCGTTTAACTGTTCCTTAAGGAGAGTGTGTGAAGCAGCTTCAGCAGGTGCAGGAGCATCGTCATCTGGGATAAAGTCACCGAGGTGACTGTCTTCCTCCTCACCGATAGGTGTTTCAAGTGAAACAGGATCCTGTGCCACACGCATTATCTCTCTTACCTTGTCAACTGGCATATTTAGCTTTTCTGCTATTTCTTCAGGACTAGGATCGTGACCGTTTTCGTGGAGAAGCTGACTGGATACCTTCTTGACCTTTGTGATAGTCTCAACCATATGAACAGGAATACGAATAGTTCTTGCCTGATCTGCGATAGCACGGGTAATAGCCTGTCTAATCCACCATGTTGCGTATGTGGAGAACTTGAAGCCCTTAGTATAATCAAATTTTTCAACGGCTTTTATAAGACCAAGGTTGCCTTCCTGAATAAGATCGAGGAATTGCATGCCTCTACCCACGTATTTCTTTGCGATAGATACAACAAGACGGAGGTTAGCTTCGGATAGTCTCTTTTTAGCGTAAGGATCTCCCTTGGCCATTCTCTGTGCAAGTTCTATTTCTTCTTCAGTGGTAAGAAGTGGAACTCGTCCGATCTCCTTGAGATAAATCTTTACAGGGTCATCGATAGCGATACCCTCGGTGGAAAGAGCCATTTCGAGGTCATCTGTAAGATTTGAATCAAGACCGATTTTTAAGTCTGCATCGAGGTTCATGTCCTCAACAATCTCTATATTGAGGTTTTCACAGTTTTCATAGAAGGAGTCAATCTGATCAACGTTGAAATCAAGCTCCTCCAAAGCGTCAGTGATTTCCTTTGTAGTAAGCCTTCCGTTAGCCTTGCCCTGTTCCATAAGGGCTTCGATTGTATTTTTCTTTTCCATTTTATTTATCCTCCTATTTAGTTTTGGAGCGGAAGAGCTCCAAAAGCTCGTCGTTGCTGAGTTCTCCGTCCAGTTTTGGTGTGCTTTTTTTCAGTACCTCAGCACAGTCTGCCACTACATCGAGAGTAACAGCAACTTCGCGTTTTTTTGCGGCTATTCCGCTTATTCTTCCCATTTCTTCTGTTGAAAATTCATCAGATAGCAAAGATATCGAAAATTTTTCTGAATATTTCATTCTTTTCAGTAGCGCACTATAGACCTTTTTATTGAAAGCGGTAACAAAGCACTCAGTGGGAGCTATCTTTTCTATATCCTCGCATTCCTGAGGTCGTTTGAGTAGATAGCTTATTATTGTCTCTTCGGCACGGGCCTCTTTTTTGTTTGAAACTGCGTCTGGATTTATATCATCACGTATGTAAGAAGTTTTTGCCTTTATCGTGCGCCATTCGTTCTTTTTTGCACTTCGGCTGTTCTTCTCAAGCATACTGTCAATATGTGTTTTAAGAACCTGAACTGGAATATCACATTTCTTGGATGTACGGGAGATGTAAACTTCCCTCTCTAGTGGTGATTCAATGCCGGCAAGTACTTTTGAGGTGCGCTTAAGGAGCTCTACACGCCCTATTTCTGTTGAGAGATCAAGCCCATCTTCACATTTGTCCAGCATGAAGTCATTTGCATCATTTGAGTCGTCAATAAGCATACGGAAACGGTCACGTCCGAACTTTTTGATGTACTCGTCAGGGTCTTTAGCACCGTCCATGTGGAGTATCTTCGTGCGTAGCCCTACGTCTGCAAAGTGATTGATAGCCTTTTGTGTAGCTTTCTGTCCTGCGCCGTCACTATCATAGGCAATTACGATTTCTTCAGCATAATGACTAATGAGCCGCGCTTGATCGGGAGTTATAGCGGTTCCGAGGGTGGCGACCACGTTCTCGAAGCCAGCCTGATTGACGGCGATAACATCCATATAACCTTCGCATAGTATGAGCCTTTTGGCGTTTGAGTTCTTTGCAAAGTTCATTGAAAAAAGGTTTGCGCCTTTGTCAAATACGGGAGTTTTTCCTGTATTGAGGTATTTCGGCTGGGAGTCGTCAAGAACTCTTCCACCGAATCCGATTATATTACCACGTAAATCAATAATAGGGAACATTACTCTCTTTCTGAACATATCGAATGTACGTCCGTTTTTCTGACCGCCCAGCCATGCATCAGTTATTTCTTCGTAGCTATAGCCTTTTGAGTGCAGAAGTTCAGTGAGGTCGTTCCAGGAGTCGGGAGCATATCCGAGCCCATACTTTTTTATCGTTTGCGGTGTTAGTTTTCTGTTTACAAGGTATTGAAGTCCTGTTTTGTCAGTTCCTTTGAAAAGGTTAGTATAGAAGTGGTTTGCAGCAATTCGGTTCATTTCGTAAATGCGCGTTTTACGCTTTGCATAGCCGCTGTCTTTATTACCGTACTCAGGGACTTCCATGCCTGAGCGTTGGGCAAGAAGTTTTACAGCTTCTGAAAAATCTAAATTTTCCGCTTTCATGACGAAGGTTATAACATCTCCGCCAGCGCCGCATCCAAAGCAGTAGAAGCTTTGAGTATCAGTGAAAATTGTACACGATGGTGTCTTTTCCGAGTGGAAAGGACATGAGCATACGTAGTTTCGCCCTCGCCTTATAAGATTCACATAGCCACCCATGACTGTTTCAATAGGGTTGGCATTGCGAAGATTATAAAGAAATTCGTCGTTCTGAGGCATTTTATCTCCTCACTTCCAGAATTTCGGTACAAAAAGATCAGTGTAAAGACCGACTGCATATTCATCGCTCATTCCTGAGATGTAGTCACAGACAGCTCTGTCTGCGTCCGAATCTTTCATTATGCTGCGATATTCGTCGGGTAGCTTTTTACTGTTCTCGATGAAATATTTATAAAGCTTACGGATAAGGCGCTCTGCCTTGCCTTCCTCTTGCTTTGCAGTAGGATTTGAATATACTTTATCGAACATGAAAGCTTTAAGGTCATCGTGAGCCTTGCGTATTTCAGGAGAAAAGTCTATGTCAACTGCTCCGTGTTCAATAACTGAAGCTATGAGAGTAGTTATTCTTTTAGTTTTTGTATTTCCCAGGGTTACAACACAGTCACGTGGAAGCTCGTTTGGGTCAAGTATCTCTGCGCGAATAGAATCCTCGATATCGTGGTTTATGTAGGCGATAGTGTCCGCAAGTCGGACTATATTTCCCTCTTTTGTATCAGCGATCATATTTGTATGACAGAGTATGCCGTTGCGGACAGCATATGTTAGATTAAGCCCTTTTCCTTTTTTTTCGAGGACATCTACGACTCTTAAGCTTTGCTCATAATGCTTGAAGCCATGAGGACATATCTCATCAAGAGTTCTTTCACCGCAGTGACCGAAAGGGGAGTGCCCCAAATCGTGTCCGAGAGCGATGGCTTCAGTGAGGTCCTCGTTTAGGCGCATACCTCTAGCGATAGTTCTTGCAATCTGTGAGACCTCAAGAGTATGGGTAAGTCTTGTCCTGTAATGGTCTCCAACCGGAGAAAGAAACACTTGTGTTTTACGTTTCAGTCTGCGGAAAGAATTGCAGTGAAGTATGCGGTCACGGTCACGTTGGAACTCTGTCCTGTATGGGCATTTGTCCTCATAACGTTCGCGTTCTGTTTTTTTTGTATCAATGCTGGCGCAGGCAAATTTGTTTAGAATTCCTGCCTCGCTTATCTCTATCTGTTCGCGTACTGTCATACAATACTCCCCCTGACATGAAAAAAATGTTTCAGGATATGCTCCTGAAAAATGCGTCTATATACTTATACTATCACCGGACAAAAAACCCTTTTTTATTCTGGTATTTTTTTTATTGAGGAAAAATCTTCATAAAGTTCTCCGCAGTCAGTAATATCGACAGAGCCATTGGTAGCTTCGATAAGCTCGTTTTTTAGTGCCTGCATTTTTTCTGTGAGCACTAGTATCTCAAGTGTTACATCGCTGCCGAAGTCAGAACTGACAGTGATAGTATCGAAATTAGGCAGAAGATAGGATATCTTACCATACATACCATAGTCTGCTTTTATTTTCAGACGTTGACAAAGGCACATATTCATTATATGGGCAGCGTCGCATGCGAGAGAAGCTGCATGTGAATAGGCGCGGACAAGTCCACCACCCCCGAGAAGTATTCCTCCGAAATATCGCGTAACTACAACGCATACGTCGGTGAGACCGCGCTTCTGCAGCACATCAAGGACTGGTACACCCGCAGTTCCTTGAGGTTCGCCGTCATCGGAATATCTGGAAATATTGTCATCACGGAGTATATATGCATAAACATTGTGCTTTGCCTTGCGGTGCTCGGCTTTTATGGCATTTATAAAGGTTACCGCCTCATCGTTGGTCTTTACGGGGGCGATATAGCCTATAAATTCCGAGCGCTTTTCTATGAATGAAGCTTTTGCATTTGCGGAAATAGTGAAATAGTTCATAATAAATTAACCTTATTGACGAAAAGCCCCGTCAATGACGGGGCTTGTGACTTACTTGTCCATATTGAAACGCTTCTTGAATCTGTCAACGCGTCCGCCTGTATCAACAAGCTTCTGCTTACCAGTATAGAACGGATGGCACTTTGAGCAGATTTCAACCTTGATGTTTTCCTTTGTAGACATAGTCTCGATCACGTTACCGCAGTGGCAGGTAATAGTGGTCTTTTTGAACTCAGGATGGATTCCCTCTTTCACGATTGTCACCTCTTTCACAGATTTTTCTGTATCCGTGCAGCCCATCAGTTCCTTTAGACAGTAGTGCAGTTATACATTGCGTTAATAATTATACCACTTTGTAATAGTTTTGTCAATAGCTATTATAAATATTATTTTTATTTAACTATTCAGTCTTTGACTTTAGCGACAGTGTAGCCATCGATTTCATAGACCTTTGTGTTATCTGTTTCCACAATAGCGTCTTCTTTGTCGAAGAATACATAGAGGACATCATTCCTGCCGTTTCCTGCTTTGAGTTGATCGTACTGTTCCTGTGCGTATTTTCTGACGGAGTCGAGGTCCATTCGTGCAAGGTAGAAGCTACTTAGGCTCATGTGCTTTTTAGCTGCCATCTGTGCAAAATCAAAGTACATCTGCATATACAGGCCGTAAGCATCCTTCATAGGAAGAAATATTATCTCTTTTGTATCTTTTGTCAGTTCCTCCCATTTTTCGTCCTTAAGTGCGTATTCATAGGCAGGCTGCTTAGCGTACTGATTATGGAGTGTCCTGCACCAGTCACGGATATCCATGCCCTGAATTAAGAAGCACATGGCAACTGCGACTATCGCAGTCTTCTTGGTGAGCTTTGAAACGAGTGCCATAGCGGATGTCATGACAAGTACTCCGGCAACCCATATGAAACGTCCAGAACAACGGAAAATACTGAGGCCTCCTCTTATAAGACGCGGGAGAGGTATCTCAAGGAGAAGTCTTCCGTTGAGGGTTATCCTGTTGCTGACAGCCCAGCAGAAGCTGACCATGAATACCACAATAAATGCCCAGAACTCGACTTTGTACTTTTTTAGCAGTCCGCGTGCAGTCTTTATGAAGTTGCCTTCCTTCTTTTCAATAAGGCTTAAAAGGATTATCAGTGAAATGAAGACACATACTATCATACCGAGACCAAGATATCCAAATCCTTCGCCTTGTCCGTCGAAACTATTTAGTGGTTTAAGAAACTTTGAAAGTCCACGGCTATCGAAAAATGTATTAAGATTTGAAGAGTATCCGCCGAAGCCACCATCAGTATAGCCACCCTGTCCATAGAACGCTCCTATGATGAACAAGGTCAGTATAGTAGAGGCAATCGAAGTACCAAATACGGCAACTGCCTTTTTTAGTTTCTTGTCCCTGTAAACCACGAGTATCACGTATCCCATCATGACAATGAACACCATTGGAACGAAATAGGTATGTATTAGAACGGCAAGCATACAGTTAACAGCCCAAAGTATCATTGGAGTGAACTTGTGCTTGTACTCCCTCTTATGATCGAGACAGAGTATCATAGCGATGAGGAAAAGCCATATAGCGCCGAGAGAGTTGTGGTGGGTTATGCGGTTTACGGACGGCGGAAAGGCAGAGTAGAACAGCGAGCCTATTGATGCGAATAACATATCGGGTTTTATTCTGTATAGAAGAGAAGCTCCAAAGCCACCGTTGAGAGCAAAACATACAACTCCCCACAGGCCGAGAAACTGAAATGTCTCAGGAAGAATGGGGGAAAGTATTTTGAATATTAATCCAAAAAGCGGTATAGAATCCGAGTACATACACGAAACTTTGCCATCGCAGGTGAGCCCTTCAGTGAGTCCGATTGGGAAAGTCCATGGGCTATTCCTGAAGAATACCCAACCGAGGTGATGCTGTGTGGCATCGTTTGTGTAGCCGAGTACCCAGTTCGTGTTGGAAGGGTTAATCATGGAAGCACCGAATATCACAATGAAAGTGATAGCTCCGAGTATAGCGCCAATCAGAAATACGATTTTGCTGCTGTGATCCTTTAATACATATTTTTTTTCAGTTGTTGGTTTTGGAATAGCCATTTTCAAGTATGCACTCCTTGTCAAATTCTGTTATTTCATCAGCGGAAAGGTCTGCCTTTCCATCGTATCTGTAGTACCTTCCACTGTCTGCAGTAAATACAATAACGCAGTAGTCCGCATCATCTATTCCATTTGGGTAGTACTTCTCGTCTCCATCGTTCCAGAGGAGTTCCTTGTAATGTCTGTCAGTGCTTACCTCTGCCTTCCCGTAGAGACAGACAGCTTCAAAGGAAGCATCATCAGAAAAGTAAAGGCAGGCATTGTTACTTTTCAAAAGGTTCTTTACATGCGAGGAACTTGTATTTGTGGATATAAGGTGAGTTCCGAGACCCTTGTGCCATACACAGAAGATCCTGCGTATGTTTTGCCTTCCGTTTTCGTCGGTGTATCCGATAGAAGCGAATAAAGAGCGGTCGATTAGATTTCTGATTTCGTTAATGGTCATTTTGGACTCCTTGTTACCTTGATAAAGGGCGAACCGAAGTCCGCCCTTTGATTTTTTAATTCATACTCTGAGTGAAATCTGCGTAGATTTTCTGTTCGATAGTTTCAGCTTCTTCACGTGTGGGAGCCTTTGCGGTGAGGTACGTTTTTATTTTAGGCTCTGTACCAGATGGACGCACTATAGCCTTGCAATTGTTCTCCAGGTAGAATGCAAGTACATTCGATTTGGGGAGTGTAAGCTCACTAATCTTGCCTGTTGAGAGGTCTTTTGAGGTGCTTGCCTTGTAATCTTCGAAGCGCTCAACTTTGAGCCCGCCGATAACTGTTGGAGGGTTGCTGCGAAGCTTTGCCATGATTTCTTCCATGTGTTTCATGCCACTTTCACCGTCAAACTCAAAGCTATAGAGGGTCTGAAGGAACATTCCGTACTTCTTGTACATATTCTCGCGAGCCTGAATGAGAGAAATACCCTTTGTACGGTAGTATGCAGCCATTTCACAAATTAGCATGGAAGCATCAACTGCGTCTTTATCTCTTACATAGCCGCCTGAAAGGTAGCCATAACTCTCCTCGAATCCGAAAATATAACGCTTCTCCTCACCCTTTGCTTCAAGGAAGCCTATCTGTTCGCCGATAAACTTGAAGCCTGTGAGAACGTCTATTATTTCAACTCCATATTCCTTACCGATTAAATTTACTATGTCTGTAGTAACGATTGTCTTTACAGCAACAGGATTTTTTGGCATTGTGCCCTTTCTGATACGCTGTTCACAGATGTACTCAAGAAGCATAGCTCCTACTTCATTTCCAGAGAACAGAGCATAGCCGCCTTTCCCGTCCGGAACTGCTATACCTACACGGTCACAGTCAGGATCTGTAGCAAGAAGAAGATCTGGCTTTACTTTGTCACAGTAACTTAGACCTACTTGTAATGCCTCACGTATCTCTGGATTCGGATACGGGCATGTAGTAAAGTTACCGTCAGGATTCTCTTGTTCCTTTACTACTGTAACGTCTGTAATGCCAATACGCTTGAGTATTTCACGAACAGGTTTGTTTCCTGTTCCGTTTAGAGGGGTATATACCACCTTGAGTCCGCTAGAAGCACAGAGTTCTGTGTTTATGCCCTCAGCGAGAACACTATTATAGAAAGCTTCTTTGATTTCGTCGCTGATGTAGGAAATTGTACCTTTTTTCAGTTCTGCATCGAAGTCAGCCTTCTTAACATCATTGAATATATCTAGAGTATTTATCTTTTCGAGGATTATCTCAGCTCCTCTGAGAGTAATTTGGCAGCCGTCCTCTCCGTATACCTTGTAGCCGTTGTACTTGGCTGGATTGTGGCTGGCAGTTACCATAATACCGCCTTGGCACTTAAGGGCTCGTACTGCCCAAGAAAGGCAGGGAGTAGGCATAAGTTCTTTGTAAATATGAACTTTTATGCCGTTAGCTGCAAGAACTTCCGCAGCCGCTTTAGAGAAAACATCGCTCTTGATACGGCTGTCATATGAAATTGCTACGCTTGGGTTCTTGTATTCCTGATTAAGATAGTCTGCAAAGCCCTGTGTAGCGCGTCTTACAGTATAGATATTCATTCGGTTGGTTCCAGCGCCAATGACTCCTCTAAGTCCGCCTGTACCAAATTCAAGATCACGATAAAATCTGTCGCTTATAGCATCGATGTCGCCCTTTATCCCCGAGAGCTCAGCCTGTAGATCAGCATCTTCTTTGGCGTTTTCACACCAAAGGCTGTAAAGTTCCATTTCTTTCATTTGTAATACCTCCTGAACAGATATATAATAATTATATCACATTACAAGACTTTTGGGAATAGTTTTTTTGAAAAAAGAGTGCTTTTTTATGATAAAATCAGTATAACTAGTTGGAAGTACCTGTTTATAGGGGATTATGTCGACATATCAATTTATAATATAAGTATTTTATAATATATATAATACAAATGGTATATTGATTTACCTGCTTGCCAGGTTATTGCAAAAATGAGAGCAAATGGAACAAATAAATACCCCGAAATAGCACAAAGCTGTTTCGGGGAAAGTTGCGTATTTTGTCAGTCGCCGAATGATACTCCGATATCGCGTGCTGCAATAACGAGGTGATTCTCAACGTCTACGAATTTTGTTTTGCCTGCGATGTCCTCAAGCTTGTTTGAGGTGATCTTGTTGCCTATTTTTGCAACTGTGCGGCCATAGCGTTCCTTTGCTATGAGGTAAGCTGCATGAACTCCAAATTGTGTGGAAAGCACGCGGTCGTAAGCGCTTGGTGCTCCGCCTCTTAACATATGACCTGGAACGCATACACGTGCTTCAAGTCCAGTATTGTTTTGTATCTGAGCGGCAATACGGTTCGTAGCTGTAAGAATTCCTGCTTCCGCTCGCTTCTTTGCACGCTCTTTCTTTTTCATCTGAGCCTCGTTGATATCGAAAGCTCCTTCAGCAACTGCTACAATTGAGAATGTTTTTCCGTTGGCGCTTCTTGCCATTACAGCATCGCATATTTTGTCAATATCATAAGGAATCTCGGGGATGATGATAACGTCAGCTCCGCCTGCAATACCTGCATTTAGTGTAAGCCAGCCAGCTTTGTTTCCCATTATCTCGCAGAGAAGTACGCGAGAGTGACTTGCGGCTGTTGTATGAAGTCTGTCTAGTACATCTGTTGCAATGTCAACAGCTGTATGAAAGCCGAATGTAACATCTGTACCATATATATCATTATCAATTGTCTTGGGAAGTCCTATAACGTTTAGTCCCTCGTCAGCAAGGAGTTTAGAGGTTTTGTGAGTGCCGTTTCCACCGAGGGTGAGGAGACAATCCAGCTTTTGCTTCTTGTAAGTCTCCTTCATATTCTTTACCTTGTCGATATTGTCCTCGCCAATTACTTGCATCATTTTGAATGGCTGACGCTTAGTGCCGAAAATAGTTCCACCCTGAGTAAGTATTCCTGAAAATGAAGAGGGTGACATATCCTTGCAGAGATTGTTTATAAGTCCATAGTATCCGTTGGAAATACCAACAATGTCAACATTCTCTTCGCCAAAACGCTCATAGCAGGCTTTTGCAACTCCTCTGATAGTTGCATTGAGTCCTGGGCAGTCGCCGCCGCTTGTAAGGATGCCTATTCTTCTTTTCATATTTATGACCTCCCTGTGTAGTATTGTGTATTATTGCTTAATGTCGCGTTTTTCATTCTGTTCAAAAAACTCGAGTATCTTCTCGGGGGGCATAGGTTGTCCATAGAGGTAGCCCTGACCGTAATCACAGCCTGCCATACGTAGTATGGATTCCTGAACGTTGTTTTCGATACCTTCCGCGATAGTCTCTATCTTCTTGGACTTTGCGATACGTATTACAGCCGAAACTATTTCGTATGCGATATTGTCATGCTCTATATCAGTAATGAACGAGCGATCCAGTTTGAGAAGTGTGATTGGAAGGACCTGCAAGTAGCTGAGAGATGAATAACCCTTTCCGAAATCGTCCATTGCAAGCTTTACACCGAGGTCTCGTATCTTGTTCATCTGGTCTACAGCGAAATCGATATCACTAAGTGCGAGGCTTTCCGTGAGCTCTACCTCAAGCCACTGGGGATCGAGAGCGGAACGAGCAAGAGCTTCAAATACCTTTTCTTTGAGGTCTGTCTGATAGAAGTCGGAAGAAGCAAAGTTAATGGACATAACTATTGGAGAATAGCCCATTTTTTGCCATAGTTTGTTTTGTCTACACCCCTCGTTTAGTACAAATTCGCTGATCTTGCCGATAAGGTGAGAACTTTCCGCGATAGGTACGAATGAATCGGGAGTTATTACTGAACCGTCGGGCTTTATCCAGCGTATAAGGGCTTCAACGCCCATAATCTTGCCTGATGAAAGATCAATCTTAGGCTGATAGTATAGTTGTAACTCGTTATTATCAATAGCGAGTGCAAGAGCTCTTTCAAGCTCTGTATTTCCGATAATGGAATCATGCATACTAGGCTCGTAACCGCAGATGCTACCCTGAATACCTGCGTTGGATTTGAGGGCAAACTCGGCGTGCTCCATGACCTCAAGGAAGGAACCTCCGTCTTCTGGCATTTTTGAGTAGCCTGCTGAACAGGTAAGGCTTATAGAAGCAAAATCATCTACAGCGAGTCTTGTGAAATCCTCTTGTATTGCCTTGACTGTTCTTGTAGGCATTTCTTCATCGCCATAGTCTCTAAGAAGTAGAGCAAAATTATCGCCGCTTATTCTTGCAGCAAGACCACCGGGAGTTACATATTTATATAATATGTGTGCGAAATTTTTCAGTACGAAATTACCATTATTGTAGCCGCATGTGTCGTTAATAATATGGAAACGGTCGATATCGAGAACGATTATCCAGAAAGAATAGTCCAGTATCTTACATGAATCATATATCTCCTGACCTGTAACAACAAGCTTGTTACGATTGGCTATTTCGGTAACGTCGTCCATATACGCAAGGCGCTCGATGAGCATATCCTTTTCGTGTTTCTGCGTAACATCGATAACGGCTCCGCCAAAGAGTGGAGCACTGTTGCCTGTTCCGATTATAGACTTTAATCGGAATGAATACCAACGATAAGCTCCGTCAGCACTTTTTAGTCTCATTTCGAGATTTTTGGATACTGTTATGTCCTTATTGCGGATAGCTCCGTCGAACTGTAGCCTGTCATTAGGATGAATTATTGAGCGCAGTTCGTTAACATTTATGGAACTGTTTTTTAATCCCAGCATATGTGAAAGTTCAGGAGAAGCCCTGAATACTCGTCTGTCAGTGCTCATAATGAGACCAATCTCTGCAAGTTCCATAGAGGAATGGAAGAAATCATTTGCATTTGCAAGGTTGAGTCTCATTTTTTTGAGTTCGGTTAGATTGAAACCAGTACTGAGATAAACGTCGCGTTTTTTGTATCTTTTTACCTTAGAGGTACTCCATGCAATTGAAACCAAAGTTCCGCTGGGATTGCGGAAAGTGGATTCGTATGAATTGCTTCCAACTATACGCTCAAGAGCTGTGGAATCTGGAGTATTTATGCCGAATGCAGCCCATACTCCTTCTTTTTTATCGGAATAGTCTGATGTAATGCCGAGAAGCTCGCGAAGCTTCTTGTTTATATATACAAACGAAAAGTCCTCGGACCAGATTATCATTTCGGTATTGAGGTTTTCTGTTATTTTTATAACTTCACTTACATCCAGAGATGTTTTTTTGTTCTGATAAATCCAGCCAGAAATGGCAAGGATCAGGGTTGCACACACCATTGTGCAAACATATATGATAAGAGTTGATTTTGCGTAATCAGGATTTAAAATGCAGTAGCCAATTACAAGAACGCTTGCAATAACAATTATTAAAGCTGCTGCAAGTGGGTTAAAGTTGTTTGATACGCTTTTTACCTTAGTGCTTTTTTCAATTTTATTCTTGTCAGATCCATTACTCATCAGGCACTGCCTCCCTTCAAACATAATTACCCATAATTATTATAGCAATAATAAACGAAAAAGTCAATTATAAATTTAACTCCTCTAACAAATTTGATAAAATTGACGGAAATTCACAAGAAAATATCACGTAATATACACTTTTGTCAAATATAATGTTATAATAGAAATGAAGAAAAGCCAATGGCTGTACGTTGTATGAATTAGACAAAAAAACTTGTAAATAAGAACATGGAGGTAATTTATGGCACATATCCTTATTGTAGACGATGAAGTTAATATAAGAAAGGTCGTGCGCGAATATGCTGAATTTGAAGGCTATGAGGTAACAGAAGCTGAAAATGGTATGGAAGCGATAAATCTTTGTCATGAAAATGATTACGATTTAATAATAATGGACGTCATGATGCCAAGACTTGACGGATATTCAGCTTGCAAGGAAATACATAAGACTAAGAATATTCCTGTTATTATGCTTTCAGCAAGAGGTGAAGAGTACGACAAGCTCTTCGGATTTGAGATAGGTATTGACGATTATGTTGTAAAGCCTTTTTCTCCTAAAGAACTTATGGCTAGAGTTAAGGTTGTTATGAAGAGAAATACCCGCCAAGAAGAAAATACAGTTCCAGATAAATTTACATTTGA
Organism: Ruminococcus flavefaciens; assembly: GCA_002310115.1. Classification (GTDB taxonomy): domain Bacteria; phylum Bacillota; class Clostridia; order Oscillospirales; family Ruminococcaceae; genus Ruminococcus; species Ruminococcus flavefaciens_K. The sequence goes on from DBYI01000047.1 coordinate 20,147, forward strand.
AGGGCTTGAAGTCGATATTGCAGGACGTGAGGTCTATGTCAATGGAACAAAGGCTTCAATGACCCCTAAGGAGTATGATCTATTATTTTATCTTGTTAAAAACAAGAATATTGCTCTTTCAAGAGACAAACTGCTTGAAGAAGTTTGGGGCTACGACTTCTTTGGTGATGACAGAACTGTTGATACGCATATTAAAATGCTCAGAAACAGTCTTGGTGAATATAGAAAGTTTATCGTGACACTGAGAGGAATGGGTTATAAATTTGAAGCCGATTAAACATTTCAAACATGCGAAGAGTAGAATATCTCTTAAATTCAAGATATGGCTATATTTCGTAATATTTACGATAATTGTTCTTGCTCTTCTGTGGATATTTCAGATTTTTTTCCTTGAACGTTTCTATAAGGGAATAAAAGCACGTACTGCTGTAGAAAGCATGGACATAATTGCGGAATCCTTTATGGGTGATAACAAAGACGATTTTTATAAAACGGTTGACGAAGTTGGCCTCGAAAATGAACTCTGTGTGGAGGTAACGGACAGATACGGAAGACATATCTATAAAACGCATGTTCTTGCAGACTGTATGATACACAATCCTAACAATATGAATAACAGTCTCATTGACATGATAGACGACTCTGAAAACGGAATTATAAAGGAAATGCCGATAAATGATCGTACGGGCGTTCCTATGCTAATATGTGGCATGAGGCTTGGTTCGGCCAAAGCTCCACAGGGATATCTTATAATAAATTCAGCTTTGGCTCCCGTAGAGGCTACAGTTGCTATTATAAAACGTCAACTTATGGTCATAACGATGTTGCTTATCATTATTGCATTCATTATTTCGCTGTATCTTGCCAAGAGAATTTCTACTCCTATAGACAGAATTACGAAGTCTGCGGAAAGACTTGCAAAAGGTGATTTTACGACAAAATTCGATGGAAGAGGATATCTTGAAGCTAAAAAGCTTGCAGATACTCTTACTTATGCGGAAAAGGAGCTTTCAAAGGTTGACATGATGCAGAGAGATCTCATTGCAAACGTTTCTCACGATTTGAGGACTCCACTCACAATGCTAAAAGCATATGCTGAAATGATACGTGATCTTTCCGGAGATAATCCTGTCAAACGTAATGAGCATCTTGAGATAATAATCAGCGAGACAGATCGTCTTGCGCTGCTTGTAAATGATATGCTTGATCTTTCGAAGCTCGAGAGTGGCAGGCAGAAGCTTACTCCATCTGAATTTGGTATACGTGGAAAGCTCAGTGAGATAATTGACCGTTTCAAGGGACTTTCAGAAAAGAATGGCTACACTATCAATTTTACTCCTGATGAGGAAAGGATTGTTTGTTGCGATACGGTAAAGATAGAGCAGGTCATATACAATTTAATTAATAATGCCATAAACTACACAGGTGACGATAAACAGGTTTTTGTTAGACAGATAAATACTGATGACGGAGTTCTTGTAGAGGTCGAGGACACAGGCGACGGAATTGAGGAGGACAAGATTAAGCTTATATTTGATAAGTATTATCGCTCCGAAAACCATAAACGAGAAGTTATCGGTACAGGACTTGGACTATCTATTGTTAAGGCTGTGTTAAAAATGCATAATTATGATTACGGAGTTAGAAGTACCCTTGGTAAAGGATCAACCTTTTGGTTCAAAATAAGCGATGTAAAAAAACAGAATTGACCGATTTATTGGCGTTCCTGTGAACTTGTTAAGAGGTATGTCAAAGGGCAAATTTGTAAAATACAGGCGATAATTCGATTACAAAATAATACTACAAGTTTAAATTGGGTGGATGTTGCAAATTTTTATTGTTAATTATTCACATTATTGCACGATAAATGTTGACTTTATTCTCTGCTGATCGTTCAACTTTTTCACACAAATTACATAAATGTATGATATAATCTAAATGCTGAGGGAGAATATCCCGAGGCTGATTTTCATGGTAGTTTAATGTTTACCCCAACATTAAATTATTAAATCCCCAATAATCCCTATATCATGGCAGATGAGCTTCCTGAAAAGGAGGCTCATTTGTTTTCTGAAAAAAGGTTCTGAAAAAAATGTTGTACTCGGGTAATATCCTATTGACAAATTTCCGACAATGGTGTATAATACATTTATAACCTTATCAAGAGCGGCGGAGGTAACAGGACCGATGAAGCCGCAGCAACCCGGCCAAATCGCCGAAGGTGCTAATTCCTGCGGTTTTATCCGGAAGATGAGGACGTTATGATTTTCATGACCTCTCTTATCGGGAGGTCTTTTTTATTTATCAGGAGGTCATATTAATGAGTAAATGCTTTTTTACATCCGAATCCGTTACTGAGGGTCATCCCGACAAGATATGTGATCAGATTTCTGACGCAGTTCTCGATGCTATATTAGAGCAGGACAAGTTAGGTAGGGTTGCATGCGAGACATGTGTAACAACAGGAATGGTACTTTGTATGGGAGAGATAACCACATCGGCTCAAATAGATATTCCAAAGATTGCGCGTCAGGTAGTTATTGATATTGGCTATGACAGAGCTAAGTACGGATTTGACGGTCATACCTGTGCTGTTCTCACATCCATTGATGAGCAGTCACCCGATATTGCTATGGGTGTTAATGAGGCTTTTGAATATAGAGAAGAAAACAGCGAATCTGACGGTCTTTCAAATGGTGCGGGTGATCAGGGAATAATGTTCGGATATGCCTGCAACGAGACACCAGAGCTCATGCCTCTGCCAATATCTCTTGCTCACAAGCTTTCAATGAAGCTTACAGAGGTTCGTAAGGACGGTACTCTTCGTTATTTACGCCCTGATGGAAAGTCACAGGTTACTGTTGAGTACGACAACGGTAAGCCAGTAAGAGTTGATGCTGTTGTGGTTTCTTCCCAGCATTCTGCTGATGTATCTCTTGACCAGGTTCGTAAAGACATTGAGGAATTCGTTATAAAGACTGTGATTCCTTCAGAACTTATGGATAGTAATACAAAGCTTTTTATTAATCCTACAGGACGTTTTGTTGTAGGCGGTCCTCAGGGAGACAGCGGTCTTACAGGACGTAAGATAATCGTTGATACCTACGGGGGATACTCACGTCATGGCGGCGGAGCTTTTAGTGGCAAAGATCCGACAAAAGTTGACAGAAGTGCTGCTTATGCTGCACGTTATATCGCTAAAAATGTAGTTGCAGCAGGTCTTGCTGAAAAGTGTGAGGTACAGCTGTCATATGCTATCGGAGTAGCTAAGCCTATATCCATACTTGTGGATACATTTGGTACAGGTAAGGTGGACGAGGAGAAACTCTCAGAAGCTGTTGCAAATATATTTGACCTTCGTCCAACTGCTATTATCGAAATGCTCGATTTAAGGAAGCCACAGTACAGACAACTAGCGGCTTATGGCCACATGGGACGTGAGGATCTTGGCGTAGCATGGGAAAAGACTGACAGGGCTGAAGCTTTAAGGGCTGCTCTTTCTTAAGAATATGGAAGAACTTAATAATTATCTCGTTTTTAAGTTCACTAATGCTGTATTTATCGAAATTTTCGGTAGATATGCATCTAATTCGGAAATGGCAGAGTTAATTGCCGAAGACGGTTCCGTGACAATGAAGTTCAAGATGATAAATGGAGTTTTAGATACGCCAAAGACCACAGAACAGTTTCTTAGCCTGATGTATATTCTCTTTGAGGCAAATCCAAAGTCTCCTGCGGGGCGAATATTCATAGCGCATCAGCGTGATATACTGCGCGAGACGGTTTTCAGACTACAGCAGGTGATAGATGGTTTCAGTGATATACACATGACAATCCATTCCGAACGCCCGAACAAGGACGATAATTCAAAATCAGATGTAACACATACTGAATATAGTCTAACAATGACGAAAAGTGTGGAAAGAACTTAATGACATAAATTAAGAAAAACCTGAATTATCCAATTATATTGATAGCGTTTGTCTTGATGTGATGAAATGTATTTTATAAACTAGTTGTTACAACTACGGTAAATCCTTCACTAAAGAAATTGAAATAAATGAAACTACAATTAAAGAATGACCGCCTGTCAAATTGACATGCGGTCAAATTTTATGTATTCTCATTGTTAAAATGATACAAAAATACGTAAAAATAATTCAAAAGTGCATACCGGTATTATTGACTTGATTTATTCACAATGATATAATTATTATAGATAATTATGCGTACTCTGTACGGAATTGGAGGAGTTTACATGAGATTCAGAAAAATGCTGAGCGGTCTTACTTCGCTGGTGCTTTCTATTTCTGCTTTTGTAGGAATTGGCGCTTCCGGTCTTGTAAGTCCGATAAATACTAAAGCGGCTTCCGTTAACTGGAAGTTTGATTTTGGTGGGAGCGCTGCGGCAAACGGCTTCACAGGAGTGTCAGCTTCGGACGGATATGATTCGGGAAGAGGCTACGGTTTCGCACAGACCTGGAATGTGGCTAACGTAAACGCAGGAGGCAGCGGAGTTACTGCGGATGCGGTTCAGTTCAAAGATTACGGTACGGGCAATACCTTTAACGTAGATCTGCCGAAGGGGCTTTACGAGGTTAAGGTGACAATAGGAAATGCTCCTCGAACAACCATAAAGCTCGAGGGCATGGTTCAGATGATGAATCTTACTGGCAGAGGAGCGGTCGAGTCCGTTAAGATACCAGTTACTGATGGTCAGCTTAATATTCAGGCTGTTGAGGGTATGAGCAACCGTGAGCAGTCGATTTCAGCTGTAGAGATAACACAGATTAACGATTCAGGAGATATGCCTCCTACGATATGGATATGCGGTGATTCTACAGTTGCTAATTACTACAACTGTGCAGACACTTCGCAGCATGGCTGGGGACAGTTCTTCAGCGGAAAGCTCCCAAATGGAAATTATGACGTCCGCAATATGGCTACAAGCGGTCAATACGCAAAGGGATTCGTGGACGCTGGTCAGTTCGCTCCTATCGAGACTTACGGTAAATCTGGGGATTACTATATAATTTCCATTGGTATAAACGATTCAAACTACTCAAATGAAACGGAATACTACAATACAGTCACTGATATGGTAAAGCGTGCAAAGTCCAAGGGCATGACTGTAGTCCTTGTAAAACAGCAGGGCAGAAGAGGAGATCTGCAACGTAATCCGAAGCTTTCGGGCCGTTGGTATGGTGGTTCTCTTGACAAGATAGGCAGTGAACAGAACGTACAGGTTGTTGATCTTTTCAATAAGTGGCAGAATTTTGGCCTTTCTGTTGGATATGATGGAATGGCTTCATATTATGCAATAAAGAATGATGGTACTGCCGATGACCTACACCAAAGTAAAATGGGCGCTCAGAAGATTGCCGAGATGATGCTTGAGGAACTGCAGTCAGGAGCAAAAGAGCCTGTACATCCTAAGGAAAATGTCTGCTATATGTTCAGAAACGTTAACAGCGGCCTTTATATGGAGGTTGCTGACAGTTCGAATGTTCAGCAGGGAGCTTCAGGTGGTATTTCGCAACTTCACAACACATGGAATTGTGTGCAGGCGACAGGTGATTATTATTACATCAAGCCAGTAGATTCTGATCTTTGTCTTTATGTTGAAAATGGAAGCCGTGATAACGGCGCGAATATAGTTGTTGCGGAGAAGAATGGATACAGCGATCAGTTCTTTAAGTTTATGGACAACGGGGATGGAACGGTGACTATTCTTACTAGAGCTTCACGTGATGCTTCTGCAGTAGAAGTTGGAAGTGCAGCGACTTCAAACGGTGCAAACATCCAGCAGTGGGAGTTAAATGGTCATGCATGTCAAAAGTGGGAAATGATAGAGGTTGACGATATAGTTATAACAGTTCCAACAACTACAACAACTACGACTACAACTGAGAAAATAACAACGACAGTTACAACTGCTCAGCCATTTGATATCACATATGTACCGGGCGATGCGAATTGCGACGGCGGAGTTGATCTTTCCGATGCGGTCCTTATCATGCAGGCTCTTGCAAACCCGAATAAATATGGTGAGGGTGGTTCTGACAGCCGCGCAATAACAAGTATCGGAAGAGGGAATGCCGATGTTACTGGTGATGGCGACGGCATGACAGTCAACGATGCTCAGTTTATTCAGATGTGCATGCTGGGCCTTGCTAAATTGCCAGAGCCTATAACAGTTGTTGTTGCAACTCAAGAGACCACACAGCCAACTACAACAGCTACAACGACCTCAGTTCTTGTTCCAGTGAAGTATTACGCGGCAGACCAGACTTGGAATGATGGTATTATCGAGACTACAAACACTGGTTATACTTGTGATAAGGGCTACGTAAATCTGGGTAACAACTCTGACAGTAACATTACATTCAGTGTTAATGTTCCTGCAAACGGTAATTATATGACACATATCCGCTTTGCAAACGGTTCGGCAAATGATCGTAAGATGAAGCTCTTTGTAAACAATAATTTTGATTCGTGCTGGATGCAGTCTTTTCCAGGTACAGGCTCATGGACTGACTGGACTGAGTTTGGTATAGTTCTTCCGCTAAAGGCTGGAAGCAACACTATCGTTATGCAGTCCGCAATGTCAGAGGGAGCACCAAATCTTGACTATATCGAGCTAATACAGACAGATGAACCTTATGCTGAGATATACGATCCATCACAAGAGCAGCAGAATACTAGCAGCGGTCAGCATATGCTTTATATCGCAGGAGATTCCACTGTACAGAGCTATGGTGAGAGATATGCTCCTCAGCAAGGCTGGGGCTACTATATGAAGGATTATTTCAATGGCGATATCATCGTTGCAAATCACTCTATAGCTGGAAGAAGCTCTAAGAAATTCTACGATGAGGGCAGGTGGCAGACCATTTCTGACAGTCTTAAAACTGGTGATTTCGTAATGATACAGTTTGCAATAAACGATGCAGGTTCCACAAATGCTGACAGATACGCTCCAACTTGTGGAAACGTGGATAATCCGTCATCTGGATCATATGAATGGTACATGACCCAGTTTATCAAATCAGCTTTGGACAAGGGTGCAACTCCTATACTTGTCACTACAACAATAGGAATGAAGGCTTATTCCAATGGCAGATTTGTAAATAGCTATACAAACTATAATGACGCTTGTTACGGTCTTGCAAGAAAGTACAGTGTTCCATGTATAGATCTTAACTCTCTTATGGTCAGCCATTATAATTCTGTAGGCTATGACACTGCCAAGAGCTATCACCTTATGGGAGCTGTTGCGGATTCAACTGACGGCACTCACTTCTGCGAAAAAGGTGCAAATATCGTTGCAGGACTTGTTGCAGGAGAGATAAAAAAGCAGAATATAAGCGGACTTGCTTCATATCTTAAGTGATTAATGCATATTAAGTAATAGAGGCTACTGAATGCCGCACTAAATATCCAAAAAAGTAATCTTAATATATAATAAAGCCCGAAAGTCAATATCAAGACTTTCGGGCTTTCAATATCTAAGCTAAAATTATTGATCATTCAATAGTTACTTTTTTCATGATCTGAGGCTCCTTGGGCTTGTCATTATAGTCTGTAGCACACTCTGCTATCTCATCAACTACTTCCATGCCCTCAACTACCTTACCGAATGCTGCATAGTTTCCATCTAGGTGAGGAGCGTCCTCATGCATGATAAAGAATTGTGAGCCTGCGGAATCTGGCATCATTGAACGAGCCATTGAGAGAACGCCTCTTGTATGCTTGAGGTCGTTCTTGACACCGTTTGCAGCAAATTCACCTTTGATGTGCCAGCCTGGACCGCCTGTGCCTGTACCGTTTGGACAACCTCCTTGTATCATAAAGCCAGGGATAACTCTGTGGAATGTGAGGCCGTTATAAAAACCTTGATTTACAAGCTTTTCAAAGTTCTCACATGAGATAGGCGCGATATCTGGATAAAGCTCTATCTTTATCTTCTTTCCATTTTCCATTTCAATAATAACCATGATGATTTCTCCTTTATATTAATAGTCTATATATGGTATTTCAATTGTTTTATCAGGGTCAAATGATGGAGGTTCACTCTCGCGTCTCTCCTGTTCGGCTGCATCTCTTGAAGCCTGTTCAGCTTGATACTGCTCATAGAAATCAAGAGTAGTAGGATTATCCTCTCCATCAGTGGTTGTAACAGGTATCATCTGTGAAATTTCACCATTTGCATCGGTAACTATCATATACATTTGTCCTGATTCGGTAGGAGCAGTTGTCTCTATTATCATACCGAATTCGTCTGTGAGTATCTCATTAAAGAAATTGGTAGTTTCCTCAGTTTCAGAATCATTAGCAGTATTTGTGGGCTTATAATTGGGCGGAGTAAGATCCGCAGTATTGAAAGGCACAGTAGGATCAGTTATAAGGTGTGGATGCTTTTTATTGGCTTTCACGGCGTCCTCAGCACAGGACTTACCTGCAATTATAATGAACGCTGCGGCTATGATCGCGATACAAAGCGCTATTAATGATCTTGTCTGCATACTGAACGCTCCTTAATGGTTGATATGATATAATTATAAACCAATAATGGTATATTGTCAAGTGTACGAAAGTGTCATTAATTTGTGTTCTTTGTAATATTCGGCATAGATCGGGAATATGATATATAGGGAGGAGATAGTATGAAAAACGATAAGTTAGATACAGAAAAGTATAAACAGGAGCTTATGAAATTCTACAGCAAGATGTCTTCACATGATGAGGTGCTGCCAAAAACGAAGAATGATAAAACGGAGGAACTACCCGATGACACTGTATATGCTGACTTTGCAGAGAGTGACAGCAACGGCGAATTAGAGGACTACAATAGCCGTTATCCTGATCCTGATCTGTCTGATCTGGATACGGACTACAGCATGGAAAATATTTTGGACGACGAACCTCCTGAGTATATATCAAATAATATTCTTGGTAGCGAGATTGGGTATATACTTGTCAATGTACGGACGGGAGATGATTCATCGGCAATTGAGGGCGCTTTTGTAAAGGTTACGGCTGTAGTTGCAGGGAAACGCCTTGTTCTCGCCTCAGGCAATACAGATGAGAGTGGTATATCTCCGAAATTCTCGTTACCAGTGCCGGATCTTAAGCATTCGCAGACTCCTGACCCTGATGAAAGGCCTTACAATCTTTTCGACGTAAGCGTTTACGCAGAGGGCTTTTTTCGTGCGAGAAGCGTTGATGTGCCTGTATTCTCAGGAATAACCTCAGTGCAGAACTTCAATCTTATTCCTGTTCCACTTATGATGAGCAGCGACGATGAAACTGTTACATACTATAATGCAGAGCCGGGCTTCGACGGCAGAAAGGAATGAAATATGTTAACAGGCACGCCATTTATTCCGGAAACAATCACTGTACATTTAGGTTTCCCTGATTCCAATGCGCCAGATGTTGAGGTTGACTTCGCTTCCTATGTCAAGAATGTGGCTTCAAGCGAAATCTATCCAACATGGAACATCAGTGCTCTTCGCGCCAATATCTATGCAATAGTTTCATTTGCGTTAAATCGAATTTATACGGAATGGTATCGATCACGTGGGTACGACTTTGACATAACGGCAACTACTCAGTTTGACCAGAAATTCATAAATGGCCGGGAGTACTTTGAAAATATAAGCTATCTCGTTGACGACCTTTTCGATGATTATGTAAGGCGAAAAGGGAGCGTAGAGCCACTGTTTACCGCATTCTGTAACGGTACGACTACAACGTGTAGTGGCCTTTCTCAATGGGGAACACAGTATCTTGCGGAGAGAGGCTATAATTCGTTGGAGATATTGAAATATTATTATGGTGATGATATAGAGATTGTGCAGGATGCTCCCGTGCGTACGGCTATGCCGTCATATCCTGGTAACGAACTGAGAAATGGCTCTTTTGGCAATGATGTGAAGTACTTACAGATATGGTTAAACCGTATATCCGGAAATTTCCCAGCAATTCCCAAAATACCTTCCGCAGATGGTATATTTGATACTCCTACGGAGAATGCTGTGAGAAAGTTTCAGCAGGTTTTTGGACTTGAGCAGACGGGAGTGGTGGATGCGGCTGCGTGGTATAGGATAACCTATATCTACACAAGCGTCAAGAAGCTGGCTGAGCTTGATTCCGAGGGGGTGCGCTTCGAGGAGATAGCTCCGAGTTTCACAGAAGAACTGAGTATAGGAATGCAGTCCATAGAGGTGAGTATGCTGCAATACTATCTTGCGGTCATAGGAGCTTACTACGAAGCGGTAATACCTGTTGAAATAACTGGATATTTCGGTGAGCAGACCGAACGCTCACTCAAATCTTTTCAACGTGTTTTCGGACTTCCGCAGACTGGTGTCGTGGATAGAGCAACGCGTAATGATCTTTACCGTGCATATCAAGGGATAGTTGAGAGCGTTCCGATGCAGTACACTTATGTTGCACTTTATCCTGGGACAGTTCTTAGAGAAGGGGCAACCGGTGAGTCCGTAAAGATAATACAGCAGTATCTCACCTACATAAACAGGAGTTATCCGGATATTCCCGCGGTCAGTGATACAGGCTATTTCGGACCTCTTACTAAGCAGTCCGTAGCTGCTTTTCAGCGTCAGTTCGGTATTGATCCTACTGGTATCGTCGGAGCTGTCACTTGGGACAAGATAGCAGGCGTATACTCGGATTTGCGGTACGGCTTCGACAAGCGGCCCTACCAGAATCCAGGCTATACTATCAAGTAAATAATTAGTAGTGAATTTGGTGTAATATAGAGTGTGACATTATACGCATATTGATTTATGTAAATAATATGTCGGATGCTTAGAAAGTGCTCATAAAGAGTTTAACTTTTATTTTATATCTATCGAATGGAGTTGATCATGTGCCATATACAGAGCAGCAGAAAAAGGATCATATAAGAGAGCTTCAAAGTTATCTCTACGGAATATCTTTGTTTGACAGACGAATTCCGCAGGTCCTTCCAGATGGAGTGTATGACGTTCTCACTGTGCAGGCTGTGAAAAGCTTTCAGCGTGCATACGGACTTCCTGACACAGGTGAGACTGATGCAGCCACATGGGACAGGATAGCCGCTGTTTATCGCGATTATCTTGAGGAAGCTCCTGCGGCATATCATGTTTTCCCGTCTAGAAACTTCAAGTTATGTCAAGGCGACAGTGGTGAGCTGGTCTATATTATACAGGCTATGATCATGAAAGCTGCCGCGTGGTACGATAATATGCCCAAAATCACTGTCAGCGGTGAATTCGATGAGACTTCATTAAAAGCTGTGGCTGAATTTCAGAGCTTCTGTGGACTTGCCGAGAGTGGTACGGTTGACTGCACAACCTGGAATATGCTTGTAAGGTTCCTCGAAGATAAGGCGTGAGGTTTAGTTGTAAGACATTATTATCGTTGCAGTGGTTTATCTTATGAAAAAATGCAGCAGGAGCTATGAGCATTGCAGGTCTTAGTGGGGGCAACAGTAACCAAGGCAATTTCTACACAGGTTGATAACTCAATATTTGCGATTGTGGCAGTCTATGGAGTGTGTTATGGTAACTTAAATTTCGAGATACATATTTAGAACTGGAATTACTCTTGATATACTGTCTAGGATTATGATAAACGCACATAAGCTTCCCTCATCACGAGGGGAGTTTTATTTTGTCTATTCTGTGGTCCGAAGGTCAAGAAATATTATTTTTATGATTTTGGTTTGGAAGCTGTTCATGCAGGCTAATATTTGACTTTGCAATAAAAATGTGATATAATAAATTAAATGTGTCTGTCAGCAGACAGGCTGAAAACATACAAAGGATTGATAATATGGATTATAAAGCACTTGCAGACTACCTTTTCCCAGATGTAAAGGAAACTCCCGAGGATATTGAGAAACGTTTCCCTGAAAGACAACTCCCCGCAGGAGCTAATGTTACACGTATTGGACCAAGTCCCACTGGTTTTGTACACCTCGGAAACCTTTATAACGCTATCATAGGTGAGCGTATAGCTCACCAGTCACAGGGAGTTTTCTACCTCAGAATAGAAGACACTGACAATAAGCGTGAGGTAGAGGGTGCTGTTGAGACTGTCATCAATGCTATGGACTATTTCGGGGTTCAATTTGACGAGGGCGCTACAGCAGAGGGGGACAACGGAAAATATGGTCCTTACCGACAAAGGCAGCGAAAAGAGATATATCACGTCTTTGCGAAGCTTCTTACGGAAAGGGGACTTGCTTACCCATGCTTCATGACTGCTGAGGAGATAGAGGCAGTCCGCGAGCAGCAGACCTCAAATAAGGAAAATCCCGGAGTTTATGGTAAGTATGCAAAGTGTCGCGATCTTACTCTCGACGAGATAAAGTCAAATGTTGAGGCAGGCAAGGAGTGGGTGCTCCGTTTCAGAGGTCAGGAGACAGGAGAGAATATTTCAGTTGAGGATGCTATCCGTGGAAAGCTTGAAATGCCAAGAAATAATATGGATTTCGTGCTCCTTAAGAGTGATGGCATTCCTACATATCATTTCGCTCACGTTATTGATGACCACTTTATGCGTTCAACACATGTTATACGCGGTGAGGAGTGGATATCTTCTCTGCCTATGCACGTTGAGCTCTTTAATACTCTTGGCTGGAAGCAGCCTGTATACTGCCATACTGCAACTCTTATGAAGATTGACGAGGAATCAGGTGGTAAGAGAAAGCTTTCTAAAAGAAAGGATCCTGAGCTTGCTCTAGCTTACTATCAGCAGGAGGGGATCAGCAAGGATGCTGTATGGGAGTTCCTGCTTACACTTCTCAATTCTAACTATGAAGAGTGGCGTATAGCCAACCCCGAATCTGACTACCACGACTTCCCCTATACTCTCGAGAAGATGTCTGTTTCGGGAGCTCTCGTAGATCTGGACAAGATGAGGGATATCTCCAAGAACGTTATTTGCCGCATGAGTGCGGAGCAGGTACGCGACGGCTGGCTGGAATGGTGTAATGAGTACAACAAGGACTTTGCTGCCCTTATAAACAATTATCCCGAAAGGACTCTTGGAGCTCTGAATATAGGCAGAGGTGGTACAAAGCCAAGACGTGATATTGAGACTTGGAAGCAGGCTTGTGACTTCATGAGTTTCTACTATGACGAAACCTTTAGTGTAACGGACGATATGCCCGAGGAGTGCGACGAAGCTACCGTTAAGGATTTCTTTGGAAGATATCTTTCAACTTATGATCACAGTGACGATTCGGCTGTATGGTTTGACAAAGTTAAGGCTATAACTGAGGAAATGGGTTTTGCAGTAAAGCCCAAGGACTACAAGAAAAATCCTGAGCAGTTCAAAGGAAGCATAGTCCATATTACAAATATGCTTAGAATAGCCCTCACGGGGCACGCAAACGCTCCTGATATATGGGAAGTAAGTCATGTTCTCGGTGAGGAGATAACACGCAAAAGACTGGAAAAATTTGCGTGATCAGCAAGCAGTTTAATGCTTATTAAGCATCTGCGACTATCGAAAATAATTTGTAGGGGACGGCGTCCTCGATGTCCCACCCGAAATATTAATGAATAAAGAGGAAAAATATAATGTCAGACAATAAAGAAAAAAAGAATTTTGAGATACCACGTCCTGTTTTTCCGAAAAGATGTATAGTAACAGGTGGTATGCCATATGGTAATAAGGAACTCCACTTCGGTCATGTCGGCGGAATGTTCGTGTTCGCAGACACATTTGCTAGATTCATGCGTGACAGGATTGGAAAGGACAATGTTATTTTTGTAGGCGGTACTGATTGCTACGGTTCGCCTATTGCAGAAGGATGGCGGGTAAAGGTCAAGAATGGTGAATTTAGCGGGTCTCTCGAGGACTTTGTACAGAAAAATCATGATAAGCAGCAGGAAACACTTGATGCTTATGGCATTTCGCCTAATCTCTTTGCAGCATCGGGGCTTGGTCGATCCAAAGAAATACATGCCTCTGTTACAGATCGTTTTATAAGTTCTCTTCATAAAAAGGGACAGTTGGATCAGATAACGACCATGCAGTTTTTTGATGAGAAAGCAGGAGTTTTCCTTAATGGCAGACAGGTAATCGGTAAATGTCCTGTAGATGGCTGTACTTCTGAAAAAGGCTACGCTGACGAGTGTGATATGGGACATCAGTATATGCCCGAGAATCTCATTAATCCTGTCAGCACTCTTACAGGTGAAACTCCTACCATGAAGCCTGTTACAAATTGGTATTTCCGCCTTCGTGACTATGAGCAGCTCATGAAAGAGTGGGTTGAGGAGCTAAAAAAACGCAAAGATATCCGTCCTGTTGTATGGAAAACTATTGATGAGTTCCTTAAAAATCCTGTTATATACATAAAGCGTGAGTTCGAGGCAAAGTATATTGAGTTAAAGACTTCAATGCCTGAGCATAATTATATAGAAGAACCCAAAAAGCCTTCATTTACAATAGAGTTCAATAAACTGTCCGATTGTGACGAAGCCTGCCGTATACTTACCGAAAACGGTATACGTTACAGAACCGGAAAAACTCTCGTACCTTTCCGCCTTACTGGAAATATCGAGTGGGGTGTTCCAGCGCCTGTTATGGAGGGCGTTGATGGCCTGACAGTCTGGGTATGGCCTGAGTCTCTCTGGGCTCCTATCTCTTTTACTGAGACTTATCTTGAGTCAATAGGTCACGACAAGGAAGAGTGGAAGGACTACTGGTGCAGCAAGGATTCCACAGTATATCAGTTCATTGGTCAGGACAACATCTATTTCTATGGTATTGCCGAGCCTGCAATGTGGATGGCTCAGCAAGCAAGCGATACAAAGACAGCTTCACCTGCAGACGGTGAGTTGCAACTTCCTGTTATCGTGGCTAACCATCATATTTTATTCCTTGATAAGAAGGCTTCTAGCTCGGGGGCAGTAAAGCCTCCTATGGCTGATGATCTGCTTAAACACTATACTCCCGAACAGCTTCGTATGCACTGGCTTGGTCTCGGTTTGGGACAGCGTTCCGTTAGCTTTATGCCTAAGCCATATAATCCTGATGCGAAGCCGGAGGACGCTGATCCTGTTGTAAAAGACGGTTTGCTTCTTTCAAACGTTTATAATCGTATGATAAGGACTGCTTTCTATACAACTCAGAAGGAGCTCGACGGCGTTATGCCTAATAATGCTCCAGAGGAGAAGTTCTTTGAGGAGGCAAAAAAGGCTGTTTTCGAGTACGAGAGACATATGTCAAAGTTCGCTTTCCATCAATGCACCTATGTTCTTGACAGCTATATCCGCAATGGAAGCAAGTATATGGCAAAGGCTCTTAAAGGTGAATATCCTGATAAGGAAGAACTCAAACAGGCTCTTGCAAACCTGTTCTACATGATAAGAATTACAGGTGTTTTACTTCACCCTATGGCACCGTTTGGTACAGAGAAACTTCGTGAGTACCTCGATGTTGACGAACGTATTTGGTCGTGGGATACTATTCTGGAGCCGCTAACATATTTCACAGGAAAAGATCATAAGCTGAAATTCCTGCCTCCAAGAACAGACTTCTTTACTCGCCACGAGAGCCAGTTTGCTGATGTAGGGGAGTAATCCTTCGGGGCGGATATCATACGTCTGCAAGGAATATTTGAAAATAGATTTCAAAAGTGTTCGCAACACTAAAGAAGTTTGTCAATCGCCGGTGCTTATGAAAGAAAGCATGATAGTATGAAGAAAGCGAATATCATCATTCCGGCGCTTATCGTCGTTGTTCTTCCAGTAATTTCGTATCTGTTTCTGCATGAACAGATAAGGACGGCGTTAAACGTATGTATACGGTTCTCACATATTAGAGACTTGTGAGGCATGCGCTTCTTGACGATACAAAGTGTGAAAAGATATCTGTTTTCAGGTTTACTGATAACTTCAATATATATGAGAAATTATGTAATATTGAAATGTCGGAGTAATTGGACGAAAACAAGGTCGTACACTATGAAATAGATGATGACTGACGATGCAGATTAACGTGATGCACATCAGTTTTCAACTCATAAAGGAGTTAATAACCAATGATATATAATAACGTTCTAGAGGCTATCGGGCATACTCCGATGATAAAGCTGAATCGAATGAACAAAAAAGGAAGCGCTGATGTCCTCGTAAAGTTCGAGGGCCTCAACGTAGGAGGTTCTATAAAGACCCGTACGGCATACAACATGATACGTCATGCTGAAATGGAAGGCAAGATACATGAAGGCACGGTAATCGTCGAGCCTACAAGCGGTAATCAGGGTATCGGTCTTGCTCTTGTTGGTGCTGTCAAGGGTTACAGAACTATAATCATAATGCCTGACTCCGTCAGTGAGGAGCGCAGGAAGCTAGTCAATCACTATGGCGCTGAGGTAATGCTTATACATGACGATGGAGATATTGGCAAGTGTATACAGGAGTGCCTTGATACTGCTTTGAAAATGGCAGAGGAGGATGAAAATGTTTTCGTTCCGCAGCAGTTCGCAAACGTGAATAATATAGGTGCTCACAAATTTCACACGGCTCTTGAGATACTGGAGCAGACTGCGGTAAAGATAGACGGGTTTTGCTCAGGAATAGGTACAGGCGGTACAATAACAGGTATCGGTGAGGCTCTTAAGGCACAGTATCCCGATATGGTCATATGGGCTGTAGAGCCTGAAAATGCGGCTATTCTTGCAGGTGGAAACATTGGAACTCATCTGCAGATGGGAATAGGCGACGGAATAATTCCTGATATCCTCAATCAGAACATATATGATGATATATATATAGTTACCGATGAGGAAGCTATTCAGACAGCAAAGGACCTTGCTTCAAAGGAAGGTATAATGTGCGGTATTTCCAGCGGAACTAATGTAGCGGCTGCTCTTAAGCTAGCAGAAAAGCTTGGTGAGGGCAAAACTGTTGTAACTATTCTTCCCGATACTGCGGAGAGATATTTCTCGACACCACTTTTTGAAGAATGAAATTAACGCCTAAGTGCGTAATAAATAATAGGAGCTTCCTGTAAAAGAATAAA
>DBYI01000019.1 GCA_002310115.1 Ruminococcus flavefaciens
GTTCAGCATGATAGTTTTTCATACCGACATTCTCCAAACAGATCTGCTTTCATTAATACATACAAATCAGGTACTGAAAATGTGACACAGTTTAAAAACTTTTTTCAGCGTGCATTCCACACACAGAATCACGTTTTCTATGCTTATCTATTTTTAGTCGTTTTCCCTTTTTATCTTTTTTATTCTACCAGATTTTTGAGTGTTTGTCGACTGCTTTTTCAGTATAACACTTCATGCTAAGTTCTGGGCAGGCGTACTTAATAGCCTGCGTTACAGAGGCGTTGAAGATAATTAAAACCTCCAAAGTAGTGTCTCTTCTGTTATACACTACTTCAGAGGTTTACACAAATTTTAGGATAGATTCAGTAACCGTAATCGCTATGCACCATTTTCATATTTTCGGTTATTGGAATTTGCCAATAACTACCTGCCGCTGCTTTCCGTCATCAGTGCAGGATATTACAGTGAGCCTGTTATCGCCGTAGTCATTCAAAACACCAACATCAGAAGATTCGACGATCTTGTATTCGGTTACGACATACCGGTATCTGGTGTGCTGTTCGTCCTTGTCAACAAGATACATTTCATCGCCTATTCTGATTTGATCAAGGTCGTTGAAGATCTCTGCATATATTGTGCTGTTATGACCGCAAATACAATAATTTCCCTTGCCGAGAGCACCTGTGCCTTCAAAGTGTCCTGCGGAAACCTGAAGTTCCTTTGGACCTGTGCCTTCAAGAACAGGAACCTTTATATCCAGACAAGGTATTTCAAAATTGATATTCTTTTTCAGCAGTTTGCGAAGATACAATTCTCTATTTATCTTTATATATCCATAAAATGAAAGCACGCCCAAGCCGAGTATTATCATTATAACACCGACTACACACATTAATGTCTTTTTTTTTATCTTATCCATATTACATTACTTCCTCATTTGTTTTGCTTTTATTATATCACTTTTGAATATAAAGCGCAATATATTAGCCGGAATCTTTAAGTATCGTTGTCTCATTGTGCTCCATTTGTGTTGTAGTAATATAGAGGTCAGGCATGTATTATGTATAGCACTTCATTAATGAATCACCCACTTATTGGTGCGAATTTCACAAAATAATTAACAGTTATTGAAATGTATTGACGTTTACTTTCCTGATGATATAATATAATTATAATGATATATTATTTCACATTCAATTTACTAACAAAAAAACCTGCAAATAAAAGTCAAGGAGGTATCCGAAATGAAAACAAAACGCCAAAGGAAAATGACAAGAAAATTATTATCCATGTTTGCTGCAGCGGCTATAATCGCCTCTCAAATCCCGGCTGGAATGTCAGCAAACGCTGCCGGCACCGAAGCAATACCTCAAGACATTTTATCTGTTCAGAATTTAACCGATGTGTCTTTTGACACTATCGTACTCGGTATCATCTGCATAAAATGCTCATTCAATATCCGTTTTAAGAAAAATAAGCAATAACAGTGATAATTATATCCCGACTGTCTCAGGACTGCCTGAGCATTCCGGTATCTTTATGACAAATAATATATATGTTCATGCGATTCAGTCCGCAGACGAGATCGCATCAAACTACCTTGAGGACAAACTCAGGCTTGAAAGGCACAAGGACGATGAAAGCATATAAAAAAGGGGCTCTCTATTACAGAGAGCCTTATTTCCTATTCAGCCGGTTTATCATTTACGGCCATGATGAACATTTCCTGATGTCCATAACGGAAATATTGTCATTTCAACCGCTTGAAGAATATTGACTACAATAAAGAAAGCCTATGTTTTCAGCTAAACATAGGCTTTTCTGTTGGTGGAGCATAGGGGATTCTAAGAGATCCAAAGCACTTTTTGTAATTTGTGCTTTTGGGGGTAATTGCCTATATTACGTCGCTAAAAATATAACCGCTTCATCTATTTACTTGACAGGGGAGTTAATTATAATTGACGACGTATATAAACTATCATAAATGCTTAATTATATTTTGTTTTTCATGCTTAGGTATTTCTCCAGAAGTGCGTCCAGCTTCAGAAGGATACTTGTCATATCAGCACCGGTTTCTTTTTCTTCTCCTTTTGCGTAAGCAAGAATGGTTTTGTGGTTGAATCCGTCCCATGCCTGTTCATGCGAAGAATTGATGTATTTGTCAATTATTCCGTCATAATCCTGAGACATTATCTCACGATAATCCGTTTCTGATATCTCGACGATTATAGGCTCTGTATCAACATTGCTCTTTTGGTCATCATAGGAAAGAATGAATTTTTCGTCTTCCTTATATACGTTCCATACTCTGTGTACGCCGGCATATCCGCCTGTTTCTGTTATACTGAGCGATACAGGCAGATATGTGTTTTCAAGCAGAGCTTTTCTCATAAGACAAAGGTCAAATACATCGAGCTTGTTATCACGGCAGAAATCAACTGCCTTCCAGTTGATAAGCTTAGCGTCAGCTGAGCCAAGCAGCCATCTTTGCACAAGCACAATATCAGCTAGATTGAATACACCATCGGCATTTACGTCACCCTTTACTACGGGGTTGCTCTTTACAGTTGGGGCCTCGTCCTGTAAGAAAGACACTACCCAAGCCAGAGAGGCGTTGCTGCTAAGAGAGGCTTCATTTGAAGACCATGATTCTACAAAATCGGCGTAAAATCTCTCTGATGCTTTATATGGCTCTTTCGCTGGTATACCGAGTAGGCGCATATAAACGTCCTCGGCATCTGCAGTAGGACCGCTTACAAGTACGCCGTCAGGAGCCTGAGGCAGAGTCTTGTCAATCTCATAGCTCCAGTACCTGTGAGTCGGATTCTTTGCGTGATACGAGCCGTAACCCGTGATGAACGAAAATGCCATCGGATTATTGCCGAGCATATAGTCCATGCCTTTTGCTACTCCATTCAGGTATTTAACATCTCCTGAAATATCATAGGCATATGCCATAGCAATCATATTGTTGACCGCACGTTCATTGGAATTCTTTTCAAAGCCGCTGCGGCGAACATAATAATCTCGTCCATTAGGTAAGACTAATGTCGGATCTGCATAAATGTATGGGATACCATAGCCCTGGTTTTTTTCTGTATTGATAAATGAATCAGCTGCTGAAATAACAGAACTGTTCAGCGTGTTTATCTGTTCGTCTGAGAGGAGCTCCTTATGCAGCAAAAGCGAAAGCGAACCGGCAGATGCGGTATTTCCGCTGTTGAACATGGTGTAGGAACCGTCACCTATCAGATTTTCACCACCCATTATCATTGTATTGACCATAAATGCTGTTTTGTAACCGGTAAGATCTGTATAATATCTTTCAGCGTCAGGGTCGTTCAGCTCGTTAGCGGAGATAAATAATTCACAGGCTGCCCAGTATGCGTCACTTGCAACTTCGATGTCTGAATAAATATAACTACTTCTCCAGCGATAGTTACGTTCGTACAATGACATGGGATTTCCTTCCTCAAATGGTGAATCCTCATACCAGTTCTTCTTGTAGGAAGCGTATGCTTCCTTTGCACGTTCCATAAGTTCATTTGCGTATTCGGCATCATATGGTGCCCAAAGTCTTGCGCCCTGTGCAGCACAGGCAGCATAATTCAGCGTAGCTGCGAATGTCGGAGGTCTGATGATACGGACAGTTTCATATTCTTGCTCATAATCCCACGGCCTGACTGCGAGACCTGTATGCTTGTTGTCCTGTATTCTTTGATAATACAATCCCGCATATTCGCCCCATGTTTTCTCATCAGGCTGGACTTTCATCTTTGACATGAAATCAAGCTCATATCTGCACTCGTCGAGAATATCAGGGTACTCATTTCCTGTTTCCGGAACAACAACTGTGCCTGAGCCATCCTTGAACTTCTTTAAACCTGCATCTGTCTGTATAGCACGCTCGTACATATTTTGCAGCGTCCAGACAGAAATACCGCCCTCTTTAAGATCCTTTGTGTGATCGCCGGATGCGTACCAGCCGCCGCTTGCATCAAGCGTTGATGAAGCATATGTGACCTCGGCCTCATTATTGTTGAGATATTCGTTTAGCCAACGAGTCTGAACCGTTCCTGTGTCGGTTTTATGGCCGCCTTTATGAGCAAGCTTGTCTTTTTCACCTGATGTTATATATTTTTTATCGATTGCAATGCCCGAGCGGTTCTGATAAAAATAATTGAGAGCATTAGTCAGAATATCGTTTTCAGGATCGCTGTAGATATTATTTCCTATTTTAAACGGGAAAGATCTCCATTCTTTGTCCTTGATACGGATATAGTATTCTCCCTCTTCATTGAAATCAGTAAAATCGATCCTGCAGACAGTGTCGCCGGAGTCAAAATCCTCCTTCGGCTCGCTTGTCTGCCCTTTATAAACTACGGTATCGTCTGAAACTCTCACTATCTCGTAATCGTATGCGCTTTTTAGTTCAATAGATTGCGCAGCGCAAGTGAAATCGCCCTTATCGTCGCCTAAGGTTGCAATTTTCTCAAGTCCTGTATAATATCCCAGCTGATTTACAGAGATATAATTGTTAAGAAGACCACTGTTGTAGCGCATTGTGTAGCCGTTAGTCGGAGGCGGCGTACAGATAGTATCGTCTGATTCGTCTGATGTGTCATAAATCGACATATCGTCGAACCATATCTCATCGCCGACGTTTGCATTGCCCTGATATTTAGTACCTTTTGCATACTGGAAGCACCACTCACAAGCCTCAAGGTCCTTTGTGGGAATGAATATGCCTTCATATGTCTGCCACTCAGTTGAAAGCTTTACAGCAGCATTCGGCCACTCCCCCCCCATGTGAGGCCCCATGTGCATATCATTTGTCTGACCGTCGAGCTCAAAGTACTCTTCATCACCCTTTATATTGCCGATCTTTGAAGTCAGTTCCATGCCATTTCGCTTGGATTTTGCTCTGAAGCTAACTTTATACTCATGTCCTTTTCTGAAATTGAGATTTCTGTGCCTGAACTGTAGATCCCATTTTTCATGATCGGCTCCCTCAGGACATCGAATCGTGATGTGCACGGCACCGTCCTTGAGTTCAAAATCCTGTTTTGCAGGATCTGCCTCTACAAAATGCCATGGGAGTATCTTTAAGTCAAAGGTGGACTCGCCAAGGATTTCGGAAGCAGAAGTAATCATTGGTTCTGCTGTACTGACAGCTGTTGGTACGATCATTACAGCAGTCAGCAGTCCTGCAGCGATCTTTTTAATATGTTTTTGCATGAAATACCCTCCCTTTTCACGTTAAACGTTTCAGCCGATATATTATGATAACGACTTTACTTATATAATAGCATATTATCACAGAATATACAAGAGATTTAAAAAATTATTTATCACTATTGTCAGTTATTATACTAATCGCTGAACTCTTCAACTTACGAGGAACGATACCAGGTGAAGTTTATTCCGACACACCAATTTCTTAATAATATGGATGTATCTATGAACACTATCAGGTATACTTCACCGGGAGTACAATTCTGTCAGTCATTTATCTGCGTATGAAAGCGTTCTGTGATATAAGATATCCTTGAAACGGATAGCCCTTGTTCAGCCTTGACCTTTTTCAAGCGTTCAATGGTAGTTTTTTTTAGTTTTTCAATTTCCATGTAATTAAATGCTCCTTTATGGTATATTTTTGAGCTCAATAAAATAGACTAAAGTTATACGATGATTATACCGAAATTAGCTTGTAAATAAATCGCGAATTATGTTACAATTCAGATATAGTTAGTAGGCCAATGACGCAGCATTCAATCCGGATAGCCAAAACAGAACTGTACAGACTTTGATATATAATGTTACAATTATAACATTAATATCCAGTTATATCAACTGTTTTATTTGAATGACGACATTCATAGTTTTTAAACTTTAAAAAGCTGCTTAAAAAACCTTTACCTATAAAAATGAATGATAAAAAGGAGATTAATTATGCTGTCAAACAACAATGTTATCAATGAAAAACAAGGAAAAATGAAGTACCATTTACCAACTGCCCCGTCATCAAAAGATACAGAATTACTTACAGATCAGCTTGAAAAAACTGTCGTTAAATTTGTGCAGAAACTGGGAATACGCCCGAATTTAAACGGTTATCATCTTCTCGTCAGGGCCATTGTTCTTGCTGTGCAGTCACCCCAACTGCTTAGATCCATTACAAAGGAACTCTACCCTAAGCTCGCAATGGATCAGGGAAAAAATGCAAGGTCAGTTGAGCGAAATATGAGAAAAGCCATAGAATCTGCATATGAGTATGATCCACAGCGCGTTCAGTCCGTATTTTACTATAAAGTGGACAAGCCATTTATTTCAGAAGTCATTTCAATGGCTGTGGAATCAATACGACATGAACAATAAGGCTGATGTACAGGCAATTAAATGACCTGTGACAACAATGAAACGAGAATCAATTATCTACATATTTCCCATAACAAGATCTATTCCTTTCTCTATAAATTCTTCTAATGTAGGGAGATTGTTGCCAAAGGTCTTCTTGAAGTTCGGGGTGTCCTTAGCGTCAAGAATTGCCTTTTCCATTTCTTTGCGTACTTTTTTAACGGTTGTATGGCTTTTTTTAGCTACGGTTTGCAATATAGCTTCGATGTTCATTGAAACATCTCCTTTCATAATCTGACGTGATTAAAACGTACTATGTATATTATATCACTTTCTGAGAGGCTGCGGAGCAGTATGTTTTGTCGGAATATGCCGAATTTTCTGCATTTTCATTTCCTGTTCCTGTTTTCGGAGTGCTTACCTTTGTAATAGCGCGCCCGGATATGAGGAATATCATCTTCCGTGATACCGCTTACCGTATCTTTTACGGCGACTTTTTCAAAGTTCTCTTTTTCTCTGTTTTGACGAGTATTATACCGCTTTTAGCAGATTTCAGGGCATTAGAGATAAGATTAACGAATACTCTCTGCAATCCTGAACTGTCGGCTTCGACATTTGGTAATTTGAGCGGCATGGAAATACAGGTTCTCGCTGTTTGACAGTGAGAACCTGTATTTCATTGTAAAGTTTTTGTAAATATGCAAAAACCGGCTTGAAACCTGAAAGAATATGTATTATTATGAAAATGGATAGATATATCCGAACCATAAAACCAAAAGCTTGCAGAAAGGGTGATATTTATGAAAAAACTGATATCCATTATAACATCAGCCGCAGTGATATTATGTATCTTACCCGCTTTCTCCTCATATATGTCCGCCGTACGCTCCGCTGACGCCGCACCTGGGCTTACCGCAGGCGATATGGGAACAGAAGACGCCTTTGACGGCTTCTCTGTAGAGCTTGCGGATAACAGTATAAACTTCATAACTGACTGCGAAGGCGGATATATAGCATCAAAAGATAAATTCGAGCTTTCCGGCACCGAAGCCGGTTATAGTCTCAAGCCGGAAAGCAACGGCAAATATGTCGTATTTTTCGGTGTTGAGGCATACGAACCCGCATACCATAATAGCGGTTCTATATGGTTTCCTCCATATGATTTCTACCTATATGAAATAGATGTCCGTGATAACGTCGTTGATATAAGCGGTATGTACAAGTACAACGATGCCACCTCTCAGCATGGCTCATCACTGGATACTTATTTAAGTGATGGTACCTCTGTTACAACGCAATTATCATCTGAAAGGGATAACAAATATATGCGGACGGTCATGTATTCTCTTTTACCAAAGGAGGACTATTTTTTCATATATGAATTCGTAAACAGAACCGGATTTACGATATGTGATTCAGGACTTATTATTACCTCCAATGATCCCAACGCTCAGTTTTACGGCAATTATTATATTACAAACCGAAAAAGCGATTTGTATTTCCCGAATCCGGAGATATCGGATATCCTGCCTGTTCCCGAATACATTGCCGAAGTCATGATACCATTTGAAGAAAGTGAGCAAAAGAGCACACTGGAAATTATAAAACGTGAAGACGCTGCTTCCAGATTATACCGCATCGATCACGACAGATACGAAATACTGCCCGAAACACTTCAGGTGACCGACTTCAACGAAAACGACCTTAACGCAGACGGCAGCTTCAATGTGGCTGACGTGGTACAGCTGCAAAAATACCTTCTCGGCTATACAGATACGGATATCATAAGCTGGGAATTTGCCGATGTCTGCAAGGACGGGGTACTTGACGTATTTGATCTCGTTATGCTGAAAAAAGCTCTCGTATGCTTAGATGAGCCTCCTCTTACCGCAGGATATATGGGCGCAGTCAGCTTTGACGGCATACAAGTCGAGCTTGACGGCAGCGCTCTGAAATTTATCACTGATTACAAAGAATGTTACGTGATGTCCTCGAATAGCCTGTATCCCTGCAAAGCCGAGGGAGCATATGCCTTCAAGCCTGAAAGCAACGGAAAATACTCGGTTCTCATTATTCAGGAGATACCAGTACCAGAACCATATAATGCAACAATATGGTTTCCACCAATGATACTGTACTCCTACGAAGTTGAGATAAAGAACAATACAGTCAATATCGATAAAATATACAGGATGTGCGACTGGGACAGCGAGTATAACAAGTGGTCAGATGAAGTATATCTTGAAGTATTTACAGCCAATGGCACCGAACTTTATAAGTCTGAATTCGGATTTCTTGCCTTGATAAAAGTGTTTACAACCTATTGTATGTCAGATGATGATATTACATTTGAGTATATTCTCTACAATAACTCTGCAGAAAGTCGGATAGGAACCGTATTTATATCCTCAAGCGATCCAAATGCTGAAATACAGTGCGACCATAATCTACCTGTTAACGATTCTTCAAGCATATTGAAATACACCGAGGATCTGCCGCAGGCATTTCAAAGTTTGAATATGAAAAAGCTGTTCAGGTTCGAGGCTGAATATCCCATTCTTCACGATATGGGATACCAATCTCATGGTACCATTACTATAACGGTAAAAGCTGACAAAAAGCTGAAAAAGTACTCCATAGGCTATGCAGACTACGTTCTTCTGCCCTCAACGCTGAAAAAAACTGAAATCATCAAAACAGCCGATACTTTTTAAGTATCGGCTGTTTTAATGTGATAATTAATAGCATGAGTAATGCAGGTTTACTTGCTGAATATACTGCAGCTATATAATTAGTCTATGGCTGCAGCAGAAGTATCCGGGTATTCATATTCAATATCCTTCTGCTCAATTCTCCAATTCTGAGCATCTTCATCGAATACTATTTTAAATGTTACTTCACCATGTGTTTCTTCAAATATTGCATTTGGTGTGTTATTAAATTTCCTTTTAAGCGTGAAAGAGTTTTCGGTCACATCAGTTACGTCTATCTGATCGTCTGACCAGTGATTATCTAAAATATATTCATTATTGAGACCTTTCTGATATAATTCGCCCTCATACTCGATAAATGTATATGCAAGATCTATTTTTCCATCAGCCGGAAGAGTATCTGATGTAAATGAAGGTCCGAATAATTCATAGTTATTTGTGTACTCAGCATTTACAGAATAGAATGGATCATAATTTTTACCATAATAAGTATTGTATAGCTCCTTCAGACCATCCATAGTTTTTTCGGTAAGTCTTTCATCAATAGTTTTATAATATACCACATCAATATCAGTTGTCCAACCGTCATACTGCATGGTGTATTTAAGCTCTATACCCTTATTTGCATAATCCGCTCTTGTACGTGCTGCAA
Organism: Ruminococcus flavefaciens; assembly: GCA_002310115.1. Classification (GTDB taxonomy): domain Bacteria; phylum Bacillota; class Clostridia; order Oscillospirales; family Ruminococcaceae; genus Ruminococcus; species Ruminococcus flavefaciens_K. The sequence goes on from DBYI01000019.1 coordinate 9,721, forward strand.
TATCAAAGAAGCACTCATAATCCCAATAATTATCAGTAAGATTATGTGCTACTTCTTCAGGAGTTAAATGCTTTGCCTCAGTTGTTGTGGTAGTTGTCTCAACAACTGATGTAGTTGTGGTAACGTTTGATTTTACAGAAGAAGTAGTAGTAACTTCTGTCTCTGATGACGGGCTTGCAGCTGGAACTGGCTTCTTCATATTGTGGAGCAGATAGCCTCCGCCACCGATGCCACCTGCGATTATAGCAAATGTCGCTGCCATACTTGCAAATTTTATCCATCTTGGACGATTGTATCTTTCCACACCATATACGCTGTTATTGTTTCCCTCATCAGTATAATTTGATATATTCATTTTTTCCTTAGTCATATTAAACATCCTCTCTCTGGCTGAATCTGACAGGGACGGGTACTCTTTCGCAATTCTGTTTGCAGTTTCAAGATCAATGTCGAATTCATTGAACATTTCATCTTTCTTTTTCATACTTATCCCTCCTTAATAATTTATGCCGACTTCACAAAGCATCTTCTTCAGCTTTTGTCTTGCACGGACGCTTCGTTTCTGTACTGCGGCTGCTGTCATTGAAATTGCTTTCCCTATTTCAGCTACTGTCATATTGTAGTAGTACTGTTTTATTATTATCGACGTGTCAGGTTCGCCTAATTCTTTTATTTTATTAAGCAAGATGGAATTACGCTCTGACATTTCAGTAGATTCAATTATGTTTTCTCCGGACGCAATTTCTATGAATCCTTCATCGTCGGCAGATATGGTTCTGTCAGCTTTTACATTAAGTTTTCTGTACATATCTATTGCTTTACGTTTGGCAATCACACCGATAAATCCTTTGAGGTCACCTTCACGCTCACCAATATAATTTATCCTTTTGAATACTTCTGTAAAAACATCACTTACACATTCCTCTATATCTTCCGTAGTACCACAGCTTTTCAGCTTAGTTGCGGCTATGACGTATACATAGTTGCAGTATTCATCGAAAACTGCTCTCATGCACTCTTCCGGAGATCGTTCCATGTGTTTCTTGAACTCCTGATCTGTCATATGTATTCCTCCTTCTATTCAGTTCAGCGATCGCTTTCATAATATACACTCGTACTTGTGACAGCAAGTAGGACATTTTTCCCAAAAAATATTTTATCACATTTTTTATAAGCAATCAATGCTTTGTTACAGCTATAAAATCACTTTAAATTATCACATATTAAAGCATATGTCTCCTGTTTTGGAGGCTTTTGCTTTCGTATAAAGATTTTTGTGAACATGAAGAAATGAAACATGGCAGATGGGAACTTCCCGTCTGCCATGACTTTTTTTCGATTATTTGATAAACATATTATTATTCATAATGATCGCAAATAATAGTTTGTTTCAGTATAATAATTCATATCAAGGTAAATTTAATGCTCATAGAAAATGATTTACGGTTTGAATTAACGCCCACTCAGAAAAGCCGGCTCAAAAAGCTGCATAATGACTTTGGCTTCCGCTATTTAAAGTAAAATGCAGTATTGAAAGGGGAAGTGGGCGTATTTTGAGTTTATTGTATGTGATTTCTATTATTGTATCCTGCTGCCGCCCCATTCAACGACTGTAAAACCTATTCGCTCAAAGGTCGATAATTGCTGCGGTTCGATATCAACTGCCTCTTCCAACGGAACATACGCCATGAATACACGCAGTAAGCTGTCAGGTGTAGGTGTTATGTTCAGTTTGGCAGAATCGGTATATACATCGCTCTGGAAGGTAATGAGATTATATTTGTTATGCTCCATCAGCGGCAGCCAGTATACGATAAACTCATTCATTTCATCTTCTGTCAGCCCCATATATGTGAGCTTTCCCTTGAGGAAACTCTCTGTATCACTGCCTGCAACACAGAAGCCTTTGGAGAAATCGAATCTTGTACGGCAGTTTACCGCGTCCCAGAACAGATACCGGTGATGTGTACCGTCTGTCTTGTTCAGCAATGTACCGTCGGGATATGCTGTTACATCCCAGCCGTTATTATACTTGGGATAGGTTGTTGATAGCTCAGCTTCCGTCAGTTCAAGCTCAACATGAACATCGGTTTCCTGCTCCGGATACAGGTAAATTACGGGCTTATCGACATATTGCTCAAAATAAAGCGTAACAGTAGAGTTATCATCTTCAATAGTCTTTATCCAGCCATACTGGCCTTTATATTCCGTAAACAGCCATTTATCATTATCATCCTGAAATCCCAGTTCATAGAGCCGTGCTCCCTCCGGGATCAAAGTTATAGCTTGATAGCGTTCATCCGGTCCGGAATATAGTTTAAGGTCATCTACCATAACGCGTAATGGCGAACCATTTGTAGTACGCTTATCAGGCTCAATATATGTTGAGCTGAGATACTTATCCATAAGCTTTTCAAGCTTCACAAGTACATTGGCCATATCAGCACGGGTTTCTTTTTCGTCTTCATTTTCATAAGAAAGAATTGTTTTGTAGTTGAATCCGTCAATTACCTTTTCGTGTGGAGTTTTGTTGTATTTGTCAATGATCCAATCATAATTCAGAGACATTATCTCGCTGTAATCAGTTTCGGATATCTCAACGATTATCGGCGCGGTATCATCATACCCCTTCTGATCGTCATAAGAGAGAATGTACTTTCCGTCATCTTTATAAACTTTCCATACTATGTGTACTCCTGCATATCCACCTGTTTTAGTAATGCTGAGTGAAATAGGCATACTGATCGGCTGAATAAGAGCTTTCCTCATCAGACACAGGTCAAATACATTCAGCACATTGTCATTACAGAAGTCTGCTAATTTCCAATTGATGAGCTTAGCATCAGCTGATCCGAGCAGCCATTTCTGCAGCAATACCAAATCGGCAACATTGAATTCGTCGTCATCGTTGATATCGCCTGTGGGTGTAAACTTTAGCTTGAATACCACATCTGCAGAGCCGTTATCATACTTTTTAACGATCATATGATCATCAGGCACAACAGTTCCGTTATAGTAACCGGCTGATTTGACATTGGTATCTGGCAGATAATATCCAACAGGCAGATTATGAATATCCAGGCCAAACGAGAAATTGTAACCGTCAAAGAAATTGCCTAAATCTACAATTGCAGGGTTAGTTTTGAATCCAACCGGCATCATATTACAGTTGATCTTGCCCTCCGGAGTATCTTTGCTGATATCTGTCCATATACTTTGGATTGCTATTTCTGGAAGCATAAGGAGTTCTCCGGTGTCATAATCAATAAGTGAAACTCTCATATCACCCGAAAGAAGGATATTCTTTGCATCGTTTATAACTGCACAGTCAGCAACAAGAGGTTTTTTGCCTTCATCATCACTGGCGTGCAATAACACGAAATCGTAGGAGATCTTGTCATAACCGTCCTTGACTGCCTTGTATGCGCAGACCATATTGATCTCTCCACCATCAACAGAAACAGAAGATTCGGGGCTGCAATCGCTTACTGTTTCAAGCTCAAAGCACTCTTTTCCAGTATCATTCAGAACCCAGTCATAGGCAGTACCTGCGTTATGAGAAAGGCAGAATACAACATAATTATCTTTTACTGATAAATTGGAATTGCTTGCTGCATATTTCCGGTATTCCTCCTCACAGTCAGGCAGCCAGCTGTAGATATCAGTCTCTACAACCTGAGTTCCGAAACTTGTAAAAGTGTATTCCTTCTGCAATTCCGAGTCACAGCGGAACTGTACCTTGAAATCAGGCTTTGATGTTGCAGCATTTTTGTATGTCATTACTTCATATGCAGTATCGTTTTCTTCGTCTACAAATGTATTATGGTAGAATACTGTAACAAGACCGCCTGTGTTCTTGATGTCATATTTCTTTGTACTGTAAGAAGTCTCTTTAAATACAACACAAAGCAGGTCGCTGTCATAAAACGGATAACTGTCATTCTCATCGCCTATATGCACAGCGCCGTACTTATTGCGGAAGTTTACTGCATCATCAAAGCTTTGCGGAATCCAGTCCGGAAATGAAGATACGTCAGCCGTTTCTTCTGAATAAGCATTCAGAGGCGTGAAAAGATCCGGAGTTCCTGCGGTAAAGGGAATAACTGCGGTTGCAGCTGCTATAAAAGCAGCTGTGAGTTTCTTTAAGATCATTATGTTCACCTGCCATTCTAAGATTTGCAGCATAAAACTGCTTGATTTCATTATACAACGATATCTCAATGAATGCAAGAGATAATTGTATTTTGATCTATATAGGCTTTAACGTATGAGGGCGGAAAAATGTGCGGCTGAAATCGTAAACTTTCTGTGAATACACATTCTTATGTTCTATACTGTCGGAGAATACAGTTCGGAGCAGGCTGAAACCTATACCTGAACTTTTTGAATAGGCATAATGAATGCGCCGCCATTAAAGGCAGCACTTCTTTACATGTAATTATGCTTTCAGACTGACATCGGGGCATAAGCCCCGAGCCGTTCTTTTTCCGTATTATCTTGAAAACTTAACATTTGCGTGATATAATGTAAGAAATTATTATGGGTGGTGTAAGAATGGGTTTGTTCGGAAGTACAAAGATCAGTATCATAAAGAAAGTTACAGATGGTATCATAATAGCCGTAACAGGCGCAAAAGCTGCTCTGAAATGTGAATTGAGAAGCATGGAAGAGAATGCTGATAATATGACATATCCTATGGTCATGACTCTTAACGGCGTGCCGATAATAGAGATGCATCCAAGTTACTGCCCTACCTGCTGCGGACTTCTTGCCACAGGTTACGGACTTGACAGTGCAAAATGCAGGGAACTGACACAGATATCAGATAAGATAAACAGCGGCTTTACTGATTTGGAGAACGCTCTTGATGTATTGAAGCCGCTTATCGGATTATTTGAGGACGGAGTGTACCTTATCAGGGATACCCGGACTTTTCCTGTTGACGGTGACGGAAGATTCTTCTGGGCTGTTCCTGATGAGCTTACAGCTTACAATGCATTTACTGACTCATATTATATTTCCGAGATAATGAAAAGTGTAGAGCTGGACGGCACATTCCTTTATCCCACTCAGTCCTGTGAAAGATATGACGAAAACCGTGTAAATTATTACATGGAACTTTTCAGCAACGGAGATCATAAGCCCCGTGCTGTAGCATATAACGCTATGGGCGGTATGAGTGCATTACTTGACGGCCATCACAAGGCTTGTGCAGCCGCAAGACTTCACGCTCCGCTTGATACTATTCTTATCGCAAAGGGACATCTGGCAGGAGCAAGGGAAAATATGCATATCTGTTTCGGGTATGAGATAGATCCTAAACGTGATATTCCATTTGACAGAACTATCACTCTGCCCTCAAAACTGTATAAACAATATTCGGAACAACTGGAAAGAGCTTTTGGAGGAAAGAAGCAATCTCCGCCTGTACTGTACAAAGGACTGCCGGTAGAAAGCAGATTCAGCAAGCGTGATTGGGAAAAATGTTATACGGAAAGCGCTTATTATTATCTCTATGCATACCAGCTCGCAGCGGAAAAAGTCTTCGATTTCAATGCAGTTGAAGGTATGTCTGCGAAAGAAATATACGACTACGCATTTCGTCAGGAAGATACTGTTTATTTTGCACAAGCGCTCATGAGCAGATTTGTACGAACGAAGGATAAGCGTACACGGGAGCTGCTTAAAGAGTTTACAAGGCTTCCGTTCAGCGGCGACTCAAAACAGATAATTGCAGCAGCACTCAGGAACTTGATGAACTTCAAAGACGATGAGACTGAAAAAATATTCATAGATTTTGCCGTATGTGATGATGATTACCTTGCAGATATTGCAAAAGACTACTGGGATGATGCTGAATGACGATTTGAGTATGGATTTGCAGAAAGGGGAGTGTGTATGGAGCTGACAACTGACGAACAGATCATAATGATAAACGGCCAGTCCTTTTTCGGTATGGGGGAACTGCCGCAGAAAAAAGTTCCTCGTATTCAGATGCTTGACGGAGGTACGGGGCTTAATTTTGAGCAGCTGTTCGGTGATATACTGGAAAAAGCCGATCGTTCCGAAAGGGGGACTGCTGTATTCAGAAAAGTGCTTGAGAATTTCTATAAGCCTGATTTGCTTGATACTAAGGAAGAAATCGACCTGTACAACTGGCTCTGTGAACAGCTTCGGGCGGTGATCCCCAAAATGACGGCTCCGGGCTGTTATCCGCCGGGAATGCTGCTGGGTGCAACATGGGATCCTGAAACAGTTTATCAGGTCGGTCAGGCACTCGGACACGAGGCACGTGCCTACGGTATTCATGTGCTGCTTGGAACACCGAACATAAATCTTCATCGAGACCTTAGAGGAGGGCGGTTGTTTGAGGGCTATTCCGAGGATCCTTACCTTGTTTCCAAGCTCGCACCGGAGCTTGTCAGAGGTGTGCAGTCTCAGGGAGTTGCGGCAAATGTGAAGCATTTTGCCGCAAACAATCAGGAAACCAACCGTCAGGGGATAAATGAGATAATTACTGAAAGGGCGCTGCATGAGCTTTATCTTCCTGGATTTGAAGCTTGTGTCAGGGCAGGCTGTGCCACAGTAATGGCAGCATATAATCAGATAAACGGTGTGCCGTGTACCGAAAACAAGTGGCTGCTTACTGAGCTCCTTCGTGAAGACTGGGGGTTCGGGGGACTTGTTATGAGCGATTGGGGAGCAGTGTATCATCCTGCTGCAGCAGTAAATGCAGGCTGTGATGTTAATATGCCGGGACCTGTTTCATCTGAACCGCTCCGAAAAGCTGTTGCAGACGGAACTCTTGAATCTGAAAAGCTTGCAGAATCGGCAGAACGTGCCGTTAAACTTGCCGTAAAATATGTATTGCCACCAACAGGCCATATTGATGTGGAAATGACTGATAGTGCCGCCTACAGAGCTGCAGCAGAGGGGATCGTCATGCTGAAAAACTCTTTCTGTTCTGTTGGCTCTGAAAAGAAAAGCTGTCCGCTGCCTGCCCCTTCAAAAATTGCACTTATGGGTACAATGGGCGGAGAACTGCTGACATGCGGTGAAGGCAGTGCTTGCGTCCGCACTGATCGGAATACAGACCTGTGTTCCGAATTACGCAGACATTTTGCCGGTGTTTGTAACGGGCTGCATGATGGAACTGATACGATCGTTTATGTACTCAATGTTGGAGGTCAGGAGGGCAACGACCGTAAAACGCTGTGTATTGATAATGAAGAACAGGAACGTATAAGAGAGCTTTGCGAATATGCAAAGCGTAAAGATATGCGCTCAGTGCTGATTCTTAATACATCAGGTCCTGTTACAGGTGAGTCACTTGATCTGTGGGACGCGGTTTTCTGGGTATCGCTGCCGGGTATGCAAGGGGCTGCTGCAATTGCTGATATCCTCTGCGGAAATGTTTCTCCGTCAGGACGGCTCCCACTGTCATTTCCGTACAGTGACGATCATATGCCGACATACTTTAATTTCCCGGGTGATGGTATGACCGTGAACTACGGCGAAGGCATTTTTGTCGGCTACCGATATTATGTGACGCGCTGTCATCGCAATGCCGAAGCAGATTATGCCAGATTCTGTTTTGGCTACGGACTTTCCTATTCTTCGTTTGAAATATGCGATCTTCGTGTTGAAAGCGGTGATATTGAAAACGGGCTCGAACTGACAGCAGATGTAGAAAACACTGGTGAAGTCGCGGGAAAGACCGTAGTGCAGATTTATATCCATGATCCTGTATCCCGACTGACAAAGCCTGTGTGCCAGCTATGTGCATTTAAAAAGGTATATATAGAACCTCATCAGACAGTGACTGTGCACCTTCACGTTAACAGGCGTTCCTTTGAGAACTGGGATCCTGATCTTCACACATGGACTCTTGAAGACGGTGAGTATGTACTGAATGCAACCGTTGAGGATGCAAACTTCATCGACTGGAGCGATCATTCGGGTATAATTCTGCGATATGACGGTGAATCGCCATACAGCTGGGGTGAGCATACGAGTATCAAGGAGATATATGAAAATCCCGATTTGAAATCTGCACTATTCAATTTTTTTCAGTCTCATGATCTTTCATGGGAGACTATACTCTCAACATATCAATACACCGCGATGGACAGTATTGAGAAGGTACTTGATAACCTTGGGTGTTCTGATGAAGCACATGCTGAGTTTATAGGAATATTGCGGCAGATGCGTTATTTGAAAAAATGACAGTATTTCCGATAATTATTATGAGAAGTCCTCCTGTTATATGGGCGGATTTCCGTTTTCTTATAGCTTTTTATCACTTTCATGGTATGTTCGCTCTGCGAGGATTGAATAATACAGAAAACGGGACAGCTTGAACTGTCCCGTTACTGAATATTGCCATTTAAATATTATTTCAGGCCACTATTGAAAACTTTGATATTATAAGCTGATATTATAAATTCTCACGGTATATCATAATGGCTTCATAGTATCTGTAGAATGCAGAAACTGCATTTTTTGCAATTGTGCTGCTGTTTTCATTAAGAATTGCGTTGACATATGAAAGAGCAGAAATTTTGCATGATGCTGTACCGTTAGCAGTAACAGCCGTGATAGTATATGTATCTCCGAGCTGATGCGCTGAGATATTCGGAATAGTTACCTTATAGCGTCCGTCTGCCTGCTTTACCGCTGTGTATGAGGTAGCAGTGTTTCCTTTTCTGGTCGTTATCTTTACGCTGCCGCTGTAGCTGCTCCTGGGCTTGATGAACACGTTGACTGTTGTATCGGTGTTCAGTGAAAGTGAATATGTTATCTTTTCGATATCGGATTTGCCGAGAGCAAGTACACGCTCATATTTTGAAGCTGCTTTGCTGACATCTTCATACGAGTAAGAGCTTGTAAAGTATCTGGCCATTATCTTGTGCTCCCCGCCTACTCTCCAGTTGTTGTTGGCTGCAAGGAAGGGCTGAGCATAGTGACCGTAATCTGCTATTGCGTGAATGAGGTCGAGAGTTGACTTATCATAGCTGCCTGAGTCTTTTTCGACCTTATTGATATATTCAAGAACAGAATATGTTTCTGATATTGTGTTCCCGTTTCCGAAGTGGAATACGGCCTTGATCATATCAGCCATTTCAACTGATGTTACATAGCAGGTGAAGCTGTAATACTTTCCGCTGGGGCTCATGGAATCCTTGTTGAATTCAGCTTTTGATGTCTTGCCGTTAACAGTGAATTCCATGTAGCTTGCAGCTTTTTCCTTGTCTGTGAGAGAAGAAAGGTCAAGGTTGAAGCTTACGCCTATCTGTCCGCTGAGGACGAGATTATGAGTCTTGATAAAGTCGTTCTTGTCGTCCTTTAAGGTCAGATATCCGGGATTTTTCCTGCCGCCGTCAACATGAGCGTAATCTTTATTGACATGATTAGCGTTATATACTGTTCCTGCACCGCCGACAAGACTTGTACAGCCATCGAATAATTTAGTTCCATAAGCTGATTCGATCGTCCAGTCTGAGCCTACATATATTGTTCTGAGATTACAGCAGTTTGCGAACATTTTGTCTATATAAGCAACATTTGAAGTATCGGCATTCTGGAGATCAATTGACTCAAGTTTCTCCATATCTCTGAACATATAATTGCAATTCTCAGGGAGTACGGTTCCTTTGTCAGCTACCACGTATTTTATGTCGTTTTTGCTGACTCCCGATGGAAGTACAGTCATGCGGCTGCCTCTGTTTATAAAATGGCCCTTGAGATGAAGTGTCTGCGTATCTGCGTCGTAATAGGAATCATCCGGCTCTTCCCAAATATACATATCCGCATCATCATAGCAGGCGAAAATATAATAATCCTTTTCCCTGAATCTATCTTTTGTCCAACCATATGGAAGCGTTATATATGTAAGGTTGCCGCCGTTCTTGGTGACGTGCACAAACATACTGTTAACATTTGTATCATCAGAGATGACAAAATTGCGGATATCCAGTTCATAAATACCGATAGAAGAGAACATGAATGACATATCCATTACCTTGGATGTATCGAAGCTGCTTACATCCAAGTTTCTCAATGAAGTGCAGCCGCAAAACATATATGCCATATCCGTTACATTTGATGTATCGAAGCTGCTTACGTCAAGAAATCCTAAATAACTGGAGTTATTGAACATACAACGCATATTCGTAACGTTGCTTGTATCAAAACTGCTCAGATCCAGTGACTGAATACAGGTGTAATTAAACATTAATGACATATCAGTAACTTTTGATGTATTGAAACTACTGAGATCGACTTCATCAGGGCCTGATCCCCATACCCAATTATATGCATTATTAAACATTCTGGACATATCAGTAACATTGGAAGTATCAAAATTACTAATGTCGATCTTTTGTATACGCCATCCTCCCTCAAACATTCTTGCCATTGTTGTAACACTTGATGTATCAAAGTTTGACAGATTAATAGCCGGGATATTAGCGCCTGCGAACATTTCAGACATATCTGTTACACTGCTTGTATCAAAACTTGCAAATGTAGGTTTATCGTTTTGAACGTCCCAGTAGCCCAGCGGCTCGTATGCATATCCGGCTCCGGCAAACATTTTAGACATATTTGTGACCCTGGAGGTATCGAAGTTGATGAAATTATCGCTGCATCCTGTTTCATTGTCAAAAACGCCTGAGCAATTCATGAACATGCCTTCCATATTTGTAACATGCGATGTATCAAAGGTGCTGATATCAAAGTGGTAATATAAAGAATAGCTGTCTTTTAACGGACAATAGAACATGTATGACATATCCTTAACATTTGAGGTATCAGCATTACGCAGGTCAACCTTCCAAAGACAGCTATCTAAAGATGCAAAGAAATGGCTGCAATCTTCAGGGAAAACAGTTCCCTCATCAGCTATCAGTTCAACTACGTCTTCACCTTTAACTCCGTCAGGCAGTATTAAACCCGAACCGTTCCTGCCGTTTCTTACATAGCCCTTCAGATGAAGAGCCTGTGTCTCTGCGTCATAATATGATTCGTCTTTCCCTTGTACCTGCTTGGCAGTAACTGCCGCTGCATTTGCTTTCAATACAAATTGTCCCGGCAGAATCGTTCCTGCATTGCCTGCTGCGAGCGCAAGTGAAAGAGCAAGTGCAGTGATTCTTTTGTACGTGTGTTTCATTACTTTTTCCTCCTAAAAGATCTTGTTTATTATTAAACAAACTACCATATTGTATCATATCAAGTAATTATTGTCAAAGCCTTTTTTGCTATTATATAACATAATAAGAGACAGCTCCCGCGGGAGCTGTCTTTTATAAACGATTTGTGTGATACAGGACATTTGTCAGGTGTTTTATTGATCGTAATATACACAGATCACCCTGTCGCCCGATTATGATTTTGCTTCAACGTCTCCGTCGTTAAAGCCGAGCAATCTTTGCTGTATTGCATGTGCGTCACCGACTGTCAGTCCGTCGCCGTTCATATCAGCGTTCTGTTTGCCCTGTTCGGTAAGGTGCAGCTCGGCTGTACCGTTTAATCCGTATTTGTTTGGATTTGCAAGAGCCTGCATGATAAGCACTGCGTCTGCCATATTGATCTCGCCGTCGCAGTTTGCATCACCTGAAAGCATTTCTCCGGGAGCAGGAGTTCCCTCCGTATTCTGATCACTATTTTTGAGTATTACTCTGTCAATAAACATTGCAGCGACCTTCATGTCGTACAAGAACCCACTATTGCCGTCATTTGTGAAATCGCATTCGCTCTTTATTCTTTCAAGGACTTCATCGGGTATCTCGGTATCTCCCATTTTCCCTGTTTCGAGGTAAGCTGCATATGACTCTGCATATTTCTTGTCAAGCTCATCGACTGTTCCGTTTCCGTCGATATCGGGCTTGGAGCACATTTTCATAGCAATTCTCATTAAATAATTCTCATAATGCTCTTCAATGGCAGGGAATACATATTTTTCACCCGAATCATCATAGAGATGGTACGGATCGGAAGAAAACGGGTTTTTATCAGGATTCATTTCCTTTGCGAAAAGTGCGTCTGCATACTCCCTGTAAAATTCACCGGTACTGTCAGTTGCCATTGCTGTTGTTCTTTCAAGAACAGTATCTAAAATGTAGGTATGTATCAAATCAAGATCATCGTCATCACCGCTTACTCCATTATTGTTGTAATCGCAGTTCTGATCCAGATTATCATACTCTTCCTTTGTAAGACTGCTTTCTTCAGCTGTTCTGCCGAAAAGTCTGTCACCGTGGAAGAGGTCGGCGATATGCTGGTCTCTTCCGTCTATTACATTGTCAAAGTTGAGATCGGGAGCAGGCATCTTACCTGATTCTATATCGTCGAAAAACTGCTTTTTGATTTTTTCCTTTTCTTTTTCCTGTTTTTCAATTTCTTCCAGCGACGGCACTTTGGTATATTCAAGATACATCTGTACTTTATCGCCCATATAGTAATACTGTGCGTTCTCGTGGAATTTTTCATAGTACGTATTATCTGAATATTCGGGAAGGACAGGCTCTGTCAAGAAAAGGCAGTCAAGAAGTGCGGAAGTGTCGTATTGATTTATGAATTTATAATCACTCTGTTCAAGAGTTACAGTCTTTGCCCTTTCACGTATCTCATCATCAAGCTCTACCTTCTTATCGGGAGAACATCTATATGACCATAAGCCGGTATCAGGATCCTGTTCTTTTATCCAGGGCTCGGAATTTGTGGCAATTTCAAAATCAAGAACATCGCAGATATCGAACCTGCCGTCATTGTTGACATCAGGATTGACTTTCCCCTCCTCGATCATCTTTTGCAGGAAGAGATAATGTATACCAAGATATATTGTTCTGCCATTAAGTTTGTTCACAAAACTTGAGGAGGCGTTGTTACCGTTATAGTTATTAGCGTGACGAAGGCCCAGCTCATCATCATACGCTTCATATGTTGATTGTGCAAAATAAGATGTATCGATATCGCAGTTAAGCAGAAAATGACAATATATATCCCACTTTTCATCTGTCCTTCCATTGCCGTCAAGATCGGCATTGGCAGCTATCTTTGTTCTGATATCCTCTGGCAGATAGTCATGATTGCCGGGATAGTCATCATACCTGTCAAGGAGATAGCAGTCAAAATGATCAAACTTTCCGTCTGAGTTGAAATCCATATCAAGATATTTCTCATTGATAGTACGTACAGTCTTCTGTTCGACTTCAAGAGGATGAAAGTATGTGAGATGAGGTTTATTCTTAAAATCCATTTCGATATCTGCGCTTGCAATACAAGGTATGGATGCAGCAGCAGTCAGCATAGCAGTTGCCAAAGATATGATTTTTCTCATAATGATATCACTCCCTTAGTTATTTATTGATATATACGGTAAAGCTTTCGTTCTTTTCTTCATTATACAATATTTTCATGGATTTGGCAAGAGATTTGAGACAACTGTCATGCCACGGAGACTTTCGATTGCTGCAAAACATGAATTACTGTATCTCCATTTTCAGAATGCTGCCCGGGGAGTATTATATCAGGTCAGCAATCAACTTATACCTCAGAAGATAAGACAAACGCAAAATGGATGCCATAAACCATTGGGTGTATGCGAAGTGCCCGCATAATGTTTGTTATTTGTTTTGACTGAATAATGCCAAAATGCAATTTACACAAAAATACGACAGGTGATTTATAAAATATGCTTACGGGAACAGAGAAGCTTTGATATGTAGCATATCACTCTGATAGATGATATATCAAATACATATAATATTACACCTTGCTTAAACAATCATAATTGTGCATAGAAGAATGTTCGTTTTTTTGTGAACATTTTTTGAATATACCAAATGTAGTATTTTTGTTACAAATTACGTGCTGAATATAGTGAATTTGTATAATTAACAAAACTTGTGTCAGTGACAATCTCGTTATGCTATAAATTGACAAAAAATTCCATATGCTATTGACCGTGGCTACAAAAGATGATATAATCAGAAACATAAATCGATTATTTTATGCTTATTTGACAAATACAATCGGTAAAGACAGAAAGAACTGATTGTTGCAAATGTTTACAAATCAAATGACATAATTACGCTTGGCTTTAGTAATTATTTATAATTTTATGTAAGACAAAGAGTTTTATGAAATCGGGTGATAGTATGAGATGCAGAGCAGAATAAAGGAGTGCTATATCCTTTTGCGGGTACCGACTGGTGTGTCGGTCCTGACTGCTTGCGTTATCATGCTTTATCACCCGATTTTTTATCGTGTTTTGAAAAAAGTTATGAAAATCATTGATATTTGGTATATTGACCGAAACAGGAGGACATAAAAATGAACAATAAAGATGAGATAGATCTTAAAGAAATATTCCTGCTGCTTCTCAGTAAGCTGTGGCTTATCCTTATAGTAGCAATTGTGGGAGGTGCTGCGGCGTTCTGCTATTCAAAATTCTGCATGCCGCTGAAATATTCTTCGCACATTTCCATGTACGTTCAGAGCTATACAAGCTTTAACGAGAACCCCGAGCATAACTACAATAACATCAACAATTCAAAGCAGCTCATCAATACATATATAAAGGTTCTTGCAGATGACGCTGTGCTCAATGCGGTAGGTGAGGAACTCAACAAAAACTTTGACAATGATACGCTTGCTGACAATTTTACATTGTCAAACGGTGCAATAGTTCCTTCTTCGCTTAACAGCTGCATCAATATCACTTCGTATACTGATACAAGTGCACTCAATATGGTGGCTACAACAAAGAATCCTGAACTCTCGGCAGCTATATGCAATATCATGTCACAGGTGGCTCCCGATTATATTGAGGAAGCTGTTGGAGTAGGTCAGATAAATACCATTGATACAGCTAAAGTATACAATACTCCAGTATCGCCTAATATGAAAAAGAATGCGATGCTCGGCGCTCTTATCGGCGCAGTGCTTACAATGGCAGTGATAATAGCCATCAATTTCTTTGATAACACAGTAAAGGATACCGATTCACTGAGCGAAACATACAATAAGCCCATAATCGGCGAGATACAGCAGTTCAATCAGGAGAAGAAAAAGAAGGGCGACAGAAGCGACAACCACGTAAAGCTTACGGATAAGGACGTTCCGTTTGCTGTTGTTGAAAGCTATAAAGCTATAAGAACAAATGTGAATTTCGCACTTTCAACCTTTGAGAAAAAAGTGTTTACTGTTTCATCCACAAGTCCTGCCGAGGGCAAATCAACAACATCGGCAAATATCGCTATCGCTCTTGCACAGGGCGGTTCAAAGACCCTCCTTATCGATGCTGACCTCAGAAAGAGCGTTCAGCACAGAGTATTCGGCCTTAAGAACAGTAAGGGACTTTCAAGCGCCATCAGTAAAATGGCTGATATCGAGCAGTGTATCTCAAAGAATGTCATGGAGAATCTCGACGTTATGCCAGCAGGTCCTATACCTCCCAACCCGTCTGAGCTCCTCGCTTCTGAGAGTATGACCGAGATACTTGAAAAGCTGTCCGAGAGATATGATATGGTCATCATTGATACTCCTCCTGTAAACGTAGTTACAGACTCAATGGAGCTTGCAAAGAACGTTTCGGGAACTATCATGGTAGTCCGCTACGGCGATACCACTACAGATGACGTTGATGAAGCTATGAAGAAGATAGAGTTCTTCAAGATGAATTTGCTTGGCTTTATTCTCAACGGTGTCAAGACCAAGCACAGCGGAAAGTATTATTCCAAGTACAAGTATAAGTACTATAAGTACGGCAAGAGCTATGGTGGATATGGTTACGGCTCAAAGCCGTCTGACAGCAGCGAGTCCGAGATAAAGGCAGCTGCTGATGAAAATGATAAAAAGAAACACAATCACACAAAATCTGCCGCGGGAAATGTAAAAAAAAGCAGTAATTCCAAAAAATCTCACGGCAAGAAGAGTTTAGCAGCTAAATAACGGTATCGCCGTTTTTTAGATAAATAATAAGGATATGAGACGTTGACCAAAATGTGAAATTAAAAAAGGGGGAAGCTAAAAATGGAAGCTAATTATGTGAATCTTAAAAAACGCAAGCAGATCACTTCACTTTCGTATGTGCGAAAACCTGTTTATCACGTGATAAAAAGAGGCATGGATGTTATTTGCTCACTCATTGCGCTGATTGTTTTATCCCCGTTATTGCTGATAACGGCAATAGCCATTTTTATAGACGATCCGGGACCTGTGCTGTTCAAGCAGATCAGGATAGGTAAGGATAATAAGCCTTTTAAGATATTCAAGTTCAGATCCATGAAGAGAAATGCAGAAGCCATGAAGGCTGAACTGATGAAGCAGAATCAGGATCAGGGTGCGAACTTCAAAATGGATCACGATCCGAGAGTTACAAGAGTAGGTCAGTTGATACGTAAAACCTCAATAGACGAGCTGCCGCAGCTGGTAAATATTCTTAAGGGGGATATGGCAGTTATCGGACCTCGTCCGTTCATTGAGGAAGAGCAGAAGAACCTGCCGAATGACAGGCTTCTTGTAAAGCCCGGTCTTTCATGTTACTGGCAGATCGGCGGTAAGAACAGTCTTCCTCTGCCTGAGCAGATCGAGCTTGACAGAAAGTATATCAGAGAAGAGTCGGTTTTTGTTGACGCAAAAATAGTAATGAAAACTATGCTTCTTGTATTTACCAGGAAGAACGGGTAAAATAATGATACATGTGTAGCCTTCTTAAAAAGTTGCCGCATGGAAATGCTATATAAGCATATCTGCAGAGCAGGTTCCCGGGCAATTTAAAGAAGGCTGCATTTTGTGAAAAGACTTTTAAATAGCGGAATATCGATGAAATTGTGTTTGATTTCTGAGATAATGGTTTGAATGATATAAAGTATTCAAAGTGCTATGCACTTTTGCAGAGGGTCAGTCAGGGTTCTGTCAATATGTGAAAATATGATTGAAACGGATAAGTGTTTAGTTTGTTTAAAAGTAATGCTAGGAAGGAAGTAGTAACATGAAGATTTGCTTTGTTGGTTCATCGGGGGGGCACCTTACACACTTATATATGCTGAAACCATTCTGGCAGGATAAAGAACGTTTTTGGGCGACATTTGATAAAGAAGATGCTAGAAGCCTGTTGAAGGGAGAGAAGCTTTATCCGGTATATTATCCGTCTAATCGAAGCATAAAAGCCCTGATTATTAACACATTCAGAGCTGTAAAAATTCTTAGGAAAGAACGTCCTGATATTATTATATCTTCTGGAGCTGCACCGGCTATTCCTTTCTTTTGGATTGGTAAGCTAATGAGGGCTAAAACCATATATATTGAGGTTTTTGATCGTATAGATAAGCCAACAATAGCTGGAAGACTTTGTTATCCTGTTGCTGATAAATTCATTGTTGAATGGGAAGAAATGAAGAAAGTATATAAAAAGGCTATTAATCTTGGAAGCATTTTCTGATATTTATAGAGAGGAAGAATATGATTGATTTTTGTGACTGTAGGAACTCATGAACAGCAGTTTAATAGATTAGTAGAGTATATGGATAAATGGGCGAACGAACATGATGAGGGTGTAATAATACAAAGTGGTTTTTCTACATATGAGCCTAAATACTGTAAGTGGAGTAAATTGTATCCATATTTAGAGATGGTTCAGATGGTTAATGACGCTCGGATAGTAATCACGCACGGTGGACCATCTAGTTTTATTATGCCTCTTCAAATTGGTAAGGTACCAATAGTTGTACCACGAAAAAAAGAGTTGGATGAGCATGTTAACGATCACCAGGTCGATTTTAGTAATCAAGTAGCTAAACGTCAAGGAAATATAATTGTTGTAGAAGATGTTACTAAGCTTGCAGATACTATAAAACAGTATGATGAGATTGTAAATGGAATGCAAAATGGTTTGAAAAGTAATAATGAAAAATTCTGTGAAGAGTTTGGTAAAATAGTATCAGGCCTTTGGGGAAAGGAGTAAATATGAAGACAGCTACATTAACTTTTCATGCTCCAAATAATAATGGTTCATTTCTTCAAGCTTATGCATTACAGCGTACTTTATTTAAATTTAATATTGAGAATAAGATAATTCATTTTTATTCTAAACAGCAGGAAGAACAATATGCACTTTTTAGAAAACCTAAGTCCAAAATGGATGTAATAAGAAATGTCGTTTCTTTGTTGCATTATTCAAAAATGAAGCAAAGATTTCAAAGGTTTGAAGAAATGAGAAATTCTTTTCTGAAATTGACAAAGAGGCTAAAAGAAGAAAAGTACGTGTACAATGAATTATCTCAGTATGATACTTTGATTTGTGGTAGCGATCAAATTTGGAATACAAATGCCCGCGATTTTTCAGATGTATATCTGTTACCTAATGTAAAAAAGAAGAAAATCGCTTATGCGATAAGTTGTGGTTCGGCAATTAATGAAAATAAAAAGGATAGCCTATTTAAATGTGCCAAAGACTTTGAGCATATCTCGTTTAGAGAAGAGAGTACAACTGAATTGTTCAAAAAGCATGGTGCAGTTAATGCAGTGACTGTCTTAGATCCGACATTATTACTCAATCCTGAAGATTATATGTCACTAAAGAAAAATGATTGTATGGTAGGAGAAAAGTATATTTTTTTATATACGATTAATTACAATGATCAAGTACTTGAAACAGTAAAAAAAATAAGTAAAGTTACTGGTCTGAAAGTATATGCTGCATTTAACGGTTATAGTGCAGTGAAATGCAGCAAATATGGAATTAAAGTAATATATGATATGTCACCTGATGTTTTTTTGAGTATGATTGAGAATGCAAGTATTGTTTGTTCAAATTCATTTCATGGAGTAGCATTTTCGATCTTATTTCATAAGGAATTTTATAGAATTAATGATGTAGATAATGCTGGAAAACGAATAAAAGATGATCGAATTGATAATTTATTGAATTCCTTAAATATAGGAGCAGTTAGTATTGATAAAAATATGATTTTTTCTAAAGTGAAGATTGATTATAAGCAGGTTGATGAGCGAATAAGTGTTTTGAGAAAAAAATCGTTGGACTATTTACTGGAATCACTCAAGTAAGGGATAAGAAGGATATAGATATGAAACATGCATATTTAATAATTGCGCATAATAATTTGCGACAGTTGCAACAATTAATAAAACTACTTGATAGTGATAACCATGATATATATGTTCATATTGATAAGAAAAGCAAAGAATTAAAAAAAGAGTATATAGAAAATGTTGCTAAAAAATCAAAAGTACTTATTTATCAAGAGATTAAGGTGTATTGGGGGGGATATTCCCAAGTTCAGGTTGAACTGTATTTGTTAGATAAAGCACATAGCCAGAAATATGATTACTATCATATTATTTCAGGAATTGATTTACCTTTAAAAAGCAATAATGAAATAGATTCATTCTTTGAAAAATATAAAGGATATGAATTTATAGATTATAATGATTTACAATTACAAGAAGACCCGGAAATAAAAAGGCGGACTAAGCTTTATCATTTTTTGCAGAATTACAGACGAATCAGTAAGTATAAGTGGATTAATAACATCTTTGTTTTTTTAGAGAGAAGTTTGCTATTATTGCAGATTATATTCCAGATAGATCGGACTAAAAAAACAGACTGGACAATAAAGTATGGGTCACAATGGGTTAGTATCACTCATAGATTGACTCAGACTATATTGAGTCAGAAAGATAGGATAGAAAGCATCTTCAAATTAACAAATTGTGCCGATGAATTATTTATACAAACTGTTGCGTATAATTGTGGCTTCAAAAATAGTGTATTTAAATCTGAGTATAAAAATGTAATGGATAACATGAGGTTGGTTGATTGGAAAAGAGGAGCAAACGGAAGTCCATATACATTTCGTATTGAAGATTACTTGATGCTTATCCACTCTCATGCCTTGTTTGCAAGAAAATTTTCAGAAAGCATCGATAAGGAAATTATAGATAAGATTATTGATTATGTAAGTGGTGAAATAAATGAATAAAACTGTATGTGAAGAAAACATGTGTACGGGATGTGGAGCGTGTGTGGCAGTATGTAATAAAAAAGCCATAACGATTTCTGATGATATGTTTCACCTGAATGCTGTAATTAATAATGATTTATGTATTAACTGTGGTATTTGTCAAAAGGTCTGCTTGCAGCAAAACAACGTAGAACAGAATAAACCAATTAAGTGGTATCAAGGTTGGTGTTCAATTGAAAAAGTGAGAAGATTTAGTGCTTCAGGCGGAATTGCATGGGCAATTGGCAAAAAATTTATAGAGGATGGCGGAGTTGTTTGCTCATGTTCATTTTCCGATGGGGCATTCAAATTTGAAATCTGTGATAATATTGAGGAATTACAAAAATTCTCAGGTTCAAAGTATGTGAAAAGTAATCCCGTAGGTATTCACCGTGAAATAAACAAAAAACTCAAGGCAGGTGTTCCTGTACTATTTGTTGGCTTACCTTGTCAAGCTGAAGGAGTTCGTAGAAGTATACCAGAAAAATATAGAGATAAGCTGATGACAGTCGATTTAATCTGTCATGGCACACCATCCAGATTGTTTCTTAAGAAGTACTTGTCTGAGCATGAGATTATTCTTGAAAAATTAAAGCATCTTAGTTTTAGAAGCAAAAATGGTTTTGCTTTAAATGAAGGAAAAATGATTGGGCATCCGGGCGTAATGGATAGATACTCAATTGCCTTTCTTAACTCTTTGTCTTATACAGAAAATTGCTATAAGTGTAAGTTCGCATGTAAATGCCGATCTTCAGATATTACAATTGGCGATTCATGGGGAACAGATCTTGTATGTGAAGCTGGAAAAGGCGTGTCTTTAATACTATGCCAGTCAGAAAAAGGTTGTAACTTAATAGAGAATAGTCAGATTGAACTTCATGATGTTGATCTTAAACGTGCGATTACTAATAATCCGCAATTAAGCAGAGCATCGTTACAACCCAAAAACTGGGACGCATTTGTGAAGGAAATTAATGATGGAAAAAATATTGATAAGACGGTTTTCAAATACTTAAAGTATAGATGCTTGAAACAAATAGTGAAAAAACAACTATTAAGATTACATTTATTGCGTAAATAATAGTTATTGATTATAAGACTGTGAGGTGTATTTAATGCCGAAGGCATTAGGTTTTCAAAGAAAACACAGAAAAATCGGATACTTAATAAAGTACTTTTATTATTGTGTTAAAAAAAGGAGTATACTCGAAAAAAGAGTTTCATTTGGTAAAGCTAATCCTGAGAGAACTATATATTTGATAAAACCTGATTACCTTGACGGTGTAGAAGGCTTACTTTCACTAATTTATCGACAGGTTATTTATATTCAATATGCAAAAGAAAAAAACTACATTCCATATGTTGATTGGAAAAAATATAATACTCAATACTACAATGGTATAGATAATGTTTGGGAATATTTTTTTATGCAGTCTTCTAGTTTGAATTATGATGAAGTATATAATAGTAAAAAAGTTATTTTGTCTGGTTGGACATTAAAGGATAAAAATCCACACGGTTATTTTAGTTCAAATGTGTTCTTTAATGATGCATTTAGAAAAAAATGTTCAAGACTGTTAGTAAATAACATTGTTTTTAGTGATCAAGTTAATGAACTTGTTAGTCAAGAATTATTGCATTTAGATATTAATAATTGTGTTGGTGTGTACATCAGAGGAACAGATTATGTTAAACTTAAGCCTTCAGGGGAATATGTTCAGCCTTCTGTATCTGATGTAATTCCAGTAGTTCATGATTTTTTGAAAAAGTATGGATTACAACAGATTTATTTAGTAACAGAAGATGGAGATATTTTTGATAAAATGAGTGAAGAGTTCGGGAGTATGATAAAAATTGTATCGTTTGATTCGTTTGTGCGCGGTTATTCAGGAAATGCTTTACTAAGTAAAACTGATTTGCTAAACTCAGATAAGAAGATTAGAGGTCAGCATTATTTAACTAAAATGATTATTTTATCGATGTGTGGATATTTGGTTAGCTCTATTACGCAAGGTTCTAAGTTTTCATATTTGCTAAATAATGGCAATTATAAAGATGAATTTATTTTTGATTTAGGATTGTATCCATAAATATGAAAGATATAGAAAGAATTTAAAAAATAATTAGCAAAATGTATTATTGATAAATTCATTTTATTTTGAATTATGGAATGAACTATTCTAGTTTAATTTGAGAGAGGCGAAAGCTGTGATAAGTATAATTATAATCGCTAACAAAGAGGAGATTTTTAAATCCTTTGTGCAGGTATTAAACAAGCAAAAAAATGTTGACTATGAGTTGCTAGTAATCGAGAATTACGATAATCATATTGTTTCTGCAAGAGAGGCATTGAAAAAAAAAGCACAGATCTCAAAAGGTGATTATTTATTATTCATGCATCCAGATATAGTTTTCCTTGATGAAAATGTTCTTTCATCATTTTGTTCATATTTATATTCATTGAATAATTCTGGCATAATTGGTGTAGCTGGATCCCCGAGTTATTTGATTGATAATAAAAGGATTATTATCTCAAGTATTGTTCATGGAAACAATAAAAAAAATGCAGGACGTCCATTGGATTTCCCAAAGCTTGTACAAACGGTTGATGAGTGTATGTTCGCTATAAGTAAGGAGCTATTCGATTCTATGAGTTTTGCGGATATAGATGGATTTCATATGTTTGGTGTAGAATTATGTTTAAAGAGCATTTTAAAAAATAGGAATAACTATGTTGTTCCAGCTAATATATGGCATATGTCAGATGGGCAATCAATGGATTCAAAGTATATGATTACTTTATTAGAGCTTTCAAAAGAATTGGGACGCTCTTTCCCATATATAAACACTACTGTTAAAAGGTGGCATATTCATGGAGCAGTGTCTTTTCTTTATAATTATTACTATTTATTTAAACAATTATTAAAGAAAAAAATATTAAAAATGTAATACTGATATAATAAAAAATGGAATATGCTATTTTTTTATAAGTTAAAGAGTAGAAACAGTAGGAGGTGAGTATGATTTTAGATAATAATTATCTGAATGCATTCTACAAGAATCATTTATATTTAACAATGATAAATTTAGCTGTTATGTTTCTAGGAGCAATTTTAACAAGAAATGGCAATGTTATTTTTGTTATTTGGTTCTTTTCTAGCTTTTTAATATTAGCGATTTACAAGTCGATTAAATATCTAGTTCCTTATTATTTAGCATTGCTTATCAATAATGCGCTTGCTGAATATAGTATTTCTTTATTAAGAGGAATTACTGTAACTGGTCTTATAAAAATATTCTTCCTTATTTGGTTTATAATTAGCTTTCGAAGATTTAGAAAAAAAGATGCTGTAATTAGTTTGTCTTTTTTTCTAGTGTGGGTGGTGTATTTCTTTATTAATTCTTTATTAAATCATGTGAATGGGGCGGTTGATGTTGTTTTAACAGTATTCTTCCCAATGACAATTTGTCTCATGACACAAAAATGTGCATGTGATAATGATAAATGTTTTGATAATGCTTTTTTGTCTGGTATTGTTGCTGCTTTAGTTAATATGGTTTTTATTGGATTCCTTGAATTGATTATTAATAAAACATTCTTTTACTCTGCTTGGACTGGTTCTGAAAGATATAGGTATGGAATCATAAGAATCGGTACAACTACATCTGATCCTAATTTTGCTTGCTTAACCGAATTGTTTATTATAATTCTCATAAATTCTCCGGTTTTTTCACAGAAAATGAAAAAAGACAAAAGATATATATTAACTATACTTGTAATTGCCCAAATACTATTATTATCATCTAGAACAGGATTAGTATCATTAGCTATTGTAATTTTTATTTTTCTCTTTAAATATAACAGAAATATATCAATTATATCACTTCCAATCTTGGGTGTGGTTACCGTTGAACTTGTTAAATATATAAGTAAATCATTGAGCACGGTTAACTCAGAAAGTTATTCTTCCAGAATGAGAATTCTTGAATTAGCTCTAGATATGTGGCGCAAAAAACCGATTATTGGAACTGGATATCGTGGGTTTTATAATTTATCTTCCGGTCTTCTGGGATTGACTCGTAGTACTATGAATGAGTATGTATCACAGTTGGTAAACTATGGGATTATAGGGTTGGTTTTATACTTATCTTTTCTCCTTTTAGTTATTAGAAAAACTAGTATTTCAATTAATAATATATTAATGAAAGAAAAATCAGAGGAAGCATATTTTTTTGCTGCAATTGTTGTTTGGATCATAATGGGATTCTCTTTAGATATCTTTTCTAAAATGCTTATTTGGTTTATTCCTGCATTATATATAATAGGAAAAAATAATAAAGTGGTGGCTCATGAATAATAAATATATAATTTCGTTATCTTTTGGTAATTATTTAAAGGGCGATGGGGGCGTAGATAAGGCAATAAGAGAACATCAAGAAATGTATAATTATTATGGTATTTCATATGTTCATATTTCTCCTTTTTTACCCAAAATCCTAAACAAAAAAGCTTTTTGCAAAGCTAATTTTTTATTATACAGTATTGTAATCGATGGAAACTTTTATGGACTATTTGATGAATATGAAATTAGCGTTATTATTAATAGGTTTAAGGGAAAAATTAAAGCTATACATATTCATCACCTAAAGAAATTTAAATTGCAGTTTCTTATGAATATATTATCTTCATGTTCGGTAAAAAAATATTTATTTATTCATGATTACTATACGATTTGCAAGCAACCTAATTTGTTGAAAAATGGAGAATACTTTTGTGGAATTGAAAAGAAGAAATCACAAAAGTGTAAAGATTGTCTATACTATAATAGTATTGATGAGCATCAATTGTTAACCAAAACAATATTAAGTAAATTTACAGATATTGAAGTGGTATCTCCTTCCGAAATAGCTGCAATTATTTGGGATAAAACCTATGATGACTACATTCCATTATCCAAGATAAAAATAATACCACATCAAAAAGCAATTGGTGAAAATAAATGCTTTCCAGCAATAAATAATAAAATTAAAATTGCGTTTATAGGACGCTTTGACGAGAACAAAGGCTCTAGAGAGTGGAAACAATTTGTTAATTCTGTTGATCATAAAGATGCGGCTTTGGATTTATTTTATTTTGGTATGTCTAACTTATCTATGGATAGAGTAAAAAATGTTAGAGTTAAAGTGAATAAAAGTAATCCCAATATGATGGTTGACAAATTAAGGGAATACGGAATTAATTGCGCATTTCTCTGGTCAATCTGTCCTGAAACATATTCATATGCATATTTTGAAGCGTTTTCTGCTAATTCGTTTATTATTACTAATTTAGATAGTGGAAATATAGCTGCTATGACTAAAAAGAATAAAAATGGCATAGTATTTGATAACATCTCTGAATTTATAAAATTAATAGAGGACTTTGAGTGTTTCAAAAAGAAATTGATAGCTTTTTCTGAATCAAACATATTTGGACCGTTGCATTACAAAAATAATGATGATATCCTTTCTCTTTTAGACGAAAAAGAGTATACTTTATTCATAAACAATCTTTCTTCGAGAATTCCTAAGCCAATTAAGAGATTACTTACATGCATGTATTCTAAACAACATAATCTTGGTAGTTGTTACAAGATAGGAGATATTATTGATGACGCGTGAAAATAATCTAGCTAAAAACACTGTATTATTATTTATTGGAAAGATCTGCACTCAATGTCTTAGCTTTTTTTTGCTTCCGTTGTATACGTCAATACTAAGTACTAAAGAGTATGGTATTGCTGATTTAATTATTACTTATGTATCCCTATTATATCCTATATTTGGCATGCAATTAGAACAAGGTTTATTCAGAATGCTATTAGATTATAGAGACAATAAAAATAATACAACATCTCTATTTAGTACAGTTGTAATAAGTAATATTGTTCAAATATTTATTTTTGCTATTATATGTTTTCCAATTTGTTTTATTATAAAAAATGATTACATTATATATCTTTTACCACTTGTAATTGTACAAATAATACAAGGTACTTTGCTTCAGTTTGCACGTGGCATAGATAAAACAGTAATATATACAATTAGTGGTTTAATAAATGCTATACTTCATATCGGTTTTAATATAGTATTTATTGCGATATTTAAGATTGGATTGACTGGATTATTCTATTCTATTATTATTGCTGGAATAGGAAGTTCATTTTTCATTATATTTTCACTTCGACTTTGGAACTATATAGATATTAAAAGATTTAGAATTAATGAATTTATATCAATATGTAAGTATTCTATTCCACTAATTCCAAATCAATTGGCCTGGTGGATTGTAAATGTATCAGATCGAACTGTTATTACGTTTTTTTTAGGAACTGGTGCAAATGGAGTATATTCAGTAGCAAATAAATTTTCTTCGGTGTACATTACATTTTATAATTATTTTAATATGTCATGGACTGAATCGGTTTCCTTATCCATAAATGATAGTGATAAAAATGACTATATTAATAAAATGATTAATATATTTTTCAATCTTATAATAACTATTTGTTTGGGGATAATTGCGTGTATGCCATTTGTGTATCCTGTACTTGTTTCAAATCCTGAGTATAAGGGAGCATATTATCAAATACCTATACTAATGATAGCGGTTTTTTTTCAGGCTTTACAGGGATTATATAGTGCTGTATATGTGGCTTTAAAAAAGACTAAAGAAATTGCCAAAACATCTATCGTATCTGCGATAATTAATATTTCTGTAAATTTAATGTTAGTAAAATTAATTGGCCTTTATGCAGCGTCAGTTTCAACTTTAGTTGCTTTTTTGTCAATGGCAATATATCGTTATGTTGATATAAAAAAATATGTTGATCTCAAAATAAAAAAAAGGTATGTTTTATATGCAATCCTAATTGGAATTTCTTCGTGCATTGCATATTATTCTGAAAACATGATTATCTGTGGTATTGCTTTAGGCATAGTCATTATGTACTCAATAATTATAAATAAAGGTTTTATTATCAAGGTCATTAATGTGATAAAATGTAAGATTACGAGTTATAGAAGGAGCAACTGATGATTGGTATTTTAACATATCATTTTGCTCATAATTATGGCGCAATGCTTCAGGCATATGCGTTAATGAGCTATTTAGAAAAGAACGGTAGTCAAGTTGAAGTTATCAATTATATTCCAGAAAAAATGAGACGTGATTATTCAATAGGTTTTGATTCTATTACATATAAGAATTTCTATTGGAAAATCATAAATAATTGTAGGCGAAAAAAACAGTTTGCTTTATTTGAAGAATTTCGCAAAACTAAACTGAGAAATAATGATTTGATAAATTCAGAACAATTAAAAGGACATTCTAAAAAATACAATACTATAATCGTAGGTAGTGATCAAGTTTGGAATACAAATATTAACTATAATGATTCAAATTATTTTTTAAGCTTTGCAAATGATAATATAACAAAAATTGGATTTTCAATCAGTATTGGTTCTATTAAGACAACAGCCATAGCTAGACATTTTTTAGATAAGTATATTGAAACGTTTTCGAGACTCTCGTTTCGAGAAAAAAGCACGATTGATTTTTATGACGAGTTGTTTCATAAGAGATATTCACAAACATGTGATCCAGTATTTCTTTTAGATCCCATTTCTTGGAGATCAATTGCAAAGAAACCAAAGAGTGAAATTCCCAAGCGGTATATTTTGTATTACTCACTTAGTGATGATATCAATCTAATTCGTGAAATACAAAGAATTACTACTGAAGAGAATATCCCAATTATTTCAATACATCCATTGTGTAAAAGGAATGCAATTGCTAGTATAAATCTTACCGATGTTGGACCAGAACAATTTCTATGGTTAATAGATAATGCAGCATATGTTGCTAGTAATTCATTTCATGCGACGGCGTTTTCAATAATTTTTGAAAAAAAAGCATTAATTATACCACATCCGGTTTTGGGGGATCGTAATAAAGATCTTTTGAAGCTTATAAAATATTGTGATAAGAAAGATAATATATATGATTTTGCTCTGGCCGATAAAACTGATCTTGATGAACTAATATCTTTTTCTAAAGTTTTTTTAAATAATGAAAGCACGACTACTTTTGTTAAAAATACCGACAATGTTGTGCATCCGCTTATTATTGGTGCTAAATTAAAGGATACTAATAAGAGAATTCAATCTCAAAGTGGTGGTGCAGCAACAGTAATATCAGAATACTTCATAAAAAATAATGCGATAGTTTATGGTGTAGGCTTTAATGATAAACTTGAAGTAGTGTATCATCGTATAACTGATTTAGAAGGATTAAATCTTATTAAAGGCTCTAAATATGTAAGAGTATATTTAGGAAACACTTTTTCTAGGGTTATTGATGATTTAAAAAAAGGTCATAAGGTTTTATTTATTGGTAATGCTTGTGTAATAGCAGGTCTTAAGAAAATGGTAGAAGCGTTTAAATTAAACGATAATCTATATACTATGGATATTATTTGTCATGGAACTCCTTCGCAAGAATTGTATAAAGAATATCTTGCATGGGTTGAAGAACGCGAACATAAAAAGGTTAAGGACTTTGTTTTTAGGTTTAAAGATGTAACAAACGAGGGTGGCAACACATGGAAAAAATAGTTTTTGATGATAATAGTCAATTAATCTCAAAAGAATATACTGATTTGTTTTATTCAAATCTTGGATTGCGTCCAAGTTGTGGGACTTGCAAATATTCAACGTATAGACGAATATCTGATTTTACAGTTGCTGATTATTGGGGAATTGAGAATTATAATCAAGAATTCTATGATAATAAGGGAATATCTTTAATTATGCTTAACTCATCAAGAGCTAAAGATCTTTTTGAATACATAAGAGAGGAATGCGATGTGATTGAGTCAGATGTTCAGAAATGCCAGCAACCTAATATAATTGCCCCATCTCCAATTCCTAATTATCGTAGTTTGTATTGGAAAGAATTAAAGAAGTATGGTTTTAAACAGTCTTTAAAAAAATTTACGCCGTTTGGTGGCGTTTTGACTAAGATTCGCAAGAGGGTATTTAAATATACTGGACGGTGGTTATAATATGGATAAGTTAAGCGTATTATATCAGAATCGAGATGGTACACTTTTAGCAAATGAGTATCAACCAATGTTAAGCAATGGTGCAAATTTTTCAAGGCATGAAAGTACTAGATATATTAATATTAATGTGGATACCGAAAGTTCAACATTACCTGAACTTTACGAACATAAAGAGTTGTGTTGCGGTTGTTCTGCTTGCTTAATAGTATGTCCAAAATCTGAAATCGATACAAACATAATGATTCCATACAAATTTATGGTTAACTCAGACAGGATTGAATATTATCCTTATACTGGAGCGATTTCTATGCTACCTGATGAAGAAGGATTTATGTATCCTGTTGTAGATTCAAATAAATGTATTCGTTGTTTTAAGTGCATGAAGGTATGTCCATATAAATAAAAATGGATAATATTAAATAATCATTTTGAATTTTATAATGATGGAGTATAATTATGAGAATTATGATAACAGGCGGCGCGGGATTTATCGGCTCGAATTTCGTATTCCATATGCTTGATACATATCCTGACTACAGAATAGTATGTCTGGACAAGCTTACATACGCAGGCAATCTTTCAACACTTGAGCCTGTAATGAAGAACTCCAACTTCCGTTTCGTGAAGATAGACATATGTGACCGTGAAGCTATCTACAAGCTTTTCGAGGAGGAAAAGCCCGATATCGTAGTAAACTTTGCAGCTGAGTCACATGTTGACCGCTCTATCGACAACCCTGAGATATTCCTTCAGACAAATATCCTCGGCACACAGGTTCTCATGGACGCATGCCGCAAGTACGGTATCCAGAGATATCATCAGGTATCTACAGATGAGGTTTACGGAGATCTTCCTCTTGACAGACCTGACCTTTTCTTCACAGAGACCACACCTATCCACACAAGCAGCCCTTACAGCTCCTCAAAGGCAGGTGCTGACCTTCTTGTTATGGCATACAACAGGACTTATGGTCTGCCTGTGACTATTTCAAGATGTTCAAACAACTACGGACCGTACCACTTCCCTGAGAAGCTTATCCCACTGATGATAGCTAATGCTCTCGCAGACAAGCCTCTCCCTGTTTACGGTGAAGGTCTTAATGTAAGAGACTGGCTTTATGTTGAGGATCACTGCCGCGCCATCGACCTTATTATCCACAAGGGCAAGGTTGGCGAAGTTTACAATGTCGGCGGTCACAATGAAATGAAGAACATCGACATCGTTAAGCTCATCTGTAAGGAACTCGGCAAGCCTGAAAGCCTTATCACACACGTTGAGGACAGAAAGGGACACGATATGCGTTACGCTATCGATCCAACCAAGATCCACAATGAGCTTGGCTGGCTGCCGGAGACAAAGTTCGAGGACGGCATCAAGAAGACTATCAAGTGGTATCTAGAGAACCGTGAGTGGTGGGAGACTATTATCAGCGGCGAGTATCAGAACTACTACGAAAAAATGTATGGGAACAGAGGTAAATCATAATGAAGTTTTTTGTAACAGGTGTTGGTGGACAGCTTGGACATGATGTAATGGATGAGCTTACAAATCGCGGATACGAAGGTATCGGCAGCGATATTTTTGAATCGGTTGATACAAAGTATCCATATGTAAAGCTTGATATAACCAATGCAACGGCAGTTGAAAAGGCTATATCCGAGGCTAAGCCTGATGTAGTAATTCACTGTGCAGCGTGGACAGCTGTCGATGCGGCTGAGGACGAGGAGAACCGTCCGAAAGTCAAGGCTATCAATGTTGACGGTACACAGAATATAGCAAATGTCTGCAAGGAACTAAACTGCAAGATGATATATATTTCTACTGATTATGTTTTCGATGGTCAGGGAACAGAGCCGTGGCAGCCAGATTGCAAAGATTATGCTCCTCAGAATGTATATGGTCAGTCGAAGCTTGACGGCGAGCTTGCTGTAGCCAATACTCTTGATAAGTACTTCATAGTGCGAATTGCATGGGTGTTTGGCGTGAATGGAAAGAATTTCATAAAGACAATGATCAATGTGGGCAAGACTCATGATGAAGTGCGTGTTGTAAGTGACCAAATTGGTACTCCCACATATACGTTTGACCTGTCAAGGCTTCTTGTTGATATGGCAGAGACCGAAAAGTACGGTTACTATCATGCTACAAATGAAGGCGGATATATCTCATGGTATGACTTCACAGTTGAGATATATAAGCAGTCGGGAATGACAACAAAGGTCACTCCTGTTACTACAGCTGAGTATGGCCTTTCAAAGGCAGTAAGGCCTTTCAATAGTAGACTCGATAAATCCAAACTTGTTGAGAACGGTTTTAGGCCGCTTCCAACATGGCAGGATGCACTTTCAAGGTATTTAAAGGAGATTATGTAAAAATGGGACAGATCACAGTTGAAAAAAACGTTGGTGGAATTGAAGGACTTTGTGTTATCACTCCTGTAGTTCATGGTGATAATCGTGGTTATTTCTCTGAAACATATAGTCAGAGAGACATGGCTGAAGCTGGCATTAATATAGTATTTGTACAGGATAATCAGTCAGGATCTACCATGGGAGTGCTTCGCGGACTTCACTTTCAGAAGCAGTATCCGCAGACAAAACTTGTTCGTACAATCAAGGGCAGAGTATTCGACGTTGCAGTTGACCTCAGAACAGATTCTGCCACATATGGCAAATGGTATGGCGTAGAGCTTTCAGAGGATAACAAAAAGCAGTTCCTGATTCCAAGGGGCTTTGCACATGGTTTTTTGGTACTAAGTGAAGTTGCTGAGTTCTGCTACAAATGTGATGATTTCTATCATCCAAATGATGAGGGGGGAATGGCATGGAATGACCCTGAAATTGGTATTGAGTGGCCAAATGTAGTAGGTGCATATAATGGAACAGCTAGTGCTGATGGTTATTCATTATCAAACGGAACCAAGCTGAATCTTTCTGATAAGGATCAGAAGTGGCTTGGTTTTAAGGATACATTTAAATTTTGAAAGGTAGTGAACTGATATGAAGGGAATCGTTCTTGCTGGCGGCAGTGGTACACGTCTTTACCCACTAACGAAAGTTACATCGAAACAGCTTCTTCCAATATATGATAAGCCAATGATTTACTATCCATTGTCCACGCTTATGCTTGCGGGAATCAAGGATATCCTTATTATCAGTACACCTGATGATACACCAAGATTTGAAGCATTGTTAGGTAACGGAAGTCAGTACGGTATTAATCTGTCATATAAAGTACAGCCGAGTCCAGATGGACTAGCACAAGCGTTTATTATTGGAGAAGAGTTCCTTAACGGAGAAGCAGGTGCTATGGTACTTGGTGATAATATCTTCTATGGTAACGGTTTCAGAGCATTGCTTAAGGCTGCTGTTAAAGATGCTGAGGAAGACGGCAGGGCAACTGTGTTTGGTTACTATGTTCCGGATCCAGAGCGCTTTGGAGTTGTAGAGTTCGATGAAAACGGAAAAGCAATCAGCATAGAGGAAAAACCGAAGAACCCAAAAAGTAATTATGCCGTAACAGGACTGTACTTCTATCCTGCTGGTGTAAGTGACAGAGCTAATCAGGTCAAGCCAAGTGCGCGAGGAGAGCTTGAGATCACAACCCTAAATGATATGTATCTATCAGATGGAATGCTAGATGTTCAGCTTCTGGGACGCGGTTTCGCATGGCTTGATACGGGTACAATGCAAAGTTTGCTTGCAGCATCAAACTTCGTAGAAATGGTTCAGAACAGACAGGGAATTACAATTTCTGCTCCTGAGGAGATCGCATTTATTAACGGTTGGATCGATAAAGCAGGTCTTCTCAAATCAGCTGAGGCATATGGTAAAAGTCCATATGGAGCGCACCTTAGGGCTGTAGCAGAAGGAAAAGTGAAGTATTGAGTAATTATATGGAGTATTAATATGATTTATGAATTGAGAAATAAATTGATATCAATAAAAGTCGATTCATTTGGTGCTGAGATGCATTCTTTACAAAGAAATAACTTAGAGTATATATGGCAATGCGGTGACGCTTGGAAACGTTATGCACCGATTCTTTTCCCGTTTATAAGTTCTCCGAAAGAGCGGAGGTATCTTGTAAACGGGAAAGAATATTACATGAAAGCAAACCATGGTTTTGCACGTGATATGGAGTTTTCAATGATCAGGCAAACGGCTGATGAACTTGTATTCGAGTTAACATCGAATGATGACACAATTGTGCAGTATCCGTTTAAATTTGTCTTTCAAGTTTACTACAAGCTGTTGGAGAACGGTGTAGATGTTAAGCACAAAGTGCTGAATACTGGAACTACTCCGATGTACTTCTACCTTGGCGGTCATCCGGCGTTTAATTGCCCGATTGATTTAGAAGGTACATTTAACGATTATGAGGTTGTGTACGAAAAAGCTGAGAATCTAAAGCATCAGAACGGAAGCGAAGTTGAGAATGTAGTTAACGGAAGAAAAATGTTTTTATCTCGTGCTCTTTTTGATAATGATGCTATTATATTAGGAGAGCCAAATTCAAAGTCAATATCGCTGTGTTCTGATAAATCTATTCATTCTGTTACCGTTGAATTCCCTAATTCGAATGCAATTGCAGTATGGTCTCCGACAGGAGATAATAATGCATCTTTTGTATGCCTGGAGCCGTGGACTTCTCTGCCAATTGACTATGATAATGATGAAGAAGAGTTGAGTAAAAAGGAACATGCTACAAGATTAGATGTTGGAAAAGAATATAATTATAGGTATAGGATTACTGTTAAGTAACTATGTAAAGAAGAAAGAGATGTGATAATGAAAGAATCTCTAAACCTAAAATATAAAAGGCGACTTTTATTTATCATTTACATCATCTTAGTTTTTACATTCACATTCATAGTACGTGAAACATTGATCTGGCGGTATTCAGGTAAGCATGAGGTTACACTGGTTCCTTTCAGACAGCTTTTAGGCTTATTCAAAGAGCCAAATCATATGATGTGGTTCTTGCAGATTATACTGAATATTATCCTATTTATCCCTTTCGGATTCATGTTTCCAATTATACATCAAAAACTATCGAAATCTACCATAGCTTATGGCGCTCTTTTCTCACTTGCAATAGAAATAATGCAGTATATTTCAGGTCGAGGCCTTGCAGATATTGATGATCTGATAAACAACACTCTCGGTGCAGTGATAGGATATTTTATCTACAGAGCAGGGAAAATGGAATATGATAGAAGGAAAACTTAGCAATAATTGAAGTATAAAAACATAATTTAGAAGTGCCGGCAGGCGCTTCGATAATAGAAGTATTCATTGGAGGACAAAATGAAAAAAATAAGTATAATTGCATTTTTAGTATCAATTACAGCACTGACATCATGTGGTCATGATGTTGATAAACCAGCTGATGAAGTTGAAAAGGCAACAACAGCTGCAACCACAACAACAGAAGCTACAACTGAAACGACAGCTGTAACTACAACAGAAAAGAAAACTGAAAACACAACTTCCGTAGAAACGACATCTGCTGAATCCGAGGATTATACTGGAATAGCAGGATACTGGTTTATTAACGGAGATCCGAGAACAGCTTCTCTGCATATAACCGAGGACGGTAAGTTTACTGCATATTATGCCAGCGGATTATTAGAAAACAAAGGTTATGTAAAGAGAGAACTTAAAACTGATATTAATAATTATATTTATCAGATGTATCTTGACACAGGCAAGGAATATTTGGCTTTTGCTGATGACGGTGAAAAAGAAAAGACAGATATCTATATGTTGGACGATAATACAACTCATTTTGTGAAGCTCTATGGTGAAGGCGGCTTAGGTGATGACGGACGTGGCCCTGAGGAAGCATACGAAGGTAAATGGCAGTGTGAACGTGCAAGGTTATCCATTGAATATAGGGGAGAGGGCATATTCCATGCAATCATAACGTGGTCTGGAAGTGCGTCATCCTATGCTGAGTGGGATTATCCCCTCATATTTGATACAGACCGGCTTATATGTGATGGAAATGGTACAAAAACATTCGTTGAGTATAAGGACGCATCGTCCGAACCTACAAGAACTGTAGAGTATTCAGATGGCTCGGCTGAGTTCACCCTTGAAGGCAATGCTATTCATTGGAACGATAAAACTGAACACAGCGGCGACACAATGATTTTCAAAAGAAATGAATACGATGAATAATGTATATAATGAAATAAGACAGACTTAATGAATCAGAAATGATTATAAGGATATAAGGATGTTTGGTGAAAGGGGGAGCTTGCAATGCCCGAATCAAAAGCTAATAAAAAACAATTAATGCCTTTTTTGATATCTGTTGCAATACTGTTGTTCTGTGAAGTATTCTTTTTCAGAAATGTAATTTTTAATGATAGACTAATTTCAAATAACCGCGATGGAAGACTTACAATGCTCATTACGGAGCATTGGCATCGTGTGGTATGCGGAAGGGCTTCTGTAGCCGATCTTGGTATGATGTATCCTGCGTCAGGTACGCTGGGTTATTCAGATATTCTGCTTGGGTACGGTATAATACATACGTTATTTCGCTTTATGGGCCTCGATATGTTTTTCGCATATAAATTTACTATCATCGCAGTTCATATGTTCGGTACATTTACTGCGTTCTACCTTCTGAGAAGGATACTGAAATGCAGGTATATATGGGCTTTGTTTGGCGTTATTGCTTTTTCGTATTCAAATACATATGCGGCACATTTAGGACATACACAGTTAGCGACTATAAGCTTAATTCCTTTTTTGACGATACTATGGATTAGATTTTTTCAGAATTTAAATAACAGGAAAAAACGAAATATCTATGCGGTTTTAGGAATTGTCTTCTTTGTGCTGCTTGTTTATACATCCTGGTATATTGCCTGCTTTACCGCTATATTTGTACTTGCTTTCGGCGTGATCTACGCAATAAAGCTTCACTGGAATGAGCGATTGCTGCTCAGGGAGCTCAAGGTTTTTATCAGTACAATACGCTTTGACATGCTGATTTATATCTTGTTGGGAACGGTGCTCTTGATACCATTTGTGATACTGGAGCTGCCTGTAATGAAAATGAGTGGCGGAAGATCTTATGATGAACTTATACCTTATATACCTGATATAATTGATATTATAAATGTTCCGGAGACGAACCTGATAATGAGATATTTCATAATCCCGCTTGATTTATGGAAAAGAGATGTAACAAACGAGGTGATACAAGGATTTTCGATTATTCTGCTTCTTGTTTTTGGCTGTGCAAAAATACTACTTTCAAAGTACAAGTCAAAGGTTATCAATAAAAAGGAAAAGAAAACTATACTTCTGTTTGAAACTCTGTGGATTAGCGTAGTTGTATGCCTTGCATTTACGGTTCGTATCAGCAGTGTGGGGCATTCATTATGGTATTTCCTTTATGAGTTTATTCCTTGCGTTTCGTCTCTGCGTGCTATTGCAAGATTCTTCCTGTATTTATCCTTACCAATGTCAATGGCGGCGGCAGTGATTATGGATAAGACAACAAGCAGCTTTTTAAGTGTTTGCACAAAACCTGAAAAGAATACTTACAGGACCGTATCGGCAGTTATACTTGTTTTGCTCTTTGTATTCAATATAGATGTTAAAGGTGTATACTCGGCATATACACAAAAATCAGGTGCTGATTTTATCAGCAGCATAACTCCTCCGCCTGAGGATTGCAAGGTGTTCTACATAGTGGACGATCCGGAGATCTCTGATAAATATTTTGATGAGGTGCATATGGATGCATATCAAATTGCTGATTACTTTGGCATAAAGACCATAAACGGTTACTCGGGGATCCATCCCACGAATTATGATGGGGTATTGTTATGCATGGCCAAAAGCTATAAAGAAGCCGTAGCTGAGTGGATAAAAAACAATGATATTCATGATGCCTATGTGTATGATCTTAATACAAACACATGGTCAAAGCATGATTACAATAATTAATATAAAGAAATGGAGGAAATGATGATGACGGAAAAAAGACCTGTACTTACCGTTGTGATCCCCTGCTATAATGAAAAGGACAGTATACGTACTATCGTGGAAAAGGTTAAGGCAGCACCAATTAAGAACAAGGAGATAATAGTCGTTGATGACAAGAGTACGGACGGTACAAGCGAGATACTGGACAAGGAGATAGCCCCCCTCGTTGCAAAGGTGATCCACCATGAAAATAATCAGGGCAAGGGTGGTGCTCTGCGCACAGGGTTTGCTCATGCAAATGGTGATATAGTCATCATACAGGATGCAGATCTCGAGTACGATCCCAAGGAATATCCAAGGGTCATAAAACCAATATTAAACGGCGAATGTGATGTATGCTACGGATCGCGTTTTCTGCACCGCGCACCCAAGGGGTACAAGGCAAACCAAATGGCGAACAAATTCCTTACAAAACTCTCAAACCTGTTCACACATTTTCATCTTACAGATATGGAGACTTGCTACAAGGCTTTCAGACGAGAGGTAATATGTGCTGTTGACATAAAAGAGAATCGTTTCGGCTTTGAACCTGAAATAACTGCAAAGCTTTCCAAAATGAATGTCAGGATAAAGGAAGTTCCTATTTCCTATAATCCGCGTACAAATGAAGAGGGAAAGAAAATAGGCTTCAAGGACGGATTGCGTGCAATATACTGTATTTGGAAGTATAGAAAAGGCTGATCGGAGGATATTGTATGCATTACGAAAATAATGCCATAGAGCTTTTTGTTCCGGGACGCCTTTGCCTTATGGGTGAGCATTCCGACTGGGCAGGTATGTATCGTATGATAAATTCGGATATAGCCAAAGGAATGGCTGTCGTTTCTGGAATCGAGCAGGGAATATACGCTATTGCCGAAAAGGCAGACAAATTCATAATGGCAGCCTCAGGCGATATATCCGATGAAGAGTGCTGGGAATGCGAGATGGATTCGCAGAAGCTCATACAGATTGCACAGGAAGGAGGCTTTTTTTCTTATGCTGCTGGTGTGGCCTCTTATATAAATGATAACTATAACATCGGCGGAGTCAAGATAACCATAACAAAGCGGGATCTTCCAATAAAGAGAGGGCTTTCTTCATCGGCAGCCATATGTGTTCTTGTGGCGCGTGCATTCAATCAGCTTTATAATTTGAAAATGAATATAAGCGGCGAGATGCAGGCGGCATACCGCGGTGAACAACGCACTCCTTCACGCTGCGGAAGACTCGATCAGGCCTGTGCTTATGGCGTTAAGCCTGTATATATGGAATTTGACGGCAATGAGGTATATTCACGCAGTCTCCGTGCAGGCGGAACATTTCACTGGGTAATAGCCAATCTGATGGCCTCAAAAGATACAATAAAGATACTTGCTGACCTTAACAAGTCATACCCGTTTGCTCATAATGAAACCGAGAAGCAGGTACAGGAGGCCCTTGGTGCAGATAACAGGCTTATCGTTGAAAAGGCAGTCAGGCTCATAGAGGACGGTGATGCAGAGGGACTCGGTGCTCTAATGCAGGAAGCCCAGGCTAACTTTGATAAGAAAGTTATGCCAGCCTCCTCCGAGCTTATAGCTCCCGTACTTCATTCGGTGCTGAATGATCCCGCCATAAAGCAGTTTATATACGGTGCAAAGGGCGTAGGCTCAAACGGAGACGGATCAGTGCAGTTCCTTGCAAAAAGCAGTGAGGATGCAGATAAGCTTCAGGAGTACCTAACAAATGAACGTGGTATGGAATCCTTCAGGCTTACAATAAAGCCTGAGCAGGCGGTCAAGAAGGCTGTAATACCTTTGGCAGGTTTTGGTACAAGGGTGTTCCCTGCTACAAAGTGCATGAAAAAATGCTTTATGCCCGTACTTGATGCAGACGGACTTCTTAAACCGGCCCTGCTTATATTACTCGAAAGACTGTTGGAATCAAATATTGAAGATATCTGTCTGATAATAGGTGAGGATGACCAGGAGGAATTTGATAATTTCTTCGCCCCGCTTCCTGAAGAATTCCTTGAGCAGTTGCCCGAGGACAAGCTGAAATATGACAGACTTATCTCTAAAATGAGAAAAAATATAACCTATGTCCATCAGAAGGAAAGACTTGGGTTCGGTCATGCGGTATGGCAGGCACGTAAATTTACGAACGATGAGCCTGCATTGCTGTTGCTTGGAGATTTTCTTTACAGATCGAATACGTCAGAAAGCTGCTGCAAGCAGATCATTGATGCATACAGTAAATGTGGGAAACCTCTTGTGAGCATAATGGAGGTGCCGCTTGAAAGGGTGGTACACTACGGTATCCTTCACGGAATATGGGAAGATCAGGAAGAGACTGTAATGAAAGTGGATACAATGGTTGAGAAGCCGACCACAGATTATGCTTCAGAGTACCTTGGAGTAGAAGACTCTCACCACAGGAAAAAGTATTATGCGACATTCGGTCAGTATATACTCACACGCGAGGTCTTTGAGGAACTTGAGCACGAGATATGCCAGGAAAGTGAGCCGTCTGAGGGAAAAGAATACGGACTTACGGCAGCACTTGACAAGGTTTGCAGAAAGCATGGAATGTATGCCTTTGTTCCGGACGGTCGGTCGTTCGATATAGGCCTGCCGGAGACCTACAGAAGGACAATGATGGAATACAGCAATGATAAAGAATAAGAAAATTTTATCGGATATCAAGCAGTTTTTCTCATATTTTGCCGTGGGAGGTATTGCCGCACTTGTAGAATGGTTGACTTTTTTCCTGCTGGATTTGTTACATTGTCCTTACCTTGCTGCAACTGCAGCGGCTTTTATTTTAGCTACGTTTGTCAATTTCTTCCTCGGTCGTACCTTTACGTTCAGCGGCTCTACATATGGTAATAAAAAGAAGGAGCTTGCAATGGTATTCCTTGTGAGTGCAATAGGACTGGGCTTTAATATGCTGCTGATGTTTGTTGCTGTTTCTCTTCTCGGACTGAATAGTACATTTCTAAAAACTGCTTCAAAGATAGTTTGTACGGGAATAGTTTTCTTTTGGAATTTCTTTGCAAGAAAACTCTGGATATATAAGAAAAAAACATAATTAGAAACAATTCAATAAGACGAAATGAATTAGAAACGGAGGTTGTAATGATTACTAAGAAAAATCCTGACGACGTCAAAAACTGCCTGATTCGTGTAAGAGTCACTGCGGAGGAACATGCTCAGTTTATTAAGCGTGCTCATGAAAAGGGATATAAAACAGTCAGCGATTTTATACGAACACTTATCAAGGACGATATGAAAAAGAGTGTCAAGACGAGTGCAAGAAAAGCTCATTATGCGAAATAAGAAAAAATGCCCCTCATGTATGTTAACATATGTGAGGGGATCATTCTGCGGCTGCAATTTAACAATTAAAACTGCTGAACAGTATCACGAGAAAGCACCAAATAAAGCGTGCCTTCAAAAGTCTAAATCAGAGCGACTAAATAGTCTATAGAGCAAACTGGAAAAATTGGACACAGTAGGTATGAATTTAAGTTAAAAAATAAAAATATTATTTTGCATGCTACACTTTTGTGATATAATGTAAATATATATATTGAGCAGATCAAAAAGTAAAGGAGGGAGAAAACAGATTAATGAAGCACAGTGAGTATCGGCAACTTCTGAAAACCGATAAAAGTAAAGCGCAGCGTGCCGTATTTGACGAATACCTCAACTACGTCTATACAATTGCGTTCAACAGATTACGAAGCTGTGGGAGCAAGGAAGATATAGACGAATGCGTAAGTGATATTTTTACTGATGTATTCGCTTCGTATGAATATAGGCCTGTCACAAATGATGATATAAAAGGCTTTATCTCGACTGTAGCAGTGAGAAAGTCCGCTGCATATTACAATAGATTATGCAAAAATACAAAAAACATCTCATTAGATGATGAATTGACAAACGTTTTTCCCTCAATGGATAATATTACCGAAGAAGCTGAACAAAACGAGACACGACGTAACATTCTTAAGCTTATAGAAAGCTTAGGAGAACCCGATTCGACTATTATAATGCAGAAATATTACTACGGACGCAACTCGCGTGAAATTTCTAAATTTGTTTCTCTTTCACCTGCGATGATAAGAGTACATAACAGCAGAGCTTTGAAAAAGCTTCGTAAATTGCTTTTGGACAATGATATATTTATTTGAAGGGAATCTTTATGAAAAAGAAATTGGATCTTAAAATACTTGAAAACGCCGATATGAAAACTATTGAAACGCTTTCATATAAATACAGGGCGGTTGATGATAAAGAGGCTGAAAAGCTATTTAAGCGCATAACTGATAAGACCGAAGATTATAATGAAGAATCCGGAGTAAACACAGTTGAAGTTTATCACCGCTCCATATGGAGAAAAACACTTTCTGTTGCTTTTTCTTTGGTAATAATAGCAGTAACTGCAGTAGGTGGAGCATATTTTTATTCCCGGTTAAATCAAATCAGATATATTGATAATATTATCGAATCTGAAACAACTTCATGCGGCATTGAAAACAGCTTTACGCCTGTACCGGTAAATGAAGAATATGATGGAGATATACTCGGTATAAAGAACTGGCATATTGAAAAAAGCAGCGGTACTTTTACAAATATAGATGGGTACCCCAATACATATACGTTCTCATTCATAAATGATGATACCGGCTATAGATTTGCATATACTGAAGGAAATAAAGATGAGGAACTGGCATATCTTGCAGATCTTAATAATGACGGGTATCCGGAATTTATATGTAACAGAGTATGCGGAATGATTTCAGGGGAAATCAACTATCATACGGTAGCGTACAGAATGAATAACGGGATAATGGAGACTGCAAGCCTGATATATGATTTTAAGGATTTTGCAGAAAAGAATAATATCGATATATCACTAATGGTAGATTTTACTGATAGATATTATCCCGATAAGAATAAGATCATACTGTCAAGCAGATACTCCGATACTGAGTATGAAATCGGCTTTGAGTATTTTTCGTTCCAGCCTGCAAATGCAGAACCTGTTTGTGTTGATTATTATATAGGCTCTGTATTAGGCGTCAGGAACTGGCATATCAAAAAAGAAAGCTTAACAGCCGATACCGAAAATACATATTTTATAGATGACAATACGGGAGAGATATTCGTTTCGTATACGGGATATAAAGGAAAGACTTCCGCATATCTTACGGATCTTGACAAAGACCAGAATCCTGAATTGGTTTGCAGTTACCAGTATGGAGACGATCCGACGGTCATGAAAGATCACGTAAAAATATACAGGAAAAACAAGGGAGTATTGGAAGTAGGAGATTTCCTCAGTGATTTTGATGCTTTTGCAAAAGCAAATAATATTGAACTGGCAGACTGTGATGATTTTTCCGAAAAATTCGAGTGTGATCAGAACAGGATCATTCTGAAAAAACAAGGTAACGATACCGGATATGAGCTTGATATGAAATATTATCATTTCAAGCCTGTTGAATTACAGATTCCAATGTTATCAGAGCCTGAT
Source organism: Ruminococcus flavefaciens (assembly GCA_002310115.1). Classification (GTDB taxonomy): domain Bacteria; phylum Bacillota; class Clostridia; order Oscillospirales; family Ruminococcaceae; genus Ruminococcus; species Ruminococcus flavefaciens_K. The sequence continues at coordinate 52,366 of DBYI01000019.1, forward strand.
TCTGATGACACTGCTTTAAACTAAACGTCAAACGTTGATACATGGTGCACCATTATATATATTACAAGTTCGGAAAGAGGTGATATTGATAACCTGAATTAGTCAGAATAGAGGCGACTGTTCGCTCCGTTTTATAAGACGTTAACTCCTATTCTGTTGCAGAAAAGCAGGAATTATGTAAAATTATAATCAACTTATGCAGATGATAAAGCATAATAGAATAATACTTTATATTACGAAAGGAAATTTAAAATGAAGGACGCAATTAAGAAAATTTCAGCATTTGCAATGGCATTTACTCTTCTCGGTACAGGAACGGCAATCTCTAATACCATCTCACCCAAGTTCGACAATTCCATTACAGTAAATGCAGCATTTAATTCTTATAATGGAACTGTAAAAACACAGGGCAGTAATCTCAATGTTAGAAGTGGCCCCGGAACTAATTATAAGATAATACGTAAATTGTCGAATGGTTCCAGAGTTACAATTTATGAGGAAAATAATGGCTGGGGCAGAATATCCGGTAGTCAGGAATGGGTCAGCCTTTCCTATATAGCACCGGATTCAACGCCCGCTCCTACTCCTACACCTACACCCACCCCGACCCCAATTGTTACAAATGATGTTACACAAATCTTCAGCGATGTATATTCAGGACAGTGGTATGTAAGTGCCGTTCAATATGTGTACGACAAAGGACTTATGAGTGGTAAAGGTACACCTCAAGGTGCCAGCAAGCCTATTTTCGATCCTTCTGGAATAATAACTAAAGGGGAATTTTCTACCATTTTGTACAAATTAGCCGGGCTCCCTGAAATTCATTATTATTCTATTTTTAATGATGTAGCTGATAATCAGTGGTATACAAAGCCTGTATTGTTTTCGTACTATTATGGAATTATACCATGCGTTCCAAATACAAACTATGGCGTCAGTGATGTACTGACACGTGAAAAATGTGCATTGATGTTATACAATTATGTAAAAGTATTTGGCCTTGATTCAAGCAAAACTGATGGGGCATCAAGTGGATTCAATGACAGTGGCAGTATCTCTGCCGAGGCAAAGGACGCAATGGATTGGGCTGTTTCCAAAGGTGTTATGAAAGGAAAGGGCAATAATATTCTTGATCCGCAAGGAAAGATAACACGTGCGGAATGTGCACAGGTTATAAAAAATTATTTTGAAGGCCCCTCTTCATCATCGAATAGAATTGTAGAAAGAGCAGATTATCTGTATAACATAGAGTGGGTATGCCAAAAGAATGTTGATGGATGGAGGAGAAATGCTTCAAATAAGTTCTTACAAGGAAACACATATCATATTCCATATGGACAGCCTGCCCATGAAGGAAAATATGTATATTATGGCGTTTCAATTGAAAAATTTATAGAGGCAACTAAAAACCCTAATAGTGATTTCTATACAAAAAGATCATTATGCTACGAATATGATGGTAATAATCGAATCAATATAAATAAATCTGATAATAAAAATTCTGTATATTATGCGATGGACTGCTCAGCATTCGCATCATATTGCTGGGGATTAACTTCCAAGAAAACAACCTCAACATGGGGAACAATACCTAACCAGACTTGCATTGGTGACGTTACTGCTACAAATTTAAGCAACATTATGCCTGGAGATGTTTTAAATTATGCTGGTTCTCACATTGTCGTTGTAACAGATGTTAACAGAGATAACAAAACATTTGAGATTACAGAAATGACCGTACCACAAATGAAAAGATCAACTCTTAATGAAACAGATATGATAAAAAAATACGGTCAAAAAAAGAAAAACGGAACTTACCAGTATAAAATATACAGACTAAATGATATGTCATCTGTACCTGCTCCCACAAATAATTGATTGATCTGATTATTTTATCAATATTAATAATTCTATCATGCCACAGGACAGTCTCCTGTGGCATTTCCCTTGCCTTATCCTATATACGCCGTCCCCTCAGAGCCATTGTACGGACTTCGAGAGTCACGCCACCAAGGCAAATGCAAGAAAAGTGCATTGTCCAATATAATAAAAAAAGCTCCCCTCCTCATGCTTAGCAGGAGGAGGGGAGAGCGTTATGCTTTAATGATTGAAACTTCTAAAATATGATTTGCCAAAACATTCGTTCCTCTAATCTCTTCTGAATAGATCGCGAGTATATACTTTATCAGAAACATCATCAAGTGTGGAGTCGTATCGGTTTGCAATGATGCACCCGCACATTTTTTTGAACTTTTTCAGGTCGTTCACTACAGCAGAGCCAAAGAAGGTACTGCCGTTTTCAAGTGTTGGTTCATAGATAACTATAGTTGCACCCTTAGCCTTTATACGCTTCATAACGCCCTGAATTGAGGATTGACGGAAGTTGTCGCTGTTTGACTTCATAGTCAGGCGGTATATTCCGACAACAACATTCTTTTCCATGCTGCTGTCATACTGATTATTGGAAGCATAGCTGTAATAACCTGCCATTTCGAGGACACGGTCGGCAATGAAGTCCTTTCTTGTCCTGTTGCTTTCAACAATAGCGGTCATCATATTCTGCGGAACGTCCTGATAATTTGCAAGGAGCTGCTTGGTGTCCTTGGGAAGACAGTATCCGCCGTATCCAAATGAGGGATTGTTATAGTAGTCCCCGACACGCGGGTCAAGGCAGACTCCTTTGATAATATGGGCTGTATTCAGATTTTTAACCTCGGCATAGGTGTCAAGCTCGTTGAAATATGACACACGCAGAGCAAGATAGGTGTTGACGAAAAGCTTTGTAGCTTCTGCCTCAGTCGTAGCCATGAACAAGACAGGAATATTGGGCTTTAAAGCCCCCTGCTGAAGCATCGCTGCAAAGGTCTCGGCTGCCTCCATGTTGGCTTTATTTGAGCCAACTATTATTCGGCTCGGGTAGAGGTTATCATAAAGAGCTTTTGATTCACGGAGAAATTCAGGACTGAAAATGATGTTGTCCATTTCCAGTTTTTCGCATATTTGTACAGTGTAGCCTACGGGAATGGTTGATTTTATTACAATCGTCGGCTTCTTTTTATTTTTAACCGTTGCTTTTTTTATAAGCTCAAGGACTGACTCAACAGCGGAGCAGTCAAAAAAATTGGTTTTGGGATCATAGTTTGTAGGAGCGGCTATAATTATGAATTCGGCAGATTTGTATGCAGCTTCGCCGTCTGTTGTCGCTTTTAGAGATAGCTTTCGCTCCTCATGCTCGGCAAGGTATTTCTCAATATAATCGTCCTGTATAGGACTTGTCCAGATGTTAAGCTTTTCGACTTTCTCCGGAATTATGTCTACTGCTGTAACGTCGTGATGCTGTGAGAGCAGAACTGCAAGAGAGAGTCCCACATAACCTGTTCCAGCAACGGCTATTTTCTTGCGTTTTACAGCTTTTACAGGTACTTCATCGTCTTCAAGGACGTCATTGTAGTCAAAGTCAAGTACAGCCGCCAAAGAGAGAAGCTGGTCGACAGAAGGAGAGAAATCTCCAGCTTCAAGACGTGTGAACATTGTTCGGCTGATACCTGTTTGTTCCGAGAGTGCTGTCTGGGACATGCCTATTGATTTCCTTTTACTGCTAACTATCTCAGCGAGCAGCTTGTTCGATAAGTGTTTCAAAGCAAGACCTCCTTTTGTCATAATTGATGACGGATTGCGCTGATGGTTTTATATAATTATTATATCATATGTTTGCGATAATGTCAATCGTGCTGCTGTTATATCTGTCAAGATATAACAGACTATAAGAGTACATAACAGCAGAGCTTGGGGTATTTCCTGGCTGTACTTTTCTTGGCAACTCCAATAGATTATTATTAAAGGGAAAACAAAGGCACTATATATAATTATTTTAACATAAAAATTGCTTAGTCTTTTTTCACTCTTGAAACGTCTAATAAGTAAGGATATGTGATTTGACGTGAAAGAAGCAGAATAATAAATTTCGGGACTGTTTTCCATTGGTACAACAACTCAGCATGGAGAAAAGTGATCTTATTCAGTAAAAAAACCGAGATTTTGTCAAAGTTATCATTGATTGTTGCATTAGTTATAATTCATGACCAGTCTGTGGATATTTACAGGAGAGTAAGAGAACACAGCAGGTATTAGCCACTATGTAGTATACTTATCAAAAATATCAACACATATGAAATAATTGATTGATTGTAAGATTAAAATATCTAATTCAGCAAAGAATGGGGGAGAGATGGTATTCAATGTATGATGTTTTCTTCTTCATGATCAGTCAATTAATAATAAAATACTTAAAATATAAGGAGTAAGATTTAAAATGAAGAAATTATCAAAACCATTTATTAGTATCTTCTTGACTATTGTAATGATCATTACAGCAATACCTATGTCCGCTTTTGCAGCAAACTACAGTGTTAATTATTGGGAGCATTCTGAGCCAACTCGTCAGCTTTACTACAATGGCGGTTCACAGATGTACGGTGATGATGTAAAGTGGTTTCAGTGTGCTATAAATAACCTGGTAATGAATGGAGATATCAATAACAGTCAGCTTAATACTCCCAAATTAGATGTTGACGGTTATTTTGGAAATGCATCAAAGAAAGCACTTCTTGACTTTCAGACTAAGTATTCTTTAGCAGTAGATGGATATTTTGGACCAGATTCACGTGCTAAAATGAAGTCAATGCTTAGATCCGGTTCGTCATCATCATCATCTTCTTCTTCATCCTCAACGCCTAAACCAAGCTATGAACCTGTTGAGCATCTTATACATGAAGGTGTTTACTACATTCGCAATAAGAAATCCAACAAGTACATGGATGTTGAATCAGGTGGTACACACAATGGTGCAAATATAATTCAATACACATTACATGGTGGTGCTAATCAGCAGTTTAGAATCAAGTATGAAGGTGAAAGTATAGGTTACAAGATCACTCCGATGAATTGTCAGAGTAAATGTTTTGATCTGAGTAGCCAATCAGCAGCAAATACAAATGGTACCGATCTGATGATATATGATGCTTCAAACTCTTATATAGAACAAAGCTTCAGACTCACACCTGTGATGGATGAAAGAGGCTGCGTAAGTGTAGAAATTGGTTCAGTAGCCAGCAATGGTCAAAAGGTACTTGAAGTAACAGATTCATCTATTGATAATTGTGCAATTATTCAACTCTGGGAGCGAAGTGACTCAAGGGATAATGATAACTGGATTTTAGAACGTGTAGATCGTCAGCAGCCTAATCTTCCTGATAAGTTTGAGGCGGGAAACAGCACATATCCTCTCGGCTCTATATGTTATGACGGCTATAGATATAAAATTGTAACAGAGGACGATGAGATTCCGGCAAATGGTTTCATTGTTGAACATAAATTATCTGAGAGAAACAATTTTTTTGATTGGTCTGAATTTGTAAGTCTCGAATTAGAGGGAGAAGATTATCATTCAGCTGGAGTTGTTGCAACAGGTTTTGCTCTTCAGACATTAAGTGCTTTAATAAACGCTCATGATACTACAGATATTGTAGTTACTTTATATAGATCTCAGGCAGGTATCAGATATGCAACTATTAGAATATATGATTCAGCGGTAATGGATTTAATGTATCAAAAAGCAGGCAAGACACTAGCTTCTGTAGAAATGGAAGATGGAAGGAGAATGCAGATGCATTTTGATGAACAACATATCAAAGGAAATGATAGGTTTATTTATAATGGTTACATCAATAGAAATGGTGCTTTCTGCATAGCATTCCGTGGATATAATGACGATTATATAACAATAAGTGAAACTTCAGGTTGGAATTCAAAATGGAATTTGGTTCCATGGTATGGTTATGGATATGATATGAAGCATAAAACTCCTTTTGAAGCTATGCAGGCAGATTCCGGTTATACAGCTCTGCTTAACAGGTGCCTTAAACAAACACCACAAAAGGATGTCTTTTTTACTAAGTCTTTTGTACTATAGTAAAATGAGATTAATGGCATAAATTATTTTTTATTTATGGAGCTCGGATAGTTCTTATCCGGGCTTCTTTTTTATCGGTATTTATAGCAATTTTGAAAATGGGAACATTGCATCCGTATATATCTGCTGGAGTTTATATAGTGGAATTTTAAAGAAATGTGCAGTCAGGAAGTTATCAACTACTCTCTCACCTTTCCAAGGGTTAAGTATAATTGGAATACTATTAACATCAATTGATACAAAATCATTAGATTGAGGATCATCTAATTTAGAAACTTTTCCTTCTAAAGATAAATCATATTCGATTTCTTTATAAATTTGTTCAATATAATTGTTTGATTGAGGCGACTCCACATATTCCAAAGCTTTTATCGCTTCATTATTGTTTAAGTACTCAACAATAAGTGCAATCAAGTATTTTGCAACTTTTGTTTTATCGTACCCAAATGCATTATTCTCGATTATATTTATGTAATTTTTAAACCTATTTTCGTTATCGTTTTCAGTGGCTAATTCTGGACTTTTTTTAAATAAATTTTTGAGTGATAGAATAAAAGACATATCTAATCTCCTTTAAAAAACATTGAGTTGAGTATAAATTTATATATATTATATCACAAGCCCATACAAAAAGTCAACGAGAGGAGTGATGCACATGGGCATTTTCAGCGGACTGTTCCGGTCGAGGGACAAGCCGAAGGACAGCTACGACAGCCCGTCCTACAGTTATTTCTTCGGGCGGACTCATGCGGGCAAGCGTGTCAACGACCGCACGGCAATGCAGATCATCGCAGTTTACGCCTGCGTAAGAGTGCTGTCGGAGGCGATCGCACAACTGCCCCTGCACGTTTATCAATACACAGACAGCGGAAAAGAGCGAGTGCCGAGGCACCCGCTATATTTTTTGCTGCACGATCAGCCGAATCCCGAAATGACATCCTTCGTGTTCCGGGAAACGCTGATGACGCATCTGCTGATTTACGGCAACGCCTATGCGCAGATCATCCGGAACGGCAGAGGCGACGTCATCGGACTGTATCCGCTGATGCCGGATAAGGTGCGTGTTGACCGTGACGATCGCGGCAGGCTCATTTACCGCTACAGCCGATACGACGAACACAACCCGAATATAAAGGAACAGGGCGAGATCATTCTGCCCATGGAACAGGTGCTGCATATTCCGGGACTTGGCTTTGACGGTCTGGTAGGATACAGCCCCATTGCAATGGCGAAGAACGCTATAGGTCTTGCGGTCGCCTGCGATGAATACGGCGCATCGTTCTTTGCTAACGGTGCTGCTCCATCTGCTGTGCTGGAATATCCGGGTACTATCAAAAATCCTGAGCGTATACGGGAGGCATGGCACAGGGCTTATGGAAACGGTAATGCACATAAAGTTGCTGTTCTTGAGGAGGGCATGAAATACACCCCTATCTCCATTCCGAATAATGATGCACAGTTCCTTGAAACCCGTAAATTTCAGATTGAGGAAATTGCCCGACTGTATCGTGTGCCGCTGCACATGATCGGTGATCTCGACCATGCAACATTCAGCAATATAGAGCATTTGTCGCTGGAATTCGTAAAATACACCCTTGATCCATGGCTGGTACGCTGGGAACAGGGACTGCAGAAAGCGCTTCTTTCCGATTCGGAAAAGAGGCGCTATTTTATTAGATTCAATGTGGAAGGTCTGCTGCGCGGCGACTACGCAAGCCGTATGCAGGGATATGCAACTGCAAGACAGAACGGCTGGCTGTCCGCTAATGATATACGCGAGCTGGAGGATATGAACGCCATTCCCGATGAGGAAGGCGGCAATCTGTATCTTGTTAACGGCAGCTTTACAAAGCTTAAGGATGCAGGCGCTTTTGCAAATAATAACATAGGAGGTATTGCAGATGAATAAATTCTGGAACTGGGTAAAAAACGAAGATACCAATGCAACAGAGCTTATCTTCAATGGCCCGATTTCTGAGGATACATGGTTCGGTGATGAAATTACGCCAGCTATGTTCCGAAATGAACTGTCAAAAGTATCTGGTGATCTCACTGTATGGATAAACTCTCCAGGAGGAGATGTTTTTGCAGCTTCGCAGATATACACTATGCTGCGGAATCATAAGGGTAAGGTAATCGTCAAGATAGACGGTATCGCTGCCAGTGCCGCTTCTGTTGTTGCTATGGCTGGCGATGAAACACTCATAACTCCAACTGGCATGCTTATGATCCATAACCCTGCCACCATAGCAATGGGCAATAAGTCAGATATGGAACAGGCTATAAGGCTGCTTGACGAGGTCAAAGAGAGCATTATAAACGCCTACGAGGAGAAGTCTCATCAGTCACGTGCCAGGATAGCCCATATGATGGACGAGGAAACATGGCTTAATGCAAAAAAGGCTCTAAGCATGGGACTTGTGGATGGTATTCTTTTTACAGATGATGCAGCAGATGACGCTCCGGCTGAAGAAGATCCGGATGAAAATACACCTGATGAGGAAGAAAATGAAGAGCCTGACAAGGACGAAGGTAAGCTTAAGAGACGTAAAACCGACGATATTGCTGCTATGTCATACTCAGCTGCATCAGCTATGGACAAGCTTATGAGGAAAATCTCAGCATCATATACACCTGTTACAGGTACACCAATCGACCAGCTGGACAAGAGATTGTCTCTGCTTAAACACTAAGGAGGAATGTGTAATGACTATTCAGGAACTCAGAGAAAAAAGAGCAAAAGCATGGGATACAGCCCGTGATTTTCTCGATTCAAAGCGTAACGCAAGCGGCCTTCTCTCAGAGGAGGACAGTAAAACATACGATACACTGGAACATACAATAGTTGACCTTGGCAAGGAAATCGAGCGTATGGAAAGAGCCGAGCGTATCGGACAGGAGCTTTCAGCGGCTACTACAACACCAGTTGTTGGAACTCCCGGAGCTCATATAACAGATACTCCAAAGCACTCTACAGGCACTGAGGAATACAGCAAGGCTTTCTGGAACAGTGTCCGTAACCGTAACTGGATCGATGTTCGCAACGACTTACAGATAGGTGAAGATACCGAAGGCGGCTATCTCGTACCGGATGAGTTTGAGAAAAAGCTCATTGAAGCCCTTGAGGAGGAAAACGTATTCCGTCCACTTGCCACAAGAATACAGACTTCAAGCGGCGATAGAAAGATACCGGTTGTAACTTCAAAGGGTGAAGCGGTATGGATGGAGGAGGAAGAGGCATATACTCTCTCCGATGACTCCTTCGGTCAGCTCTCACTCTCTGCTTACAAGGTCGGCACGGCTATCAAGATCTCCGAGGAACTTCTCAACGACTCCGTTTTTGACCTACCCGCCTATATTGCAAAGGAATTCGCCCGTAGAATCGGTGCAAAGGAAGAGGAAGCATTTGTCGCTGGCGACGGTGTCGGCAAGCCTACGGGCATTTTCGCGGCTTCTGGAGGCGCTCAGGAAGGTGCAACCTCAAGCGGAGCTGCAATCAGCTTTGATGACATGATAGAGCTGTTTTATTCTATCAAGAGCCCATATCGTAAGAAGGCTGTCTGGCTTCTCAACGAGCAGACCGTCAAGGCTCTCCGTAAAATCAAGGACAACACCGGCAACTATATCTGGCAGCCCAGTGTTTCCAACGGTATTCCCGATACTATACTCAATCGCCCCTATGTAACTTCCGTTTATGCACCTACAATAGAAGCAGGCAGTAAGGCTATTGCATTCGGTGACTTCAGCTATTACTGGATAGCAGACCGTCAGGGACGCAGTATGAAGCGACTTAACGAGCTTTTTGCCATGAACGGACAGATAGGCTTCCTTGCTTCACAGAGAGTTGACGGCAAGCTCATACTTCCCGAAGCTGTAAAGGTGCTGACTATGAAGGCATGATAACACTTGCTGAAACTAAGAATTATCTCCGTGTAGACCACTGCGAAGACGACAAGCTCATAATATCGCTTATAGATACGGCCAAGCGCCTTGTGAAAGACGTAGGCAGAATGGATGATGCTGCACTTGCGGTAAATGAGGAAACCTCACGGCAGGCTATGCTGTATACTGTATCGTACCTCTACGAAAACCGCAATACTGCTGACTACCATAAGCTGACTCTTACACTCAGGGCGCTTTTATTTGCACAGAGGGAGGGCATTATCTGATGGAAATAGGAATACTTAATCAGAGGATATCCTTCCTCGAGCATCATACGAAAACTGACAGTATCGGCAATCACAAGGCTCAGTGGGAGGAGGCTTTCTCCTGCTGGGCAGCCGTTACTCCAAAGTCATCAACTGAAACGACAGAAGCCGGTGTTACAAAAGAAATCTACTCAATAGAATTCATAGTACGGCAGACCTCAGATACTATGAGGATAAATCCGACAACGTACAGGGTTCAGTTCCGTGGGCTATCATATAACATTGACAGTATACTGCCGAATTACAAGTCCATGGACTATATGAAAATAACGGCAGGTACACGAAGGGCTGGTGAACAGGATGACTTCTATTGACGATATGGCTGATGTTATTATGAAAGGTCTGGCTGAATACGCTGACCTTGCAGATACGGAAATGAAAAAAGCTGTCAAAAAGACAGCTGCTAACGTTAAAAAGGAAATATCTGCAAATGCTCCGAAGCTTAGCGGCGGATACGGAAAGAGCTGGACTGTCCGAAAGACAAGAGAGAACAGCCATACACTGGAAATGACCGTTCATTCCAGGAACAGATATCAGCTTGCACACCTGCTTGAAAAAGGACACGCCAAGCGTAATGGCGGACGTGTATCAGGCAAGCCGCATATTGCACCTGCGGAAGCACAGGGTGAGAAACTGCTAACTCGTATGATTGAGGAGGCACTTTCATGACCTACGAAGAAATCAAAGAAATGATACAGGAGATAGAGCTTCCTTTTGCCTATCATCATTTTGCAGAGGGTGAGTCTCCACACCTGCCCTTTGTTATTTTTCTCTCTCCCGGCGAGGACACCTTCGGCGCAGATAACCTGATGTATCACAGCTTCAAACAGCTTGATGTAGAGCTGTATACTGACGAAAAATCCCCCGAAGCCGAACAGCGGGTGGAGGAAGTGCTGACACAGCACAGTATTTATTATACGAAAACCGAAAGCTGGATCGAGAGCGAGAAGCTCTACGAGGTGCTTTACGAAATGGAGGTATAACAATGGCACTGCAGAAGAATAAGGTAAAATTCGGCCTGAATAAGGTGCATTGGGCAAAGATCACGGCATGGAGCGATGACGGCGTTCCGAACTTTGCAACGCCTGTGCGTCTGCCCGGTGCAGTTTCCCTGAGCATTGATGCGAACGGCGAAAACGAGAACTTCTACGCTGACAACAGCGTTTATTATGTCATCAACAACAACGCAGGCTACGACGGTGATCTGGAGGTCGCACTCATCACAACCGATTTTGCAACGGCGATTCTCGGCGAACAGCTTGATGCAAAGGGCGTTCTGGTGGAGCGCAACGACGCGGAGACATCGCAGTTCGCACTCATGTTTGAGTTTGACGGAGACAAGAACCACATCCGCCATGTGCTGTACTGCTGCTCTGCGTCCCGTCCTGCGACTGAGGGTGAGACTACCGAGGAGAGCAAGTCCGTCAAGACGGAAAAGCTATCCCTCAAGGCATCGGCGCTGCCGAACGGTCTGGTGAAGTCCAAGACCTGCGAGAGTACGGATGAGAGTACATATAACGGGTGGTATACAGCAGTTTACATACCAACAACTGCGGCGACTAATAACAACACAGCTACCAAAGCCGCTAAAGCTGCTGAATAAGGAGGTACGCTATGGCTATACGAAAAGAAATAACGGTTGACGGAATAAAGGTACCATTCAAGGCAAGTGCTGCTATTCCTCGTCTTTACCGTATCAAGTTCCGCAGGGATATTTATAAGGATTTCGCGGCACTTCAGAACTCTGTTAATGACAGTGACGAGAATGAGTCCACACTCGATATAGATAGCCTTGAAGTATTTGAGAATATCGCATACATTATGGCGAAACACGCTGATCCGGAGAACGTCCCAGACAATCCCGATGAATGGCTCGAAGCGTTCAACACATTCTCCATTTACGAGGTGCTGCCGCAGCTCATTGAACTGTGGGGACTCAACGTGGAAACGCAGGCAGAATCTAAAAAAAACATCGAAAAACTGACCGCCCGATGACAACGCCGTTGTTTCTCCTGAGATGCAAACAGCTCGGCCTTGCAATGACCGAGCTGGATATGCTTACGATAGGTTTAATCAACGATATGTTCACCGAGCGTGAAAATGATGATTATGAGGGGTGGCATGAGGTCGCTGGGCAGGCGGACATGGATTCATTTTAATTACTTTATATAATTGCTAATTATATTTCCTTTTGTTTCCATTGAGTCACACCAAGGTACTAAAAGAAACGTAATATTAGAACTTTGAATTAGATTTCTGAATTCTGTACTTCTATCAGAAGACTGACCATAATTAATATTGAATTGACACATTTCAATAATTGTGTCTATATTAACGCTTGTGATTTGATTAATATTCATTTTATTTGTTTCTTCTTCATCAAGCATACGAAGAATGTATGAGATAATAGTGTGTGGAGCTGATTGTTTATCAATACTATAAGGAGGCATCATCAATCCATATCCAGAGTACCCTAAAAGATCATTATTGCTTTTTTCAAAGCATGCCATATCATTTGTAATCTCAACTGTAGATTCACCTGTATATTTTCTGCATGTTTTGCTTTTTCCATAGCCCATTATAATGCAACCTTTATCATTAATTTCAAATATATCTGCATAATATACACCAGTCATTTTAATTCCTCCATATATAGTTATAATAGAATAATGAATGTATTATTTTTAATTATTATAGCAAAATAGAACTGATATGTCAATAGAAAACTTTCTATTCTAGTTAATTTAGAAAGTGATACTTGACAAAAGAGATAAAATATGCTATAATCAAATTACCTAAAAGGTAATTTGATTATAGGCGGTGAAGTGACAAGGTTGGATGTTCGATATAAGAGTGAAGAATTGAAAGAATTCTGTCATGACAGGAAAAAGGCTGCTCGTAAGCTTGCTGGTTATGCAGATAGTTTACTAGCTGATATTAACTATATTGAGCAGGCAGATTCATTTAATGATGTTATGGCATATCTGCCTTTTCATTGCCATCAATTAGGGGCCAAGAAAAAAGATTTGACCGGCTTTTGGGGGCTAGATGTTAAGGGACGAAAGACATCATGGCGCATAATTGTTGCTCCTTTGAATGAAAATGAGGAAATTATTTATCCTGGCCCAGATTTTTTTAAAGAATGTAAAACCATTAAAATAATAAGGATTGAGGAGGTATCTAATCATTATGAATAAAAAGAATAAAGAAAATATTTCCTTTCATCCGGGGTATTACATTAGTGAAATCATCGATGATTTGGAAATAACACAAGAAGAATTTGCTGTTCGTCTTGGCACATCACCGAAAAATATTAGTAAATTAGTTAATGGAGAGGCAAACATATCTATTGAGCTTGCAATGAAACTTTCCAATATGCTTAATACATCTCCTGAAGTATGGCTTAATTTACAAAAAAAATATGATCTTCAATTGATTGAACAAAGCAAGAAAGCAGAACTAGCTAAACAAATTGATCTTATAAAAGAAATAGATTATAACTATTTTGTTAAATTATGGGATTTGCCTAAAACAAGAAATGCCGAAGAGAAAATTCAAAATCTCTGTTCATTTTTGTCCATTGCCAATCTTTCTATCTTAACCCAAAAAGGTTACAACTTAAGCTTTCGTAATGGAATAAAAGAGCCTCAACAAAAGAATATTTTGAGTGCTAATGTATGGGTTGAAACTTCAACAAAAATGGGACGAAGTTATGATATCAAGAATTATAATGAAGATAAGCTTATTTCAACTATTCATAAATTAGTGGGGATGACTACGCTTTCTCTTGACAAATGTATTGCTAAAATCAAAACTATGCTTGCTGAATGTGGTGTTGCATTGGTAATGCTACCATATCTAAAGAATTCAGGATTACATGGTGTAGTTAAATGGTTAAGTAAGAAAAAGGTGCTTGTGGCAATCAGTGATAGAAGAAAATATGTTGATACTTTTTGGTTTACACTTTTCCATGAATTAGGTCATGTATTACAAAAAAGGATAAAGGATATATCATATACATGGGATTCAAATGAAAATGATGAATTAGAGCAGGATGCTGATTTATTTGCTCAGGAAACATTAATTCCAGAAAAACAATATAGTCAATTTTTAAAACAAGGTATTTTTAGTAGTGTTAAAATTCTCGAATTTGCTAAGCAAATTAATAGGGATCCAGGTATCATAGTTGGTCGCCTTCAAAATGATATAATAATTCAGCATAGTCAAAATAATAACTTGCGTTCAAAAATACCAGAGATATGCTTCAATGTCTGATATTTAAATATTATGCAGTCCTTCGGGGCTGCTTTTTTCTTGCCCTCACGGAGGTGAAACCGCATGGCAAACAGAATCAAGGGTATCACAGTCGAGATAGGCGGCGATACGACCAAGCTGTCAAAAGCGCTGGAAGGCGTCAATAAAAACATCAAGAACACGCAGACGCAACTCAAGGATGTTCAGAAGCTGCTGAAGCTCGATCCTTCCAACACGGAACTGCTCTCGCAGAAGCACAAGCTCCTCGCCGATGCGATGAAGGCTACCAAAGAAAAGCTGGAAACCCTGAAAGCGGCGGCAGAGCAAGCAAATCAGGCGCTTGCCAACGGAGACATCTCGCAGGAGCAGTATGATGCCCTCCAGCGTGAGATCATCGA
>DBYI01000092.1 GCA_002310115.1 Ruminococcus flavefaciens
TCTCCTCTGTAAATTCCGATTTATCATAGTAACCTGCTTACTATCCATATTATACACTGCACTGTCGCTAAAAGTCAAGAAAACATATCTGAACGAAGAAGTCCCCCCGCGGGGACTCTCATTGTCATTTTCATAAGCTTTAATCTATCATGTTACTAAGCTAATCAGATTATATCTGCCCACGCCTCTAAATGTCAAAAACTGTATGATCTGGAACTATTAACAATTCTTCCGTACTATAATATCTATAAATGAAATGATTTTTTTACTCATCTTTTCACTTTCAAAATAATGGATATAATGACCGCAATCAAGGCATACCATCTCTGCATTCGTCTTTTCTGCAAATTCATTTACAGCCTCAATCCAACCTGAAGATACTTGTTTGCCGTTAGAAACGAAAAGTAATATATGGCAAGAAATACAATCACCCTTTTCAACGGTCTTTACATTATCCAATAAAGCAAAGGCCTCATTTAATATACAATTATTCATTGCGTTTCTTTTCCACAACAAGGTCTGTTGCTTTATATCCTCTTTGCATAGTCCTCGTTTGTTCCTGGGAAGAAAATTCAAAAAACCGATTTTTTTGAGCTTTTGTAATTTTTTGATTGTTTGAATTCTCTTGTCAAGCTCACCTTCAGCCCACTCCGAGTATGTCTTGGGTACAGCCATATCAATTCCGATAAGTGCAGTAATTTCTTCAGGATAAAGCTGTATCCATCTTATTGCTTCTAGCCCTGACATAGAATGAGGCAGCAATATAAATGGTCCTCTCTCTCCTATCTGCTTCAGAGCTTCTCTCTGATAATTTACTACTGAATCAATATCCGTAGGTCCTTCATAGATGTCCGAATATCCGTATCCAAACTTTTCAATTACTATAACCCTGAATCTATCTATCAGCTTGCTGTATAAAATCTTGAAATCATAAGCAGGTGCAGCAGTTCCTGAAGCAGATAAAAAAACAAGCTTGGGACTGCTCTCGTCTCCTGCTCTGAAAATATGGATCTTATGCCCTGATACTTCAGCGAACACTCCGTTAGGAATTAATGAAGCCATTATTCATACCTCACAAATACATTTATATTTTCCATTATAATCTACATATAATTCAATTTCAATTAGCTAGACAAAGTCCGATTTATCGAATCAATCTGTTTACTATCCATATTATACACTGTGCTATCGACAAAAGTCAAGAATACATATATGAACATAGAAGCCCCCTCGCGGGGGCTTTCTGTATCATTTTCATTAGTTTTGGTTTTATCATGGTGCTCAGCAAAATCAGAATTTAGCGATTTAAGTAAAAATTCACAACTTCTACACTTCCATCCATGACTTTATTTGCAACACTAAAACCGCATTTTTTCGTATAAAATTTTATGTTCTGTTCTTTGTCAGCGGGTGTAACCAAAGTAATCTGTTTCCAATCAAGACAAACAGAACACATATATTGAAATGCCTGTGTGCCTATTCCTTTTCCTTGATATGGCGGTATAACACATAAACAGCCAAGATAATACTGTCCGTTTTCTTTTTTATCAAAAGAAATCACGCCAACAGGAATTTCATCACTCAGTATAATATATTTGGTATATTTTTTGATGGATAATTCCATTTCCTCTTTCGTTTTTCCATAGGCGGGACATTCTCCATACCGAACATAGTCGTCATAAAATGAAGAATTGTATATTTCAATCAGCAAATTTGCATCGCCATTAACGGCTTTTCTATATGATAATTTCATTTCTTTTTACCTTCAAAATTCCGATTTATGTTAGTTGCAATTATACCACAGATAGGAGAAAAAGTCAATCGTACTGACTGTATAGTTCATAATTGATCGTCATCTTTCATAGCTTTGCACCATCATAACGGAAATATAACGGAAACGGAGCTTATATCAAGCTCCGTTCAACTTTCTTTTTTGCATGCAATATAGTCGCTTAATGTCATAGATTCTTGTAGCAATATCGTCTTAAACTGCTATTCTAAGCCATAAAGCAAAAGGACTATGTTTAGCAACATAGTCCTTGTTTCTGGTTGCGGCGGCTGGATTTGAACCAACGACCTTCGGGTTATGAGCCAAATACTTTATTCATTTGTTTAATCTTTTCTCTACCTATTTTTCCTAATAAATGGTATAATTTAATTATATCATTTATTAGGAGGAATACAAAATGGAAAAAAAGATAACATTGAATGATTGGCTAAAGAAATGGTTTTCACTCTATTCTAAGCCAAACGTCAAACATTCAACAGCTGTAAGCTATGAATGTTATATCCGTAAGCACATTATACCTGAAATAGGGAACGTGTATATGGATAATATCGACCTTGATACGCTTCAAAACTTTTTTAATACAAAAAGTCAGGAGCTATCTCCCAAAAGCGTTTCAAACATCAGAATGATGATGCACGCAGCTTTTAAAATTGCAAACTTGAACGATATAGTAAGTAAGAACTATATAGAATATGTTACTATACCCAAAGTTACAAGAAAAGAAATGAGAGTATTCTCAAGAGTAGAACAATCAAAATTAATGATAACGATAGCTAATACCGATGAGCCTTTTGCTTTCGGTATTTTTTTATGTCTCACAACAGGGATAAGAATTGGAGAAGCTTGTGCTTTAACTTGGAATGATATTGATTTTATCAATAACAAGCTGAAAATCAGACGAACCTTACAGCGTTTAATGACACTTGAAAGTAACAGCTCAGGTGGTTCAAAAACCCAAATATACATAGGTACGCCTAAGAGTGCTGCTTCAATAAGGGATATTCCATTAAGTGACGATATAATAACAGCTTTTAATAAGCACAAAGAGAATATGATTAGGCAATTTGGCAGCAATATTATCTCACCTAATGAATATATCATAACTCATAAAACAGGTTCGCCTTGTGAGCCTAAAACGCTTCAAGAGTATTTTAAAAAGGTTGTAGCGCATTCAGGAATACCTAAAGCCAATTTTCATGCTCTACGCCATACATTTGCCACAAGAGCTTTAGAAGCCGGTGTAGATTTCAAGACACTGAGCGTTATACTCGGTCATTCAGATATTAGTGTTACAATGAACCGTTATGCTCATGTACTTGAAGATACACGGAGAAAAGCAATGGACAACATAACATCGGTTATTCTTTCTCTATAAGAGAAATTATAACATCACGGTGGTGGTTGCAAACACAATAGGGCAGTTGAGCCTTCTCTGCCCTGTACCGTGATTATATAAGTAAAAGAAGGTAAAATTAAACGCACAAAAGTGCAGAAAGAAGGCTCGTTATGAACACAACACGAAAAATAGGCATTTACAACAACAAAGGCGGCGTAGCAAAGACAACATCAGTTATCAATTTGGCTTATGCTTTCGCCAAAAAGGGCAAGCGTATCCTTGTAGTTGATTGTGATTATCAAGAGAATTGCTTTTCATTTTTCTTTTCAAATCAGTCAACAAAAGGTATTTTTGATACAGACTATGACGGTATATCGCATACAACTTGGGAAAAATACACTTCCCTCGACGTTGATACAAGTATCAACGAGTTTGATTATATAATATTTGATCTCCCTCCTGCGCTTAGTGAGGAAGTGAAACAGATTATAAAGCACCTCGATGCCGTATATGTTCCGACAATGCTTGGAGAATTTGAAATACAAGGCTTGACAAAGGTTACAGACGAGATTAATAATCAAGGAACAAAGCTCGGTGGTATCTTCGTTACAATGTATCAGGCAAAGAACGATAAAGAGCTTATCGAAGAATTTCGCAATGTTTTGAAGGAACGTCTAATGAATTCTGTAATTCCCTACTCTACTACTGTACGTGAGTCTCAGAAAGTTGGACTTCCAATCGAAGCATACTTCATAGAACGTAACGTACCTAAAATTGGTACATCGTGGAAAATAGTTAATGCATACGAAAGTCTTGCAGCTGAAATACTCAAGGAGGTAGAAGCATGAAAGGAAATATGTTTGACAATTTAAAAACTGTCGTTTCAAATACCCTTACTGATGACATTAAGATGATAAATATAAATGAACTCCATGAGTCAGCTGACAATTTCTTTGTAGTAGAGAATATAGAACAGTTCGCTCAGACAATCCTCGGTCAGGGTGGTGTTAAAGACAATCTTATTGTAAGACCGCTTGAAACAGGCGGCTACGAAATTATAAGTGGACACAGACGTAAAGCTGCTGTCCAGTACCTTATAGATAAAGGTGAGAATATAGCTCATGTTCTCCCCTGTCTTGTTCAGAATTATGCAGATGAAGATGAAAAAATGCTTAATCTGATACTTATGAATGTTTCAGCTCGTCAACTGTCAGATCAGGAGCTTTGGAAGAGCTATGAAACAATAAATAAGATTTTGAAAGACAAAAAGGAAAAAGGCGAATACTATGGCAGAATACGTGATGATATTGCTGAGACACTCGGCGTTTCCTCCGCACAAGTAGGTAAAATGCAGAATGTTGAGAAATATGCAATCAAATCAGTTAAAGATGCTGTTGCAAACGGAAATGTATCAATCAGCACAGCAAATGAAATTGCGAAGCTCGATAAAAAAGAGCAGAAGAAAATAAAAGATCTCAACAAGGTACAGCCAAAGGATATAAAGAAAAAAGTCGTTGATACAAATATCAACGAGAAAAGTTCTGATAGTTATAAAGACGTTTTTAGTACCAATTCGCATGAAGAAAAGGAAATACAAGATAAATTACGAAATGCATCAACAAGCAATACTGACAATTATAATACTAATGCTATGAAAGGATACTTAATGCTTGCAGCTGAAGAAGCTTCTTTTTCAATAGAGCAGATAAATGCTCTATTGGGAGGAATGATGAAAGCACTTTCCAATTACGATAAAGCCGCAGCTGAGAATAAATTCCTTTCAAGATAAGGAGTAAAGATAATGAAGATAAGTATAGATAAAATACTGAAAATAATAGTAATGATATTACTTACAATAGTTGCATTTAAGTTAGC